>NZ_JBIVZV010000004.1:255298-534938 GCF_044759735.1 Streptomyces sp. NPDC100445 | reverse complement strand
CCGTTGACCTCGGCGATGACCCGTTCCCAGAAGACCACCGGCTTGGTGTGGGGGTTGTCGACCCGGAAGATCCGCACCCCGTGGTCCATCCAGTGGCGCAGCACGCGCACCGTCTCGGCGACCAGGCCGTCCATGTCGGCGTCGAAGGCGACGGGGTAGATGTCCTGGTACTTCTTCGGCGGGTTCTCGGCGTGGGCGATGGACCCGTCGGGCCGGTGGTGGAACCACTCCGGGTGCTTGTCCACCCAAGGATGGTCGGGGGAGCACTGGAGGGCGAAGTCCAGCGCGATCTCCAGGCCCAGCTCCCCGGCGCGGGCCACGAAGAAGTCGAAGTCCTCCAGGGTGCCCAGGGCGGGGTGGACGGCGTCGTGGCCGCCCTCGGGCGAGCCGATCGCCCACGGCACCCCGACGTCGTCGGGACCGGCGGTCAGGGTGTTGTTCGGGCCCTTGCGGAACGTCGTGCCGATCGGGTGGATGGGCGGCAGGTAGACCACGTCGAAACCCATGGCCGCGATCGCCTCCAGGCGCCGCGCCGCGGTACGGAACGTACCGTGCGGCTGCTCCGCGGTCCCCTCCGACCGGGGGAAGAACTCGTACCACGCGCCGTACAGCGCCCGTTCCCGCTCCACCAGCAGCGGCATCGCCTCCGAGGCCGTCACCAGCTCCCGCAGCGGAAACCGCTCCAACAGGGCCTCCACCTCCGGCGACAACGCCGGCTTCAGACGGTGGTGGACGGAGCGGGTGTCGTCGCCGAGGGCGCGCGCGGCCGCCAGCACCAGGTCCCGCTCGGGGCCCTTGGGGACGCCGCCCGCCGCCCGCTCGTACAGCTCGGCGCCCTGCTCCAGCACCAGGCCGGTGTCGATGCCGGCCGGCACCTTGACGGACGCGGTCCGCCGCCAGGTCGCCAGCGGATGGCTCCAGGCCTCCACGCGGAAGGTCCAGCGGCCGGTGGCGTCCGGCGTGATGTCCGCGCCCCAGCGGTCGCTGCCCGGCGACAGCTCCCGCATCGGTGTCCACGGGCCCCTGCGGCCGCTCGGATCGCGCAGGACCACGTTCGCGCCCACGGCGTCGTGCCCCTCGCGGAACACGGTGGCCGTCACCTGGAAGGTCTCCCCGGTCACCGCTTTCGCCGGGCGCCTGCCGCAGTCCACGGCCGGCCGGACGTCACGTACCGGTACACGGCCGATGGCCGGGGTCCTGCGCATGTATCTCACCTCCGCCGTGCGCGAAGCCGGGCACCCGGCCCGGCTTCGCGATCCGAAGTCGGGCCGGCCCGTGCCGGTCCCGAGAGGAACGCCTTGTACGGTGCCAGGTCAGGTGCTTGGCGCCGGGGAACGCCGCTCCGGTGGCGTCGCTCGTCTGGCCGTCCGGCGCGGCTGCGGCCGACCGCCCTGCTCGCGCAGGTAGGTGACCGGGTTGGTGCGCAGATAGCGTTCCGCTGCGTCCGCGGCCTCGCGGGCGCAGCGTTTGCCCATCAGCACGCACAGCGTGTAACCCGAGTCCTCGAAGGCGACCCGGACCGTGCGGTCGTACGGCGAGGCGAGCATCACGCGCTCCCACGCCCGGTACCGCCGCAACTGCCGGGCCACTTCGGCCTTGGCCGGTAGCAGCATGGCCCTGTTCACCTTCCACGCTCTCGACCGGGCGCGTTCCCGACGGTCGGGTGGTGTCCGCGCGGGGGGAGGCGCGGCACCGTTACGGCGATCGAGGCTTTCACTCATGGTGCACGCACCACGACGCAGCGTCTTGTTGGGTCTTCAACCATTACGGGTGCCGGGTGTTCGTGTTGCACGGATGGCGTAGCGGCCGCACCGTAGAGATGACTCAGAAGCGATGAACGCTCACGCTTTGTGTCCGGGATCCCTCCCGGACGGGGTAAGGGGAGCGAGAGCTTCGCCGGTGAGGAGCAAGCGACGATGAAGACCGCAGTGCCCTGCTACTACCACCTCGACGTGGAAGTCAGCCCGGAACGGGTGGGACAGGTCAGCCGCATCCTGGCCGCCCACCTCCGCCACTGGGACCTCGACAACCTCGTGGACCCCGTCTGCCGCGGCGCGGAACTGCTGCTGCGAGCGATCGACGCGCACGCCACGGACAAGCACACCTCCATCGAGATGTGGTGGAACCGTCAGCACCTCATCACGGCCTTCGGCGGCGACGACCCCGATCTGCGCCCCGACCAGGACCTGCGGGCCTGCCTGGCCGACATCGCCGCCATGAGCGACGGCTGGGGCTGCTGCGCCGCCGAGACCGGAGCCAAGATCATCTGGTTCTCGCAGCGGGCCCGCGCCGGCCAGCGCGTCCCGCTGGTGCCCACCGCCCCCGCACCCACCCTGCGCACCGGCCTGAAGGTGCCGCGCGCCCCGCGCGTGGCCGCGCTCGCCGCGTCCGCCGGGGACCCCGTTCTGGAGGGCAGCCGGTGACCGCCCGCAAGTCCCGCGAAGGGGTGCCCGTGTGGAGCGGGCACCCCTACCCGCTGGGCGCCTCGTTCGACGGACAGGGCACCAACTTCGCCCTCTTCAGCGAGGTCGCCGAGCACGTCGAGCTGGTCCTCGTCGACGACGGCGGCGGCACGACCACCGTCCCGATGCACGAGGTCGACGGCTTCGTCTGGCACGCCTACCTGCCCGGCGTCGCCCCCGGCCGGCGCTACGGCTACCGGGTGCGCGGCCCCTGGCAGCCGGCGCTCGGCAACCGGTGCAACCCGGCGAAGCTGCTGCTCGACCCGTACGCCCGCGCCGTCGACGGCCAGATCGACAACCACCCCTCCCTGTACGAGCGCGCCCCGGACGGCCCCGACCCGGCCGACAGCGCCGGCCACTCCATGCTGGGCGTGGTCACGGACCCGTTCTTCGACTGGGGCGACGACCGCCCGCCCAGGACGCCGTACGCGGACTCGGTGATCTACGAGGCCCACGTCCGCGGTCTCACCGCCACCCACCCGGACGTCCCCGAACGGCTGCGCGGCACCTACGCCGGGCTCGCGCACCCCGCGGTGACCGAGCACCTGACCGCGCTCGGCGTCACCGCGGTGGAACTGATGCCGGTGCACCAGTTCGTGCAGGACGGCGTCCTCCAGGACCGCGGCCTGGCCAACTACTGGGGCTACAACACGATCGGCTTCTTCGCCCCGCACAACGCCTACGCGGCGTTCGGCAGCCGCGGCCAGCAGGTCAACGAGTTCAAGACCATGGTCAAGGCGCTGCACGCGGCCGGCCTGGAGGTCATCCTCGACGTGGTCTACAACCACACCGCCGAGGGCAACGAGAGAGGCCCCACGCTGTCCTTCCGGGGCATCGACAACGCCTCCTACTACCGTCTGGTCGACGGTGACTGGGCGCACTACTACGACACCACCGGCACCGGCAACAGCCTGCTGATGCGGCATCCGCACGTGCTCCAACTGATCATGGACTCGCTGCGGTACTGGGTCACCGAGATGCACGTCGACGGCTTCCGCTTCGACCTCGCGGCCACCCTGGCCCGGCAGTTCCACGAGGTGGACCGGCTCTCGGCGTTCTTCGACCTGATCCAGCAGGACCCGGTGATCAGCCGCGTCAAGCTCATCGCCGAGCCCTGGGACGTCGGCGAGGGCGGCTACCAGGTGGGCAACTTCCCGCCGCTGTGGTCGGAGTGGAACGGCAAGTACCGTGACGCCGTACGGGACTTCTGGCGGGCCGAGCCCGGCGCGCTCGGCGAGTTCGCCTCCCGGCTCACCGGCTCCTCCGACCTCTACCAGCACAGCCGCCGCCGGCCCCGCGCCAGCGTCAACTTCGTCACCGCGCACGACGGGTTCACGCTGCGCGACCTCGTGTCGTACAACGACAAGCACAACGAGGACAACGGCGAGGACAACCGGGACGGCGAGAGCCACAACCGGTCCTGGAACTGCGGGGCGGAGGGCGACACCGACGACCCTGCCGTGCTGGAACTGCGCGCCCGTCAGCAGCGCAATCTGCTGGCCACGCTGCTGCTCTCGCAGGGCATCCCGATGCTCTGCCACGGCGACGAACTCGGCCGCACCCAGCGCGGCAACAACAACGCCTACTGCCAGGACAACGAGATCTCCTGGGTGGACTGGGACCTCACCGACGAGCAGCGCGCCCTCGCCGACTTCACCCGGCACCTGATCGCCCTGCGCGCCGGGCATCCGGTGCTGCGCCGCCGCCGCTTCTTCCGCGGCGAGACGGCGACCAACGCCGAGCAGCCGCTGCCCGACCTGATGTGGCTGCGGCCCGACGCCCGGGAGATGACGGACCGGGACTGGCAGCGCGACGACGCGCACTCGGTCGGTGTGTTCCTCAACGGGGACGCCATCGCCGAACGCGACGCCTACGGGCGCCGGATGACCGACGACTCCTTCCTGCTGCTCGTCAACGGCTACTGGGAGCCGGTCGACTTCCGGCTCCCCGACGACTCCTTCGGCGAGCGCTGGACCACCCTGGTCGACACCGCCGACCCCGAGGGCGTCCCCGACGAACGCGAGCGCAAGGCCGGCACGAGGCTCCGCGTGGAGTCCCGCAGCCTGGTCCTGCTGTCCCGCCCGTCGCGCGCCGACGGCTGACCGGCCGGCGACGCGACCGACCCCGGGGCCCCCGCGGGCCCCGGGGTCGGTCGCGAGGTGCGAGCGGCCGTCGCCGGCGCGGTCAGTGGCCCCGCCTGGAGGTCACCGTGAACTGCGCGCCGTCCGCGTCGCGCAGGATCGCCTCGTCCTCGTCCTCGCGCAGCACGCTGCCGCCGTGCTTCTCCGCCGCGCGGGCACAGCCGGCCACGTCGGTCACCGCGAAGTGGATCTGCCAGTGGGGCCGCACCGAGGGGTCCGGGGCGGCCCCCACCGCGCCCGAGTCGATGCGCGCCACCACGTCGCCGCGGCTGCGCAGCAGCACCTCGCCGCCCGCGTACTCGACCTCGCAGCAGCCCGGCAGCCCGGACGCCCAGTCCAGGATCTCCCCGTAGAAGATCGCGGCGTCGAAGGCGTCCCGGGTGTGCAGCCGCACGAAGGCCGGCGCGGCCTGCCGCCACGCCTCCCAGTTGGAGACCAGTTCCCCCTGCCAGATGCCGAAGGTGGCCCCGTCCCGGTCGGCGAGCAGCGCGGCCCGGCCGGGCGGGAAGGACAGCGGCCCGACCGCCGCCGTGCCGCCGCGCTCCCGGGCCCGGGAGACGGCCACGTCCGCGTCCGGCACGGCGAAGTACGGCGTCCAGGCGACGGCCATCTGCCACATGGAGGCCACGGCGGCGATCCCGGCCACCGGCACGCCGTTCGCCAGGGCGATGCGGAAGTGTTCGCCCAGATCGGCGCCGCGCCAGCGCCAGCCCAGCACCGCCGTGTAGAAGTCCTGGGTGGCCTGGACATCGCGGCTGGTCAGGCTCACCCAGCACGGGGCGCCGAAGACGGAGTGCGTGGAGACGACGTCGTCCCTGCGCGGCCCGCCGGCGGGGGTGTCGTGGTTCATGGCAGTCGCGTCCTGCTCTCGGGGCCGGGCGGCCACCGGTCTCGATCCAGTGTCCGGCCGGGAGGGGGTCGGGCGCACGCCGAGTACCCCGGGTGGCAGGGGTCCAGGCCTCTGCGCAGGATGGAGGCATGGAGGAGAGCGAGCCGGACCGTGTCGCCGCGCTTCAGGCGGAGGTCGACCAGCTGAAGGAGGCGATGGTCTCGCACGCCGTCGTCGACCAGGCGATCGGAATGGTGGTCGCCCTCGGCCGGATCACGCCGGACCAGGGCTGGCAGGTGCTGAAGGACGTCTCCCAGCACACCAACATCAAGCTGCGCAACATCGCGGAGATGATCCTCGTCTGGGGGCGCCGGGGCGACCTGCCCCCGTACGTCCGCGCCGAGCTGGAGGACGCCCTGGACCGGTACGGCCCCATCCGGGTGCCGGGCTCCGAGGAGGCGTAGGGCGTAACGTCAGCGCGCCCGGCTCTCGGCGAGGAGTTCCTCGCGCAGCCGGTCGAAGCAGCCGCTGAGCAGCCGCGAGACGTGCATCTGCGAGATGCCGAGCTGCTGGGCGATGCGGCTCTGGGTCATACCGCCGAAGAACCGCAGGTAGAGGATGGTGCGCTCGCGCTCGGGCAGGGCCGCCAGGCACGGCTTGACCGCGGCGCGGTCCACGACCAGGTCGAACCCCGGGTCGGGCGCGCCCAGGGAGTCACCGAGGGCGTACCCGTCGGTGCCGGCCACCTCCGCGTCCAGGGACAGTGCGGAGAAGCACTCCAGCGCCTCCATGCCCGTACGCACCTCGTCCTCGCTGAGCCGCGTGTGCGCGGCGATCTCCGCGACGGTCGGCGCCCGGCCGGACGTGGTCTGCGCCAGCTCCTTGATCGCCGAGCGGACCCGGTTGCGCAGGTCCTGCACCCGGCGGGGCACGTGCAGGGTCCACATGTGGTCGCGGAAGTGCCGCTTGATCTCCCCGGTGATGGTGGGGACGGCGTACGCCTCGAAGGCGCGGCCCCGCGATGGGTCGTAGTGGTCCACCGCCTTGACCAGTCCCAGCGCGGCCACCTGGTAGAGGTCCTCCAGGGCCTCCCCACGGCCGCGGAACCGGACGGCGATCCGCTCGGCCATGGGCAGCCACAGCCGGACCAGCTCGTCCCGGAGCACCTGGCGCTCGGGACCGTCGGGCAGCCCCGCCAGCCGTTCGAAGGACCTGCCCGTGTCCGGGGCGTCGTCATGGGGGTGGGGCTTCGTGCTGCCAGTGACACGCATGGCGCGCACCTCTTTCGGCAGGTGCTGGATGGACAGACACCGTGGGAGGTGCGCTCGGACCGGAAGACGCCGGGGCGTCCGGCGGCGCCGGCTCCCACGGACGTGCCTCCTGTCCGAAGCACTGTTGTCCGCTTTCCCGTTCTCTCGCATCTCAAAACAAATGCATACATATCGACTAATTCGCCACAATATCCTTGACCGGCGTCCGCGGCTCGCCGGGCTCGTCCCGCGGACGCCGCGCGGGCCCGCCGGTCACCTTCGCGGACGTGATGTGCGGCACGCACGTCCGCCGGGCCGCGGGCGCCGCGGACGGATTGTTCCTGGGCAGCGCTTGATCACCGATCAGCCGGGGTTAAGCCCCTGGCCACGGCGCATTCCGCTCATTTGACAGTGCGCTGAGCGCACAGATAGACAGCAGCTCTCGAGGGTCGAGAGGGGCACCGTGTACGAGCCGAACGTGGTCGGGGACTGGCAGGAGTACGAGGAGCATGCCGGTCTGCGGGTCCGCGTCCATCGCCTGGAGGCGGCGGAGCCGCCGCGCGGGCGGGACGACGCGGCCGCCGGGCTGACGTACTTCAGCGTCCGGGTCACCGTCGAGAACCGCGGCGCGCGCCACTACGGCATCCATCTGGAGGACGGGCAGATCGACGTCCGGGTCGGCCCGGACGGCGAGGGCGCCTTCATCGACTGGCGCAACTCCCAGTTCATCGAGGGCTTCGACGTCTATCCGCTGCGCCGGGCCACCGCCGTGGTCTTCGCCGCCGCGCCCGAGGCCGCCCTCACCCACGTGGACGTGCAGGTGCAGCTCCGGGTGGAGGAGGAGTGGAGCGAGCGCCGGCTGTGGGCCGGCGGGATCGGGGTCGTGGAGGGGGCCACGGCGGCCGCGCCCGCCGGTACCGGCCCGTGCGGCCTGGCCCACCAGGTGAGCGCCTTCCTCAAGGACCAGGCGGACCCGGGCACCGCCTGACGCGGGCGGCCGGCCCGTCCGGGCTCAGTGCGGGATGCCGTCGATGATCTCCCGCGCGCCCTGCCGGAGCAGCGCCACCGCGACCGAGGTGCCGAGCGTCGCCGGATCGAGCCGGCCGGCCCACTCGTGGGCGTTCAGCCGGGTCTTGCCGTCCGGGGTGAACACACAGGCCCGCAGGGAGAGTTCCCCGCCGTGGTCCACCCGCGCGTACCCGGCGATCGGGCTGTTGCAGTGGCCCTGGAGCACATGCAGGAACATCCGCTCGGCCGTCGCCTCCCGGTGGGTGGCCGGGTCGCCGAGCCCGCTGACCGCGTCGATCAGCTCCGTGTCGTCCTCCCGGCACTGGAGGGCGAGGATGCCCGCGCCGATCGGCGGCATCATCGTCTCCGGCGCCAGCACCTCACTGATCACGTCGGTCCGGCCGATGCGCTCCAGCCCGGACACCGCCAGCAGCAGCGCGTCCGCCTCGCCGGCGGCGAGCTTCTCCAGCCGGCGGTTGGCGTTGCCCCGGAACGGCACGCATTCCAGCCGGGGATGGGCCGCGGCGAGCTGGGCGACCCGGCGCACCGAGGAGGTGCCGATCCGGGTGCCGGCCGGCAGTTCGTCCAGGGTCAGCCCGCCGGGGTGCACCAGCGCGTCGCGGATGTCGTCCCGGGCCAGGAACGCGGCGAACACCGTTCCGGCGGGCAGCGGCCGGTCGGCGGGCACGTCCTTCACGCAGTGCACCGCGAGGTCCGCCTCCCCGGCCAGCAGGGCGGCGTCCACCTCCTTGGTGAACGCGCCCTTGCCCTCGACCTCGAAGAGATCACCCAGCCACTTGTCCCCGGTCGTGCGCACCGGGACCACGACGGTGCGCACACCCGGGTGCAGCACGGCCAGCTCGGCGCGGACCCGTTCCACCTGGGCCAGGGCCATGGGCGAGTCGCGGGACACGATACGGATGAGTTCCGGCACAGACATGGGGACACGATAGACCGCTGTGACGGCGGCCGGGGCGCCGGGCGGTTCAGGCGCCGGGGTCGAACGGGATGCCGGACGGCTTCGCCGACGCCAGGTGGGAGGCGAAGGCGCCGTCCTTCAGACCGAAGTGGGCACTGCCGAAGTCGTACGCGCTCAACTCCTCGCGCAGCCCCGCCGGATAGCCGTTCCAGCCGACCAGCGGCGGATACTGCCAGGTGTGCCGGTCGTTCTCCGGCGGCTCGTCGTTGGTGTTGGCGAGCCGGAAGCAGTGCGTGCCGATGCCGTCCTTGTGATAGACGACCTTCGGGTGCGTGCCCTCGAAACGGACCTCGGAGGCCGGGTGCACGGTGAACGAGCCGTGGTTGGACGTCGACACGTACTGCACCTGCCCGTCCCGCACCCACACCGCGACGTGCTCCCAGTCGTTGCGGTGCCCGCCGATGCCGCTGCCGGGGAGCGCCTGATCCTTCTCGAAGTACAGGCCGTAGAGATAGGCGCACCAGCCGTTGTTGCACGTGGAGCGGGAGTAGCTGTTGGTGTTCGCGAGGTCGGAGGCGTCGTGGCAGCTGCCGTTGAGGGCGCCGGTCGGCTTCAGCCCCGGGTTGACCGTGCCGTCGGCGCCTATCGCGGGCGTCGGGTAGCAGCCGTCCGTGTCGTAGTCGAAGGCGGGCTGGTACGCCAGTTCGGCCGGCTCGGCGTTCCGCGGCAGCGCCGGGGGCGGGGCGGCGAAGGCGACGGCGGGGGAGGCGACGACCAGGGCGGCGACGCCGGCCAGCACGGCGAACCACCTGCCGCGCCGGAGACGCGGGACGAGCGGGACCACAGCATCCTCCAACGACGTGTGTACGTGCGGGAGTTCAGCATCCCGGCCGCTCGCCCCGCTGCCAAGAGGGCACAGCTGTCACACACGTGACATCCCGTCGGGTCCCGTCACCGGGCGAAGCCCTCCGGCAGGTCCGCCGCGGACTGATCGGGGGTGAGGTCCGGGCGCAGCCGCAGCCAGGACGGCTGGCGCAGCATCCCGTTCCGGGTCCGCGTGCTGTAGCTGACCTCGCCCACCAGCCGGGGCAGCACCCAGCGGGCGTCGGCGACGCGGGGCACCGGGTCGAACGGGCACCGCTCGCTCGCCGCGTCCCGCAGCAGCTGAGCGAGGTCGGCCCGCTCCGCCTCGCTCCAGCCGGTGCCGACCCCGCCGACGTACCGCAGCCGGCCCCCCGCGCGCTGGCCGGCCAGCACGGCCCCGGGCAGCCCGGCCAGCCGCCCCCGGCCGGGCAGCCAGCCGCCGACGATCACGTCCTCGGCGCGCATGTTGCGGATCTTGATCCAGGCGCGGGAGCGGATCCCGGGTTCGTACACCGAGTCGAGCCGCTTGCACACCACGCCCTCCAGGCCGTGCTCCCGGGTGGCCCGCAGTGCCTCGGCGCCGTGCCCGGTCACGGCGCCCGGCGTCGACCAGTGCGGTCCCGCCAGCCCCAGCTCCTCCAGCCGTGCCCGCCGGCGGACGTACGGCAGCCGCACCAGCGGCTCGGTCAGGTACGGCACGTCGAACAGCACCAGGTGCACCGGCACCTGGGCGGCCCGGCGCGCCGCCCGCGCGGGCGCGTGGGCGAGGCCCATCCGGCTCTGGAGCAGCTGGAAGTCGGCCCGGCCCCGCGCGTCCAGCGCCAGCACCTCGCCGTCCAGCACGGCGGGCGTGGTGCCCAGGGCGGCGCCGAGCGGCCGGAGTTCGGGGTAGGCCCCGGTGATGTCCTCCCCGGAGCGGGCGCGCAGCAGTACGGTGCCGTCGCCGGGCAGGTAGACCATGACCCGCTGGCCGTCCTGCTTGGTCTCGTACGCCCACCGCTCGTCCTGGGCGGCGGAGGGCAGGCCGCCGGGGGTGGCGAGCATCGGCGGGATGAGCGGCAGCGTCACGGCGGTCACGGCAGAAGGTCTCGACCGGCCCCGGCGCCCTCACGCGCCTTTCACCCCCGGTTCCCCTGAACGGTCCGCCGCGGGCAGCCAGCCGGGCCGGGCGCCCGCGGCGGACCGGGAGCCACCCTGTCAGCCGGGATGCGGCGGCCTGACCCAGTCCAGGGAGCGCTCGACGGCCCGCCGCCAGTTCTCGTACTCCCACTCGCGGCGCCCGGGGTCCATGGCGGGCAGCCACTGGGCGGCGCGGTGCCAGTTGCGGCGCAGCACCTCCAGGTCGGACCAGTAGCCGGCGGCGAGCCCGGCCGCGTAGGCGGCGCCGAGGGAGACCGTCTCGGCGACCATCGGCCGCACCACCGGCACGTCCAGCACGTCCGCGACGAACTGCATGAGCAGGTTGTCCGCGGTCATGCCGCCGTCCACCTTCAGCTCCCGCAGCGGCAGGTCGGAGTCGGCGTTCATGGCGTCGACGACCTCCCGCGTCTGCCAGCCCGTCGCCTCCAGCACGGCGCGCGCCAGGTGCCCCTTGGTGATGTACGAGGTGAGCCCGACGACGACCCCGCGCGCGTCGCTGCGCCAGCGGGGCGCGAACAGACCCGAGAAGGCCGGCACGATGTAGCAGCCGCCGTTGTCCTCGACCGTCCGCGCCAGGGTCTCGATCTCCGGCGCACTGCTGATCAGGCCCAGCCGGTCACGGAACCACTGCACGAGCGCGCCGGTGACGGCTATCGACCCCTCCAGCGCGTATGCCGGCGGCTGCGACCCGACCCGGTAGGCGACCGTGGTGAGCAGGCCGTGCCGGGAGCGCACCGGGTCGGGGCCGGTGTTGAGCAGCAGGAAGCCGCCCGTGCCGTAGGTGCACTTCGCCTCGCCCGGGGAGAAGCAGGTCTGGCCGAACAGGGCGGCCTGCTGGTCGCCGAGGGCCGCGGTGATCCGCACACCCGGCAGCACCGCGCCGGCCTCGCCGTACGTCTCGGCCGACGACCTGATCTCGGGCAGCATCGGGCGGGGCACCCCGAAGCAGTCCAGCAGCTCCTCGTCCCAGTCGAGGGTGCGGATGTTCATCAGCATCGTGCGGCTGGCGTTGGTGGGGTCCGTGAGGTGCAGGCCGCCTCCGGCACCCCCGGTGAGGTTCCAGATCAGCCAGCTCTCCATCGTCCCGAACAGCACCTCGCCGTCCCTGGCGCGCCGCTCCACGTCCTTGACGTGGTCGAACAGCCACCTGATCCGCAGCGCCGAGAAGTACGTCGAGGGCGGCACGCCGCAGCGGTCCAGGAAGAAGGCCTCCCCGGGGTGTTTCCTCAGCTCCTCGACGAGCGGCCCCGTACGGGTGTCCTGCCAGACCAGGGCCCGGCCCACCGGGGCACCGGTCCGCCGGTCCCAGAGCACGGTCGTCTCCCGCTGGTTGGCCAGGCCCATGGCGGTGACCTGGTCCGGTTCGACACCGGCGCCGGACAGGGCCTCGGGCACGACGCGGCGCAGGTTCTGCCAGATCTCGACCGCGTCGTGCTCCACCCAGCCCGGCCGGGGGAAGTGCTGCTGGTGCTCCCGCTGCGCGACCGAGACCAGCCGACCCCGCTGGTCGAACAGGATGCACCGGGTCGAGTTCGTGCCCTGGTCGACCGACATCACATACCGTTCAGCCATGATCGGGTCTGCCTTCCGACGGATCGTGGGGCGGCGGTCGTGCGCTACCAGCGGGCGGCTCCCAGGTCCCGGGAGATCGCCCGCGCGGCCTCGCGGATCAGGGTGACCAGGGCCGGCCGGGGGTGCCCCTGGCCGTCGCAGAGCCGCTCGACCGGCCCGGAGATCCCGACGGCGCCGACGACCAGTCCGCCGTGTCCCCGGATCGGTGCGGCGAGCCCGGCCTCGCCCATGCTCATCTCCTGCACCTCGGCGGCCCACCCGGCCTCCCTGACGGCGGCCAGCGCCCGGCCCAGCCGCTCGGGGTCCACCAGGGTGTGCCGGGTGTAGGCCTCCAGGCCCGGTTCCCGACACGGCTCGACGGCCGCGGCCCCGTAGGCCAGCAGTACCTTGCCCAGCGAGGAGGCGTGCAGGGGCAGCAGCGAGCCCACGTCCAGCGTCTGGAAGGTGTCGTCCGGCCGGAACACGTGGTGGACGACGAGGACCCTGCCCTCCAGGGGCGTGCCCAGGCGCACCGCCTCACCGCTGCGGGCGGCCAGGGCGTCGGTCCAGTTCAGGGACCGCGAACGCAGCTCGTTGACGTCCAGGTAGCTGGTGCCCAGGTGCAGCAGGGCGGCCCCCAGCTGGTACTTCCCGGTCGCGGCGTCCTGCTCCACGAAGTCCACGTGCTGGAGGGTGCGCAGGATGCCGTGCGCGGTGCCCTTCGCCAGGCCGAGCGAGGCCGCCACCTCGCCGAGTCCGAGTCGGCGGGGCCCACCGGCGAGCAGGCGCAGTATCGCCGCCGCCCGTTCGATCGACTGGACTGGGCCGGCCATGAGCCGAGCCTATTACCGCCGCGCGCGCTTCGCCGCACGGGCGGCGGGACGCCGTGAACCCCCGGCTGTTCGGTAATGCCGACCGCCGTTCATTGACGCGCCCGATTCGTCTCCATAGCGTGCCTTGATGCACGGAACGCGCCGACGGGACGGCGCCGGGCCGGCAGCGACACCACCGGGAGAGAACATGGCGGCACAGCTCAACACGCTGCTTCGGGCAGCCTGCGAACACGTGTGTCCGCTGCCGCCCGTCGCCGGCGCCGTCTCGGCGGTACGCCGGCGGGTGGCGGCGGTCCTCGACGAATGGAGCGTCTGCCCGGACATCGTCGAGGACTCGCTGCTCGTCGTCTCCGAGCTCGCCACCAACGCGGTCGTCCACGCCCGGCCCCCGGCCCACCTGCGGCTGTCCTGGCTGTGGGGCGACGCCGGCCGCACCCTGCGGGTCGAGGTCACCGACGCCGGGCCCGCGCTGCCCCCCGGCTGCTCCCTCGCCGGTACCGACCCGGACGAGCACGGCCGCGGCGAGACGATCGTCCACGCCCTGGCGACCCGGCACGGCATACGGGTCCACCCGACCGGAGTGACGACCCGCTGGGCGGAGCTCGCCGTCGCCTGAGGGGGCCCTCGGTCTCCCGCCGGCCGCTCGCCGGACCCCCCTGACCGGAAGAGCCGGACAGCCGTCGCGCCGCCCCGGACCGGCCGACCCGGGTCCGCGGCCGTCGTGACACCGCTCGCGACCGGATCTCAGGCACCTTCCTCGGCCAGCGCCTTGATGCCGCTCAGGGTGGCTTCCATCCCGGCGCGCAGCTCCTTCAGCCGATAGGCGATGATCTCCTCCTCCCGGTCCGGCCAGCGTTCGAGAGCCAGCGTGACTCCGCTGCGGCCCGGCCCGATGAGCACCGACTGCCGCAGCCGGGTGCCCGTCCCCTCGGCCTCGAGTTCGTAGCGCCAGGACGCCATGGACCGCGCCGGATCCAGCGTCGGTTCTCCGTACCGGCCGTCGACGTCCGTGACGGCCCAGGCGAACACGTGCTGCTCGTCCAGCTCGACCACCCGGGAGACGGTCCGCCACTCGCCGAGCCGCTCGTGACGGTTGTGTCCCTCGAAGCACGCGCCCACGGCAGGCCGGTCCGCGCCGTCGAGCCACTCGACACGCCTCAGCTCCAGGCTGAGCCCGGCAGGCAGCCGGATGTCGGTCACCAATTCCCAGACCCGCGGTACGGCCGCCTCGACGTGAACCTCGCAGTGCACGCCCGGACCATCGGCGAATCGCATGTCGTTCCCCCCAAGAAGTCGGATTCCCCGATCATCCACGACCTTGATCCACGCCCGCAACGGCCCGGGATCCGGTGCTATGCCGGGACTGCGGGGACCGGCTCGTCCGTGGGGCGCTTGCGGAGCAGGAGCAGGGCGGCGTCGTCGTGCAGCCGTCCGCCCACGTGCGCGAGCAGCTCGTCGTGGAGCGCGGTGAGCGTGCGCGCCGGCTCCTCGGACACGTGCCGGGCCACGCCTTCGGCGAGCGGGTAGAAGGCCCGGCTGTGATCGCGGGCCTCGGTGACGCCGTCGGTGTAGAGCAGCAGCTGGTCCCCCGCCGACAGGGGGAGCCGCTGGAGTCCGGGAGTCTGGCCCGAGAGGGCCCGCAGCCCGAGGGGCGGAGCCGGTGGCGCCGGCTCCACCGCCCGGACCTCGCCGGAGGCGGATATCAGCAGCGGCGGCGCGTGGCCGCAGTTGACGATCTCCAGGTGCCCCGCACGGGGACAGCCGGCGACCACCGCGGTGACGAAGTCGTCCGGGCCGAGGTTGCGTGCCAGGCTCCGCTCGATCCGGCCGACGACGTCGAGCAGGTCGGGCTCGTCCTGGGCGGCCTCGCGGAACACCCCGAGCACCAGCGCGGCGGTCCCCACGGCGGGCAGGCCCTTGCCGCGCACGTCGCCGACGATCAGCCGGACGCCGTACGGGGTGGGCAGCAGGGCGTACAGGTCGCCGCCGATCCGCGCCTCCGCCGCCGCGGCGCTGTAGCGGACGGCCACCTGGAACGGGCCGACGGTCTCCGGGACGGGCTGGAGCAGCGCCTGCTGGGCGGCCTCGGCGACGGAGCGGACGGCCGCGAGGACCCGTTCGCGCCGGCCCCGTGACGCGCTGGCCAGGCCGCTCGCCGCGGTGACGGCCAGCAGGGCGCAGGGCACGGCCGCCAGCTCACGCGCGGGCGCCCCGTGTCCGGCGCCCAGCGCGGTGCCCGTCGCCGCGGCGAGGAGACCGGCGCAGAGCACGCCGCGCGGCCCGTTGGTGGTGGCCGCCAGCGCGGGTGCGGCCGCCAGCAGCGGCAGCCAGATCATGCCCGCCCCGCCCGCGAGGTCGACGAGCACGACGACGGCGACGACCAGCACGGGCAGGGCCGGCGTCCCCGCGGCCAGCTGTCCGCCGGCCCGCCGGCGGACGGCTCTCCACGTGTCGGCCGCACGGTGCGTGGGCATGCGTGCGGGCGCGTGACCGCCGCCGTGGTGTCGGGCCTGGCTCATGTCGCGTCCGCAGTCCTCGCCGGTAGGGGGTGCACACCCGGAGTGTCCGTTTCATCCAGGAAACGGGCCGTGCGGGGGGTGCCACAAGGAGCGGCTTTTCAGATAGTGAGCGACAGGCTCCGGGTCACCCGCAGCGCCAGCGGGACCAGACGGGCCCGGACCTCCTGGAGCTGGGGCCGCCGTTCCACCGGGAGGGAGACACCGACGGAGCCGAGCGTGTCCCCGCGGCGGACGGGCACGGCGACGCACACGGTGCCCAGCGCGTACTCCTCCAGGTCCGTGACGGCCGGCGCCAGGGGCGGCGACTCGATCCTGCGCAGCAGCTCCGGGAGGCTGGTGATCGTCCGTGGCGTGAGGTCGGCCAGGTGGTGGCGGGACAGGTACTCCCGGCGGCCCTCCTCGTCCAGCTCGCGGAGCACCGACTTGCCCAGCGCGGTGGCGTGTCCGGCGTCCTCGAACCCCACCCACAGGTCCACCCGGGGCGTACGGGGGCCGTCGACGATCTCGGCGACCCTGATCTCGCCCTCCTCGTAGAGGGTGAGGTAGACGGCGCCGGCCAGTTCGTCCCGCAGGGCGGTCAGCGCCGGGCGTACCCGGCTGAGCAGCGTCTGGGCGTTGCCGGCCGCGTGCAGGGTGCCCAGCCTGTCGCCCAGGACGAAGCCGCCGTCGCCCAGTTTCCGTACGTAGCCGTCGTGGACCAGGGTGCGCAGCAGGTGGTAGGCGGTGCCCAGGGGCAGTGCCGTCTCGCGTGCCAGCTGTTTGGCCGGCGCGCCGTTCTCGTGCGCGCTCACCGCCTCCAGCAGGCGGAGCGCGCGCTGCACGGACGTGATGAGGGTGGGGCCGTCCTGCTGAGCGCCCATGGCTCCAGGTTGCGCCGGGTGACCGGCGCGGGCAAGGCCGGGCCGTCCGCCGTCCGGTCGGGCGCGTCCGGTTCCGGCGCGTCCGCTTGCGCGCCACGGAGCCTACCGTCCAGTAATATCCGGCGGCAGGCCACCAGAGGAGGAACCGTGTCCCGGTCCGAACGCTCGCCCCTGCTGCTCGCCGGTCTCCTGGCCGCGGCCGGGGTCGCCCACTTCGCCGCTCCACGCCGGTTCGACGCGACGATCCCCCGGCTGCTGCCGGGCTCGCCCCGGGCCTGGACCTACGGCAGCGGCGCCGTGGAACTGGCCCTGGCGGCCGGTGTCGCGGCACCCCGCACGCGCGCCGTGGCGGCCGGGACGGCGGCGGCCTTCTTCGTCGGCGTGTTCCCGGCCAACGTCCGGATGGCCGTCGACTGGCGCGACCGGCCCGCACCCCAGCGGACCGCCGCCCTCGCCCGACTGCCGCTCCAGGCGCCCCTGGTGCTGTGGGCGCGCCGGGTGGCCCGTGGCGCGGCGGAGGCGACCGGCCGGCCAGGGAAGGGCCGGCGGTGACCCGGCGCGCCCCGGAGGCCGGGGACCGGGTCGAGGACTTCGCCCTGCCCGACGAGACCGGGACCGTCCGCCGGCTCGGCGACCTGCTGGCCGACGGACCGGTCGTCCTGTTCTTCTATCCCGCCGCCCTCACCCCCGGCTGCACCGCCGAGGCCTGCCATTTCCGTGACCTGGCCGCCGAGTTCGCCGCCGTCGGCGCGCGTCCCGTCGGGATCAGCGGGGACGGGGTGGACCGGCAGCGCGAGTTCACCGGGCGGCACGGCCTCGGCATGCCGCTGCTCTCCGACGCCGACGGGGCGGTGCGTGAGCTGTTCGGTGTCCGGCGCGGCTTCTCCCTGGCCCCGACCCGGCGCGTCACCTTCGTCATCGACGTGGACCGCACCGTCCTCGACGTCGTCCGCAGCGAACTGCGCATGAACACCCACGCCGACCGGGCCCTGGCCGCCCTGCGCGCCCGCAAGGGCTGAACGGGCTCCCGGACGGCGAGGGCGTCGGGCCCAACGGCCGCCTCCCGGCCCCGGAGGCCCCTTCCGGAAAGGGCGGGCATCCGGGGCCGGCGTGAACGTAAGCTCGGCGCCGGCCGGTCGGGGCCAGGAGGCCGCCGATCCGGCACCGGACCGCCGCCCCGCCCGAGGGAGACCATGAGCACCGCCGCCGACGCACCGACGCTCTCCCGCCCGCCATGGCGGACCGCGCCCTTCCGCCGGTTCGCGTCGGCGCAGCTCGTCTCCGCGACCGGTACCGCGATGGCTCCGCTGGCCCTGGCGTACTCCGTCATCGAGCAGGGAGGCGGGGCGGGCTCCCTCGGGGTGGTGCTCGCCACGAACACCGTCCCGACGATCGTCTTCCTCCTCGCGGGCGGCCTCTTCGCCGACCGCCTCTCCCGCAGCCGCATCCTGTTCCTCGGCAACCTGCTCGCGGCGGCCGCCCAAGGGGCGCTCGCCGTCACCGTGGCCACCGGACACGCGACGACGACCTCGATCGCCGCCTGCGGATTCCTCTCCGGTACCGCGGCGTCCTTCACCGTCCCCGCCGCCCAGGGCGCCGTCGCCCAGATCGTCGCCCCAGGACACCTCCAGCGGGCCAACGCGCTGCTCCGGCTGCCGGGCAACGCGGTCCGGGTGCTGGGCCCGGTCGCCGGCGGCCTCGTCGTGGCGGCCACGGGCGCGGCCTGGGCGCTGGCCTGGGACGCCCTCACGTACGCCGTCGCCGCGTTCCTCCTGCTCGGCCTGCGCCTGGGCGCTCCCGCGACCCCCCGCGGCGGTGTCCTGGCGGACCTGCGCGCGGGCTGGGCCGGTTTCCGCTCGCGCACCTGGCTGTGGACCTACACGGCCGCCGGCACCGTGCTCGTCGCGGCCTGGCTCGCCGGTTTCCAGCTCCTCGGCCCCCTCGTCGCCGCCCGGGACTACGGCGGGGCCCGCGACTGGGGGCTCGTCCAGGCGGCCTTCGCCGGCGGGCTGCTGGCGGGCACGCTGGTGTGCCTGCGCTGGACACCGGTCCGGCTGCTCACCGTGGCGGTCGCGGCGAGCGGCGCCCTCGCGCTCCCGCTGACCGCCATGGGCGCGGGGGCACCGCTGACCCTGGTCCTGGCGGCCGCGGCCCTCGCCGGGATCGGGCTCGACATCGCGATCGTCGCCTGGACGACCGCCTTCCAGCGGCATGTGCCGCCGGCCGAGCAGGGCCGCATGAGCGCCTTCAACGGGGTCGGCGAGCGCCTCGCCATCCCGCTCGGCTACCTCGTCACCGCGCTCGCCGCACGCGCCTGGGACAGCAGGGGGGTGCTCCTGGCCTGCGCCGGCCTGATCGCCGTGGCCGCGGCCGTCAACCTCTGCGTCCCCGATGTGCACCGCACGGACCGGCGGGCCGTGGCCGAGGAGCCCGCCGCCACCGGGTGACCGGGGCATCCGGGGGCGAGGTCCTCACCGCTCGCCGTCGGCCGCCGCGACCTGGGCCAGAGTCCGTCCCGTGCGCACCGAACGGGCCCGGCGGGGGTCCGGCGTGCCGTGCGCCCCGGGACGGGCCGGTCCCTTGCGCACGAGCAGCCAGGCCTCCTCCCCGTCCGCGCCGTCGCGGAAGCGGGTCAGGGCGTACGCGCCGTGCAGCTTGGCGCCGCGCAGCCGGAAGGTCGCGTGCCCGCGCTCCAGGGACTCCGCGAAGTCCACCGGGTGCCCGCCGCGGTCGTGGCTCAGCGGCTCGTACGTGCCCCGGTCCCACACGATCACGGTCCCGCCGCCGTACCGGCCCCTCGGGATGACGCCCTCGAACTCCTCGTACTCCAGCGGATGGTCCTCGGTGGGCACCGCCAGCCGTCTGTCCCCGGGGTCGTCGGAGGGGCCCTTGGGCACGGACCAGGACCTCAGGACGTCGCCGACCTGGAGCCGGAAGTCGAAGTGCATGCGGCGGGCGTCGTGGATCTGCACCACGAAGCGGGGCCCGTCACCGCCGGCCCCGGTGCCCGCCGCCCGGCCCGCCGGTTCGCGGGTCCGCCCGAAGTCACGCCTGGCGCGGTACGTCCGCAGCCGGTCCTCCGCCGCCACCCGGGGCTCCTTCCGTGCGTCGGGCTCCACGCCCTTCGGGTACCCCCGCCGACGCCGCTCCAGCCCGCGGAGCGGCCGCGGGGGTTAGCGGTGCGGCGACCGCGATGTCACGCTGAGCGGGACCGGTACCGGACGAGCATCGGAGCGTGTATGAGGACGCACAGGGCCAGAGCGGGGCAGCCGGAGCGGGACGCGGACGGGCGGGGCCGGACCTCCGCCGGCGAGGCGGTGGCGGGGCCCCGCACCGGAGAGGCGGCCCCCGGCGCGGGTGCCGCGGTCGCCGATGTGGAGGTCCGGCCCGTCGCCGGGCACATCGGTGCCGAGATCGCCGGGGTCGACCTCACCGCGCCGCTCGACGACGCCGTCGTGACCCTGGTCCGGCAGGCCCTGCTGCGCTGGAAGGTGGTGTTCTTCCGGGACCAGCACCTGGACCACGCCGGCCATGTCGCTCTCGCCCGCCGCTTCGGCGAACCCGTCGTCCTGCGCCGGCGCGGCGGCGCCTCACCGGCGGGCCACCCCGAGGTGGAGACCACCGCGGACCGGCTGGAACTGGGCGGACGGTTCGGCATGGAGCACGACGAGTGGCTGCGGCGCCGCCGGCACACCCTGCTGCGCGGCTGGCACTGCGACCACGGCGCCCGGATCGACCCGCCGGCCGCGACGATCCTGCGCGCCGAGACCGTCCCGCCCTACGGCGGCGACACCACCTGGGCCAGTCTGGCCGCCGCCTACGCCGGGCTGTCGGAGCCGGTCCGCGCCTTCGTGGACGGGCTGCGCGCCGAGCACCGGCTCGGCGTCGGCTACCAGCCCCGGCCCGGCGACGACGCCTACGTCCGCCACCTGCTGGACCACCAGACCGCCACCGTGCACCCGCTGGTCCGCGTGCACCCGGAGACGGGCGAGCGGGTGCTGTTCGTCAACGGCTACTACGTGGAGCAGATCGCCGGCGTCTCCCGCCCGGAGAGCGCCGCGCTGCTGGAGATGCTGCTGGAGCAGGCGGTCCGCCCCGAGTACACCGTCCGGTTCCGCTGGGAGCCCGGCAGCGTCGCCTTCTGGGACAACCGGGCCACGATCCACCTCGCCCCCGGCGACAACGCCCACCTCCAGGCGCCGCGGATCATGCACCGGGTGATGCTTGCCGGGGACGTGCCGGTGGGCGTGGACGGCAGGCCGTCGCAACCGCTCACCGGCCCCGCGGCCGGGCAGTGGTGAGTCAGCCGGCGGGCCGCCACCCGAGGGCCGGCCCCAGTCGCGTCGCCATGTCCGTCAGGATCTGTGCGTAGTCCTCGTGCTCGAAGGTGAAGGGCAGCGCGAACGCCACCTCGTCCACCTCGCGGAAGGCGGCGTGGGCGTGCAGCCGTTCGGCGAGCTCCGCCGAGGTGCCGACCAGGTCCGGCGCGAACAGCAGCCGTGCCGGGCCCTGCGGGGAGGCGGTACGGGGCAGGCGCCGGGCCGCGTACTCGGCGTACCGGGCGCGCTGCCCGGGGGTCGCGGAGTCGGTCGGGATCACCACCAGTCCCTGGGAGACCCGGGCCGCCTCCCCGTCGGGATGACGGGCCCGGAACTCCCGGATGTGGGACAGCTGTGTCGCGGCGAAGTCCACCGGCCCGTCCTCGTCGTCCCCGGCCTTGACGACGCTGCTGGTCAGCAGGTTCAGGCCGTGCTCGCCCGCCCAGCTGGCCGAACCGAGGCTGCCGGCGCCGTACCACAGCCGCCGGCCGAGACCGGGGGAGTGCGGCTGGACCACGGAGGAGAAGACCTCGAACCCCTCCTGCCCGCGGAAGCCGGAGACGGGCTCGCCGCGCACCAGGTCCACCAGCCGGCGCGCGCGCTCGTGACCGAAGTCCTCGGTGTCGGCGGTGTCCGGGTACAGGGCGCCCCTGACCTGCTCCAGGTGCTGGGGCGGCCCCACGCTGAACCCCGGGTTGAGCCGGCCGCCGGACAGCACGTCGACGGTCGCCAGGTCCTCGGCGAGCCGCAGCGGGTTCTCCCAGCCCAAGGGGGTCACCGCCGTACCCAGTTCGATGCGGCGGGTGCGCTGAGAGGCGGCGGCGAGGACGGCGACCGGGGAGGAGATGCCGTACTGGAGATGGCGGTGGCGGACCCAGGCGCTGTCGAAGCCGAGCCGCTCGCCCAGCTCGATGATCTCCAGCGTGGACTCGTGGCCGCGGGCGGGGTCCGCCGCGTCGAACAGGCCGATGGTGAGGAAGCCCAGCCTGCGCAGCGGACGGGGGGCGGACGGCACGGGCTCCTCCAGCGGTCGTACGTCGGTGCTGTCCCCGATTCTGGCAGGCGAGTGTGACAACCGTGTGATCAGTTGTGCGGGGAGGGGAGCGGGATCACCACCTCGTCCTCGACGGGCGGGTCGAGTTCCTGGGCGCGATTGCCGGTCGCCGCGAAACAGCGCAGCCGGACCGCCTCCGGGCCGACGTCCAGCCGCAGGAAGCACTTGAAGAACGGCGGGTCGTAGGAGGTGGAGGACGGCGAGAACAGCTGGGTGTAGATCTTCCGCACGGGCAGCCGGAACCGGGCGGCCCGCTCCGGCCGGCGTCCGGTGCCGAGCAGCGAGGCGACCAGGCGGGTGCGGCGGGTGATCCGGGCGCCGGGTTCCGGGGCCCGGCCCGGCTCGATGCCCAGCCGTTCCGCGATCACGGCCGTCGCCTCGGCCGCCGTCAGACGGAAGAAGCGGCGCAGGCGCAGCCGGTGGCCGTACAGGCGGCTGTAGAAGGCGAGCGAGTCGCCGCGCAGCGGGTAGCAGCGGAAGTCGCGCTCGGTCACACCGCCGACCGACACCCGCGGAATGGTGTGCGTGGCGTGCATGAAGGCCCCGCCGCCGCCCGCGACCACGTACTGGACGGTGCGGCCGCCCACGTCGACCGGGTACCGCTGGTAGTTGTGGATGTCGCCGCCGATCGCGGCCACGTAGTGGTGCTCGGGCGCCCGCACGACGTCGTCCACCGTGCCGCCGCCCTCGACGGGGCACGGGTGGTGCTCGCCGTCGACGTACAGGGGCGATCCGGTGACGAGGATCTTCGGCCGGGGACCCCGGGACACCTCCCGCAGCCAGGTGCCCTGTTCGGCGTCGAGGGTGCCCAGCAGCCCGGTGTCGATGCCTATGATCCGCACCGGTCCCGCGTCGATCGCCCAGTACGGCCCCGGCTGGACGGCCTGTTGCCCCGGCGCCGACCGCAACCGCCGTGCCTCGGCGAGCCGTTGCCCGTCGGTGGGGCGTGCCCGGTGCCACAGCAGCGAGCGCCACCAGGCGCGGGTGAGCGGGCGCGGCCGGGATTCCGGGGGGAGCGGCGCGGTCTCGGCGCAGAAGACGCGCATGAAGGCGTCGAGGTCCTCGTACCAGTCGTGGTTCCCCGGTATCGCGTAGACCGGCGCCGGATAGTCCCGGTAGGGCCGGAAGAAGTTGCGGCCGTAGTCGTCGGCGCAGCCCACCGGGTAGACGACGTCGCTGGCGATGACGGCGAACTCCGTGTCCCGTGCCACCTCCAGGAAGCCCGGCACCACCGCGTACTGGGAGTCGCCGCCCTCCCCGGGGTCCCCGAGCACCATGAAGGAGAACCGCTCCGGCACGTCCCGCCGGACCACCTTGTCGGCGGGCGCGCCGGCCGCCGCCCGCCGGGCCACCCAGCGGCCGCGGGTGCGGCCCGTGGGATCACCGAACCAGGACGCCAGCACGCCGTTGCGGGCGGCCCACAGGACGCGGGGGTCCAGCCAGGACAGTTTCCGGTCGCCGCCGGGCATCAGCCGCCGGTAGGTGCCGCGTTCGGCGGCGCCCCAGCCGGCGCCGCGGGCGGTATCGCGTGAGGATTCGGACACGCGGTGCACGGTAACAACGCCGCGTGCGGCGCGCCCGGACGGGCCCCCCGCCCACGGCCCCCGCCCCCGGCCCAGGTGGCGCACGTGCGCGGGCCGGGACCGCCCCGGGAGCCCATGGACACGGACCGGGGGTCAGGAACCTTCCACAGCACGTAAGTTGTGCCGTGAATGATCCACGCCTCGGCTGAAAGACGGACACGACCCATGACCGACCCTGTGACGACACCCGAAGAAGCGACGCGCCAGAAGATCGACACGTCGGTGCCGCACTCGGCCCGCATCTGGAACTACTGGCTCGGCGGCAAGGACAACTACCCCGTCGACGAGGAGGCCGGAGACGCGTACACCGCCGTCTTCCCCGGCATCGTCACGATCGCCCGCAGCAGCCGCGCCTTCCTGCGCCGCAACATCGCGTACCTGGTGTCCGAGGCGGGCATCCGGCAGTTCCTGGACATCGGCACCGGCCTGCCGACCGCCCAGAACACCCACGAGGTCGCGCAGCAACTCGCCCCCGAGGCGCGGATCGTGTACGTCGACAACGACCCGATGGTCCTCGCCCACGCCCGGGCGCTGCTGTACTCGTCCCGCCAGGGCGCGACGGCCTACATCGACGCGGACGTGACGGACCCCGACCGCATCCTCGCGGCCGCCGCCCGGACACTGGACCTCTCCCGGCCCACGGCGCTGATCCTGAGCAACATCCTGGGGCACGTCGCCGACCACGACCGGGCCCGCTCCATCGTGACCCGGCTGATGGACGCCCTGCCGTCGGGCAGTCATCTCTCCGTCAACGACGGCTCGCGCGGCATCGACCCGGTCTTCGAGCAGGCGCAGGACGCCTACAACGACAGCGGCGCGGTCCCGTACAACCTGCGCACGGTGGAGGAGATCACCGCGTACTTCGACGGCCTGGAACTGGTCGAGCCCGGTGTCGTCCCGGTCAACCGGTGGCGCCCGGAGCCCGGCGCGCCGGCGCCCGAGGTCATCGCCGAGCACGGCGGACTCGCCCGCAAGCCCTGATTCCCGCGCGCTCGCCGGCCCGCCCCTCCCGTGCGCGGGGGAGGGGGCGGGCCGGATAGGGAAAACCCTCGATTGACCGGCCGTTGGGTGACATGGCCCGGTCAGGGCTGTCATTCTCCCACCACACACTGATCCACCCCACCCGTACACGGATCACGGTGCCGCACAGCTCAGCTCGCCCGGGCGGCAGACCCGTCCGCCCGGTCTGTCACCGGCCGCCGACCCGCGGCCGCAGCAGGAGGAGTACGAGTGAGACCCCACAGAGCCCTTCCCCACAAGCGGGCCACGGTCGGAGCCGCCCTGGTCTCCACCGCGGCCTTCCTCGCCGTCGGTCTCCAGGCCGTACCGGCCACCGCCGCACCGGCCGCTCCCCACCCCAGCCCGCTGCGCGGCGGCGGCCTGGCGGCCGGACTCAGCCCGGCCCAGCACCAGGCGCTGATCAAGAGCGCCCGGCAGAACACCGGCGCCACCGCCCGCACCCTCGGCCTCGGTGCCCAGGAGAAGCTGGTCGTCCGGGACGTCGTCAAGGACAACGACGGCACCGTGCACACGCGCTACGAGCGCACCTACGCCGGACTCCCCGTCCTCGGCGGCGACCTCGTCGTGCACACCCCGCCCGCCTCGCGGGCCGCGGGGACCGTGAGCACCACCTTCAACAGCAAGCGCACGATACGGGTGCCGTCCACCACCGCCACCGTCACCAAGGGCGCGGCCGAGACCAAGGCGCTGAAGGCCGCGAAGGCCCTGGACGCCACCAAGCCCGCCACCGACAGCGCCCGCAAGGTGATCTGGGCGGGCACCGGCACCCCGAAGCTCGCCTGGGAGACGGTGGTCGGCGGCTTCCAGGACGACGGCACGCCCAGCAAGCTGCACGTCATCACCGACGCCACCACCGGCAAGGAGCTGTACCGCTACCAGGCGGTGGACACCGGTGTCGGCAAGACCCGGTACAGCGGCCAGGTGACGCTGACGACGACCCAGTCGGGCTCGACGTACACGCTGACCGACGGCGCGCGCGGCGGCCACAAGACGTACAACCTGAACCACGGCACCTCCGGCACCGGCACGCTGTTCTCGCAGACCAACGACACCTGGGGCGACGGGACCAACTCCAACGCCGCCACCGCCGGCGCCGACGCGCACTACGGCGCCCAGGAGACCTGGGACTTCTACAAGAACACCTTCGGCCGCAGCGGCATCCGCAACGACGGTGTCGGCGCCTACTCCCGCGTCCACTACGGCAACGCCTACGTGAACGCGTTCTGGGACGACAGCTGCTTCTGCATGACGTACGGCGACGGCACCGGGAACAACGACCCGCTGACCTCGCTGGACGTGGCCGGCCACGAGATGAGCCACGGCGTCACCTCGAACACCGCCGGCCTGGAGTACAGCGGCGAGTCGGGCGGCCTCAACGAGGCCACCTCCGACATCTTCGGCACCGGCGTGGAGTTCTACGCGAACAACGCCTCGGACCCCGGTGACTACCTCATCGGCGAGAAGATCGACATCAACGGCGACGGCTCCCCGCTGCGCTACATGGACAAGCCCAGCAAGGACGGCGGCTCGGCCGACAGCTGGTACTCCGGCGTCGGCAACCTGGACGTGCACTACTCCTCGGGCCCGGCGAACCACATGTTCTACCTGCTGTCCGAGGGCAGCGGCACCAAGGTCATCAACGGGGTGACCTACAACAGCCCGACCTCCGACGGTGTCGCCGTCACCGGCATCGGCCGTGACGCCGCCCTGAAGATCTGGTACAAGGCGCTGACGACGTACATGACGTCCAGCACCAACTACGCGGGCGCCCGCACCGCGGCTCTGAACGCCGCCGCCGCGCTGTACGGCACCAACTCCACGCAGTACGCGGGAGTGGGCAACGCCTTCGCCGGCATCGCCGTCGGCAGCCACATCAACCCGCCGAGCAGCGGGGTGACGGTCACCAACCCGGGCAGCCAGTCGACCACCGTCGGCACGGCCGTCAGCCTCCAGATCCAGGCGAGCAGCACCAACAGCGGCGCGCTGACCTACAGCGCCTCCGGCCTCCCGGCCGGCCTGTCGGTCAACAGCTCGACCGGCGTGATCTCCGGCACGCCCACCACGGCGGGGACGTACAGCACCACCGTCACGGTGACCGACTCCACCGGCGCGACCGGCACCGCGACGTTCAGCTGGACGGTCAGCCCCACCGGCGGCGGCTGCGGCTCGGCCCAGTTGCTGAGCAACCCCGGATTCGAGTCCGGCGGCACCGGCTGGACCTCGACCAGTGGTGTCATCACCACCGACAGCGGTGAGGCGGCCCACGGCGGTTCCTACAAGGCCTGGCTGGACGGCTACGGCTCCTCGCACACCGACTCGCTGTCCCAGTCGGTGACGATCCCCGCGGGCTGCAAGGCGACCCTGACCTTCTACCTGCACATCGACACCGCGGAGACCGGCAGCACCGCCTACGACAAGCTGACGGTGACCGCCGGTTCCAAGACCCTGGCGACGTACTCGAACGCCAACGCGGCCTCCGGCTACAGCCAGAAGTCCTTCGACCTGTCCTCGCTGGCGGGCTCGACCGTCACGCTGAAGTTCAACGGCGTGGAGGACGCCTCCCTCCAGACCAGCTTCGTCGTGGACGATACGGCCCTGACGACCGGCTGATCCTCGCGACCGACCGCGGTCCCGCACCCGCATCGCCGGGTGCGGGACCGTCGTCGTGTCAGCTCAGCGGGTCCAGCGTCAGGTACGCCTGCCGCGGGCCGCCGTCGTGCACCAGCGACTCCTGGTTGCCGACGTCGTCGAAGGCGAAGGCGTAGGCCTTGCCGTCGGCCATCTGCGCGTGGATCTTGCGCGCGTAGTGGTTGGTCACCGTGTCCTGGTAGAAGTTCGCCGTCGTCGTGTCCGGCTGGTTGGGGTTGACCAGCAGGGTCGACCGGTTGAAACCGGCGCACAGCGTCCGGGAGATGGGGCCGCGCACGTTGTCGTTGGGCGCGTCCAGCAGCTTGTGACAGCCGAAGATGCTGGAGGCGTCCGGCTTCTGGAAGCTGGTGACCACCGCGCCGGAGGAGTTGGTGAAGTTCATGACGTTGCCCGACACCCGGCCGTAGTACTTGGTGTTCGGCTCGTTCGCGAACGGCGTCACCGTCAGGGTGGACGTCGAGTACTTCTGCCAGACCCGGTTGACGTAGTCGTCCATCACGTTGGCCGGCAGGGCGCCGGTCTCCACCCCGTACAGCGGGGACAGCGCGCGCAGCACGGTGCCGTCGGAGCGGGTCTGGATCAGGTTGCCCCAGCCGCCCGGCTGTCCGCGCAGCGCGTTGAAGAAGCCGTTCCAGCCGCCGGACCTCAGGTGGCCGGTGGTGCTCACACCGCCGTCGGCGCGCTGTACCCCGACCGCGTACGGCGCCGAGAACATGTCCACCTGGGTGCTGTTGAGCCAGAGGCCGGAGTCGTTGAGCGTGTACTCCGACCAGTTGAAGAGGATGTTGCGGTTGGGGTCGGAGGGGTTCTGCACGGCCGGTTGCACCAACCCGCCGGTGGTGAGCCGGAAGTCGAGCTTCTGGCCGTAGGAGAAGTAGATCCGGCCGGAGAACTTCGGGATGCGGATCGTCGTCGACTGCCCGGCGGCCGGACCGGGTATGGCCGCGTCCGGCGCGGGCGTCGGCGGGTTGCCGCCCGCCGGCCAGGCGTGGAACGTGCCGTTCGCGTCGGCCCAGCCCTGCCGTCCGGAGGACAGCTGGGTGCCGAGGTCGTAGACGTAGACCTGGTCGGAACGGCCCGAATTGTTGGTGATCTTCAGGGGGATGGTGTCCGGGACGGCGGCGTCCGCGCGGCCCGGCGCGCCGAGCGCGAGGGTACCGCCGATGAGCGCGGCGGCCGCGGCCAGGGGCAGGGCGGGTCGGGCGAGCTTGTGAGGCACTCTCCACCTCCGTGTGGGGTCGGGGTCGTACGGAACTGGTCCGTACCTGGCTTGAGAGCGCTCTCAGATTCACGCCAAGGCGCGTGCATGTCAATGTTCCGGACGGGATCGGTCCACACGGCACCGCCGCGGCGCCCACCGGACGCGGGCGCCGGGGCGCCGGTGTCAGAAGGTGCGGTCGAGCAGGGCGAGCAGGGCCGCCCAGTGCCGTTCGTCGGCCTCCCGGTCGTAGGCGGGGGTGTCGGCCTGGGTGAAGCCGTGGTGCGCGCCGGGGTAGACCTCGCAGGTGTGCCGCACACCGGCGGCCGTCAGGGCCTCTTCGAAGCGGGCCACTTGCTCCGGCGGGAGCGACGGGTCCTCGTCCGCGTGTCCGAAGTACAGCTCCGCCGTGATGTCCGGGGCCTCCAGGTGCGGGCTGCCGGGATCGTCGGTGGCGAGGCGGCCGCCGTGGAAACCCGCCACCGCCGCCACCCGGCCGGGATGGGCGCCCGCGGTCCACAGGGCGAGCCGGGCGCCCATGCAGTAGCCGGTCAGTGCGACCGGGCCGTCGGCCACCGCCGGACTGTCCGCCAGCCACCGCAGATAGGCGCCCGCGTCGCGCTTGACCAGGTCGGGCGTCAGCCCGGCCAGCATCGGCCCGAGCCGCTCCCAGAGGGTGGGGTCGGCGGCCGGGTCGATGAACTCCGGCAGCTCCAGCACCGGCGCCCGGCCGAGCCGGTGGAACACGTTCGGCACCAGCACCGTGTAGCCCGCGCCGGCGAGCCGGCCGGCCATGGACCGCAGGTGCGGGCGCAGCCCGTAGGCGTCCTGGTAGAGGAGTACGGCCGGACGCGGGCGTCCGTCGGCCGGCTGGACGAGACAGGCGTCGGCGACACCGTCATCGGTGGTGATCTCGACGTCGGTCACCCGGACATCGGTCATGGTGAGAAGGCCTTCCCTCGGGAGCGGACGCGGGCGGACCGCCGCCCGGCGCCACGACTGGATCCATGCTGCCACGCAAGATCGGCGAGCCGTGTCAGGGGCGGGCGTCCGGCCGTCGCCGGGGTGCGGTCCACCGCCGGCCCGGGCGTGGACCGGCCGCCGGGCAGGCGTACGAGACCCCCCGGGGGGCCGCCGCCGGGCACCCTTATGGAGCCGACGACCTACGCGCCCGGTGTCCGCGCGCTCATTCGAAGCGGCTCACGTCTCCGGCACCCCGGCGCACGATCTCGGCCTCCCCGCCGGAGAAGTCGACCACCGTCGTCGGCTCGGTGCCGCACTCCCCGGAGTCGACCACCGCGTCCACCACGTGGTCGAGCCGGTCCTTGATCTCCCAGCCCTGGGTCAGCGGCTCCTCCTCGTCCGGCAGCAGCAGGGTGCTGGACAGCAGCGGCTCGTCCAGCTCCGCCAGCAGCGCCTGGGTGACCACGTGGTCGGGGATGCGCACACCCACGGTCTTCTTCTTCGGGTGCAGCAGCTTGCGCGGCACCTCGCGGGTGGCCGGCAGGATGAACGTGTAGCTGCCGGGCGTCGAGGCCTTCACCGCCCGGAACACGTCGTTGTCGACCCGGACGAACTGACCGAGCTGCGCGAAGTCCCGGCACATCAGCGTGAAGTGGTGCCGGTCGTCCAGCCGGCGGATGGAGCGGATCCGGTCCATGCCGTCCCGGCTGCCGAGCCGGCAGCCGAGCGCGTAACAGGAGTCGGTCGGATATGCGATCAGCGCCCCCGAGCGGATCGCGTCGGCGACCTGGCCGATGCTGCGCGCCTGCGGGTTGTCGGGGTGCACGTCGAAGTACTTCGCCATTGCACGAGCTTATTGCGTCGGTGGCCCCCCTGCGCGCGGCGGTACCCCGCCGACGGTGCCCGGGCACCGCGGGCCCGTTTGACATAGGTATGACGTCATACCTATTGTGGGGGTCATGCCCGGATCCAGCGCTCACCGGCGGGACCTCGACAGCGTCGCCCCGGCGCTCGCCGACGCCCTGCCCGCGCTGCACCGCGCCCTGGACCGGTTGGTCGCCCGCGACTACGCCCACCCCAAGCCGCCCGAGGGCCCACTGAACCTGCTGCGCCACCTCGAGGAGCATCGGGGCGCCACCGTGCGGGAGGCCGCCGAGGCCCTGCTGATGAAGCCCAACAACGTCAGCGCGCTGGTCTCCCAGCTCGCCGGCGAGGGCCTGCTGGAGCGCCGCCGGGACAGTGCCGACAAGCGCGTCGTCCGCCTGTACCTGACGCCGGTCGCCCGGCGCCGCCTCGGTGAGGTGCGCGCGCTCCAGGTGTCCCACCTCACGGACGCCCTCCTCGCCCTCACCGAGGGCGAGATGGACGCCCTCGGCTCGGCCCTCGGCGCCCTCGCCTCACTGACGCGCCGGCTGCACGCCGCCGCCCGCTGACACGCCGGCCCCCACGGCCCCGGCACGCCTCCGCGTACCGCCGGGCCCGGTCGCGCCGTCGCGGGCACACGCCCGGTCGCGCCGTCGCAGGCGCACTTCCGGTCGAGCCGTCGTGGGTGCACCCCCGGTCCCGGCCGCCCTGCGCCCGGTCCCGGCCGTGCCGCCAGGAGCGCCCAGCGCCCCGCCCCTTCCCGTTTCCCGATCTCCGTACCAGACGAGGCTTTCCCATGCCGTCCACCTCCGTGGATCCCTCCACCGCGCCCGCGTCCACCGCGCCGCCGGCCACCGCCGCCGCCCGACGGCGCGCCAACCCCTGGCTGACCCTCTGCGCGGTCGCCTTCGGCCTGTTCATGGTCCAGCTCGACGGCTCCGTCGTCGCCATCGCCAACCCGGCGATCGGCCGTGAACTCCACGCGTCGACCGCGCAGTTGCAATGGGTGACCAACGCCTATCTGCTCGCCCTCGCCGCCATCCTCATCCTCGGCGGCAAACTCGGCGACCGGTTCGGCCGGCGCACCTTCTACCTCGTGGGGGTCGCCGGTTTCGCGCTGTCCTCCGTCGCCATCGGCCTCTCCGGCTCCATCACGGGCGTCGTCGCCTTCCGCGCCCTCCAAGGCGTCTTCGGCGGACTGCTCATGCCCAACACCCTCGGCCTGCTGCGCGCGGTCTTCCCGCCCCGCAGGTTCGGCATGGCGGTGGGCATCTGGGCGATGGTCTCGGCCGTCTCCACGGCACTGGGCCCGATCGTCGGCGGCCTGCTGGTGGAACACGTCGCCTGGGAGTCCGTCTTCTACATCAACCTGCCCATCGGCGTACTCGCCTGCGCCTTCAGCGCGTTCGTGCTGCCGCAGTCGCGCAACACCACCGGTCACCACCGCTTCGACGTCACCGGCGTCGTCCTGCTGGCCCTGGGCCTCGTGAGCGTCGTCCTCGGCGTCGTCAAGGGCGAGACCTGGGGCTGGGCGTCGGCCGGCACCTGGGGCGCGATCATCGTCGGCCTGCTGCTCCTCGTCGTCTTCGGCCGCCACGAGACCCGCGTCGAGCACCCGTTGCTGCCGATGCGTCTCTTCCGCAGCCGCTCGCTGACGGTCGGCGCGGTCATCACCGCCCTCAACTTCTTCGTCATGCTGGGCGTGATCTTCTTCGTCATGCTCTACCTCCAGAACGTCCGCGGTCTGACGCCCGTCCAGGCGGGCGTGCGCACGCTGCCGATGAGCCTCGCCTCGCTCGTCGCCTCCCCGCTCGGTGCCGCCCTGACGGCCCGGTTCGGCGCCCGGTTCTGCATGCCGCTCGGCATGCTCCTCCAGGCCGCCGCCTGCTTCACCATGCTCACCTGGTCCGGCGACTCGTCGTACGCCACCATGTGGCCGCCGTTCGTCGCGCTCGGCCTCGGTGTCGGCATGGTGCTGTCCGCCTCCTCCGACGCGATCGTCGGCAACGCGCCCGTACGGGACGGCGGAGTGGCCGGCGGTCTCCAGGCCACCACCCTCCAGATCGGCGGCGCCCTCGGCACCTCCGTACTGGTCTCCGTGATCAGCGCCCGCGTCGGCGCCACCCTGGAGACCGAACTGACCGGTGCGGGCGTGCCCCGCGCCCTGGCCGGCAGGTTGGCGGAGGCCGAGGACGCGGTGGCGATGGGCATCGCCCCCGTCTCCCGCGGCATGTCCGGGAGCCTCGGCTCGGCCGTGACCGAGGGCAGCACCCGGGCGTTCATGCACGGGGTGCACGCCGCCGCGGTGGTCACGGGCCTGCTGTGCGTGCTCGGCGCGGTCCTCGCGGGGGTCGGCATGCGTGCGGGGGCCGCCGCCGACACCGAGTAAAGATCGGATGTTCGGCGGAACAGGACGAACGGGGCCGGGTGGGACCGCGGCCGGCCGTGACGGACGTACCGCGGCCGTACGGTCTCGCCGGTCTCCGTCGCCGGATCACGCCCTGTAGGAAAATCTTCGAGATCGCCGTGCGTACTTCCGGGGAAGCGGGGCAATCGATGGAGGAGCCGCCCGGGGACGTCCCCCCGCCCCGGGCGTGGCATCTCCGCCGGCGGCCGATCCCCCCCCAGGCCGCCGGCGGAGCCATGTCCGGTGGTCGCCGGCCCCGGCCCCCGGTTCGTGCGGCGGCGGTGACTCACCTGGCGGCCGGCTCCGCCGGCAGATCGAACACGTGCCGCGGGGAGATGATCCGCGTGATCGCCTGGCCGAACAGCGTGCTGGGTTCGTTGTTGCCGTGGTCGATGTCGGTGTTGAGCACCACCACCAGCGTCGTGCGCGTGGCGGGGAGGTAGATGGTCAGCGACTCGTAGCCGGGCAGCGAGCCGTTGTGGCCGATCCAGCCCTGCACGTCGAAGATGCCCAGCCCGTAGCCGGCGCCCGGGATCGGTGTCGCCGGGGTGGTGAGGCGCTGCTTCTGCGTGGCGGCGCTGACCATCCGCCGCCCGTCGGGCAGCCGGCCGGTGGCCACCGTGGGCGCCCAGGTCCGCAGATCGTCGAGGGTCGAGATCATCGCGCCGGCCGCCCAGCCCCAGGACGGGTCCCAGTCGGTGGCGTCGGCCGTCTTCCCGTTCGCCGTCTGGTTCGTGTAACCCTGCGGGTGCGGCGAGGGGAACTCGGCGCCGGCCGGGAACAGCGTGTGCCGCATGCCGGCCGGATCGAGGATGTGCCGCTGGATGTAGTCCCCGAGACGCAGGCCGCTCCTCCGCTCCACCACCAGGCCGAGCAGGATCAGGTTGGTGTTGCTGTAGTAGAACTTCTCGCCCGGCTGGAAGAGCACCGGGTGCTTGAAGGAGTAGGCCAGCAACTGCCGGGGCGTGAAGGGGCGTCGGGGGTCGGAGGTGAGCGCCTTGAAGAAGGCGTCGTCCTCCGAGTAGTTGAACAGTCCGCTGCGCATGCCCGCCAGTTGACGCAGGGTGATCCGGTCGCCGTTGGGCACGCCGCGGATGTACCTGCCGATGGGGTCGTCCAGGCCGACCTCGCCCCGGTCCACGAGCTGGAGCAGGGCGGTCACGGTGAACGTCTTCGTCTCGCTGCCGATACGGGTGTACATGTCCGGGGCCATCCGGCGGCCCGTGGACTTGTCGGCGACACCGAAGGAGCGGACGTAGTCCGGCTGTCCGGGCGTCCAGACCCCTACGCTGACGCCGGGTGTGCCGGTCTCGCGCATCACCCGCCGTACGGCGGCGTCGACCTGGCGTGCCACGCCGGGGGAGAGGGCGCGGACGTCCGGGCCCGAGGCGGACGGGGTGGGCGTGCCGGCGGCGGGCGCGGCCGGAGCGGTCCCCGCGGCGAGGGGCACGAGCAGCGCTCCGGCGAGCGCGGCGGCGATGACCCCCCTGCGCAGGCGTGCGGACGAAGGCGACATGGGCTGGCTCCAACCACGTGAGAGACGCGTGAGAGACGACCTGCGAGACGTCCGAGCCCGGATCCCCCAGCATAGGAGTGCTCCGACCGCCGCGCGCGCCGGCCGTACCGCGCCCCGTACGCGAGCGCCCCGCCTCGGCCGCCCTTCCGCCCGGTCCGACGGCCGCACCCGGCCCGCCGAGCGGCCGACGCGGGGCGTACCGGCGTCAGGGAGCGGCCCACGGGCCCTCCGCGCCGAGCCACGCGCCTTGCGACAGGCCCGTCACGATGCCGCCTCAGGGCCCGGCGCCGGCCCGGCCCCGCGTGCTCCGCTACCGCCCGCACAGCGGCGCCAGCACGGCCAGGGTGCCGTTGGCGAGCCGGAGCGCCTCCTCCAGGGCGCCGGGCGCGTGCAGGGTGCCGCTGCCGTCGGGCGGTACCAGCCACTCCAGGTAGCGGGCGGACCGGTACGGCGGCGGTACCGCCACCCAGGCGCCCTTGCTCGCGTACCGCAGTCCGGCGCCCACCCAGCCCCCGGACGGGTCCGGCGGCAGGAGGAAGCCGACCCGCCCGGCCACCGTGTCCACCAGCGTCGGCCCCGGCACGGGCAGCGCGGGCCGCCACAGCAGGTCCAGGGTGAGCAGGCCCAGCCGGTCGGGGACGCTCAGCACGTCCCAGAAGCGGCCCGCCTCCAGCAGGGCGATGCCCTCGCCGTGGTCCCACTCCCACTTGCAGCCGCGTGGATCGGCCGCCGCCGCGGCCAGCCACTCCACGCCCCGCGTCCACATCGTGTTCGTCATGCGCTGCTCCGGGTCTCCTCGCCCGCCTGCCTGAGCGCAGGGAGCAACCGTGCCCGGGCACCGCGCACGTCCGCGCAGCCACCCGGCATATGCATGGTTGTGGATAGTTCTACGGCGCGGAAGGGGTGGCGGACCGTGGCGTTTGAGCCGGGACGTTCGAACCCCGCGCGCCGGTTCGGCAGCCGGCCGGGGGGTGACGCGTCACGTCCACGGCGCCGGACCGCCACCGGAAGGCGCGTTTCACGCGGGGAAGCGAACGAATCGAGCGCGGGGCGTCGATCCGGGGGGCCCGGGGCCACGGCGGCGCGCGCGGGTCACGCCGTCGCCGGCGGATCGGGGGACAGCACCAGCATGGTGGCGTCGTCACGGACCGCGTAGCGCCGCTGGGCCAGGTCCGCCCACACCGCTCCCGGCAGCTCGGCGGACGGGGTGTCCGCGAGCGCGGCCAGCCGCTCGGGCACCGGATAGAAGGCGTCGGTGGCGTCCCGCGCCTCCCACACCCCGTCCGAGGCCAGGAACAGCCGGTCGCCCGGACCGAGCGCCACGGTGACCTCCTTCGGCGGGCCGACGCCCACCAGTCCGATCCCGAGCGGCGGACCGGGCGCGACGGCCACCTCCCGGGCCTGCCCCTCGCACAGCAGGACGGGCGCCGGATGACCGCACGCCACCAGCCGCACCGCCGCCGTCCCCCCGGCGAACTCCACCAGCAGCGCCGTCGCGAACAGCTCCGCGTGCCGTACGTCCGCCGAGTCCACCGCCAGCCGGCGGTCCATGCGGGCCGCCACCGACTCCAGGTCCGGCTGGTCCAGGGCCGCCTCCCGGAACGCCCCCAGCAGCGACACCACCGTCGCGACCGCCGCCAGCCCGTGCCCCCGCACGTCCCCCATCACCGCGCGCACCCCGTAGGGCCCCTCCCGCACGTCGAAGAAGTCCCCGCCCACCAGCGTCCCGTTCTCCGCGGCCCGGTAGAACGCCGCGCACCCGACCCGACCCACCCGATCCGGCAGCGGCGGCAGCACGGCCCGCTGCACCGCCTCGCCGATGGCCCGCTCCGTGTCCAGCTGCGCGTCCCGACGGCTGCGCACGTAGGACACGAACACGCTCAGCGCGGCCACGAACACGATGGTCAGCAGGTCGGTGCTGCCGGGCCGGTTCAGATGCGTGGCCGGCACGTTCAGCACCACGACCACGCCCACGCCCAGCAGGGCGGTCAGCACCGGGCCGTACGACAGGACCGCCAGCGGCGGGATGGCACCCAGCAGGAAGCCGACGTCACGCGCGTCGGGCGTCACCAGCGTGGCGACGGTGACCGTCACCAGCAGGAGCACGGGCAGCACCCGTACCCACCACGGTGGCGGCGCGCCCCGCAGCCAGCCGCGATGCTCCCGGTTCCCGTGCGACGACCAGCCGCGCACCGATCCCACGTTCCCAAGCTACGCCGCCACCGCCCGGGCGGCCCGCCACCGGGTACACCGGAGCGCGCGGGAAAACCGGTGGACGCCCGGCCCGCGGGTCGCCTACGGTGTGGCTCACCACGCCCGAAGCGGACGGAAGAAGGAGGCGAGCGCGATGCAGGTCACCACCATCCGGCGCTCCTCCCTCCCCGTGCCGCGGGCGTGTCACGTCTGATCCGACCGGGAGCGCCGCACACGCACGCATCCCGGAGGAACCCTTGACCGACCTGGTCATCCGCACGCTCGACGCGAGCAGTGCCGCCCTGTTCCACACCATGCCCGACCCGCTCGCCCTCGCCGAGAAGCACCGCCGCACCCACTACCGCCCCGACTGGCAGCGCGTCGCGCTGCGTGACGGCCGCACCGTGGCCCGCGCCGCCTGGTGGGGCCGGCCCGAGGACACCGAGCCCCTGGTGATCAACTGGTTCGACGTGGCCGACGGCGAGGAGGCGGCCGGCGCCGAACTGCTGGGGACGGCGCCCTGGCGGACCCCCGAACTCGAACTCGACCTGCCCGCCGGCTGGCGCGACGACCCGCGCCTACGGGCCGCGGCCGAGGCGCGCACAGCCGCCGCGCGTCGGGCCGGCTACACCCCCCTGGTGGAACGCTTCACCTACCGCTGGACCCGCGACCTGGGACTGCCCCGGCGGCCCGGCCGGCTGCACTTCACGCCCGAACCGGACGACGCGGTCTTCCACGCCCTGCTGCGCCGCATCCACTCCGTCACCCTCGACGCGCACGCCCTCCGGGCCATCGAGCAGGGCGGCGTCGACCAAGCGGCCCGGGAGGAGCTGGACGTACTGCGCTCACTCCCTTCCCCGCGCGACTGGTGGCGCATCGCCCGCACCCCCGGCGGCGACCCGGCCGGCATCCACGTCCCGGCACGCAACTCCGGCGGACCGTGCGTCGGCTTCATCGGCGTGGTCCCGGAGCACCGCGGCCACGGATACGCCTACGACCTGCTCGCCGAGTGCACCCACTTCCTGGTCTCCCAGGGCGCCGACTCCATCGCCGCCGCCACCGACCGGGGCAACCGGCCGATGGCCGCGCACTTCGCCACGGCCGGCTATCCCGTCCTGCGGGAACGCGTCAACTACTGGGCCGACAGCACCGGGTGACGCGGCCGGCAGCCCGGCGCGGCGTCCCCGCCCTCATCCGCCGGCGCGGGCCTGCCCGGTGCCCTCCGACAGGAGGGTCTCCGCCGCCGCGAGGATCTCGGTGACGCGGAGGCCGAAAGCGGCGTCACAGGGGTGCGGGCGGCCGGTGCCGGCCGCCCGCACCAGGGCTTCGGCGGCCCGGGCCAGCGCGGGCACCGCCCCCTCGGAACTCCCCGGCAGGGCGGTGACCCCCGCCTCACCCCGCAGCTCCACGTCCGCCCCGGCCGCCGCGGGCGGGGCCGACAGGCCCAGGGTGAGCGTGCTCGACGCGCCGGTGGCGTGCTCCAGGACCAGGTGGACGGTGTCCGCGGGACCGTGCGCCGCGGCCAGGACCTGCCGTACGTCGCCGAGGACCGGTAGCAGCACCGACAGGGCGTGCGGGCCGACGTCCCACAGCGCGCCCTTCTCCCGCCGCCACGGCGAGGCCGCGAACGGACTGTCGGTCGTGAACACCGCCCCGAGCCACTGCGCCCGCGCCGTGAACCAGCCCCCCACCGCGGCCTGTTCCCCGATCCAGTCGGCCGGCTCCCGCTGGAAGCGCGCGGTGAAGAACACCACCGACGCCACCCCGGCCCGCGCCACCGCCTCCGCCACGGACCGCGCGTCCGCCACCGACACCGCCAGCGGCTTGTCGAGCAGCAGGTGCCGGCCCGCCTCGGCCGCCCGCACCGCGAACCCGGCCTGCACGGAGGGCGGCAGGGCCACCGCCACCGCGTCGACGTCGGCCAGCAGGGCGTCCACGTCGGCGTACGCCGGCACGTCGTACTCCGCCGCCAGCGACGCCGCCGCCTCCGGCCGGCGCCCCCACACCCCGGCGAACTCCACGCCGGTGTGCCCGGCCAGGGCGGGGGCGTACGCCGCCCGCGCCCACGGGCCCGTCCCCAGCAGTCCGATGCGCATCCCACGTTCCTCTCTCCGCGCCGTCCCCCGCGGCCTCACGATGCCGTACTCCGTTCACCCCGCGCGCACCCGTGGCCCGGCCGTTCCTCCTCGGCGAGCCACGCGGCGATGGTGGCGGCGATCGGCTGCCCCGTGTCCATCTCCACGAACCCGAACTGGCCGGACTGGTTGCACTCCAGGAACCACCAGATACCGTCCGCGTCCTCCGCGAAGTCGAACGCTCCGTAGGCCAGTTCCGCGTCCCGCAGATAGCGCAGCACGCCCTCGGCGACACGCGGCGGCACCTCCACGGGCAGCCACGGCGAGATGGACGGGGCGAAGCGCACGTCCACGTCGTCGGGACCGGCGTCCGGGTCGGCGGGCTTGCGGGCGGCCAGCAGGGTGGTGCCCACGGCGGTGAGCCGGATGTCGGCCCGCTTGGCGATCCGCCGCTGTAGCAGGGTCGGCCCGAAGGCGACCGCCGCGAAGTCGGCGTCCGGCGCGACCCGGCTGGTCGGCACCGCCCGCGGCGGCTCCTGCGGGTGAGCGCCGGAGACCGGTTTGACCACCAGGTCGGGGAAGCGCTCCGCGAACGCCCGGGCCGCCTGCGGGAACGTCGTGATCAGCGTGGCCGGCACCGGCAGGCCGCTGCCCTGGGCGAGGCGCAGCTGCCAGGGCTTGTGGCGGGCCCGGCGGGCCGCGTCCGGATGGTTCATCCAGCGGGCGTCACCGGAGCGCAGCATGCCGTACAGGGCCTGCGACGACTCCTCCGTCAGCCAGGCCGACGGCTGGGCGGCGCGGGCGGCGGGACTCCCCGGTCTGCGCACCCAGACGGAACGCAGACCGCCGATGCCGACCAGCCGCCCCCCGACGGACAGGTGGCCGCGGCAGCTGCCGTGGACGAACTCGCCCGACAGCGAGACCCCGTTGGTCAGGTCGGCAGGGTCGAGCCGGACGACGGGCACCCCGGCCTCGCCCAGCCGGAGGACCACCATGTCCGCCGTCACGTCCTCTTCACTGGTCAGGATGAGCACGGTCATCTTCTCGGCGTCCGCGGTTCAGTCGTCGAAGTGCGTCTTGGAACCGGCGGTCGAGGTGGTGGTCCCGAGCGCTCTCAACGTCGCGTGATCGGTGGCGGCGGCCCGCCCGTCCGGGAGGACGTTCAATTGCAGCCCGGAGTCGTACGCGTACGGAGTGGTGACGTCCAACTGCACAGCGGGCCGCGCGTAGTTGAGCGTGAACGGTTGCATGGTCTCTCCCTGATTAGGCTTTCACGTCCTTATACGAGCCGAACGGGTGATTGGTTTCCTCACGCTCCGTGATCACGGGCCGGGAGGGGCGAGGACCGCGCCCGTGCGAGGAGACGGACACCGTGCAGTCCCGTCGACGCGCCGGAGACCCTCGGCCCGTACGGGTACCCGGTATTCGGGCGGGGGAGGCCGGCCCGCCGCGCTCCCGCGGGTGGCACCGGGTCAGCGCGCGAGCGCCTCCCGCGCCACCGCCAGGGCCCGGTCCGCGTACGACCTCCCGAACAGCACGACGTGCACCAGGAGCGGGAACAGCTGGTGCAGGCCCACCCGTTGCTCCCAGCCGTCCGCCGGCGGGGCCACCTCCCTGTAGCCGGCGAGGATCCGGTCCAGCTGGGGGCAGCCGAACAGCCCGAGCATCGCCAGATCGGTCTCCCGGTGTCCGCCGTGCGCGGCCGGGTCGATGAGCCGGACCTCGTCGTCCGCACCCCACAGCACGTTGCCGTTCCACAGGTCGCCGTGCAGCCGGGCCGGCGGCTCCGGGGGGCCGGCCAGCTCCGGCAGCCGCTCGCAGACCCGCTCGAACAGAACGGCCTCACCGGGGCGGAGCGTGCCCCGGTCGGTGGCGGCGCGCACGTACGGCAGCACGCGGTGCCCGGCGTACCAGCGGGGCCAGTCGGTGCCCGGCGCGTTCCGCAGCGGCGCGTTCCCGATGTAGGCGTCCTCGGGGCCGCCCGGCGGAGGCGCGCCCAGGTGGGGCGCGCCGGCCGCGTGCAGAGCGGCGAGGGCCCGCCCGAAGCGGACCGCCGCCTCCGGGCCGGGGGCGCCGGTCGCCACCCGCTCGGTCACCATCCAGTGCTCGTCGTGTCCCAGCACCGCGGGCACCCGGACCGCGTCCGCCTGGGCCAGCCAGCGCAGCCCCGCCACCTCGGCGCGTACGGCGCGCGGACCGCCGCCGCGTTTCACCATCACCGGTGTCCCGCCGTCCAGCAGCACCTCCGCGGGCGACCCCGGCACCGTACGCACCCGGCCGGCCGGACGCCCGGTCAGCCGGGTCGCGACCCGCGCCGGATCCTCGTCCCACTCGCCCACGTCCCCAGCGTACGGTCCCGACCCGGCCCCGGCGGACGGAACCCCACGCCTGACAGAGCCACCCAGCCAACGGCGGGAGTCCCGCCCACCGGAGACACGGCTCGGCACGGACTCCCGACGCGGGGGCACGCCCGGCACGGCTCACCCCCTGCCGGCTCGGCCGAGGCCGTACCCGGACGGTGCCCGCGTCGACCCGCCGGGCGTGAGCGGGGGACCGGCCGGCCTGCGCCTGGCAGGGGACTTTCGCGTTCCCAATCCCCCCGGCGGGACTTCGCGTCAGGCGCCGCGCGCCTTCGCCGGGCACGGGGCCGAGGCACCGCCCGGCCTCTCCCAGGCCTGGCGCGGGCGAGCCCCGGACCGCCGCCGCCCGCGTCGACCCGCCGGGCGGGCCGGGAGGCGGCTCGGCCCCGGGGGAGGCCGTGCCGGAACGGTCGCCGTCCGGGCACGGCCCATCGGGTGTAACCGGGAGACTGGCGGGAGGCGTGCCGCGCAGCGGGCTCGGTTCTCCGTACCCCCGGCGGGACTGGGCGTCAGGCGGCGCGACGCTTCGCCGGGCACGGGGTACCGCCCGGCCTCTCCCGGGCCTGGCGTCGGCCAGTCCCCGGACCGTCGTCGGCCCGGTCCGGTACCCGGTCGGGCGCCGGCCGTCGAAGTCAGCCGGCGACGGGGTACGACGACGGGGGGAGTCCCACCGGGTTGGCGGGTGGGAGCAGACCGGAGTCGAGGACGCCGCGGGCCAGCGGCTCCAGGAGGCCGGCCAGGCGTCCGGTGCGCTCGGCCCCCAGCGCGGTCCACGGACCCTCGGCCGCCGCGTCGGTGCGCGCCTCCGCCTCCGCGCGCAGGGCGGCCCCCGCCGGGGTGAGCGAGCCGTCCGCCGCGAGCCGTCCGGACTCGCGCAGCCGCGCCGCGGCCGCCTCCCAGTCCGCCTCCTCCCACTTGCGTGTCGTACGCAGGAACTGCCCGTCGGACTCGCCGGCCGCCGCCTTGAGGACCATCGCCTCGACCGGCCCGATCCCCAGGCTCACCAGCACCGCGACATGTGAGTCGCCCCGGTGCTCCCGCAGGGTCGTCAGGGCCTGCCAGAGCCGGGCGGCGGGCCGTTCGGGGCGTTCGAGCGCCTGGTTGGCGGCGCTCAGCACCCGGCCGGTGGTGTCCGCGGCCGCTGCCGCCTCCCACGCCAGCTCCGCGGCCTCGGCGAAGTCGGCCGAGCCGACGGCGTCCGCCCCGAACCGGCTGGTCATCGCCGCGTCCACCGCCTCCTCCCGGGCCGCCAGCACGTCGGCCGGGGTCGCGTACCCCCAGGCGTCCGGCAGCGCCCGGGCCACCCGGGCGGGATGGAAGACGTAGAAGCAGCTCGTCACCACGGACGGCGCCACCGCGCCCAGGGGCGCGGCGCGCAGGGCGAAGTACCCCATCCAGTAGCCGCGCAGGCCGAGCTCTTCCGCTGCCCGGTGCGCCTCCGGTGCGAAGTACACGAGGTCGTGCACGGGTTCGTACCGTTCCCACAGCGCCCGCGCCATCCCGTCCGCCACTGCTTCCTCCCACCGCCTCGGCCTGCCGTGCTGTCGGCACCCAGCCTGCGTTATGACGGCTGTCATAACAAGGGGTGGGACGTCACCGCAGGGGCAGTCCCGCCGACTGGACCGTACGGGGGGCCGTGGGGCTGCCGCGCTGGGGCAGACGGGTGGCGTGGTGACCCGGCTGGACGGCTCGGATGGTGGGAGCCCACGGCCTCACTGACGGTGGTTCATGTCAGGGCCGGGTCCACCCAGCTGATGAGGTGTCCGCTGACCGGCCATGGCGGAAGGACATCACTATGCGCTCTGCCCGCATGCTCCTGGCCACCGCGGCCGCCACCGCCGCGTTCTCCTTCGCCACTCCGGGAGCCGCGTTCGCCGTTCCCGCCGGCGACCACGACGACTCCTCGTACAGCAAGGAGCACGACAGCGGCTCCGACAGCGACCACGACAAGGGTGACGACAGCGGCCACGACAAGGGATCCGGAAGGGATCACGACAAGGATTACGGCGACGAGCACGGCGGCGGCCGGGAACACGACGAGCCGCGCGGCGGAATGCACACGGGTGGCGGAGCACTCGCCGTGCTGCGCGGCGACGACTGGAACTCGGACCGCGACGACAGCCGCTTCGACCCCGAGAGCTACCGCGACAAGGGCGACAAGGGCGACAAGGGTGACAAGGGCGACAAGGAGAGCGGTGACAAGGGCGGCGGCGGCCACGACAAGGGCGGCTGGGGCGACGACCACGAGAAGCCGCGCGGTGGCATGCACACCGGTGGCGGCGCGCTCGCCGCTCCCGGGACCACCGCGGGCGGCATCGCCGTCCTGGCCGTAGGCGCCGCCGGCGCGTACGCGCTGCGCCGCAGGAAGGCTGCCCAGCCGGCGTCCTGACGGGACGGCACGTCCCAGGGGTCGCGGACGCCGCCGGCGCACCTCCGTGCCGGCGGCCCGTGCCCCGGGCGCCGCGCCACGGCGTGCCTCCCTGCCCTGAGATTCCCGTGCTGCCGTGCCCGAGAGGTGGTGTCCGATGGCAGCAGATACGTCCTCCCCGTCCTCCCCGTCCCCCGCGCCGGACGAGCGGGGCTCCGGCGGCCGGCTGACACTGTGGGGCGTGGCGGTGGCCGTCCTCGCCGTCAGCATGTTCGGCGGTCACCAGCGGCCGGACGGCACGCCGGGGGCACTGCCCCACCCGTCCCGTCCGGCGGGCGTGACGGCCGCCGCGCCCGTCGACCCGCACCGGGTCGGTGAGGCGCTGCCCCGGTCCGAGCCGACCCGGCTGCTCATCCCGAAGATCTCCGTGGACGCCCCCTTCACCACTCTGGCCCTCAACGCCTCGGGCCAGCTCGAGCCGCCGCCCGCCGCGGACACCAACCTGGTCGGCTGGTACGCCAAGGGCGCCTCGCCCGGCGAGGAGGGCACCGCGGTCATCGCCGGGCACGTCGACACGGCGGTCTCCGCGGCGGTCTTCGCCGGCCTCGACCAGCTGACGCCCGGCGACCGGTTCTCCGTGGAGCGGGCCGACGGGCGTACTGCCGACTTCGTCGTGGACGACGCCGAGTCCTTCCCCAAGGACGATTTCCCCAGCTCCCGCGTGTACGCGGACGCCTCGCGCCCAGAGGTCCGGCTCATCACCTGCTCCGGCGCGTACGACCACTCGGTGCGGGACTACACCGAGAACCTGGTCGTCTTCGCCCACCTGGTCTGAGCCCGCGCGACGGGGGCGGGCCGCCGCGGCCCGCCGTACGGATCCCGTGACCGGCGCACCCTGGCGGACCTGCGGCTTGTGCCGCGAACGGCGCCATGGAACGCTTCGGTCCGCCGCCCGCGCGCACGGGGCGCGCGGGCCGGGGCGCCGCGACCGGCGGCGGGGACGAACGGGGAGTGGACCGATGGAGCTGGAGCTGCGGCACCTGCGGGTGCTGTGCGCGATAGCGGACGCGGGCAGCGTGGGCCGCGCCGCCGCACAGCTGGGGTACTCGCAGCCCGCCGTCAGCACCCAGCTGCGGCGCATCGAACGCCACCTGGGCGAGGAACTCTTCGAGCGCGGCCCGAGCGGGGTGCGGCCCACACGGTACGGAGCCGAGGTCGTCGACCAGGCCCGGGACGTGCTCACCCGGGCCGCGGCGATCGGACACCGCCCGGCCGCCGGCCGCCCCCCGCACCGGACCCTGCGGATGGCCGCGACCAACTCACCCATGCTGTCCGGCACGGTCTCCCGCGTCCGCGCCAGGCTGCCGGACCTGTCCCTCGCGGTCACCAGCGTCTACGCCTCCTCGCGGATCGTGGAGCTGCTGGAGGAGGGCGCGGTGGACGCCGCCATCGCCGCCGACTACCCCGGCATGGAACTGCGGCACTCGGCCGGCGTACGCCACCGGGGCATCGTCACCGAACCCACGTTCGTCGCCCTGCCCGCCCGGCACCGGCTCCGGCAGTGCGCGCAGGTGCACCTCGCCGACCTGGCCGACGACGCCTGGTTCGTCACCCCGGACGACGGCGCCGGCTGGCCCGGGGTGTTCTACGACGCCTGCACGGCGGCCGGCTTCACGCCGCTCACCGTCCACGAGTTCCTCGGCGACCAGACCCAGTTGCAGAGCATGATCGCCGACGGGCTCGGGGTCTCCCTCGTCCAGCCGACGCTGCGGCCCGTCCCGCACATCCTGGTGAAACCGCTGGCCGGCTCCCCGCTGTGGTGCCGTTACGTCCTCGTCTGGCGACCGGACACCGTCGATGACGCCGTGGCGGAGACCCTGCTGGAGTCCGCCCTGGCGGCGTACCGCGACCTCGTCGCCCAGGCCCCGCACCTGCGCACCTGGGCCTCTCGCACCTGGAGCGTCGGGGCGTGATGGCGGGATGAGGGCGCGGCCGGCCGGGGAGGGGCCTGAGATGGGTTACGCACTGGAAGCGGTGATCGCGGGGGAGGAGCCGGCGCGTGCCGTGGCGCGGGCCGTCCCCGGAGCCCGGGTGGTGCCGCTCGGCCGGGGACTGGCGCTGGTGCCGGTGACGGACGAGGTCCGCGCCGCCGTCACGGGCGGCACGGGCCCGGCGACGCTCGGGTTCCGGTGGCTGCCGGCGGAGTTCGACGCGCTGCTCGCCCAGGGGTCCGCCCTGGGACCGGTCGCCTACGTGGAGGCCGAGTACTTCGGAGGCGTCGGCGAGGAGCGGGCCGCCGTATGGTCCGCCGGCGCGCTGGCGCTGGGGCCGCTGGACGCACCGACGAGGAGGCTGTTCCGCCGGGCGGCCGGCCCGGTCTGCCGGGCCCTGCGGCGGCTGGGCGTGCGGCGGGGACCGGGGCGGGACGAGTTCGAGGCCGTGGGACTGGGCCGGCACCGGGACACCGAGGACTGGGTCTCCTCCGGCGCCACGCGCTGACGGTTCCCGTACCGATCGTCCTCCTCCCGGCCGCCCCCGCGCGACGTCGCGCCGGCGGGAAAACCGTTGTCCCCGGGCCGGAGCCCGGTGATACACATCCGGGGTGCGAGACATTCTGGACTTCCCCGAACTGCTGCGTCTGATCGACGAGCGGTCGGCCGCCTTCCGCGAAGCGGTCGCCGCCGCGCCCGACCTCGACGCGCGGGTGCCCACCTGTCCCGAGTGGACGCTGTTCGACCTGGTGCGGCACCTGGGCGAGGGCCGCCGCGCCTGGGCCGCCACCGTCGCCGCGGGACCCGACGCCACGGGCAAGGCCGTACCGCCGGGGGACCCGGCCGTGCCCCGGGAGCGCGAGGCCCTGCTGGCCTGGTCGGCAGCGTCGACGCGGCAGCTGCTGGACGCGCTGCGGGAGGCCGGACCGGAGCGCGGCTGCTGGACGTGGTGGGGCAGGTCGCAGTCGCCGCGGACCTGCCGCGCCGTCGCCCGCCGCCAGCTCCACGAGATCGCGGTGCACACCTACGACGCCCAGCTCGCCTCGGGCGCCCCGCGGCCGCTGCCGGACGAGGTGGCCCTCGACGGTGTCGAGGAGTTCCTGTCCACCATCTGCACGACGACGGTCGCCTGGCCGCACGCGCCGGCCGCCGTCGACTACCACACCACCGAGGGCCGTTCCTGGCGCAACTGGCTCTCCGACGACGGCTCGCGGGCCGCCCGCCTGCCCGCGCCCGGTACGGCACCCGTCGCCGGCGCGGAACCGGACGCGGCCGACGCCTCCGCCCGGGGTACGGCCGCCGAGCTGGTCCTCGGCTTCTACGGCCGTATCCCGTTCGACTCCCTGGAGATCCACGGCGACCGGCGTCTGTTCGACCGACTGGCGGCCTGGGACCCGGAGCGGTAGCACGTCCGGGGAGCGGCCGGCACGCGTCGCCCGGACGCCGGCCCCCATCGGCTCCCCGGACGGACGAAGGGCGGCCGGAACCGGGCGCGGCAGGAGGATGACACGTGCTCCGCGCGTGGTTCCGGCGGCCCGCAGCAGGTGGTAGACACGGCGAGGTCACAGTTCCTGTCCGCCAGCAGGAAGGTCACCGCCGTATGTCCGCAACACGCCGTCAGGTCCTGTCCCGGGCGAGCGCCCTGGGAGCGGGCATCGCCTTCACCGGGGCCCTGTCCGAGCTCTTCGCGGGCACCGCGGCCGCGCACGGCGCGGGCCGCACCGGGTACGGCCCCCTCGTCCCCGACCCACAGGGCCTCCTCGACCTGCCGAAAGGTTTCCGCTACACGGTGCTCTCCCGCGAGGGGGACCGGCTCCGGTCCGGGGAGGGGCCCGTCCCCTCCCACCACGACGGCATGGCCGCCTTCGCCGGGCGAGGGGGCCGCACGCACCTCGTCCGCAACCACGAGAACCGCGTCACCGCCGCCTTCCCGGTCCCCCTCGTCAGCGGCCTCACCTACGACCCCGCGGGCAAGGGCGGCTGTACCGCCCTCACGCTCGACGGGGACCGGCGCGTACTGTCCGAACGGGTCGCCGTCGCCGGCACCGCCGTCAACTGCGCGGGCGGCCACACCCCGTGGGGCACCTGGCTGACCTGCGAGGAGACCGAGGACAGGGCGGGCACCAACGGCTACACCAAGGACCACGGCTTCGTCTTCGAGGTCCATCCCACCGACCCGCGCCGCACCGGCGCGGTCCCGCTGACCGCGATGGGCCGCTTCCAGCACGAGGCGATCGCGGTCGACCCCCGCAACGGCGTCGTCTACGAGACGGAGGACGCCTTCGAGAAGCCGTTCGGCCTCTTCTACCGCTTCCTGCCGGACAAGCCGCTGGGCGGCGTCGGCTCACTGCGCGCGGGGGGCCGGCTCCAGGCGATGCGGGTGCCCGGGGTCCGGGACCTGTCCACGGTGCGGGAGACCGGCGCCCGTTTCGACGGCATCGAATGGGTCGACGTGCCCGACCCGGCGGCCGCCACCACCCCCACCCGGTTCCAGGACTACGGCACCGGGGGCATCACGCACGCCCAGAAGCTGGAGGGCTGCTACTGGGGCGCCGCGTGCGTGTACTTCGTGTCGTCCTTCGCCCGGAGCGCGGACGGTTCCGCGGCCGACCACTACGGCCAGATCTGGCGCTACGACCCGGCGCGACGCCGGCTCACCCTGGTCGTCGTCTTCGGCCCGGACACCGACGTGCGGCTGCCCGGCGAGTCCCCGGACAACATCTGCCTCGCCCCCGGCGGCGGCCTGATGGTCTGCGAGGACGGCAACGGCGCACAGTACGTGTTCGGTCTGACCCGCACCGGCGAGGTGTACCCGATGGCCCGTGGCCGGCAGAACATCGGGACGGAACAGGCGCCCGAGTGGGGCGAGTTCGCCGGCGTCACCTTCGCCCCGGACGGGCGGACGATGTTCGTCAACTGCTACACCCCCGGGACCACGTTCGCGGTGACGGGTCCGTGGCGCGGTTAGGGTCCTTCGTTCGGATCGGGCCCGCGAGCCCGGTCTGATCCGAACGAAGGACCCTGGAGCGCGGCCGGCGGTGAGCGCGCCGGGGCGGGCACGCACGGTGCTCGCCCCGGCGGACGGGGCGGATCCGGGCCGGGACCGGGTGCCGGCGGCCGGAGCGCGGCCGGGGTGCCGGTGGTCGGCGAACGGTCCGGTGTTATGAGTCCTCGGTGTCATGTGCTATGTCACACACCATTGTTGGGCGTGGAGGCGCGCTGGGACAGTGCGTCACACGCCCCGACACCCCACCGGGGCGCATCCCTTCGTGGAGGAATCCCGATGCGCTATCGCTTCACGCTGCCCGGGGCCGGACGCGGACCCGGCCGTCCGGCGACGCGGCTGGCCGGTGCCGCCGCCGTCTGCGCCACCTTGGCCGGCCTGCTGTCCACCCCGGCGCTCGCGGCGCCCCCGGCCCACCCCACAACGGCCGGCGCGGCCCGCGCCCACCTCCCCGTGCCGTCACCCGCCGCCGCGACCACCGTCTCCACCGAACACCCTGCCGTGCAGGCCCGGCGTCCCAGCCCGGCCCGGCTGCGCCCCCGGCAGCCCTCGTTCGGCCACCCCGCCACCGAGCCGGTGAAGGCGGGCTCCTGCACACCGGCCGACTTCGGCGGCCGCACCGGCGCCGCACTCGTGGCCTACGTGAAGGCCGCCACCGCCGACTGCGTCAACACCCTCTTCCCGGTCACCGGCAAGGACGCGCACGACGTCTTCCGTCAGTCCCAGATGCTGACCGTCGCGCGGGCGTTCACCCGTACGGCCGGACAGTACCGCGGCGACAACTCCGGCAGCCTCCTCCAACTGGTGCTCTTCCTGCGGGCCGGCTACTACGCGCAGTTCAACCACCCGGCGGACGTGGGCGCCTACACCCCGTCCCTCACCGACGCCGTCACCGCCGGCATGGACACCTTCTTCGCCCGCCACCACTCCCGCGACGTCTCCGCGGCCAACGGAGACATCCTCGGCGAAACCGTCATCCTGACCGACAGCGCCGACCAGCAGGGCCGTTACCTCCCCGTCTACCGGCGGCTGCTGACCGCCTACGACAGCACCTACGACCCGGTCGACAGCATGATCAGAGCCGTCAACGACGTCTACACGCCCCTGTGGCGCGGCAACTGGAACCCCGCGTACGTGCGGGCGGTCGCGGCCGACCCGCGGATCACCGCCACCCTGCACGACTTCGCGCTGGCCCACACCGGCCTGCTCGGCACGGACCTGGCCTTCCTGGACTCCAACGCCGGCATGAACCTGGCCCGTTACACCGAGCACCCAGAACTCCGCGACGTCGTACGGCCGTCGGTGAAGGACCTGCTGGACCGAACTGCGATCACCGGTCCGACGGCCGGACTGTGGGTGGCGGTCGCCGCCCAGGCCGCCGCCTACGACAGCGCCGACTGCGGCTACTTCGACGTGTGCGGCCTGCCCGACAAGCTCACCCGGGCCGTCCTGCCCGTGACCCGTCACTGCGACGCGAACATCACCGTCCGCGCCCAGGGGCTCACCGAGGCCGACCTCGACGCCGCCTGCGCCTCGGTGCTGCGCCAGGACGCCTGGTTCCGGGGGGTGGTGCGGGCCGGCGGTGCGATACCCGGCCAGTACGTCTCCACCCTCACGCTGGTGGTCTTCGCGAGCCGCGCCGACTACCAGATGTACGCCGGTCCGCTGTACGGCATCGACACCGACAACGGCGGCATGACGCTGACCGGCGACCCGTCGGACCCGGCCAACCAGCCGATGTCGATCATGTACCAGAAGGACCGGGACGACGGTTTCGCGGCCCGGATCTGGAACCTCAACCACGAGTACACGCACTTCCTGGACGCCCGCGACGACATGCCCGGCGACTTCGGCCGGCAGATCTCGGTGCCGGACGTGTGGTGGATCGAGGGCCTCGCCGAGTACGTCTCCTACGGCTACCGGGGGATCGCCTACGACCAGGCGGTGCAGGAGGCCGGGCGACACACGTACCGGCTGAGCACGCTGTTCGACAGCACCTACGACAACAGCGATGTCACCCGCACCTACCCGTGGGGCTACCTCGCCGTGCGCTACATGCTGGAGCGGCACCCCGACGACGTCCAGCGGATGCTCGCCCGCTTCCGCGCCGGTGACTACGCCGGCGGACACGCCGTCTACCACGACGGCATCGGCACCCGCTACGACGCCGACTTCGACCAGTGGCTCACCGCGTGCGCCGCGGGGGCGTGCGCCGCGCCGCCCGCGGCCTGACCCCGCGCGGAGCACGAAGGGCCGCCGGCCGGGAATCCCGGCCGGCGGCCCCGAGGCGGTGCTGCGCCCGGCGGATCAGACCGCCGTGGCCGGGTACGTCGGGTACTCCACGCCCGACACGTGCTGGACGACACGGACGACCTGGCAGGAGTAGCCGAACTCGTTGTCGTACCACAGGTAGAGGATGGCGTTGTCGCCGTCGACCTTGAGCGCGCCGGCGTCCACGATCGAGGCGTGGCGCGAGCCGATGAAGTCGCTGGAGACCGCGTCGGGCGCCGTGATGAAGTCGATCTGGCGCTTGAGCGGCGAGGTCAGCGACACCTCGCGCAGGTAGTCGTGCACCTCTTCGCGGCTGGCCTCGCGGGCCAGCTGGAGGTTGAGGATCGCGATGGACACGTCCGGCACGGGCACGCGGATCGAGCTGCCGCTGATCTTCGCCTTCAGGTCGGGCAGCGCCTTGGCGACGGCGGAGGCGGCGCCCGTCTCGGTGATCACCATGTTGAGCGGCGCGGAGCGGCCGCGGCGCTCGGACTTGTGGTAATTGTCCAGCAGGTTCTGGTCGTTGGTGAACGAGTGGACGGTCTCCACGTGTCCGCGCAGCACGCCGTACTCGTCGTCCATCGCCTTCAACGGCGGCACGATCGCGTTGGTGGTGCAGGAGGCGCAGGACAGGATCTGCTCGTCGGGCTTGATCGTGTCGTGGTTGACGCCGTGCACGATGTTCGGGACGTCGCCCTTGCCCGGCGCGGTCAGCACGACCTTCTCGATGCCGGGGCGCAGGTGCTGGGAGAGGCCCTCGCGGTCGCGCCAGTTGCCGGTGTTGTCGATGAGGATGGCGTTGCGGATGCCGTACTCGGTGTAGTCCACCTGCGACGGGGCGTCGGCGTAGATCACCTTGATCTCGTTGCCGTTGGCGACGATCGTGCTGTTGTCCTCGTCCACCGTGATGGTGCCCTGGAACTGGCCGTGGATGGAGTCGCGGCGCAGCAGCGAGGCGCGCTTGACGAGGTCCCCGGCGGCCCGGCCGCCGCCCCCGCGCACGACGATGGCGCGCAGTCGCAGGCCGTTGCCCGAACCCGACTTCTCGATGAGCAGCCGGGCGACGAGCCGGCCGATGCGGCCGAAGCCGTACAGGACGACGTCGCGCGGCTCGCGGCGCTCGACCCGGTCGGCGCCGGTGGCCCCGGCGACGGCCTCGGCGGTGAACTCCGCCACGCTCAGGCCGCGTTCGTCGGCCTGGTACAGCGTGGCCAGCATGCCGAGGTCGATCTGCGACGGCCCGAGGTCGAGCGCGGTCAGCGCCTCGAGGAACGGCATGGTCTCGGTGACCGACAGCTCCGCACCGGCGATCTGGCGGGCGAAGCGGTGCGTCTTGAGGATGCTGACCACCGACTTGTTCACCAGGGAGCGGCTGTGCAGCAGGACGGTCACGTCCCGCTCGCGGTGCAGCTTCCCGATGAGCGGGATCATCGACTCCGCGATCTCCTCGCGGATCTTCCAGTTGGTGAACGAGTCGTCGTTGACAGTCACAGATCCATCTTTCGAGCTAGGCGGCGCTCATATGATAACCACACCCGTTTCGGGCTCCTCGCGGGGGTGGATCCGACCCGGCGAGCGATGGCATGATCCGACCGGGTCCGACGAGGTCCGACGGGGGAGGGGCCGGCGATGAGGCTGCACACGCACGAGTGGGGGACCGGCGACCGGATCGCCGTGCTGGTGCACGGCCTGATGTCCGACCACCGCACCTGGCACCGGGTCGCACCCGTCCTGGCCGGCAAGGGATACCGCGTCGTCGCGGTGGACCTGCGGGGGCACGGCGCCAGCGGCCGGGGCCCGTACAGCCCCGAGCACTGGGCGGACGACCTCGTGGACACCCTCCCCGTGGAGGCGGAACTGGTGATGGGCCACTCGCTCGGGGCCATGGCGCTGGCCGGAGCCGTCGAACGGCTGGCGCCCACCCGCGCCGTCTACTGCGACCCGGCCTGGGACGTCCGCGAGAAACTGGTCGCGGCCTCCGCCTACTTCGGGGCCTTCCGGACCGCGAGCCGTTCCATGATCAAGAACCTCAATCCGCGCTGGGACGAGGAGGACGTGGACATCGAGCTGGCCACGCTGGCCGCCTGGGACCCCGCCACGGCCGCCGTCCTGCCCGGCGTCTACGCGGTCGGCCGGACGCCGGTCCGCCCGGTGGTGCCCTCCCTGGTGGTGCTGGCGGGTGCCGGCGACCTCCACCGCGACGGCTTCGACGCCGGGCTGCGGCGGCGGGGCTTCGAGGTGCGCACCGTCGAGGGGGCCGGCCACACGCTCTACCGGGACGACCTCGACGGCTTCATGGGCGCACTCGACGGCTGGATCTGACAGCGCCCGGGCGACCGCCGCGGCGACCTCCCGGGCGGCGCGGTCAGCGCGGGTCGAAGACGATGCTGGCGAAGCGCGCGCGGGCGGGCGCCGACCGGCCGGGGGCGACCCGCAGCGCCGCCCCCTTGCACTTCTTGCGCGCGAAGACGACGAGCGGCTTCCGCGTCCCGTTGTGCGCGCCCCGCGCCTCCTGCGCCATGTCGAAGCACCGGTGGCTCGGCGGGTCGGTGATGACGTAGGCCTTGCCGTGCGGACCCAGCCAGGTGAAGGTGCCGCCGGCGGCGAGCGCCGGAGCGGTGGCGGTGGCGGCGAGCACGAGACCGCCGAGCACGGCGGCGAGCGGACGACACAGGCGCATGACGATGTCCTTCTACGGGGAGCGGGGAGCGGGGAGCGTGTGGAGTGGGAGGCGGGGGACGGGAGGTGGGGGACGGGGGAGCGGACCGGAGCCGCATCCGTAATCTCCCACTCCGTCCCCGCCCGGCCCGGCGGCCGACACGGGGTGCCTCCACCGTCCGGGTGACGCTCCGCGGGAAGTCGTGCGAGCGCGGGCGGTGCGGGAAGGCGGATGGTGGCGGGCGAGGCGCCCCCGAGGGTGCGAAGGCCGCGAATCGGGGTAGGCGAGACGCCCGAGGAAGGAAAGGACCGTCCCATGACGACCTACGTGATCAGCGTGCCCGGCACCTTCACCAGCGGGATCGGGGCCGACGCCCGGACCCGGCTGGCCCGGGCGCTGCGGCCCGCCGACCCGCACGGCACCCGGATGGGCAGCGCGGAGGACCTCGACGTGCTCAGCCTCAACGAGGACAACACCTTCACCCTCCGCCTGACCGTCGAGGCGGACACCGGCCCGCACGCCGAGGAGGAGGCGCGCCGGCTCGCGGACTCCGCGCTGCGCGACGCGGGACTGGACGAGGGGAACGCGCCGCTCGGGCCGGCGATCATCACCGGCATCGACTCCGAGGTCCGCTGACCGGCGCCCGGCGGAGACCGGGGCGGTGCCGGTGCCGGGCCGCGGGTCTCCGTCGGGGCGCTTTGCGCCCGTACGGGTAAAATCTAGGGGTTCGTCGAACATCCAGGCGGCCGTCCGCGTGCCACCGCCCCCGGCGGAAGTGATCGATGCCCCGCAAACGCTCCAGGGACGAAGGTGACGAGCTGCTGGCCAGGCTCGGTTCGCTCACCGCCCAGGCACGTCGGCGCGCGGAGTTCCAGCGCACCCAGGTCGAACTCGCCCTCGCCCTCCAGCGGGGCATGCTGCCCCGTGATCTGCCCACCGCCCCCGGCCTCCACCTGGCGGTGCGCTACGCGCCGGCCAACATAGGCCTCAATGTGGGCGGCGACTGGTACGACGCCTTCACCCTGCCCGACGGCCGGATCGGCCTGTCGATCGGCGACGTCCAGGGACACAACATCGAGGCCGCCGCCTTCATGGGCCAGGTCAGGGCCGGACTGCGGGCACTGGCCTCCGTCACCGGCGAACCGGGCGAACTCCTGGCCCGCACCAACGGCCTGCTGCTCTCCCTGGGCGGCGAGCTGTTCGCCACCTGCGCCTTCATGCGGCTCGACCCGGCCAGCGGGGTACTGGAGAGCGCCCGGGCCGGGCACATCCCGTTCGTCTGGGCCACGGCGGACGGCAAGGCCGGCGTCGTCGACGACGAAGGCGGCCCGCCGCTCGGCGTCGTGCGGGGCGCGGCCTATCCGGTGACCCGGCACCGGCTCACCACCGGCGGGGTGTTCGTCCTGGTCACCGACGGAGTCGTGGAAGGGCCGTCGCTGGACATGCAGGACGGCCTGGACCGGGTGGTCCGGCTCGCGGGCATCGCCGCCGTGGCCGGCCTGGAGGCCCACGCGCTCGCCGCCGCCGTGATCAAGGGCGCCGAGAGCGTCGGTCACGAGGACGACGCCGCCGTCCTCGTCGTGGGCCTGGACGGCCCCGAAGCCACCCGGGGGGACGACCGGCCGGCCGCGTTTCAGCCATAGGGCCGGACCGGACCCCTCCCGCCTCGCCGACCGGGGGCCGCCGGTGTCAGATGGCTGGTGTGGTGGGTACCGAGCAGTCGCGCCGGGCGGGCGGCCGGGCCGTCCAGATCCTGGCCGTCGCCGCCTGCTACTACGCGGCGGCCCGACTGGGCCTCCTGCGCGAGCTCACCGTCGGGGGCGCCGTCGTCACCCCGATCTGGCCGCCGACCGGGGTCGCCGTCGCGAGCCTGCTGATCCTGGGTCTCGGCTGCTGGCCCGGCGTCACGCTCGGCGCCTTCTTCGCCGTCCTCTCCCTCACGACCCCCGGCCCCGAGGTCCTCGGCCTGCTCCTCGGCAACACCGCCGCGCCCGTGTGCGCGGCTCTCCTGCTGCGCCGGGCCGGCTTCCGCACCGACCTCAGCCGGCTGCGCGACGGGCTGGCCCTCGTGTTCCTCGGCGCGCTGACCGCCATGCTGATCAGCGCGACGATCGGCGTCGGCCTCCTCGTGCTGTCGGGCAGCCTGCCCGGCCGGCACTTCGGGATCGTCTGGCTCGCGTGGTGGGTGGGCGACGCGATGGGGGTCCTGATCGTCACCCCGCTCCTGCTGCTGTTGCTGCACGGTGTGCGCGGGTCGCTGCCGCTGGGCCGGTGGAAGGAGGCCGCCGCACTGGTCCTGGCCGGCTGCGCGGTCGTACCGCTGGCCGCCTACAGCTCGATCAGCCTGCTCTTCCTGGTCTACCCGCTCATCATCTGGGCCGCCCTGCGGTTCCAGCTGACGGGCAGCGTGCTGTGCGTGCTGCTGACCTCCGTGGTGGCCACCGTCGCCGCGACCGACGAGGTGGGGGCGTTCGCGGGGCTCGGCCGGGTCGAGGTCATGGTCAAGCTCCAGGCGTTCAACGGGGCCATGGCGCTCACCGCGCTGCTGCTGTCCGCCGTGATCATCGAGCAGCGCAACACCCGGCGCTCGGTCGAGCGGGCCTGCCAGGAGCTGGTCGAGGTACTGGAACACCTCAGTGCCGGTGACGCCCCGCCTCCCCGGCCGCGGAACGGCACCGACGGCGACCGGGGACAGCCGTCCGGTCCGCCCTGAGCACCCCTGGGCGGGGACCGGCGCCTCCCCGGCCGTCCTCAGTCCTCGGAGCGGTTCACCGGCCCTTCGTCGTCACTGACCGGCTCGGCGGCAGGGGTCGCCGCGTCGGGGTCCTGGCGGGAGCGGGACGGCGGGTGGGCGGCGCCGGTGGTGCCGGGCCGGCCGCCGCCGGTCGTGCCGTACCCGCCGGGGATGCCCGGCGGTGTGTCCGCGGCCGCTGCCGCCTCGCTGATGTGGCGCCGGGCCCTGACCCCCGCCCGGCGCTCCGGGTACGGGTAGTCGAACGGCTCGGCCGAGGCGCGCTCGCGGTCCGCTTCGAGCTGCCGGCGCGCGGCCCGCTCGGCCGCCGTCGCCTTGTCGTCCTGTCGGTTGTGGTCGTCGTCCTTCATACGGCGCCGGGTACCCGCGTGGCGTCCACCGCCAACGTCCGGCGACGGCGTGTCGGCCCGCCGGCCCGGGGCACTGGGGGACGATGGAGGAGAGCCCGCACGGGCACGGAGCCGGACCGGGAGGGACAGGCGCGGCATGGAGCGACGGCCGGTGACAGCGAGGCCGGACGAGGCCGGCACGGGAACCCCGTCCACCGGCCGGCCGGCGCCCCCGGTCGCCGCCACACCGGGCGCCCCGCGCACCGCGGGGCGCCCCGTCGCCGCGGAAGAGCGGCGCCGCATCCCCCGTACCGACGCACTGCTGCGGGAGCCGCGGCTGGCGGCGGCCGTGGAGCGGCTCGGTGCCGGGCTGGTGAAGGCCGCCGTCCGGCAGGCGCAGCAGCGGGCCCGTGGGGGGAGCGTGCCGGTGGAGCTGGTGCCGGAGGCGGCCCTCGGCCTGCTGCCGGGCAACGCGGGCGGCCTGCGCCCGGTGATCAACGCCACCGGGGTGCTGCTGCACACCAACCTCGGGCGGGCCCCGCTGTCGGCCGCTGCCCGGCAGGCCGTCGCGGAGGCCGCCGGACCCACGGACGTGGAACTCGACCTGGCCACCGGGGTGCGGGCCCGGCGGGGGCGCTCCGCGCTCGCCGCGCTGCGGGCGGGCGTGCCGGCCGCCGGCGCCGCGCACGTCGTCAACAACGGCGCCGCCGCGCTCGTACTGGCCGCCACCGCCCTCGCGGGCGGCAAGGAGATCATCGTCAGCCGGGGCGAGATGGTGGAGATCGGCGACGGTTTCCGCCTGCCCGACCTGCTCGTCTCGACCGGGGCCCGGCTGCGCGAGGTGGGGACGACCAACCGCACCGTTCCCGCCGACTACGCCGCCGCCGTCGGCCCCGACACGGGTTTCGTGCTCAAGGTGCACCCCTCCAACTTCCGCATCACCGGATTCACCCGGTCCGCCGAGGTCGCCGACCTGACGGGACTCGGCGTCCCGGTCGTCGTCGACATCGGCTCCGGTCTGCTCGCCCCGCACCCCGCGCTGCCCGGGGAACCCGACGCCGACACCCAGCTGCGCGCGGGCGCCGCCCTGGTCACCGCCAGCGGTGACAAACTGCTCGGTGGCCCCCAGTGCGGGCTGCTGCTGGGCCGGGAGGATCTCGTCGGCGCCCTCGCCCGGCATCCGCTGGCCCGGGCGCTCCGTGTCGACAAACTGACCCTGGCCGCCCTGGAGGCGACCCTCACCGGCCCGCCCACCCCGACCGCCCTCGCCCTCACCGCCGACCCGGCCGTCCTCGCGGCGCGCGCCGCCCGCCTCGCCGACGGCCTCGCCGCCGACGGACTCGACGCGGAGGCCGTCAACAGCGCCGCCACGGTCGGCGGCGGCGGCGCGCCCGGCGTCACCCTCCCGAGCGCGGCGCTGTCGCTGCCCGAGCCGTACGCCGCCGCGCTGCGCACCGGCCGCCCGCCGGTCGTCGGACGCCTGGAGGCGGGGCGCTGCCTGCTGGACCTGCGCCCGGTGCCGCCGGAGGACGACGAACGGCTGGCGGAGGCCGTCCGGGCGGCCCGGGCAGCGGTGGACGGGCGGCCGTGATGCGGGTCCTCGCCACCGCCGGCCACGTCGACCACGGCAAGTCCGCGCTGGTCCGGGCGCTCACCGGGATGGAGCCCGACCGGTACGCGGAGGAACGCCGCCGCGGCCTCACCCTGGACCTGGGCTTCGTGTGGACCCGGGTGGGCGGGGAGGACCTCGCCTTCGTCGACGTACCCGGGCACGAACGCTTCGTTGCGACCATGCTGGCCGGTTCCGGGCCGGTGCCCGCCGTGCTGTTCGTGGTCGCCGCCGACCAGGGCTGGCAGCCGCAGTCCGCCGAGCACCTGGCCGTCCTGGACGCGCTCGGCGTCCGGCACGCCGTCCTCGCGGTGACCCGCAGCGACCTCGCCGACCCGGAACCGGTGCGCGCCGACGCGGTCGAGCGCCTGGCCGCGACCTCCCTCGGCAAAGCCCCGGCGGTCGCCGTCAGCGCGGTCACCGGGGCGGGCCTGGACGACCTGCGGGCCGAACTCGTGGCCATGGCCGGCCGGCTGCCCCTACCCGACACCGGCGCCGACGTCCGCCTGTGGCTCGACCGGGCGTTCACCGTCCGCGGCCACGGCACCGTGGTGACCGGGACGCTCGGGGCCGGCACCCTGCGGGTCGGCGACCGGCTGGCCACCGGGGACGGGTCGGCCGTGCTGAGGGTCCGCGGCCTCCAGAGCCTGCACGAGGAGCGGACGGCCGTCGGCGCGGTGGCCCGCGTCGCCGTCAACGTGCACGGTCCGGGCGACGACACGCTGGGCCGCGGCCAGGTCCTGCTCACCCCGGACCGCTGGCTGTGCGCCGGGACGATCGACGTCCGCGTCACCGGCGAGCCGGTCGCCGACCTGCCCCGGGGCGTCACCCTGCACATCGGGACGGCGGCCGTCCCGGTGACCGTCCGCCCCCTCGGCCCGGACACCGCCCGGCTCACGCTCGGCCGGGGACTGCCGCTGCGGGCCGGGGACCGCGCCGTGCTGCGGGAACCGGGCGGCGGCCGGCCTCCTTGCGCGGTCACCGTCCTCGACGTACGCCCGCCCCGACTGGCCCGGCGCGGCGCCGGCCGGGTCCGCGCCGCCGAGCTGGCCACCATGACCGGCCGTCCCGACGGCGCCGCCGAGCTGCGCCGCCGCGGCCTGCTCCGGCGCGCCGACCTGCGGGCGATGGGCATCCCGGCGCCCGCCGACCCCGTCGCCGGGGACTGGCTGGCCGACCCGGCGCACTGGCGGGCCCTCGCGGACCGGCTGGCCGAGGAGACCGCCCGGCACGCCCGCGCGCACCCGCTGGAGCCGGGACTGCCCACCGAGGCGGCCCGCCGGCTGCTCGGCCTGCCCGACCGGATCCTGGTCGACGCGCTGGCCGCGGCGCAGCCCAGGGTCCGGGCACGCCAGGGCCGGCTGCACCCCGCGGACCGCCCCCGCCCCGCCCTGCCCGGACCCGTCCGCGCGGCCGTGGACGCCGTACGCCGGGATCTGGCCCGTACGCCGTTCCGCGCGCCCGAGGCCGGGCGGCTGGCCGAGCTGGGGCTGGACCGGCGGGCCCTGGCCGCGGCGGCGGGCGCCGGGGAGCTGCTGCGCGTCGCCGAGGGGATCGTGCTGCTGCCCGGCGCGGACGCCGGGGCCGCCGCCGTCCTGGCCGGCCTGCCGCAGCCCTTCACGCTCAGCGAGGCCCGCCGCGCCCTGGACACCACCCGCCGGGTCGCGGTACCGCTGCTGGAGCTGCTGGACGCCGGGGGCTGGACCGAACGCGTCGACGACCGGCATCGGCGCTGCCGGGCCCAGGCGGGGGACGGAGGCGGACGGGAATCGAACCCGCCTGCCCGAGATCCTCGGACACCTCGGTTTTGAAGACCGGGAGGGCCACCAGGCACCCACACGCCTCCACCGCTCGACAGGCTACTGCCCCGGGAGACCACCGGTATGACACCGACACCCACCAGCCAGGCGCCCGTACGGCTCACCCAGTTCGCCCACGGCGGCGGCTGCGCCTGCAAGATCCCGCCCGGCGAACTGGAGGACGTGGTCGCGGGGCTGACCGCGCCACCGCGGGCCGGCGGCGACACCCCGCTGCTCGTGGGGCTGGCCACCGGCGACGACGCCGCCGTGGTCGGCCACCGGGGCGCCGCCCTCGTGTGCACGGCCGATTTCTTCACCCCGGTCGTGGACGACGCCTACGACTGGGGCCGCATCGCCGCCGCCAACGCCCTGTCCGACGTGTACGCGATGGGCGGCCGGCCCGTCCTCGCCGTCAACCTGCTGGCCTGGCCGCGCGACCGGCTCCCCTTCGACCTCGCCCGCGAGGTGCTGCGCGGCGGCCTCGACATCGCCACCGAGGCCGGCTGCCACGTCGGCGGCGGACACAGCGTGGACGATCCCGAGCCGAAGTACGGCATGGCCGTCACCGGCATCGCCGACCCCGAGCGACTGCTGCGCAACGACGCCGGCCGCCCGGGGGTCCCGCTGTCGCTGACCAAGCCGCTCGGCCTCGGCGTGCTGAACAACCGGCACAAGGCCACCGGCGAGCGGTTCGAGCAGGCCGTCGCCACGATGACGGCGCTCAACCGGGAGGCCTCCGAGGCCGCGCTGGCCGCCGGGGCCGTCTGCGCCACCGACGTCACCGGGTTCGGCTTCCTCGGCCACCTGTACAAGCTCGCCCGGGCCTCCGGGGTCACCGCCGTGGTCGACACCGCCGCCGTGCCGTACCTGGACGGTGCCCGGGAGGCCGTACGGGACGGCTACGTCAGCGGCGGGACCCGGCGCAACCTGGAGTGGGTCGCCCCGCACACCGACTTCGGCGACGCCGACGAGGACACCCGGCTGCTGCTCGCCGACGCGCAGACCTCCGGCGGGCTGCTCGTCGCCGGGGAGGTGCCCGGGGCGCCGGTGGTGGGGGAGCTGGTGCCGCGGGAGAGCCGGTCGGTCGTCCTGAGGTGACGTGGTGCCCAGGGGGCGCCACGGCGGGGTGACACTGCTCACTGCGGCGGTTCCGCGCCGCCCGGAGCGGCCGCGGGCGGGCCGCGCCACCCGGCCGCCGGACCCCACCGCCCAGCGGGGAGCGGGAAGTGACCCGCACACCTCGACTGAGGTGAAAATTTTTCGACTACCCCGTTTCGCTTCCTTCACACCTGCCGTGGGTGGCTCGCTCCGCCGCGCGGGCAGGGTTGGCCGACTACTTTGTCCCCGCCCTCGGAAGTGGGTTAGCCTGCGGCGTATTTTTCTCATCATGCAAATCCGTGAACTGCGGAAATGCACACACCAACGGTCGGGTCGCAGCACGCCCCCGGCCGCGGTTCCGAGTCCTCGGCGCGGGGGCTCTAGGGGAGCGGATCGAGGGTGCGCATGGCCGGCAAGGCGACCGGGACGACCGAAGCGGTCCCGGGTGACCACGAACTGAGAAGACTGCTCGCGGGGCTGACCGCCGTGCGGGACGGAGACTTCGGCACACGGTTGCCCGACGACTCCACCGGGCTCATGGGCGACATCGCCACCGTCTTCAACGGCATGGTCGACCAGCTGTCGGTGTTCACCTCCGAGGTGACCCGGGTCGCCCGCGAGGTGGGCACCGAGGGCACCCTCGGCGGCCAGGCGCAGGTCCCGGGCGTCTCCGGTACGTGGGCGGATCTCACCGACTCCGTCAACGCGATGGCGGGCAACCTCACCACGCAGGTCCGGGACATCGCCCAGGTCGCCACCGCCGTGGCCAAGGGCGACCTGTCGCAGAAGATCGACGTGGACGCGCGCGGCGAGATCCTCCAGCTGAAGGAGACCGTCAACACGATGGTCGACCAGCTCTCCGCGTTCGCCGACGAGGTGACCCGGGTGGCCCGCGAGGTGGGCACCGAGGGCCGGCTCGGCGGCCAGGCCCAGGTCCCCGGCGTCGCCGGTGTGTGGCGGGACCTCACCGACTCGGTGAACTTCATGGCCGGCAACCTGACGGCCCAGGTCCGCAACGTCGCCCAGGTGACGACCGCGGTGGCGCAGGGCGACCTGTCGCAGAAGATCACCGTGGACGCCCGCGGCGAGATCCTGGAGCTGAAGAGCACCATCAACACGATGGTCGACCAGCTCTCCGCGTTCGCCGACGAGGTGACCCGGGTGGCCCGCGAGGTGGGCACCGAGGGCCGGCTCGGCGGCCAGGCCGACGTCAAGGGCGTCAAGGGCACCTGGCGTGACCTCACCGACTCGGTGAACTTCATGGGCGGCAACCTGACCGCCCAGGTCCGCAACGTCGCCCAGGTGGCCACCGCGGTGGCGCAGGGCGACCTGTCGCAGAAGATCACCGTGGACGCCCGCGGCGAGATCCTGGAGCTGAAGAACACCATCAACACGATGGTCGACCAGCTCTCCGCCTTCGCCGACGAGGTGACCCGGGTGGCCCGCGAGGTGGGCACCGAGGGCCGCCTCGGCGGCCAGGCCCAGGTGCGTGGCGTCGCCGGCACCTGGAAGGACCTCACCGACAACGTCAACGTGATGGCCTCCAACCTGACCGGCCAGGTCCGCTCCATCGCCCAGGTGGCCACGGCCGTGGCCCGGGGCGACCTGTCGCAGAAGATCACCGTCGAGGCCAAGGGCGAGGTCGCCGCTCTCGCCGACGTCATCAACACGATGGTCGACACGCTGTCGGCGTTCGCCGACGAGGTGACCCGGGTGGCCCGCGAGGTGGGCACCGAGGGCCGGCTCGGCGGCCAGGCGCACGTGCCCAACGTGGCCGGCACCTGGAAGGACCTCACCGACAACGTCAACTCCATGGCGAACAACCTCACCGGCCAGGTCCGCAACATCGCGCTGGTGACCACCGCCGTGGCCAAGGGCGACCTGTCGAAGAAGATCGACGTCGACGCCCGCGGCGAGATCCTCGAACTGAAGACCACCATCAACACGATGGTCGACCAGCTCTCCGCCTTCGCCGACGAGGTGACCCGGGTGGCCCGCGAGGTGGGCACCGAGGGCCGGCTCGGCGGCCAGGCCGAGGTCGAGGGCGTCTCCGGCACCTGGAAGCGCCTCACCGAGAACGTCAACGAACTCGCCGGCAACCTCACCCGGCAGGTCCGCGCCATCGCCGACGTGGCCAGCGCGGTCGCCGAGGGCGACCTGACCCGGTCCATCACCGTCGACGCGTCCGGCGAGGTGGCCGACCTCAAGGACAACATCAACTCGATGGTGGAGTCCCTGCGCGAGACCACCCGGGCCAACCAGGAACAGGACTGGCTCAAGACCAACCTCGCCCGCATCTCCGGCCTCATGCAGGGCCACCGCGACCTGCCGGTCGTCGCCGAGCTGATCATGGACGAGCTGGTGCCGCAGGTGTCCGCCCAGTACGGCGCCTTCTACCTCGCCGAGGACGGCCCGGCCGGCCCCGAACTGCGCCTCGTCGGCGCCTACGGACGGCCCGAGGAGGACTCCCGGCCCGTCCGCATCCCGTTCGGCCGTTCCCTGGTCGGCCAGGCCGCGCGCAGCCGCCGCACCATCGCCGTGGACCAGCTGCCGCCCGGGTACATCACCATCTCCTCCGGTCTCGGCCGGGTGGAGCCCACCGCCCTGCTGCTGCTCCCCATCGTCTTCGAGGAGCAGGTCCTCGGCGTCATCGAACTCGCCGCGGTCGCCCGGTTCACCACCGTCCAGCGGGACTTCCTCCAGCAGCTGGTCGACACCATCGGCGTCAACGTCAACACCATCGTCGCCAACGCCCGCACCGATGAACTGCTGGAGGAGTCGCAGCGCCTGACCAGCGAACTCCAGTCGCGTTCGGCGGAGTTGCAGGCCCGCCAGGAGGAGCTCCAGCAGTCCAACGCGGAACTGGAGGAGAAGGCCTCCCTGCTGGCCGACCAGAACCGGGACATCGAGGCGAAGAACCTCCAGATCGAGCAGGCCCGGCAGGAACTCGAAGCGCGCGCCCAGCAGTTGTCGCTCGCCTCGAAGTACAAGTCCGAGTTCCTGGCGAACATGAGCCACGAACTGCGCACCCCGCTGAACAGCCTGCTCATCCTCGCCCAGCTGCTCGCCCAGAACCCCTCCCGCAACCTCACCCCCAAGCAGGTCGAGTACGCTGGCATCATCCACTCCGCCGGCTCCGACCTGCTCCAGCTGATCAACGACATCCTGGACCTGTCCAAGGTCGAGGCCGGCAAGATGGACGTGACGCCCGAGCGCGTCCCGCTGCGCCAGCTCATCGAGTACGTCGAGGCCACCTTCCAGCCGATGACGTCCCAGAAGAGCCTGGACTTCACCATCACCACGGCGCCCGGCGCCCCCGCCGACCTGCTCACCGACGACTCCCGGCTCCGGCAGATCCTGCGCAACCTGCTGTCCAACGCGGTGAAGTTCACCGAACAGGGCGGCGTCGAACTGCGCGTCGAACCCGCCGCGGACGACGAGGTGCCCCCGGGCGTGATGCGCGGCGGGGCGATCGTCGCCTTCCGGGTGAAGGACACCGGCATCGGCATCCCGGAGCAGCAGCTGGAGACCATCTTCGGCGCCTTCCAGCAGGCCGACGGCACCACCAGCCGCAAGTACGGCGGCACCGGCCTCGGCCTGTCGATCACCCGGGAGATCGCCCACCTGCTCGGCGGAGCCGTCACCGTCGACAGCACCCCCGGCAGGGGCAGCACCTTCGCCCTGTTCCTGCCCGTCGCCCGGCCGGACTTCGAGGAGCACCTGCGCGGCGGCCGCCCCGCCCCGCACACCGCCGAACCGGAGCAGGCCGAGGACACACCCGGGCCCGGCACGCCCCTCGGGCTGCCGCCGGCCGTCGCCAAGCGGGAGCGCCCCCGCCGCCTGCTCGTCGTGGAGGAGCGCCCCCGCGGCCTGCTCACGCTGGTCGCCGAGAGCGTGATCGGGGACCTGGCGCACAACGGCGCCGGCACGTCCGTCGACATCATCACCGCGGTCGGCGCCCAGGAGGCGGCCGGTGCCCTCGCGGACGAGCCCTGCCACTGTGTCGTCGTGGAACTCGGCACGCCCGACGGGGAGTCGGCCCGCTTCCTGGAGGCACTGCGCGGCGACTCGGCCCTGACCAGCGTCCCGGTGCTGGTGCACGTCTCGCACCGCACCGAGCCGATCAGCGAGGAGCCGGCGGGCGGTTCGCTGGAGTACCTGTTCAGCCTGGACGAGCTGCGCGAGCGGATCGCGCTGCACCTGTCGGCCGAGGAGCCCGGCGAGGTGCTCACCCTCGTCCGCGGGGACGAGCTCCAGCACACCGCGCCGTACCTGGGCGACGACCACACCCGCGGCCGTACCGTCCTCGTCGTGGACGACGACGCCCGCAACCTGTTCGCGCTCAGCGGCATCCTGGAGCTGCACGGCTTCCGCGTGCTGCACGCGGAGAACGGACGCAAGGGCATCGACACCCTGGTGAACAACCCGGACGTCGAGCTCGTGCTGATGGACGTGATGATGCCGGAGATGGATGGGTACACGGCGACGGCGGAGATCCGCAGGATGCCGCAGTACGCTGATCTGCCGGTCATCGCTGTGACCGCCAAGGCCATGCAGGGCGACCGGGAGAAGAGTCTGGCTTCCGGCGCCAGCGACTACGTCACGAAACCGGTGGACACCCATGACCTCATCGCCTGTGTCCGGCGCTGGCTCCCCGCATGAGGACCGCACAGCGAGCCCGTCCGTCCACAGGCCCAGGAGCGAGGATCCGGTGAACGAGCCCGAACCACCCACCGGGCCGGACCTGCCGGCCGGCGTGCCCTCCCGGCAGCCGGCCGCCGGGGACCCGGCGGCCGACGCGGTGCCGCCCGGCGTCCCGCTCGGGGAGCTCCCGGCCGTGGACGTGGTCCTGCCGGACCTCCCGGCGGCGGACCTCCCCGGGGTCGAGGTCGTGCTGCCGGAGATCCCGGCCGCCGACGTGCCCGCCACCTCGCCGGTCGGCCGGCTCGCCGCCACCGTGGAGCGGCTGCGCCGGGAGGTGCGGGCGGCGCAGGCCGAGGCCGAGGGCCGGGCGCTGGTCGAACTCGCCAAGGGCATCCTCGTCGAACGCCTCGGCTGCGGCCCGGCGCAGGCCGCGCGCCAGCTCAGCGAGCTCGCCGAGCAGGCGCAGATGACCCCGCTGGAGTTCGCGGTGGAGGTCATCAACCAGGCCGCCCGGGACCGCGTCTCGGAGGTCACCGAGGCGTTCCTGTCGGCCGCCGCCGCGGCCGACCCGGCCGATACCGCGGAGGGGTCCGCCGCCGTACGGCTGCGCGCCGCCGAGAGCGGTGTCCTCGCCGCCGACGACACCCAGGCGATGGCCGACTCGCTGCTCGACCACGCCCTGCGCCCGCTGGGCGCGGTCGCCGTGGCCATCTGGGCGGCCGGCTCGGACGGTTCCCTCTCCCTCGCGGGCAGCGCGGGCTTCCCGCCCGCGGAGGCGGCGCGCTGGCGCTACGTCCCGCCGGACGTGGCCACCGTGGCCCGGCGCGGCCTGAACCAGCCCGACGGGCAGTGGCTGCCCTCCCTCGCCGGGTCCGGGCTGCCCACGATCGGCCGGCGGGAGTACGCCGACGGCGCGCGGATCGCCCTGCCCGCCGGCGCGGGCGGCCGGATCTACGGCGTCCTGGAGATCGCCTGGCCCAAGCCCGAGGACCCGCTGCCGCGCCCGGTGATCCGGCAGGTGGAGGCGCTCGCCGAGCTGTGCGCGCACTCCCTGGAGACCACCGCGCCGCCGCTCGGCACGGACCAGGAGCCCCGGCTGCTGCCCGACGTGGTGGAACTGACGGACCTGGCGGACGGGCTGCACGACCCCGCCCTGGTCCTGGTGCCCCACCTGGACGACGCAGGTCAGCTGGTCGACTTCCGCATCCAGCACGTCAACAGCCGGTTCCTCGATCCCGCGGGCCGCCCCCGGGCCGTCGTGAACGGCGCCCTGCTGCTGGAGGCGTACCCGATGGCCGCCGGCGCCAGCGAGCTGTTCCAGCGGGTGGAGCGGGTCTACGCCACCGGCGAACCGTTCCGCGCCCACCGGATGCGGCTGACCGCGCTGGTCGACGAGGTGCCGCTGTCGGCGGTCGCCGGCATCAGCATCAGCCGGCACGGTTCCAGCGTGCTCCTGATCTGGCGGATCGAGGACGAGGCGGCCCGCCTGGCCAGCCTGCTCCAGCACGCCCAGCGGCTCGGCCGGATCGGCGGCTTCGAGGAGAACCTGCTCACCGGCGAGATCACCTGGAACGGCCAGCTGTTCAGCCTGTACGGCCGCCCGCACACCAGCCCCCCGGTCGCCCTCCAGGCCCTGCCCGCCCACGCCCACCCCGACGACGCGGTCGGTCTCGGCCGTTTCCTGCGCACCGTGCTGCACCGGCGCAGGCCCGCCTCGGCCGCGTTCCGGCTGCTGCGCCCGGACGGCGTCACCCGGCACATGCGCGTGGTCGCCGAGCCCGTCCTGGACACCGACGGCCAGCTCTTCGTCGTCCGGGGCGCCTACCAGGACATCTCCGCCCAGCACTGGACGGAGGTCGCGCTCGCCGCCACCCGCGACCAGCTCGCCCACACCGAGCAGCAGGCCGTGGAGCGCAACCGGCTGACCCTCCAGCTCCAGCACGCCATCATGCCGCCGGCGCAGGCCCCGCTCCGGGTGCCCGGTCTCCAGGTGGCGGTGCGCTACCGGCCCGCCGAGACGGAGAACCTGGTCGGCGGCGACTGGTACGACGCGGTGGCGCTGCCGTCCGGGCTGATCCTGCTGTGCGTCGGCGACGTCGCCGGACACGGTATCGAGGCGGCGACCAGCATGGTCGTCCTGCGCAACGCCCTGCGCGGCCTCGCGGTGACCGGCGCCGGACCGGCGCAGCTGCTGTCGTGGCTGAACATCGTCGCCCACCATCTGACCGGAGCGGTCACCGCGACCGCCGTCTGCGGTCTGTACGACGGTGAGCGGCGCACCCTGCGCTGGGCCCGGGCGGGCCATCTGCCGCCGGTCCTGGTGCGGGAGACGGACACCCCCGGGGGGCCGGAGGCGACCGCGCTGCCCCCGGTCAAGGGGCTGCTGCTGGGCGCCGTGCCGGAGGCGCGGTACGACGAGGAGGAGCTTCAGCTGGCCGTGGGGGACACCCTGCTGATGTACACCGACGGCCTGATCGAGCGCCGGGACCGCTCGGTGGAGGAGTCGCTGGCCCATCTGCTGGACACGGCGGGCGCCGTCTCCACCACCCTCGACCAGCAGCTGGACCGGTTGCTCACCTACAGCAGGTCGGACACCGACGACGACACCTGCATCATCGGCATAAGGGTGGCCTGAGCCGCGACCGGACCGGTCAGCCGGCTTCCGCGGTGAGGAGCGGCACGGTGGTGCTGACCCGCTTGCCCTGCGGCAGCCAGGTCACCTCCAGGCCCCGGGAGAGCATCGACACCAGGTTCAGCCCGTGGCCGCCGATCCGCCGGGGGTCGGGCGGGCGCCGCCGCGGCGGCTGCCGGGAGGTGTCGGTGACCGAGACGCGCAGCGCGCCGGCGAGCAGCTCCAGCCGCAGGGCGCAGGGGCCGGGCGCGTGCTTGGCCGCGTTGGTGACCAGTTCGCTGACGACGAGCTGGGCGTCCTGCACCGGGCGCCGCCCGAGCGCGGGCCGCACCTTCGCCAGCAGGGCGGCCACGGCGTCCCTCGCCTCGGCGATGCCGGATGCTCCGGCGTCCCAGGTGCGGTTGTAGCGCAGGGGCACCGAGCGGGCCTGGGTCGTCATGTACGTCCTGAGCGGGATGTCCATACCTCGTTGCCCTTTTCGTCCGGGGTGAGGGTCCCTTCCTGCACACAGGGGGCCGTCCGTCCCTGCCCGGCTACCCACTGGGCCGCCGGTCAAAGGGACGTTCCCGGGAAATCCTCCGGATGCGCTCGAATCGCTCCCGGATCGGGGCGGCGGCCGGGGGAGCGGCCGGGCCGGTGGGCGCGCACGACGGAACGGGTCCGGACCCCGCTCACGCGGGATGTCCGGACCCGTTCCACCGAGAGGTCGGCGCGCGCCTCAGTGCTTGAAGACGTCCTTCGCCTTCTCCTTGGCCTGCCGGGCGTCCCCGGTGGCGCCTTCCATGCGGCCCTCGGCCTCCAGGCGCTCGTTGCCGACGGTGCGCCCGGCGGCCTCCTTGAGCTTGCCCTTGGCCTGCTCCGCCTTGCCCTTGGCCTTCTGGTCGTCGGCCATCGCGTGTCACATCCCAACATCGACGCGGTCTGTGGTCGCTATTCGGATTACCGCTGTGCCACCGCGCAAACCAGGGGCCCGGCCGCGCACCCGGCGACCGGGCCGGTTCAGGGCTCGTGCCGCCGGCGCAGGACGTGCCGTACGACGAACACCGCGACGACGGCCGCGGCGGCCACGAGGACGTACGGCTGGTAGCGCCTGATCTGGTCGTACACCGCGGCGATGTGGCTGCCGGCGAGGTAGGCGAGCGTCGTCCACACGCCGACCCACAGGGCGGCGCCGAGGGCGTTGAAGGCGAGGAAGCGCCGCCAGGGCATGCCGGTGGTGCCGGCGATGATGCCATTGGCCTGACGCAGGCCCTCGACGAACCGGGCGACGGTGACGATCCGGCCGCCGTGCCGGCGGAAGAACTGCTCGGCGGCCTCGAACCGCTTCGGGGTCAGCAGGACGTAGCGGCCCCACCGGTGCACGAAGGAGCGCCCGCCGGTCCGGCCGATCAGGTAGCCGAGGTTGTCGCCGGCGACGGCCGCGACGAACGCGACGGCCGCCACGGCCGCGATGTCCAGCCGGCCGGCGCCGGCGTAGACCCCCGCCGCCAGGAGGATGGTCTCACCGGGTGCGGGGACCCCGAAGTCCTCGACGAGGACCACGGCGCCCACGGCCCAGTAGCCGTAGTGGCCGAGCAGCGGTTCCAGATGGGCCAGCGGTCCCGGCAGGGGTGGGGACATGCCTTCACCGTACGTCGGCGCGGCCCGGCGGTCGCCGGTGGGGCGGTCAGGGACCGACCGGGGCCGGTTCCTCGCCGTCACCGTGGTGGCGTTGGCAGGCGTGGCACAGTTCGTGGTCCCCGTCGCGGGTGACGACGGTCCCCCAGCCGAGGCACTGCTCGCAGTCGCGGGCGCGGCTCAGATCGGGGTGGGGAGGCAGGAGGGGGCTGCGGTGGGCTCCGTATGCCATACGGGGAGCGGCTCCTTGAAGTCGCGGGGAAGCGCCGGGTGAGGGGGTCGGCGGACGGGGTGACCACGTGTGGCACGCGGATCCACGCCTGACAACGCTGTCCGAACTGCCTCCATTATGTCCTACTTATGTGGGATGTCCAGGGTTTTGCGGCACTCGGTGCCGCTTCGCGGACATGCCCGCCGGACGCGCACCGCCGCAGGTCCGCGGGGAATGGGACGGGAGCCTTCCGTTTCTCGGCCGGTCGCAGGGGCAGGCGGTGATCACACGTGCGACACGAAGGAGACGCCGGTGAACGGTGCGACGTCCGGTGGGGAACGGCAGACGCGGGGCGGAACGAGGGCGCCGAGAGCCGTGGCGCGGCTGCCGCGCCAGGTCCGCGAGGAGCTGACCCGCAGGCTCCGGCGCAACCGGCGGGCCTTCGACACGGACGACGTCCAGGTCGTCGAGTCCCCGCTGCTCCGGCGCGCCGTGGGCGCCTCCGCGCTCGGCAACTGCATGGAGTGGTTCGACTTCGGTGTCTACAGCTACCTCGCCGCCACCATCGGCAAGGTCTTCTTCCCCGGCGCCTCCCCGACCGCCCAGCTCATCTCCTCGTTCGCGACCTTCGCCGCGGCCTTCGTGGTGCGCCCCCTGGGCGGACTGGTCTTCGGGCCCCTCGGCGACCGGGTCGGCCGGCAGAAGGTGCTCGCCACCACCATGATCATGATGGCGGCGGGCACCTTCGTCATCGGCGTCATCCCCGGCTACGCCACGATCGGCATCGCGGCACCCGTGCTGCTCCTGCTGGCCCGCATGGTCCAGGGCTTCTCCACCGGCGGCGAGTACGGCGGCGCCACCACGTTCGTCGCCGAGTACTCCCCGGACCGCCGGCGCGGCTTCCTCTCCAGCTGGCTCGACTTCGGCACCTTCGTCGGCTACGCCCTCGGCTCCGCCCTGGTCACCGCGCTGAACCTGGCGCTGACCGACGCGCAGATGCTCTCCTGGGGCTGGCGCGTGCCCTTCCTGATCGCCGGGCCGCTCGGCGTGATCGGCCTCTACATGCGCCTCAAGCTGGAGGAGTCCCCGGCCTTCCAGCAGCAGTTGGACGAGCAGGAGAAGGCCCTGGCGCAGGAGTCGGCGCGCAGCGAGTTCAAGGACATCGTGCGCAAGCACTGGCGGCCCCTGCTGGTCTGCATGGGCCTGGTCCTCCTCTACAACGTCACCAACTACATGGTCACCGGCTACCTGCCGACCTACCAGACCGAGACCCTGCACCGCTCCAGCGGCTCCGCGGACGTCCTGGTGCTGGTGGGTATGGTCTGGATCGTCGTACTGATCACGTTCATCGGTCGGCTCAGCGACCACGTCGGCCGGCGGCCGGTCTACGCCGTGGCCGCGGCCGCGATGATGGTGCTCGCCGTCCCGGCGTTCCTGCTGATCAAGGCGGACGGCACCTGGCTGCCCGTCCTCGGCGTGCTGATCCTGTCGACGCTGCTGGCCTGCTTCGCCGCGCCCAGCGCGGCCACCCTGCCCGCCCTCTTCCCGACCGCCGTCCGCTACGCGGCCATGGGCATCGGCTTCAACATCGCCGTGGCGGCCTTCGGCGGCACCACCCCGCTGGTCACCGCCGCCCTCGTCGACCTCACCGGCGACGACCTGATGCCCGCCTACTACCTGGTGCTGGCGGGTGCCATCGGCCTGCTCACCGTGCGGTTCCTGCCCGAGAGCGCCCAGGTCCCGCTCAAGGGCTCGCAGCCGATGGTCGGCAGCCGCGAGGAGATGCGCGACCTCATCAGCACCTCGAAGGAGCTGTACGCCCTGGCCGAGGAGGACGGGGCGCGGCACGGCTGAGTCCGGCGCCACCGGGGAGCCCGGGACGGGCGACGGGGCTTGTCCGATCCTACGAACTTGCCCCGCGTCGGCTTACCGGGCCGCACCACCTCTGATAGGAAACTTTCCTACCAGTGGGTGGTACGGACCGAACCGCCCACGCCCACCCCCCACTTGGAGCCCCTGTGGTGCACGCACACCGTGAACCGGCAGTCCCCGCCCGCCTCTCCCGCCGCAGCGTCGTCGCCGCGCTCGGCGCCGTCGCCGCGGGCACCGTGCTCGGCGTCTCCCGCGCGGGCACGGCCTCGGCCGCCGCGCCGGGCCTGGACGACCCGGCGAAGAAGGAGATCGCCATGAAGCTGGTGTCGAGCGCGGAGAACTCCTCGCTCGACTGGAAGGCGCAGTACAAGTACATCGAGGACATCGGCGACGGCCGCGGGTACACCGCCGGCATCATCGGCTTCTGCTCCGGCACCGGCGACATGCTGGACCTCGTCCAGCTGTACACCGACCGCAAGCCCGGCAACGTCCTGGCCAAGTACTTGCCAGCCCTGCGCCGGGTCGACGGCACCGACTCGCACGACGGCCTCGACCCGAACTTCCCCGGCGACTGGCGCAAGGCCGCCCAGGACAGCGCCTTCCAGCAGGCCCAGAACGACGAACGCGACCGCGTCTACTTCAACCCGGCCGTCACCCAGGGCAAGACCGACGGCCTGCGGGCGCTGGGCCAGTTCACCTACTACGACGCCCTCGTCATGCACGGTGACGGGGACGACCCGACCAGCTTCCGCAACATCCGCAAGCGCGCCCTGCGCACCGCCAAGCCGCCGGCCCAGGGCGGCAACGAGACCACCTACCTGAACGCCTTCCTGGACGCCCGCGTATGGGCCATGAAGCAGGAGGAGGCACACAGTGACACCAGCCGCGTCGACACCGAGCAGCGCGTCTTCCTGCGCAACGGCAACCTCGACCTGAACACCCCGCTCGACTGGAAGGTGTACGGGGACGCCTACCACATCGGCTGATCCCTGCCGCGTGCCGCCGGCCGGGCCCGGTGCGGTCCGGCCGGCGGGGTGAACATGCATGCCACGCCCCTGACGAGGAAAGATGGGCGGAGAGCGTACGACACCCCACCGATGCGGAGGAGCGGATTCATGCCGCACGAGCGAGCCGGCCGGCCGGCCGGTCCCGAGGACCTCGTCGACGTGGCCAGGCTGGTCACGTCGTACTACACGCTGCACCCCGACCCGGCCGACCCGGCGCAGCGGGTGGCGTTCGGCACCTCCGGGCACCGTGGTTCGTCCCTGGCGGGTGCCTTCAACGAGGACCACATCGCCGCCACCAGCCAGGCCATCTGCGAGTACCGGGCCGCCCAGGGCACCGACGGGCCCCTCTTCCTCGGTGCCGACACCCACGCCCTGTCCGAGCCCGCCCGGGCCACCGCGCTGGAGGTGTTCGCCGCCAACGACGTGACCGTGCTGATCGACAGCGCCGACGGCTACACGCCCACCCCGGCCGTCTCGCACGCGATCCTCACCCACAACCGGGGCCGCACCACCGGCCTCGCCGACGGCGTGGTCGTCACCCCGTCGCACAACCCGCCCGCCGACGGCGGCTTCAAGTACAACCCGCCGAGCGGCGGCCCCGCCGCCTCCGACGCCACCTCCTGGATCCAGGACCGCGCCAACCAGATCATCACGGGCGGCCTGAAGGACGTACGCCGGCTGCCGTACGAGCGGGCGCTCGCCGCGGACACCACCCGGCGCCACGACTTCCTCGGCGCCTACGTCGCCGACCTGCCCAGCGTGCTGGACCTGGACGCGGTCCGCGCGGCCGGAGTGCGCATCGGCGCCGACCCGCTCGGCGGCGCCTCGGTCGCCTACTGGGGCCGGATCGCGGAGGAGCACCGCCTCGACCTGACGGTGGTCAACCCGCACACCGACCCCGCCTGGCGCTTCATGACACTGGACTGGGACGGCCAGATCCGCATGGACTGCTCCTCGCCGTACGCGATGGCGTCCCTCATCGAGCAGCGCGACCGCTACGACATCGCCACCGGCAACGACGCCGACGCCGACCGGCACGGCATCGTCACCCCGGACGCGGGCCTCATGAACCCCAACCACTACCTCGCGGTCGCCATCTCCTACCTCTACCGGCACCGCGAGCAGTGGCCGGCCGGTGCGGGCATCGGCAAGACCCTCGTCTCCTCCACCATGATCGACCGGGTCGCCGCCGACCTCGGCCGTCCGCTGGTCGAGGTGCCGGTCGGGTTCAAGTGGTTCGTGGACGGGCTGGTCAGCGGTTCGCTCGGGTTCGGCGGCGAGGAGTCGGCCGGCGCGTCCTTCCTGCGCCGCGACGGCTCGGTGTGGACCACCGACAAGGACGGCATCATCCTGGCGCTGCTCGCCTCCGAGATCACGGCCGTCACCCAGCGGACGCCCTCGGAGCACTACGCCGGACTGACCGCCCGCTTCGGCGAACCCGCCTACGCCCGCATCGACGCGCCAGCGACCCGCGAACAGAAGGCGCTGCTGGGCAAGTTGTCCCCGGCGCAGGTCACCGCGGACACCCTGGCCGGCGAGGCGGTCACCGGCGTCCTCACCGAGGCGCCCGGCAACGGCGCGGCCATCGGCGGCATCAAGGTCACCACCGACAACGCCTGGTTCGCCGCCCGACCCTCGGGCACGGAGGACGTGTACAAGGTGTACGCCGAGTCCTTCCTCGGCGCCGCCCACCTCGCCCGGGTGCAGGAGGAGGCCCAGGCGGTCGTCGTGGGCGCGCTCGGCGGCTGACACGGCGGTGGGGCGGCCCCCGCGTCACGGAGGCCGCCCCACCGCGGTCCGCGGTCGCGGGTACGGGGTCGCGGGCGGGCCGCCGCGGCTCAGCCGCGTCCGCGGCCCGGGTGCAGCCGGTCCAGCACCGCCTGCGCCATGGCCGCCTCGCCCTTGGCGTTGGGGTGGGCGGGGGCAGCGGGGGAGGTCGGCTGGAGCGGCTCGATCCAGCGGTCGGCGGGCGCCTTGCACATGTCGTGGCCGACCGTCGGGGCGTAGGTGTCCACGTACGCGGCCCGGTTCAGGCCGGCGACCAGGCGCAGCATCAGGTTCAGCCGCTTCTCGGTGTCCCGCAGGTAGGCGAAGTCGCCGCGAGCGAAGGGAACTTGCGGGAAGCATCCACTGCCGTCGTCCGGCAGCAGGTCCGGGTAGCCGACGACGACCACGCGGGCGTGCGGTGCGCGGGCGCGCACGGCCCGCAGGACCCGGTCGACCTTCGGCGCGGTGCGCACGACCGCGAGGGCCAGTTCGTCGGCTCCGGACGCGTGGTAGGCCCGCTCGCAGGGGTCACCGGCCGGGTCCTGGGCGCCGAGCCGGGCACAGGTGGCTATGACGGGGCCGAACCCGACGTCGTTGCCGCCGATCTGGACAGTCACCAGGTCCGTGTGCCGGTCCAGGGCGTCGAGCTGGGGCCCGTTGCCGCCCTGGGCCCGCCACATCTCGGCGGTCGTGGCGCCGCCGCAGCTCACGTCCGTGAACGCGGCCGCCTCCGTCCGCTCCGCCACGATCGAGGGGTAGTTGTGGTCGGAGCGCGCGCACTCCGCGTCCACCTGCCGGGGTATGCCCGGACCGGAGGTGTAGGAGTCGCCGAGCGCGACGTAGTCGAGGGCGCGGCCCGCTCCGCCGGGGTGTGCCTCGGCCGGCGCCGTACCCGCCGCCACCAGGGCGCATCCGGCCAGCGCGGCCCCCAGTACGGCGGCCCGCCGCCGCTCGGCCCCTCCGGCCGCCGGGCCCTTGTCGTACGTCATGCGTTCTCCCCCCGCGCCGCTGCGTCGCGCGGACGGCGGCACCTCGGGAGCGGCCCTCGCGCGTTGACTGGGCCTGTATACCGTCCGGTAGGTCCCGCCGACCAGAAGCGGGAGCCGACGAGTTCGGGCGGGGTGCCCGGGTGACGGACCCGGAGGCCCGGTCCGTCACCCGGGGCCGGCACACCGGTGGCTTCGCCGTCGGCCGGTGTGCCGGCACGCGTCAGACCGCGGCCGCCGGTTCCGCCGGGCCCGCCACCTCCAGCAGCGAGTCGTCCTCCGGGCGGGCCCCGGAGAGCCGGTGCCGGGCCGCGATGACGGCCATGTCGACGTCCCGGGTGCCGGTGGCCACGCACAGCGTGTACGACACGTCCGCGAGCCGCTGCCGGGCCTCCGGGGTGCTCTCCTCGGCCCCGAGCAGCGTGAGGGCCTCGTACTGGGCGATGAGGTCCTGAAGTACCGCGGGGTGTGCCATCAGCATGTGTCCGCCTCCTGGTCGGCCGATGTGCGAAGTCGCAGCGCGATTACCCCCGTTCCGGCACGGCATGCCACCGGGCGGACCTCGGCGGACCTCGGCGGACCTCGGGGGAGGGGAGCGGGACTAGGCCCGGGGCGTCCGGACCGGCGTCCCGCCCCGGGGCCGCGACGGGTGTGGGGGCCTGGCGTCGGCCGCGAGTGCCCCGGAGTCGGGCCCGACGCCCGCTCCCACCGACACCGCTGAGTGGTGGACCTGGCGTCCGGGACCGGCGGCGCGCGTGTCGACGGCCCCGGGGGAGTTCCCCACCCGGCCGTCGACGGGGGCCGGTTGGGCGCCGGACATCGCCACCAGCATGCCGTCTGCTTCTCCGGCCGGAACGGCTACGGCGGATGCCGCAACGTGGGGTACGACCGCGTGAGCGGCGTCCGCCGCATCCGCTGGGCCGCCACGCCCGGTTGCCCGGCGAGGCGGTTCCCGTCCCCGCTGCCGGCGCCACCGCCGGGGGTGCGGCTTCCTGCTCACGGTCGTCCCCAACCCGAGAAGGACGCCTCCCGGCTGCTCGCCCCGGCGCCGACGACCTCGATCGGGTGGAGGCCGTGGCCCCCAGCCGGGTGGCGGCCGGGACCCACGGCTCCTCCATCCCGGGCGGGACGCGTCCGGCGCCGATGGCGTGGGGGCGTGAGCGGCGACCGCGGCGGGGCGGCGGCCCCGGGGAAACATGTCCCCCCAGCCGGTTGGCGTCCTCGGTCCCATCGAGGGGCGGCCGGGATCCGAGGTTCGTCCATCCCGGGCGGGACGCGTCCAGCGGCGACGGCGTGGGGGCGTGAGTGGCGGTGATGGCCACCACGGGGTGGTGGCCGTCGCTCCGGCCGGGTGACGGTCGATCCATGCTTCGTCGGTCCCGGGCGGGACGCGTCCAGCGCCGACGGCCCGGGGGCGTGAGTGGCGGTGACGACCTCGATCGGGTGGCGGCCGTCGCCCCAGCCGGGTGGCGTCCGTGACCCCCAGTGGGGTGACGGTCGGGATCCACGGTTCCTCTGTCCCGGGCGGGACGCGTCCGGCGGTGACGGCGCGGGGCGTGAGCGGCGGCCGTGGCGGGTCGGTGGTCCTGGGAGAGCGACGTCACCCCGGAGCCATCCCTTGCCGGAGGCCGCGCGCCCGGGCGGTGCCGCCGGACCCGGGCGCCGGGGCCCCTCCGCACGGACCCGGCGTCACCCGGGGGAGGCGGCCGGACGAGGTGGTCTCCGAGGCCCCCGCGGCCGCCCGGGGCGGGTCCCGGGCCCGGTCCCGTCCGGCGCCGCGCTCGGTGCGGCCGGAAAACGCCTTATGGCCGGGAAGCGGGGCCCGTCACAACCGGTGGGACACGTTCCATCGGTGCGGAGCCGTCATGTCCGCGCCAATGGGGACTCGCGCCCCCCTCTGGGCGCGGACTCCGCGCGTCCCTCCCGTCGCCATGCCCCGGCGTGCGCGTATGTGGTGCGTGACGCTCCGTCACGGCAGTCGCGCTCCCCCTCCACGCCAGGGCCACTTTCGGCCGAACGGTGTCGGTGCCCGGTACAGCGGGGCAGACGGGGGCACGTACGCGTCCCTAGCCTCCCGGGCCATGCGATCACCTCTGCCGAGACGCCTCGGGCTCACCGCCGTCCTCGCCCTCCTCCTCGCCGTCTTCGGCCTCGCCCCCAGCGCGAGCGCCGACCCCGCGCCGGCGTCCCTGACCTTCGCCACCGACAGCGCCACCGCCACGCCCGGGGGCACGGTGAAGCTGTCGATGACGATCACGAACAACCGGACCTACGACATCTGGTTCGTGTACCAGACGATCGACCCCACCTGGCTGACCACCCAGCGCCCCGACCTGAAGTACAGCTTCACCGGGTGCAGCCTGGCGACCGCGAGCGGCAGCACCGCCTGTTCCGGCACCGGTCCCAGCAACCTCGGCGGCAACTACGGCGCGACCGTCCCGCCCGGCCAGAGCCGCACCGTCACGTTGACCCTCCAGGTCGCCGCCGACTCCGGCTGCAACGGCAACATCGGCTTCTACTCGTACTACTACGCCGAGTTCAGCGACAGCACCAACACCAACGGCGGGCCTGTCTACACGCCCGAGACGCGCGTCGTCTGCGCCTGACGAACCCTTCGGCCCCTTGATCCGGGTGGCTGGAAGTCGCCCCACGGTCAGCGGCCTCGCGCGGTACGGACCCGACATGTCGCCCGGCGGACCACCATGGTCCGCCGGTACGCCGTACCCCGGCCGGACCAGCGGGCCGGGTCCCCTCGCCGCCCTGACCCCCCACACGGCGACGACGCGAAAACGGTCCTTCGGGTTGCTTCGGGACACTGTCGGACACCTGCACTTTTCCGTCAGGTTCCGTAACTCGACCACAAAAGCTACACAGAGACATCACCATGTGACGCGACAGATACTCGACGACCGGCTTCTGAGGGGGACGCCGGCGTCGGGTGAGGGGGAGTCCGCTCCATGGGAGCCGTGCTCACCCCTGCCCGGGGAGGGGACTTCACCGCATGAAGCGGACCATACGCACCACCGCGCTGACGGTGGGCGCGCTCATCGCCGCGCTCGGCCTGGGCGCCGGCCCGGCCGAGGCCGACGCCACCGCGCCGCGCATCGACCTCAGAGTCCTGGTGGTGAGCGACGGCGGCCCGGCCACCGACGCGATCGCCGCCGAACTCGACACCGCCGGCACGCCGTACACGAAGGTCGACCTGACCCGGTCCGACCGGCCCACCATCGACGCGGGCTTCCTGGCCGACACCGTCGACGGGCGCCCGCGGGCCAGGTTCCAGGCCGTCGTGCTGCCCAACGACAACCCGTTCCCGGCCGGCAGCGCCGAGATGACCGCGCTCGCCGCCTACGAGCAGACGTACGCCGTCCCGCAGGTCGACGCCTACACCTACGCCCGCCCCCAGGCCGGCCTCCAGGTGCCGACCTCCGGCGGCTACTCGGGCAGCATCGACGGCGTCCAGGCGCAGGTCACCACCGCCGGCCGGAGCGGCGCCTTCGGCTACCTCGACGGCCCGGTGCCGTTCGAGGACAACTCGCCCACCGTCGGCGAGAGTTACGCCTACCTGTCGACGCCCGCACCCGGCGCCGACTTCACCCCGTACGTCCAGGCCCCCATCCCGGGCACCTCCCGGCAGGGCTCCCTGGTCGGCGAGTACCGGCACGACGGGCGGCGCGAACTGGTCGTCACCTTCGTCTACAACCAGTACCAGGAACAGTTCCGGCTGCTGGCCCGCGGCATCGTGGAGTGGATGACCGGCGGCGTGCGCCTCGGCGCCTCCCGCAACTACTTCGCCGTGCACGTGGACGACGTGTTCGCCGCCGACGACCGCTGGGACACCCAGTTGAACTGCACGCCCGGCGACGTCGACTGCACCGGCGGCGCCGGCACGCCCAGCCCCATCCGGATGACCGCGGCGGACGTCGACCAGGCCACCGCCTGGCAGGACAGCCACCACTTCACCTTCGACCTGGTCTACAACGGCGCCGGCAGCGTCGACCAGCGCGAGGACAACGGCGGCGTGGACCAGCTCGCCGACAAGCTGATCGCCGACCGCGACCAGTTCCGCTGGGTCAACCACACCTACACCCACGCCTTCCTCGGCTGCGAGCAGAACGTCACCGTCGTCCCGTGGACCTGCACCACCAACGCCGACGGCAGCACCAGGTGGGTCAGCCGCACCACGATCGACAACGAGATCGCCACCAACCGCGTCTGGGGCCAGGTGGCCGGTCTCCCGCTCGACAACACCGAACTGGTCACCGGCGAGCACTCCGGCCTGAGGATCCTGCCGCAGCAGCCCGCCGACAACCCCAACCTGGCCCTCGCCCTCGCGGACAACAACGTCACGCATCTCGCCTCGGACAACTCCCGCGACCCGCAGCAGCGCCAGGTCGGCCCGGCCACCACGGTCGCCCGCTACCCGATGAACGTCTTCTACAACGCGGGCCATGCCGCCGAGCAGGTCGACGAGTACAACTGGCTCTACACCGCCCGCGCCCAGGGTGGCAGCGGCATCTGCGAGGACAACCCGGCGACCACCACGTGCCTGTCCGCCCCGCTGGACACCGCCACCGGCTACAACGGCTACATCGTGCCGCTGGAGACCCGGATCGCCCTCGGACACGTCCTGTCCAACGACCCCAAGCCGCACTTCATCCACCAGTCGAACCTGGCCGAGGACCGCATCGCCTACCCCGTCCTCGACGGTGTCCTCGACGGCTACGACGCCCTGTTCGCGGACAACACCCCCGTGGTGAACCTGCGGATGAAGGACATCGGCGTCGAACTCCAGCGCCGCGCCGCCTGGAAGACCGCCGTACAGGCCGGCCAGGTGACCGCCTACCGCATCGGTGACACCGTCACCGTGCAGGGGCCGAACGGCACCGCCGTCCCCGCGACGCTGCCCACCGGCACCACCCGGGGCACCACCGCCTTCGGCACCGCCTACGCGGGCGCCGTCTCCGGCTGGACCGCCTCCTCCGGCACCGCGCTCACCTACACCCTGCCGTCCTCCTCCGCCGCCCCGGCCGTGACCGCGGGCGCCACCGCCGCGGTCACCGCGCCGGCCCCGCGCACCAAGGTCCCGGCGGGCGTGGACGAGCAGGTGCCGTACACCCCGGACAGCTGACCGGCGCACCGGACCCGGGGCCGGTCCGGCCCGCTCCCGCACGCCTCGCGGCGGGAGCCGGCCGGACGGGCCCGGATCCCGGGCGCCCACCGGCGCCCCGGACCCGCACGACCACCCCACACCTCGGCCGTGGAGCCCCATCGATGCACGTTCAGCACGGCGCGCGCCGTAACGGCGCGGCGCACGTCACCCTGCTCACCGAAGGCACCTATCCGCACAGCCATGGCGGCGTCAGCGTCTGGTGCGACCAGCTCGTCCAGGGCATGCCCGACCTCGACTTCGACGTCGTCGCCGTCACCGGCACCGGACGCGAACCCGTCGTCTGGGACCTGCCCGCCCACGTCCACAGCGTGCTCCCCGTACCCATGTGGGGCGCGCCGCCGCCGGGCCGCCCGCCCCGGGGCCGCGCCCGCAACCAGCTCACGGCCGCCTACGAACGCTTCCTCACCGCGCTCCTCGACCCGCACGCCGAGGACCGGTTCGCGCCCGCGCTGTACACGATGGCCCGGGCCGCCGAGGACGGCACACTGAGCGCCTTCCTGCGCGGCGACCGGGCCGTCGCCCTCCTCGCCGCGGTGTGGAACCGCCCGGGGCTCGCCGTCCGGGAGGCCCGCCCCACCCTGCACGACGCGGTCACCGCCACCGCCCTGCTGGAACACGCCCTGCGCCCGCTCGCCGCGCCGCCGCCCCGGCAGGGTGTCGCCCACGCGGTCAGCGGCGGGGTGGCCGTGCTCCCGGGGCTCGCCGGGCTGGAGCGGTACAACGTGCCGCTGCTGCTCACCGAACACGGCGTCTACCTGCGGGAACGCTACCTCGGCTACCGCACCGCCCCCTATCGCTGGCCGGTGAAGGCCCTCGTCCTCGGCTTCTTCCGGCTGCTGGCCGAGGAGAGCTACCGCCGGGCCGCCCTGATCACCCCCGGCAACCGCTACAACCGCCTCTGGGAGGAACAGGGCGGCGCCGACCCCCAGGCCATCCGCACCGTCTACAACGGTGTGGACCCGGCCGCCTTCCCGCCCGCCGGACCCGAGCCCGGCGTGCCCACGCTCAGCTGGGCCGGCCGCGTCGACCCCATCAAGGACCTGGAGACCCTCATCCGCGCGTTCGCCCTGGTCCGCAAGGAGGTCCCGGAGGCCCGGCTGCGGCTCTTCGGCGGCACCCCGCGCGGCGGGGAGGCGTACCGGGAACGCTGCGAGGCCCTTGCCGCCGAACTGGGACACGCCGACGCCGTCACCTTCGAGGGCCGCGTCGACGACATCAAGGACGCCTACGCCGCCGGGAACGTCGTGATGCTCTCCAGCATCAGCGAGGGCTTCCCGTTCACCCTCATCGAGGCCATGTCCTGCGGCCGGGCCACCGTCTCCACCGACGTCGGCGGCGTCCGGGAGGCCGTGGGCGGCACCGGGCTCGTCGTCCCGCCGCGCGACCCCGCCCGCATGGCGGCGGCCGCGCTGGAACTGCTCGGCGACGCCGGGCGGCGCAGGGCGATGGGGGAGGCGGCCCGGCTGCGGGTGATCGAACAGTTCACCCTGCGCCAGACCATCGACACCTTCCGCTCGATCTACCTCGAACTCCCCGCCCATGTCCGGCCGTCCAGCGCGCCCGCCGTACGGGACGAGGCGCTCCCCGTCGCCGCGAGGAGCCTTTCCGGATGAGCGGGCCCATGGCGCTCGAACCGGGCGGCGCCGAACAGGACACCCTCGCGCTGCGGCTCGCCGTGCCGCCCGCGCGCCGCGAGGACCACACGCTGGCCCTGCGGCTGCCCAGACGCGGCATCGACGCGGAGGCGGTCAGCCGGCTGGCCGCCGACCTCGCCGACCGCGTCGGCCCGGCCGTCCACCCCTACGAGGTGGCCGCCCTGCTGGAGGCCGAGGGACTCACGGCCGACGAGATCAGACAGCGCTACGGCCACACCGGGCTGTTCTCCCTGGCCGCCGCCCTGTACGAGCAGGTGCCCCGGACCTTCCCGGAACCGGCGCCGGCGGCCGACCCCTGGCGCCCGGACACGGTCCGCAGCCTGCTGCGCGGCGTGCTGTTCGCGCTGCCGGGACTCGCCTACCTGCTCACCGCGCCCCTGTGGCACCCGGGCCGGCACACCGCGGCGCTGATCACCGCCGGCCTGGTCTCCTGGGCGTGGGGGCAGGCCCTCGGCCACCGCGCCCACCTGCGGCTCGCCGCCGGCCGCCGGGAGGCCGCCCGCACCCTGCTCACGGGCGCGCCGCTGGGTGCGGCCCTGGCCACCGCGTCCGCCGTCCCGGCGGCCGGTGCCGCCGGTCCGGTGCTCGCGGTGGCCGCCGCGCAGTCGCTGTACCTGGCGGCGGCGGGCGTCCTGCTGGTCCTCGCCCGGGAACGGCTGCTGCTGGCCGCGCTCACCCCGCTGGTCGCGGGCGCCGCCGTACTGCCCTGGTGGGATCCCGGCACGGCGGTGCGCACCGGGCTGCCCCTGCTCGCCCTGGCCGCCACCCTCGCGGGCACCGGCCATGCCCTGCGCGGCGCGCTCGCCGTTCCGGCCGCGGCCGCCGGCACCCGGCCCCGGCTGCGGTGGTCGCTGCCGTACGGGCTGTTCGGACTGGCCGCGGGCGTACTGGTCCTGCTGGAGGGGCGGCGCGAACCGTACGCGGTGATCGTGCTGACGGTCAGCATGGGCCCCGCCGAGTGGCTGCTGTTCCGCTACCGGGGCCTGTCCGTCGCCGCGCTGCGCGCCACCGCCACCCCCGCCGGGTTCCTGCTGCGCTCCGCCGCCGTCCTCGGCGGCTGCCTGCTCGCCTATGTGCTGCCGCTGCTGCCGGCCGCCTACCTCACCGGGGCGGCACCCGCCCCGCTGCTGCTGCTCGCGGCGACCCTGTGGACCGCGCTGCTCCTCCAGGCCTTCGGCACCGCCTGGCCCCCGGCCGCGCTCTGTCTGGCCGCCGCCGCGACGGCCGGCGCGGTGTCCGCGCTGCACCTGCCGCCGGGCCGCGCCGCCCTGCCGCTGTGCTGCGGCGCGGCCCTGCTGGGCCTGGTGGCCTGTGCCCTGCGGCTGCTCGGCCGGCCGGCTCGGCACGCCTGACCCACACACCGCTCACCCCCGCGTCACCGACCGGAAGGACCCCTGACGTGACCCCCGCACCGCTCGCCGCCGTCACCGGAGCCGAGGGCTTCATCGGCTCCCACCTCACCGAGGCCCTGGTCGCCTCGGGGCACCGGGTCAGAGCCATGGCCCAGTACAACTCCTTCTCCTCCTACGGTTGGCTGGAGACCCTCGCCCCGGACGTCCTGGACCAGGTGGAGATCGTCCTCGGCGACGTCCGCGACCCCGGCTCGGTCCGCGGCCTGCTCGACGGCGCCGACGTCGCCTACCACCTGGCCGCCCTGATCGCGATCCCGTACTCCTACCAGGCCCCGCACAGCTACGTGGACACCAACGTCACCGGCACCCTCAACGTGCTGGAGGCGGTCCGCGCGCTCGGCACGCCCCGGCTGGTGCACACCTCCACCAGTGAGACGTACGGCACCGCGCAGACCGTGCCCATCACCGAGGACCACCCCATCAACACCCAGTCCCCGTACGCCGCTTCGAAGGCCGGCGGCGACCGGCTGGCCGACAGCTACCACGCCAGCTTCGGCACCCCGGTCGTCACGCTCCGCCCGTTCAACACCTTCGGCCCGCGCCAGTCGATGCGCGCGGTCATCCCCACCGTCATCGGCCAGGTCGCGGCGGGGGAGCGCACCATCACCCTCGGCGACCTGCGCCCCACCCGTGACTTCACCTTCGTCAGGGACACCGCGCAGGCGTTCCTCGCCGTCGGCACCGCACCCGCCGAGCGGGTCGTCGGCCGCACCTTCAACGCCGGTACCGGCGGCGAGATCTCCGTCGGCGACCTCGTCGCGCTGATCGGCAAGGTGATGGACACCGCCCTCGACGTCCGCGAGGACCCCGCGCGCATCCGGCCGGCCAACTCCGAGGTCATGCGGCTGGTCGCCGACGCCACCCGGCTCGCCGGGGCCACCGGCTGGCAGCCCGCCCACAGCCTGGAGCAGGGCCTCGCCCACACCGTGGAGTTCTTTCGCGACCCGGCCAACCTGGCCCGCTACAAGACCGGCATCTACAACATCTGACCCGACCGGCACCTTTCCCCGTTCCACACATCCACGAAGGAGGAGCCCATGCACGCAGTGATCCTGGCGGGGGGCAAGGGCGTCCGGCTGCGGCCCTACACCACCGCGCTGCCGAAGCCGCTCGTCCCGATCGGTGACCAGCACGCCATCCTGGAGATCGTGCTGCGTCAGCTGTCGGCGGCGGGCTTCACCCGTTGCACCATCGCGATAGGCCACCTCGGCGAGATCATCCGCGCGTACGTCGGCGACGGCTCCCAGTGGGGCATGAGCGTCGACTACGCCACCGAGGAGAGTCCGCTCGGCACCATGGGACCGCTGCTCAATCTCAAGGACCGGCTGCCCGAGACGTTCCTCGTGATGAACGGCGACATCCTCACCGACCTCGACTACGCCGACGTACTCCGTCGCCACCAGGGGTCGGGTGCCCCGCTGACCATCGCCACGTACGCCCGCAAGGTCCAGATCGACTTCGGGGTGCTCATCACCGACGCGAGCCGGGTCGTCGCCTTCACCGAGAAACCCAGCATGGACTACCGCGTCTCCATGGGCGTCTACGGCCTCAGCCGCGCGACCCTGGACGGCTACACCCCGGGCCTGCCGCTCGGTTTCGACGAACTGGTCCTGGACCTGCTGAAGGAGCAGGACCCGCCGCACGCCTACGAGTTCGACGGCTACTGGCTCGACATCGGCCGTCCCGACGACTACGACCGGGCCAACGCCGAGTTCACCAGCCGCAAGTCCCTGCTGCTCAAGGGAGCCTGAGTACCACATGCGCATTCTCGTCCTCGGCGGCACCGGATATCTGGGCCGCCACGTGGCCGAGCGGCTGCGCGCCCTGCCGGGCGCGCAGGTCGCCACCGCCGGCCGCACCCCCGCCGCGGAGTTCGGCCTCGACCTCGCCGCCGACCCGCCCGGGCTGCTCATGAAGACCCTGACGGCGGCCGCCCCCGACGCCGTGGTCAACTGCGCCGGCGCCACCGGCGGTGACCCGGTGACCCTGGCGGAGGTCAACGCCCGCGGCCCCGCCGCCCTCTGCGCGGCACTGCGCGAGGCGGCCCCCACCGCCCGCCTGGTGCACCTGGGTTCGGCCGCCGAGTACGGGCCGGGCACCACCGGGGTGCGGGTCGCCGAGTCGGCGCCCGCCTGTCCGGTCACGCCGTACGGCGCGACCAAGCTGGCGGGCACGGTGGCGGTGACCTCCGCCGCCCTGGACGCGGTGGTGCTGCGGATCGGCAACCCCGTCGGCCCCGGCGCCCCCCTCGCCAGCCTGCCCGGCCGGCTGGTCGCGCTGCTCCGCTCGGCCGGTGCGGACCCGGAGGCGGTGCTGCGCCTGGGTGATCTCTCCGCGCACCGCGACTTCGTCGACGTACGGGACGTGGCCCGGGCGGCGGAACGCGCCGTCACCACCTCCGGGCCGCTGCCCACCGTGCTCAACATCGGCAGCGGAACCGCCGTTCCCGTCCGGGAGCTGGTGCACGGACTGGCCCGGCGGGCGGGCTTCCGGGGGCGGGTGGAGGAGAGCACGGCCGGCTCGGCGCGCTCCGCGCAGGTGTCCTGGCAGTGTTCGGACGTCTCCGCCGCGGCCCGGGCCCTCGGCTGGCGGCCCGCCCACAGCCTCGACGACGCCCTCACCGCGCTGTGGACGGCCGAGGCGGAGCCCGTGCCGTGAGCCTGCTGGTACCGCTGTACGTCCACCCGGCCGAGGACCCCGGCGCCTGGCACCGGCTGATCGCGGCGGCGGACCGCACCTACGCGGTCGTCCTCAACCCGGCGAGCGGGCCCGGCACCGCCCCCGACCCCGCGTTCACCGCCGCCGCCCGGGCCCTGCGCGCGGCCGGCGCCCGCCTCCTCGGCTACGTCGACACCGACTACGGCGTCCGGGACCGGGACCGGATCACCGAGGAGATGCGCCGCCACCAGGACTGGTACGGGGCCGACGGCTGCTTCCTGGACCGGGTCACCGCCGGCCCGGACGGGCTGGCCGCCTGCCGGCGCCTGGTCCGCGGGCTGCGGCGGCTCGGGGCCACCACCGTCGTCCTCAACCCGGGCGTCCACCCGGCGCCCGGCTACACCCACCTGGGGGACCTGACCGTCACCTTCGAGGGGCACTGGTCGACGTACGTCTCCGCGTTCACCCGCCCGGCCTGGATCGCCCGGCAACCGCCGGACCGGCTGTGCCACCTGGTCTACGGGGTTCCCGAGGCCCTGGTACCGCTCGCCGTGCGTACGGCACACGGGCGGGGTGCCGGGGTGTGCGGCCCGGTGACCGGCGAACCGCCCAACCCGTGGGCCGGGTTGAGTCCCGCCCTGGCCGGCGGGGACGGTGCGGGGGGCTGAGGCGCCCGCTTTATCCATCTGGCATGGACCGGTCAAATCTGTCACTCTTTCGGCAGCCGTCCGGCAGTCGGCGCCCCGACCCCATGGGGGCGCGACGGGCTCCTCGGCACCAGCGATCGCGCAAGCCCCGTACGCGGCCGCCCCGGTGAACCCCGTCCGGGCGGCCTTCGAGCAGGCCGGAACCCCGGCCGCCACGAAGGAGTAGCGTGTGAGAACGACCCCCCACAAGGCCCTCGGCGTCGGTGCGCTCACCGTCGCCGCGGTGGCCGCCCTGGTACTCCCCGGCACCCCCGCCGCCGCCGGAGCGGTCCCCGCCCCCGCCGCCTGCGCCCCCCAACAGGTCGTCGGCAACGGAGGCTTCGAGAGCGGCACCTCACCGTGGACCCAGTCCCCGTCCACCGTGATCACCGGCCGCTCCGGGCAGAGCGCCCACGGCGGCGGCTCCTACGCCTGGCTGGACGGCGCGGGCAGCACCCGCACCGACACCCTCGGCCAGAGCGTGACGATCCCCTCCGGGTGCGCCACCGCCACCCTCGGCTTCTGGCTGCACACCGACACCGCCGAGACCACCACGTCCGTCGCCTACGACAAGCTGACGGCCAAGATCGGCGGCACCACGCTGGCCACCTACTCGAACCTCGACGCGAACACCGGCTACGTCCACAAGACGCTCGACGTGTCGTCGTTCGCCGGCCAGACGGTCAACCTCTCCTTCACCGGCACCGAGGACGCCAGCCTCCAGACGAGCTTCGTCCTGGACGACGTCACCCTCGACACCTCCGGCGGCACCACGCCGCCACCGGCCGACTCCACCCGCACCCCCGCGGCACCCGCGTACACCGTGAACCTCAGCAGCGACACGAGCGGCTCCGTCTGGACCGGGCACGAGAACGTCACCTTCACCAACGCCTCCGCCACCGCCCTGGGCCAGGTCTACCTGCGGCTGTGGGACAACTACCACGGCAGCTGCGACGCGATGCCGATCAAGGTCAGCAACGTCACCGGCGGCACCGCCGGCGCCCTCTCCGTGGCCTGCACCGCCCTCGAGGTCGACCTGCCGTCGCCGCTCGCCCAGGGCCAGTCGGCCACCATCGGCTTCGACCTCGGCATCACCGTGCCCAGCGGCGCCGACCGGTTCGGCCACGACGGCGCGTTCAACTTCGTCGGCAACGCCCTGCCCGTCCTCGCGGTCCGCGACAGCGCCGGCTGGCACCTCGACCCGTACACCAACAACGGCGAGTCGTTCTACTCCCTGGCCGCCGACTTCAAGGTCACCCTGGACCACCCGACCGGCCTGCTGGTCCCGGCCACCGGCACCTCCACCGACACCCCCGGCGCCAGCGGCCGCACGGTCACCACGGCCACCGCGTCCAAGGTGCGTGACTTCGCCTGGGCCGCCGGACCGTTCAGCAAGATCTCCGGCACCTCGGCCGCCGGCGTCCCGGTGAACGTGTACTCCGTCTCGGGCATCAGCTCCTCCAGCGCCCAGTCGATGCTCAGCACCGCCAAGTCCGCGGTCGACGCACACGCCGCCCGGTACGGCGCCTACCCCTACGGCGAGCTGGACGCCGTCATCGACAACAACTACTGGTTCGGCGGCATGGAGTACCCCGGGTTCGTCCTGGACCTGGTCAGCACCACCGCCCTCACCCACGAGATCGCCCACCAGTGGTGGTACGGCATCGTCGGCGACGACGAGTACACCAGCCCCTGGCTGGACGAGGCGTTCACCGACTACTCCACCGACCTCGCCCAGGGCAAGACCGGGAGCAATTGCTGGAGCAGCGTCTCCTGGGCCTCCGGCACCGAGAAGATCACCAACTCGATGGCCTACTGGGACGCGCACTCCTCCCGGTACTCCACCGTCGTCTACGGCTACGGCAAGTGCGCCCTGCACGACCTGCGGCGCGTCCTCGGCGACACCGCCATGGCCAAGCTGCTGAAGGACTACGCCACCGCGCACTGGTACGGCGTGTCCACCACGGCCGAGTTCAAGGCGGCGGCCCAGGCCGCCACGAGCACGGACCTGACCTCCTTCTGGACGCAGCACCGCATCGACGGCTGACGGCCACCCGTACGGCGCAAAGACCGGCCGCGGACGGCATCGTTGGGCGGTACCCGGGGTGCGGGACGACCCGACCCCGGGTCAGATGGAGTGCGTGCGAAACCTCATAGCCCCTCTCCGCGGCCGGTCCCCCCTGTGCCTCACCGGCACCCTGACCGGTCTCCTGCTGTTCCTGTCGAGCGCCCCGGCCCTGCCCCTGCCGGCCGGGGACGTTCCCGTACGCGGCACCGCCTACATGGGCATCGGCGTACTCGCCCACGACGGCTCCGACGGCACCCCGCCCCCCGTCCCCCGCGCCTCCCAAGCCGAGGGCGTCGACGTCTCCAGCTATCAGGGAGCCGTCAACTGGAAGACCCTGGTGGGCGACGGCACCACGTGGGCCTACACGAAGGCCACCGAGGGCACCTCCTACACCAACCCGTACTTCGCCCAGCAGTACGACGGCGCGTACGACGTGGGCATGGTCCGCGGCGCCTACCACTTCGCCACCCCGGACACCTCCGGCGGCGCCGCCCAGGCCGACTACTTCCTGGCCCACGGCGGCGGCTGGTCCAAGGACGGCAAGACCCTGCCCGGCGCCCTCGACATCGAGTGGAACCCCTACGGCGCCGACTGCTTCGGCAAGTCCAAGAGCGGCATGGTCAGCTGGATCCGGGACTTCCTGGACCGGTACAAGTCCCGCACCGGCCGTGCCGCGGTCATCTACACGGCCACCAGCTGGTGGACCCAGTGCACCGGCGACTACGCCGGCTTCGGCGCGACCAACCCGCTGTGGATCGCCCGCTACGCCTCCACGGTCGGCGCGCTGCCTTCGGGCTGGACGACACACACGATGTGGCAGTACACCTCCACCGGCCCGACGGTCGGCGACCACGACCGTTTCAACGGCTCCCCGGACGCGCTGCGGGAGTTCGCCACCGGCTGAGCGCCCCCACCGCAGCCCGTCCCGTCTCGCCCGCTGGTCAGGCTCGGGGTGTGCCGCACGTCGAGATAGTCCAGCTGCTGGTCTCCCCGGTGCACCGGCTCGCGGGCCGGCCCGGCGACGGCCCGCCCGAACTGCCGCCCGGGGAACTGGTGCCGACGGCCGAGGTCCGCGCGGGCCTCGGCATCGTCGGTGACCGCTACTTCAACCGTCCCGCGCACCGCGACGCCTCGGTCACCCTCATGGCGGCCGAGCGGCTGCCGCCACCGGGACCCCACCCGGCCGGTCTGCTCGGCACCCGGCGCAACGTCCTGCTGCGCGGCGTCGACATCGACGCCTGCGTCGGGGCGACGGTCCGCCTCGACTGCGGTCGCGGACCCGTCGAACTGGAGGTGCGCCGGGCCGCGCGGCCGTGCGCCTGGATGGACACCACCCTCGGCCCCGGCGCCCAGCGCGCCCTGCGCGGCGGCGGGGGAGTGCGCTGCCGGCCGCTGACCGACGGTGTCCTCAGCGTGGGGCCGGCCCTGTTCCAGGTGGTGCGGGGCCCCGGGGAGACGGCATGAACACGACGGCCCCGCTCACGTGCCGGAGGTGACCAGCTGGCCGGCCAGCCGGTGGGCCTGGGCGAGCAGCGCGCCGTACGTGGCGACCTCGTCGGGATCGTCGGTGACCGAGCGGGCCAGGTCCCGGCGCAGCTCGGTGAGCGTGTCGCGCAGCCGCGCCACCGACTCGCGCAACTCCTCCTCGCAGGCGTCGCCGAACCGGCTGTGGCTGTACAGCCGCAGCGCGTGGGCGGTCTGGCGCAGGAACTCGGCGTAGCGGCGGGCCGGACCGGGCCGCGGGCGGGGCGGTGGACGGTCCTCGGCGGCCGCCTCCATGACCGTGCGGGTCACCCCCGCGGTGTGCACGGCCGCGTAGTCCAGGACGACGAGCGCGTCGTCGTACTCCTTGCCGGGCGGGGGCACGGCGCCGGCGCGCCGGCCGCGCAGGTTGCCCCGCAGGCTCTCCCGGCTCCACTCGACCGCGGCGCGGGCCTCCTCCACCAGCCGGTGCAGCCGCAGGGCCCGCTCGTGCCAGGCCCCGGCCTCCTCGGCGTCCCAGCGGTCCCCGGCCAGCCCGTCCGCCACCTCCCGCAGGATGTCGTGGGCCTCCTGGGTCGCGTCCCGGAGCACGGTGCGGGTGTCCCGCAGGTACAGCGGCGGCCGGACCAGCGCGTTGACGGTGATGCCGACGACCGCCCCGAACAGGGCCTCGGTGAGCCGGGCCGTGGAGGTGGCGACGCTGACCGGTCCGCCGGTGAGGACGAACAGGGCGCCGGTGGCCGCGTTGATGCCCTGGCTGCCCAGCCGCCGCCACCGGCCGAGCAGCATCGCCAGGGGGAGGACGACCGCCATCGCGGCCACCGTGCTGTGCAGCAGCAGTCCGGCCCCGGTGGCCGCGACCGTGCCGGCCGCGATCGCCGCAAGCTGCTGGAGTCCGTGGGCGACCGACCGGTACACGGTCGACTCGACCAGGACGATCGCCACCCACGGCGCGACGAAGGCCACCGGCGCGTGCAGCCACCACCCCGCCACCACCCAGGCCAGCCACGCGGCCAGCGCCGCCTTGACCGCCTGGAGCGCCATGTCCCGCTCGCGGCCCGGCCCGGCGCAGGCCCGCCGCACCGTCCTCGCCGCCTCCGACAGATCCCGCCGTACACCCTGCAAAGCCACTCCTGTCCCACGCACGGTGACCCGGGTGCCACCGGTCGGGGCCGCCCATGCGCCCCGCCCGCGCTCCGGCGCTGTGACGGCCCGCACCATCGGCGGGCGCGGCGGGCGGACCGTCAGGGGGGTACCGGCCGCAGGGCGCGCAGCACCGCCCAGACCACCGAGACCAGTGGGACCGCCACGACGGCGCCGATCACCCCCGCGAGGATGCTGCCCGCGATGACGGACAGGGCGACGACCAGCGGGTGCAGCCGCACCGCCCAGCTCATCACCAGCGGGTGCAGCACATGCCCCTCCAGTTGGCCGATCACGACGATCAGGACCAGCACGCACGCCGCCGTGAGGGGGCCGCGCCCGGCGAGCGCGACGACCGTGGCGACCGCGAGGGCGACCGGTGAGCCCACCAGGGGCACGAACGCGGCGAAGAACTCCAGCAGGGCCAGCGGCAGCGCGAGCGGCACCCGCAGCGCGAGCAGGGCCACGCCGACCAGGACGGCGTTGGTGGCGGCCACGATGATGATGCCCCGCGTGTACCCGGCGAAGCTGTGCCACGCCGCCCGCCCCGCCCGGTCCCAGGCGTCCCGGGCGCCGGCGGGCAGCAGCTGGTCGCGTGCCCAGCCCCACAGGTTCTCCCCGGAGTGGATGAAGAAGACCGAGGCGAACAGGGCGAGCGCCGCGCCCGTGATCACCTCCACCACCCGCCCGAACTCGTTGACCGCGCTGCTCAGCAGGGCCGACCGGTGCGCGGAGACGTAGTTGGTCAGCTGGTCCTGGAGAGCGGAGAGCCGGCCCGGCCTGAGCCGGAAGGGCGGCCGCTGGAGCCATTGCTGGATGCGGAGGGTGCCGCCCCGGAAGTCCCCCAGCAGCCGGCCCGACTCGTCCGCCACCGCGCTGCCCACCAGGGCGAACAGGGCCATCAGGCACAGCAGACTGCCGATGAGCGACACGGCGACGGCGACCGGCCGCGGCACGAACCGGGCCAGCAGGTCGGTGAGCGGGCGCAGGACGGACGTCACCACCAGCGCGAGGAACAGGGCGACGGCGATCAGCTGGAAGCTGCCGAGGACGCTGAAGACGCCGTAGACGACGGCGCCGACGAGGATCAGCCGCCAGGAGAAGGCCGCGGCGACCCGTAGCCACGGCACCGTCCACTCCGCCGGCGGTGCCGGCGGCTCCGGCCGGGGCGGCGCCGGCAGCCGCACGGAGTACGCGGCCCGGCTGCCCAGCACGCGGCGCGCGGACCGCCGCCCGCCGTCGCGGCGCCCGGGCGTCCGCCGGCGCTCCTCGCCCACCACCGCTCGCGCCTCCTCGCCACCACCCAGGACGGCCGGTCACCTCCACAGCACCGTAAGCACAGGGCGGTGAAGCGGCGCGCCGGGCGGGCGTGCGGTGGGCCGTCGGGGCGGCGGCCGGCCCCGCGACGGCCCCGCGACCGGTTCCGTCCGGTCACAGGACCTTCACAGCCCGCGAGGGTGGGCGGCCGGTGCAGGGGCACCCGCGTCGGTGTCCCCGGCAGGAGGGGAGCCTCCCAGTGATCATCGTCGCGGTTCTGCTGTTCCCGGTCCTCAGCGTCCTGCTGTACGGGCTGGACCAGGTCGAGGACCGGTGGGTGCTGCGGCCACCGGCGTCCCGTCGTGCCCGGCACCGCCGGGGGAGCCCGACCGGCCGCCGTTGACCGGAGGTGTGCCGCACCGGCGGTGACGGGCGATCGCCTTCCCGAGTTCGACCCGCTCGGACTCGGGGAGCGCGCCGCCCTGGACGTACTCCAGGACGTGCTCGGCGACGATCCGCAGTTTGGTGTTGGTGTGCTGGGAGACGTCCCGCAGCGCCCGCCACGCCTCCTCGGGCGCCATCCGCCCGAGGACGACGACGGCGCCGATCGCCTGGTCGATCACGGCGTGCGAGGTGACCGCGCGCCGCAGCTGCTGGATCTCCTCGTGCATCCGGTCGTGCTCGGTCACCAGGTCGGTGATCGAGAGCAGGCGGAGCGGCTTGTTCCGGGAGACGGCGAAGAAGGCCATTGGTGCACCTTTTCCGAGTGGGGGGCCTCACTGCCTCGCCTGCCCCCAGTGGGCGTACGCATACGGATTCAACCAGTGACGCCCGTCCCGGTCACGCCGTACCGGTCCGCGTCGGTACGGCACACCTCGTCGTGGCCGGTGCCCGGGGCGCTCCGTCGCCCTATTCGGCCCGGCCGGTCGGCAGCAGCTCGCGGATGTCGGCGGGCAGCGCCCCGGCCATCCGTTCGGTCAGCTCCGGGGCGAGGGCGGCGTCCAGCACCTCCAGGACGGCGGCGGCCTCCCGCAGTGCCGTGTCCTCGTCGGTGCCGGCCCGCACGGCGATGCGCCCGGCGAAGGTGGTCAGGCCGAACCGCTCGCCCGACGCGCCGGAGTCCGGTCCCGCCGCCGCGTCGGCCGCCTCCCGCATGGCCGCCGCCATGTCGTGCGGCAACTGCGCCGCCACATGCCGGGCCAGCCCGGACGGCAGCCGTTCCGACAACGTGGTCACCACGGCGGCCGCGGCCCGCTCGGCCGTTCCCAGGTCCGGCAAGTGGGCCAGCGCCTGCACCTTCCCGATCATCTCGTCGTGCCGCATGAGGCCGGTCCCTTCGCGCGAGGTCCTGACGGTGGCGCCCGTCCCGCGGGTGTGGCGGCCCCGGACGGGTACCCCCGCTCCCGAACCGCGTCACGGCGCCGGCCGCGGCCGCCGCCGTGACGCGGGACGGACGCAGGCGGCGTAGGATCGGCTGATCATCGTGCGAGGTGCGCATGACAGGAGCGGGACTGGCCGCACCGCTGTGGGACATCCACAGCGGGCAGGGGCCGCGGCAACTGGCCGAACTCGGGCTGGCACTGGTGCTGTCCAGCCTGATCGGCTGGGAGCGCGCGGCCCAGCAGAAGAGCGCGGGCCTGCGCACCCACACCCTCGTCGGCATCGCCAGCGCGCTGATGATGGAGGTCTCCCAGCACGGGTTCAGCGCGGTGCTGGGACTGGAGAACGTCTCCTTCGACCCCTCCCGTGTCGCGGCGCAGATCGTCTCCGGGATCGGCTTCATCGGCGGCGGCCTGATCTTCGTACGACGCGACGCCGTACGGGGGCTGACGACGGCCGCCACCGTCTGGCTGACCTGCGCCGTCGGCATGGCCTGCGGCGGCGGGCTGCCCGTCCTCGCCCTGGTGGTGACGGCGCTGCACTTCCTCGTGGTGCGGGGCTACCCGCGGCTCTCGCGCCGTCTGGTCCCCGGCACGGCCGCCGCGACCTTCGAGGCGCGCCTGACCTACCGGACCGGCACGGCGCTGCTGCCGCGTCTCATGGAGGTCTGCACCCGGCGCGGCTTCCGGATCGACCAGGTCAAGGTCGAACGGCTGCCCGACCGCGCCGACGCCGCCGCCCGGGTCCTGCTCCGGCTGGAGGGCACCGCCGACCCCTCACGGCTGGCGTCGGAACTGTTCCACGACGACGGCGTGCTCGACGTCGAAGTGACCCTCACGGCGGACGACGAATAGGCGGCGGCACGCGCCGCCGCCCCCGTGGACGACGCGTCGTCCACGGGGGCGGCCGGTGCCGCGGCGGGCTCAGTCCTCGGTGGTGTGCTGGGTCCACGTCCAGGCGTAGTGCAGCCAGTCCGACATGGTCAGTGCGGTCAGGCCCCCGCACACCACCCGGGCGAGCCGGGGCGACGCCACGTAGGAGCAGACCAGGGCCCCGGCGGCCCAGGCGCCCGAGCAGAACGGGCAGGCCACGAGGTCGCCCACGGCCCGCCGGGGCCCGCTGCCCCGGGGTTCGTCCATGACCTCACTGGCCTCGCCCTCGCCCGTGCGGTGGGTGAAAGGCGCCCGCAGGAAACTGGTGATCTTGTCCCGGGTCAGCAACCTGGACGCCTTGTACGTCGCCGCGCCGAGCAGCGCGACGTCCCACGGCGGCATCTCCTCCGGCAGCCGGACCCCCCGTCGCCGGGCCACGGCCGCGAACGTGCCGACGCCCGCCGCGAAGACGGAGGCGAGTGCCGCGTATCGCGTCAGGGGAACCTCCCCCTGCTCGTCGTAGCCTGCGGCGTCCGTCGTCATGAGACCTCCCCGACACGTGTCCGTTCGCCCCTGTTCGGGCGCGCACCGGGTTCCCTGGCCCGGGCGGGCGACACGTGGTCCTTCGGCGCCTCACCCGGCGGACCGGCGCACGACGTGGGCCAGGACACATATGACCTGTTTCGCACCCCCTCCCCGAGATGCCCGGCGCCGGGCTACCTTGACGTGGATCCCTTTCCCCGCGCACCTCGGACGGCCCGGCTGTGCTCACCGACCTGTCTCCCGTGATAGCCGCGACGGCACGCTGGCTGACCGTCGCCTACCCGCCGTGCGGCGGCGCGCTGGCCGCCGCGCTGTGCGAGGCGCAGGCCCGGCAGGCCGTGACCGTGGCCGCCTGGCTGCGCTACCCCACCGAGATGGACGCGGCCCTGCTCACCCTGGCCGGACCCGGCGGCGCGGCCCGCCTCGACCGGCTGAGCGGCGCCGAACCCGCCGACGGCCACCCGGCCGGGGAGCTGGCGTGGCGCAGCTGGGTGGACGAGATCGTGGCCAGCTGGGCCGCCGCGCTGCTCACCGACGCCGAGCTGGCGGGGGCCGCCGTCGCCGCACTCGCCGGGGGCGAGCACACCGCGTCCGCACCGGTGGAGTTCCGCCGGCTGCTCGACCCCGACGCCGGTGACCGCCGGGCCGCCGCCCTGCTCCGCCACCCCGACCTGCTCGCCCCGGTGGCCGAGCTCCACCGCTCCCAGCTCCTCGCCCGCCTCACCCCCGACCACCCCCTCGCGGCCTGACCCACGCAACCCCGGCGCCCCCGGTGCGGGACGGCCGTGCGATCCGGATGGCGGAAGAGTCCCGGCCGGGGCCGGCGAAACGCCGTGGCGGTGCTTCGCGGCACCCCGGTCGGCGACGACCATGCCGTGCCATGGACATCCTGCTGGTCGCCAGCGCGTTCAACAGCCTCTCCCAGCGCGTCTACGCCGAACTGTCTGACCTCGGGCACCGCGTGGACGTGGTGCTCGCCACGCACGGCCCCGACCCGGTCCGCGCCGCCGTGCGCGAGCTGCGGCCGGAGCTGGTCGTCGCGCCGATGCTCAGGACGGCCCTGCCCGAGGACGTCTGGCGCGAGCACACCTGCCTGATCGTGCACCCCGGCCCGCCGGGCGACCGCGGCCCGTCCGCGCTGGACTGGGCCATCGCCGACGGGGCGCGGCGGTGGGGCGTGACCGTGCTCCAGGCCGAGGCGGTGATGGACGCGGGCGCGATCTGGGCGGCCGAGCCGTTCCCCGTACCGCCCGTCGGCAAGAGCGACCTCTACCGCAACGAGGCCTCCGACGCCGCCGTCACCGCCGTCCTGACCGCCGTACGACGCTATGCGGAGGGCGGCTCCCACAAGCCTCTCCCGCAGACCGACGCGTCGGTCCGGGTCGTCCGGCGCGACCCCTTCCGACAGGAGCGGCGGCGCATCGACTGGGAGCGCGACGACACCGGGACGGTCCTGCGCGCACTGCGCGGCGCCGACTCCCAGCCGGGTGTCCTGGACGAACTGCTCGGCCTGGAGGTGTTCCTGCACGGCGGGCACCCCGAGGACCGGCTGCGCGGCCGTCCCGGCGCCCTGCTCGCCCAGCGCGCCGGGGCCGTCTGCCGGGCCACCCGGGACGGCGCGGTCTGGATCCCCGAGCTGCGCCCCCGCCGGGCTTCGGGCGACCCGGCGCCCTTCCGCCGGCCGGCCGTCAGCGTGCTCGCCTCCCACCGGCCCGGTCTCCGGCTCACGGAGGACCCCGTTCCACCGGAACTGCCGCCCGGCCGGCGCACCTGGACCGACATCCGCTACCGCCAGGACGGTGACGTCGGCTTCCTCGGCTTCTCCTTCCCGGGCGGCGCGATGAGCACCGATCAGTGCCGCCGGCTGCTCGACGCGTACACCGAGGCCCTCGCCCGCCCCACCCGCGTCCTCGTCCTCGGCGGCACCCGCGACTTCTTCTCCAACGGCATCCACCTCAACGTCATCGAGGCCGCCCCCGATCCGGCCGAGGAGTCCTGGACCAACCTCAACGCCATGGACGACCTCGTGGAGGCCGTCCTGCGCACCACCGACCGGCTGGTGGTGGCCGCCCTGGCCGGCAACGCCGCGGCCGGCGGGGCCGTGCTGGCCCTCGCCGCCGACCAGGTGTGGTGCCGCTCGGGCGTCGTCCTCAACCCGCACTACCGGCGGATGGGCCTGTACGGCTCGGAGTTCTGGACCTACACCCTGCCGCGCCGCGTAGGTCCGGAGCAGGCCCGCCGGCTGACCACCGAGGCGCTGCCGGTCAGCGCCGCCTCCGCCGAACGGCTCGGCCTCGTGGACCGCCTGGTGCCGACCGCACCGGGGGACTTCGCGGCCGAGGTGCGGAGGCTGGCGACCGCGCTGGCCGGCGCCCCCGACCTGGACGGGCGGATCGCGGCCAAGGCGGCGGCCCGCGAGGCGGACGAACGGGTACGGCCCCTCGCCGACCACCGGCGGACGGAACTGGACCGCATGCACGCCATCTTCTTCGACCCCCGGGCCCCCTACCACGCCCTGCGCTCGGCCTTCGTCCGCAAGAGCCCGCCCGGCTCGCCCCGGCCGCTCGCCCCGGCCGCCGGAGGCGTCCGGTGACGCCCCGCGTCCTGGTGGCCGGCGTGGGGAACATCTTCCTCGCCGACGACGCCTTCGGCCCCGAGGTGATCCGCGCGCTCGCACAACGCCCGCTGCCGCCCGGGGCGCGGGTGCGGGACTACGGCATCCGCGGCCTGGACCTCGCCTACGACCTGCTGGCCGGCTGTACCACCGCGGTCCTGGTCGACGCGGCCCCCCGCGGGCACCGCCCCGGCACCCTGTCGCTGATCGAGGCCGAACCCCCCGACGGGACGGTCGTGCCCGAGGCCCACGGCATGGACCCGGCGAAGGTGCTGGCCCTGGCCCGGCACCTGGGCGACGAACCCCTGCCCAGGGTCCTCGTGCTGGCCTGCGAACCCGGCGTCCTGCCGGCCGGCGACGACCTCCTCGGGGGACTGAGCGCCCCGGTCCGGGAGGCGGTCGACCGGGCCGTGGACGCGCTGCACACGCTCGTCCCCGTCCTGCTCGCCGATCCCGCCGGACCCCTGCCCCCGTTGGGCCGCCCGGTGGAATCCGGTACCCCGCCCCCGGCTGCGCTGCGCGCGACGGCGCCCGGCGGCCCCCAGAATCGGTGAGACGCCGGGCCGCACACGTTGCGGCCCCGCGCCCCGTCACCCCATCCGAGGAGCAGCGCCCATGTGCCGGTCCGACGTCAGACAGGCCGTCCTGGCCAAGAACGACGACCTGGCCGCGAGCCTGCGCGGCGACCTCGCCGGGCAGGGCGTGACCGTGGTCAACCTGCTGTCCAGTCCCGGCAGCGGCAAGACCGAACTCCTCGGCCGGGTCCTGGCCCGGGCGGTGGACCGGGGCGTCCCGGTGGCCGCGCTCACCGCGGACCTGGCCACCGAGAACGACGCCGTCCGGCTGGCCCGGTCCGGCGCCCCGGTCCAGCAACTGCTCACCGACGGACTGTGCCACCTGGAGGCCCGCCAGGTCCGGGCCCGGCTGGCGGGCTGGCTGCCGCCGGAGACCTCGGTGCTGTTCGTGGAGAACGTCGGCAACCTGGTCTGCCCGGCCGCCTACGACCTCGGCGAGACCCTGCGCGTCGTGCTGATGGCCGTCACCGAGGGCGAGGACAAACCGCTGAAGTACCCGACGTCGTTCGGCTCCGCCCATCTCGTGGTCATCACCAAGACCGACCTGGCGGGCCCGGCCGGCTTCGACGAGAGCCTCTTCCACGAGAACGTGCACCAGGTCAACCCGGGCGTGGAGATCCTCCGGTCCTGCGCCCGCACCGGTTCCGGCGTCGGCACCCTCCTCGACCGTGCCCTCGCCGCCCGTGACGGGGTGCCAGCGCACCGCCCGCCGCTGGCCCCCCACCCGCACGTCCACCACCCCGATTCCGCTCCCGTCGCGTGACGGCGCCCGTCGCCGGTCCGGTCCGCCGCCGGATCACCGTGCGCGGCACGGTGCAGGGGGTCGGCTTCCGGCCGTACGTGCACCGGCTGGCCGCCGCCCTCGCGCTGCCCGGGTTCGTCAGCAACACCGCCGACGGCGTGCTCATCGAGGTCGAGGGCCCGCCGGACGAGGTGGACCTCTTCGTCCGGCGGCTGGCCGAGCGGCCGCCCCCGCTGGCGACCGTGACCGGCGTCGGCTGCGAGGACGTCCCCGCCACCGGCGCCACCGGCCCCTTCGGCATCCGCGCCACCGAGCGGTCCCCGGGCCGCACGCAGCTCCCGCCCGACACCGCGACCTGCGCCGACTGCCTGCGCGAACTCGCCGACCCCGGTGACCGCCGCCACCGCCACCCCTTCCTGACCTGCACGCACTGCGGCCCCCGCTTCACCGTCGCCACCGGCATGCCCTACGACCGCCCCGCCACCACCCTGGCCGGCTTCCCGATGTGCCCCGCCTGCGCCCGGGAGTACGGCGACCCGGCCGACCGCCGCTTCCACGCCCAGCCCGTCTCCTGCCCCGACTGCGGCCCGCGGCTCACCCTGGTCCCGGCCGACGGGACCGGGATCCGCCCGGCCCGGGACGCCGCCGCCCTCGCCGCCGCCCGCGCGCTGCTGGCCGCCGGCCGGATCGTCGCCGTCAAGGGCGTCGGCGGCTACCACCTGGCCTGCGACGCCACCGACGCCCGGGCCGTGACCGAACTGCGCGACCGCAAGGAGCGCGGCGGCAAGGCCTTCGCGGTGATGTGCGCCGACCTGGCCACGGCCGAACGGATCGCGGTCGTCTCCGACGCGGAGCGCGCCGCCCTCACCGGAGCGCACCGCCCCGTCGTCCTGCTGCGCCGCCGCACACCCCCCGACGGCCTCCACCTCGCCGGCCAGGTCTGCCCCGGCAGCCCGTACGTCGGCGTGATGCTGCCCTACGCCCCCGTCCACACCCTGCTGTTCGGGCTGCCCGGTGATTCCCCCGGCCCCCGCGTCCTGGTCATGACCAGCGGCAACCGCTCCGGTGAGCCCATCGTCACCGACGACGCCGAGGCACCGGCCCGGCTGGCCGGCCTCGCCGACGCCCGGCTGGCCCACGACCGGCCCATCGCCTCCCCGTGCGACGACTCCCTGCTGCGCGTCCGCCCCGACGGCACCGCCCAGGTGCTGCGGCGCTCCCGCGGCTACGTCCCCCGCCCGGTGCGCCTGCCGGTCCCGGTGAGGCCCACGCTCGCCGTCGGTGGCGACCTCAAGAACGTCCTGTGCCTCGGCGAGGGCGACCAGGCCTGGCTCGGACCGCACATCGGCGACCTGGGTCAACTGGCCGCCCTGGACGCCGCCGAACGGGCCGAGCGGCACCTGGCCCGCCTCACCGGGGTCGTCCCCCGGCGGGTGGCCGCCGACCGGCACCCGGGCTACCACTCGGCCCGCCGGGCGCGCGCCCGGGCCGCCCGCCTCGGCCTGCCCGGCCCGGTGCTCGTACAGCACCACCACGCCCACGTCGCCGCCGCGATGGCCGAACACGGGCTGGACGGCACCACACCCGTCATCGGTGTCGCCTTCGACGGCACCGGCTACGGCGACGACGGCACGATGTGGGGCGGCGAGGTGCTCCTCGCCGGCTACACCGGCTACCGGCGGTTCGCCCACCTGGCCGCCGCCCCGCTGCCCGGCGGGGACGCCGGCGTCGCCAACCCCTGCCGGCTGGCCCTCGCCCGGCTGTGGGCGTCGGGGCTGCCCTGGACGCCGGACCTGCCGAGCGTCACCGCCTGCTCGGACACCGAACGCGCGGTGCTGCGGCGCCAGCTGGAACGGCAGGTGGCCTGTGTGCCGTCCTCCGGCATGGGACGGCTGTTCGACGCCGTCTCCTCCCTCGTCGGCCTGTGCCACCGGGCGGACTACGAGGCGCGGGCCGCCCTGGAGCTGGAGGCGGCGGCGCTGGAGGCCGCAGGCGAGGACACCGTGGCCTACCCCTTCGGGCTGAGCGGTACGGACCGCCTCACCTGCGACCCCACGCCGATGCTGCGGGCCCTGCTGCGCGACCGGGCCCGCGGCACGCCCGCCCCCGTACTGGCCGCCCGCTTCCACCGCGGGGTGGCGGGGGCCGTCGCCGAGATCTGCCGTCGCGCCCGCGCGGCCACCGGCCTGGCCACCGTCGCCCTCACCGGCGGCGTCTTCGCCAACGCCCTGCTGGAGGAGGAGTGCGCCGCCCTGCTCGACCGGGACGGGTTCACGCTCCTGCGGCACGGCGAAGTCCCCCCGAACGACGGCGGTCTCGCGCTCGGCCAGCTGATGGTCGCGGGAACGGCCGTCCACCACGAGACGGAGTGACCCATGTGTCTGGCAGTGCCCGGCAAGGTCGTGTCCATCGACCACCGCGCCGACCCGCTCACCGGGCTGATCGACTTCGGCGGTGTGCAGAAACAGGCGTGCCTGGAGTACCTGCCCGACGTGCGCGTCGGGGAGTACGTCATCGTCCACGTCGGCTTCGCGCTCCAGCGCCTGGACGAGGAGTCGGCCCGGGCGTCGCTGGAGCTGTTCGAGCAACTCGGACTGCTGGAAGAGGAGTTCGGTGACGCCTGGGAGCAGGCGGCCCGACAGGAGAGCGGAAGCGAGACCCGGTGAAGTACCTCGACGAGTTCAACGACCCAGCTCTGGCACACCGGTTGCTGGACGAGATCCGTGCCACCGCCACCCGCCCCTGGGCACTCATGGAGGTCTGCGGCGGCCAGACCCACTCCATCATCCGCCACGGCATCGACCAGCTCCTGCCCGAACAGGTGGAGTTGATCCACGGCCCCGGCTGCCCGGTGTGCGTCACCCCCCTCGACGTCATCGACAAGGCGCTGGAGATCGCCGCCCGCCCCGACGTCATCTTCTGTTCCTTCGGGGACATGCTCCGCGTGCCGGGCACCGACCGGGACCTGTTCCGCGTCAAGGGCGAGGGCGGTGACGTACGCGTGGTGTACTCCCCGCTCGACGCCCTCGACCTGGCCCGCCGCAACCCGGACCGCCAGGTCGTGTTCTTCGCCATCGGCTTCGAGACGACGGCCCCCGCCAACGCCATGGCCGTGCACCAGGCCCGCCGGCTCGGCCTCGACAACTTCAGCCTGCTGGTGTCCCACGTCCGGGTACCCCCGGCGATCGACGCCATCATGTCGGCGCCCGCCTGCCGGGTGCAGGGCTTCCTCGCCGCCGGTCACGTGTGCAGCGTCATGGGCACCGCCGAGTACCCGGACCTGGCCGCGAAGCACCGTGTGCCGATCGTCGTGACCGGGTTCGAGCCCCTAGACATCCTGGAGGGCATCCGCCGCGCCGTGCGCCAGCTGGAGCGCGGGCAGTACGGGGTGGACAACGCCTACGCCCGCGCCGTGCGCGACCGGGGCAACCCGGCGGCCATGCGCATGATCGAGGAGGTCTTCGAGGTCACCGACCGCAACTGGCGGGGCATCGGACCGATCCCGGCCAGCGGCTGGCGGCTGACCGACGCCTTCCGCGCGTACGACGCCGAACACCGCTTCGACGTCACCGGCATCCGCACCGAGGAACCCGCCGTGTGCCGGGCCGGCGAGGTCCTCCAGGGGCTGATCAAGCCGACCGAGTGCGAGGCGTTCGGCACGGCCTGCACCCCGCGCACCCCGCTCGGCGCCACCATGGTCTCCAGCGAGGGTGCCTGCGCCGCCTACTACCTGTACCGCCGGATGAACGCCCCGGCACCACAGGGACCCCGTGTCCCGCGGGAGGAGATGAACTCCGTTGGCTGACCTCGCCACCGAAGCGACCGAAGAGACCGCAGCCGCAGCCGCAGCCGCAGCCGCGGGCGTCACGGCCGTCGACCCCGCGGCCTGGACCTGCCCGGCGCCCCTGCGCGACCAGCCGGTCGTCGTCATGGGCCACGGCGGAGGCGGCGCCCTCTCCGCCGAACTGGTCGAGCACGTCTTCGCCCCCGCCTACGGCAACCCGACCCTGGCCGCCCTCGCCGACTCGGCCGTCCTCGACCTGGGCGGCGCCCGGCTGGCCTTCTCCACCGACTCCTACGTCGTACGCCCGCTGTTCTTCCCCGGCGGCAGCCTCGGCGACCTCGCCGTCAACGGCACCGTCAACGACCTGGCGATGAGCGGCGCCCGGCCCGCCTACCTGTCCACCGCGTTCATCCTCGAGGAGGGCGTGGAACTGGCCGTGGTGGAGCGCGTCGCCCGTGCCGTCGGCGTCGCCGCCCGGGCGGCGGGGGTCACCGTCGCCACCGGTGACACCAAAGTCGTGGAGTCGGGGCACGGCGACGGCGTCTACGTCACCACCGCCGGCGTCGGCCTGGTGCCCGACGGCGTCGACATCCGCCCGCAGCGCGCCCGGCCGGGCGACGCCGTCATCGTCAGCGGACCGATCGGCCTGCACGGCGTGGCCGTCATGAGCGTGCGGGAGGGGCTGGAGTTCGGCGTCGAGATCGCCTCCGACACCGCGCCCCTGGCGGACCTGGTGGCGGCCATGCTGGCGGTCACCCCCGACCTCCACGTCCTGCGCGACCCCACCCGGGGCGGTCTCGGCGCCTCCCTGAACGAGATCGCGCGCGCCTCCGGCACCGGTGTCCGGCTGCGTGAGCGGGCGGTCCCCGTCCCGGAGGAGGTCGCCAACGCCTGCGGATTCCTCGGCCTGGACCCGCTGTACGTGGCGAACGAGGGCCGGCTCGTCGCCTTCGTCCCCCCGGAGCACGCAGAGGCCGTGCTGGCGGCCATGCGCGCCCACCCGCGGGGGACCGGCGCGGCCCTCGTCGGCGAGTGCGTGGCCGACCACCCGGGCATGGTGGTCGTCGCCACCGGACTCGGTGGCACCCGGGTGCTGGACCTGCCGCTGGGGGAGCAGCTGCCCCGCATCTGCTGACCGCCGGGCGGTGCCGGCCCCACCCGTCAGGGCGGGACCGGCACCCCCTCGACGCACGTGATCTCCAGCTCCCGCCCGCTGCGCAGGTCCCGCGACGGCCGGTCGCAGCGCGGGCACCAGAAGAACGGCGGCATGCCGAGGGAGAACTCCTCGGCGCACTCCCCGCACCAGGCCCTCGCGGGCACCCGCTCGACGACGAGCCGGGCACCCGCGAGGGCCGTGCCGTCCCGGGCCACCTCGAAGGCGAAGTCCAGCGCGTCCGGCACCACACCGGCCAGCTCGCCCACCCGGACGGTCACCGACGAGACACCGCCGGTGCCGTCCGCGCGGGCGATCTCCCCGGCCTGCTCCACGATCGCGGTCGCGATCGACAGCTCGTGCACGCCGGCCTCAGGGATACCGGCGGCGGGCGCGCAGGCCCCCGGTCATCCGGTAGATCCGCACCTCGCGCACGAGGCCCGGAAACTCCTTGACGAACAGCGCCGCGACCAGGGCGCCGGCCAGCGCGGCCTGGATCAGCAGCAGCCGGCGTCCCGACATCTCCGCGCGCGCGGTCCCGCTTCGCCTGCGGACGTCCATGACGATCACTTCCCTCTTCTGTCGTCCCCGCTTCGTCATCCCGGCGAGATGTTCGGCATTTCCTTCACCAGGGCGTCGTGCCGCTTCCAGTGGATACCGGTGGAGCGGCGCGCGTCGGAGGTGCCGTCCTCGTGGTGTCCGGTCTGACGGTGGTACGGGCCCCAGTTGCCCTGGTGCAGCCCGCGCACGTGGGTGGGTGTGTCGGGCTTCGCCTGGGGGCGGCCCACTCGGATGCTGCCCATGTCCGCTCTCCTTCTCGGTGCCTACGACCGCTCGGTCAGCTCTTCGAAGAACCGTTCTACGGCCGGCCACACCCGGCCGCCACCGGACAGGCCCCGCCACTCGCGGCGGATCACGGCCGTCATCCGGAAGCAGTCGTCGACCGGCACGATCCAGTGCTCGTCCAGGCCGCGCACGCTGTTCACCAGCAGCGCCTCGACGTCGGGTGTCATGGAGGCGAGCTGTGGCACCTCGGCCGACAGTCGCCGCCAGGCCGCCGCGTCGACCTCCCACCGCATGGCCCCGGCCGGGCTCGGTCCCTGCGCGGTGACCGTGCCGTCGGCGCGGGGCACGAAGAACACCAGCCCCACCGGTACGCCCAGTACCGCCGTGTCGACCGTCGGCAGCCGCAGTCGGCGGCGGGGCACGAGCCGGTAGCGGCCCTCACCGGCCCCGTCGGCGGCGAACAGCACCGAGCAGGGACGGCACGCGCACCGCACCTCGGCGGTACCGGTCTCGTACAGGTGGGCGTGTTCGGGGCCCACCGGGGCGGCGCACAGTTCGCAGGTCTCGGCCCCGGCCCGCTCCACGCGGTCGGCTGCGGAGCGGATCATCCTGGCGAGCGCTCCGTCCACGCTCACGGCGTCTCCTGGGCCACGGGCCGGCGTCGGATGCCGGTCAGCGGCACGAAGGCGGGGGCCGGGCGCTCGGGGGCCGCCTCCACCGTCTCCACCGAGGTCAGCTCGGGAGCCACGGCCAGCACCGCCGCCCGGACGGCCTCCGAGATGTCGGAGGAGCCGGAGCCGCTGCCGCTGCCGCAGCCGGAGCCGCAGCCGCCGCCACCGGACTTCAGCCGCACCCGCGCCACCTGCCCTTCCAGGCCGGCCCACTCCAGCTCGCCGCCGCGCTCGCGCACCGCCGGGCGCAGCTTCTCCACCGCGCGGGCGGCCCGCCGCTCGGGCGGTTCGGGGTGGACGTCGTGCAGGACCAGCAGGTGCCCGAGCAGTTCGTCCTCGGCGAGCCGCTCGCGCAGCGGTTCCCCGGCGAGGTCCACGACCCGGGCGAGGGCCTCGCCGTAGATTTCGGTCAGCAGCGCCACCGCCTCCAGCGCCGGGCCGGGCGCGGCCTCCAGCCCGGCCAGCACCTCGTCCAGGCGGGCGAGCCGCGCCTCCACCGCCGGGTCCGCGAACCGTGCGGCATCAGCCATGGTCGGCTCCGTACGTCGGCGAGTGCACGGTGGTCAGGGTCTTGCCCTTGCCCATGTACATGTGGACGCCGCACGGCAGACAGGGGTCGAAGCTGCGCACGGTGCGCATGATGTCGACGCCCTTGAAGTCGTCCGGTCCGTTCTCCTCGAAGATCGGCTGGCCCTGGACGGCGTCCTCGTACGGGCCGGGGGTGCCGTAGATGTCGCGGGGGCTGGCGTTCCACGGGGTCGGCGGGTAGGGGTGGTAGTTGGCGATCTTCTTGTCGCGGATCACCAGGTGGTGGGAGAGGACCCCGCGCACCGCCTCGTGGAAGCCGCAGCCGATGGCCTCGTCCGGCACCTCGAAGTTCTCGTACACCTTGGTGTCGCCGCTGCGGAGCATCTGCATCGCCTCCTCCAGGAACTGGAGCGCCATGGCGGCGGCGTAGGCGATGAAGTAGGGCCGGGCGCGGTCCCGTTCGAGGGTGTTGCTCCACTTGGGGATGCGCCACTCCAGGGTCGTCTCCGGCAGCTTCTCGCCCTTGGGCAGGGTGATCCGGACGGAGCCGCCGGTCGCCTTGACGTACGGGGTGTCGACCAGGCCGCTCAGCGCGGTGGACCAGAGCCGGGCGAGGGGGCCGCCGCCGGTGTCCAGGGCGAGGTGCTCACCGCTCTGCTGGTGGTACCAGCGCGGGCTCATCACCCAGCTGTAGTTGCCGTCGAACTCCCGCTTCTGCGGCACCGGGACCGTGGTCTGGTTCCACGGGTGGCGCATGTCGACGGGGTTGCCCAGCGGGTCGTGGGTGACGAACGGCTCCTCGTTGACCCAGTCCTCGTAGAAGGAGCTGCCCAGCATGATGCGCAGCCCGAGGTTGATGTCGACGAGGTTGTTGGTGACGAGCTTGCCGTCGACGATGATGCCCGGGGTGACGTACATCGCCTTGCCCCACTCGTTCATCGTCGCGTAGCGGTAGTCGACGACGTCCGGGTTCTGGAAGGCACCCCAGCAGCCGAGCATCACGCGGCGCCTGCCGACCTCCTCGTAGCCGGGCAGCGCCTCGTAGAAGAAGTCGAAGACGTCGTCGTTCATCGCCACCGCCTTCTTGATGAAGTCGATGACGCGCATCAGCCGGCTGAGGTAGTCGGTGAAGGTGCTCGGCTGCGGCATCGTGCCGACCCCGCCCGGGTACAGCGTGGAGGGGTGCACGTGCCGGCCCTCCATCAGGCAGAACATCTCCCGGGTGATCCGGCTGACCTTCAGCGCCTCCTTGTAGACCTCGCCCTCGAAGGGGTTGAAGGCCTTCATGATGTCGGCGATGGTCCGGTAGCCGTGGACGTCCCCGCGGGGCGCGTCCGTGCGTTCGGCGCGGGCCAGGACACTGGGATTGGTGGCCTTGACCATCGCCTCGCAGAAGTCCACGAAGACCAGGTTGTCCTGGAAGATCGTGTGGTCGAAGATGTACTCCGCGGCCTCGCCGAGGTTGGTGATGTGCTCGGCCAGCTTGGGCGGTTTGACGCCGTAGGCCATCTGCTGGGCGTAGTTGGAGCAGGTGGTGTGGTTGTCGCCGCAGATCCCGCAGATCCGCGAGGTGATGAACCCGGCGTCGCGCGGGTCCTTGCCCTTCATGAACACCGAGTAGCCGCGGAAGAGCGACGAGGTGCTGTGGCACTCCACGACTTCCCGGTTGGCGAAGTCGATCTTCGTGTAGATCCCCAGGTTGCCGATGATCCGGGTGATCGGATCCCAGGACATGTCCACGATCTGGGCGGGTTTGCGTCCTGTGGGCCGGGACTCGGTGGTGGTCATGTGCGGTGCTGCCCCTCGCTCTTCGGGTTCTGCGGGTGGGTGGCGGGCTGTGGGCCGGGTGCGGCGGCCGGCCGGGTCACGGCCGCCAGCGCGGGTCGTAACCGCTGGTCAGCTCACGCTTGTTGTGGCGCCACCGGGGCTCGTGGTTCACCATGTCGTTGGTCAGGCCGCGCAGTCGGCGGATGACCGCCCCGTACGGCCTGATCACCATCGACGACAGGGTGCCGCCCGGCGGCTCGTCCATGAACGGCATGAAGGCGTCCGGGAAGCCCGGCATGGTGCAGCCGATGCAGATGCCGCCGACGTTCGGGCAGCCGCCGAGGCCGCCCATCCAGCCGCGCTTGGGCACGTTGCAGTTGACGACCGGACCCCAGCAGCCGATCTTCACCTGGCACTTGGGGGAGTTGTAGTCCTTGGAGAAGTCGGCCTGCTCGTAGTACGCGGCCCGGTCGCAGCCCTCGTGCACGGTCTTGCCGAACAGCCACTGCGGCCGCAGCATGTGGTCCAGCGGCGGCGGGGGAGCGGCACCGGCCGCGTGCTGGAGCGTCCAGACCAGGGTCTCCATGAAGTTCTCCGGCTGGATCGGACAGCCCGGCACGTTGACGATGGGGAGCCCCGACCGTGCCTTGAAGTCCCAGCCCAGGTAGTCCGCGAGGCCCATGCAGCCGGTCGGGTTGCCGGCCATGGCGTGGATGCCGCCGAACGTCGCGCAGGTACCGGCGGCCACCACCGCCCAGGCCCTGGGCGCCAGTTGGTCGATCCACCAGTTCAGCGTCTGCGGCTGCCCGGTCTCCGGGTCGTTGCCGAACGACGTCCAGTAGCCGTCGCCCTCGATGATGTTCTGGTTGGGGATCGACCCCTCGATGACGAGGATGAACGGCTCCAGCTCGCCGCGGGCCGCCGCCCGGTACGGGGCGAGGAAGTCCTCCCCGCCCAGGCTGGGCGAGAGGACCTTGTTGACCAGGTTCACCTTCGGCAGGCCCGGGATCAGTCCGAGCACCACGTCCTCGATGGACGGCTGCCCCGCCGCGGTCAGCGACACGGTGTCGCCGTCGCAGCTCATGCCCTCCGAGATCCACAGGATGGTGATCTCGTCGAACCCCTCCCGTGCCCCGGCCCTGCTGGGCTCGTCACTCACTTCGGTGGTACCGCTCTGCGTGGTCATGTCTGCGGCCTCCGTTGCAGCCGGTTGCGGAATCGGTTCCGGGCCGCGGCCGAGGGGGCCGCGAGGATCGGTGCGGGGTGTCGGCCGGGAGCGGTGCTCCCGGGGCCGCCCGCCGGGGTGTCAGGGGCGCGCATCGGACCGTCCCCGCTCCGGCCGGTCGGCGGGGCGCGCGGGCCGTGGGGCCTGCGGCCGGGGCGGTCCCGGCGGGCCCGGCGCGCCGGCGGGGCCGAGCGGCTCCAGCTCGTCGGGCCGGAAGTAGTGGAACCGGCCGTACCAGCCGTGCAGTTCGGCGGCGGGATCGTCGTCCACGGTGACGGCCAGGTGGACGCTGCCGTCCACGTCGTGGAAGACCGCGGCGACGTGCGCGGTCCGCCCGTCCAGGAACATGTCCTGGGCGTCGGCGCCCCGCCCGCGCGGACGCAGCCGCACCCGGCTGCCGCCGCCCACAAGAACCCCGCCCACCGGCACGGTGTCCGTCGCCGGGGCCAGCCCGTCGTCACCGTGCTCCTGCCACCAGACGGGCCGGCCGGGGGCCGGGCCGGGTACGGGCGCCATGGAGCGGATGGTGCCGTGCAGGCGGGCGAAGGCCTCCTCGGGGAGGGTCTCCACCCGGTCCAGGATGCGCGCGGCCCGTGGATCGGTGGCCCGGGCCTCGGCCTTCTCCTCGTCGGTCAGCAGCATCGTGCGCAGGGTGAGGATCTCGTCGATCTCGGCCGCGTCGTGCAGGTCACCCGGGCTCTCGGGCGCCACCTGCGGGTGGTCCGGGAGGATGATCGGCGCGGAGAGCAGGAAGGGGGCCGTCGCCCCGTCACCGTCCGCCGGCACCGGCGGCGCCCCGCCGAGCACGGGGAACGTGAAGGCGTTCCGGCAGTCGCGCACGTGCCGTGCGAGCGCGGCGGGCGGGTCGATCAGCGACACGAACTCCACCGCCTCCCCGGCGAGGAGCGTGTGGGTGGCGAGCAGCGCCTGCCCCAGCACCGCACCGCGCCCGGCCCGCGGGTCGGTGGCCTCGCCGGTGTTCTCGGTGCGCACCCGCAGCCGGCACAGCCCCGGTGCGAGCGGTTCGGCGAGGACCGTCGTCTCGGCCCGTACCTCCCGGCGCCGCCGCACCGTCCGTCCGGCTCCCGACGGCAGCGGCTCGTACTCCGCCCCGGCCGGCGCTCCCACGGGGACGGTCCGCCCGCCCCGCAGCAGCTCCGCCAGCGGCAGCACCAGCTCCGTCTCGCGGGGCACCGCCTCCTCGAACGACAGGTGGGTGACCCCGTCGGGCGTGCGCAGCGACTCGACCGGGCGGTGCCGCCCGTCGCCGTCGAGGGCCTCCAGCTGCTTGTGCTGCATCTGGAGGTAGCGCACCCGCACCCGTACGACCGCGTCGTCGCCGTCGGCCCGCAGCAGGCACTCGGTCCGCTGGTACCAGGAGTCGGCGGAACCGGAGATCCCCGGCGTGACCGGCCCGTCCCGCTCCACCCAGTCCCGGGGGAGCAGCACCCCGAACTGCCAGCGGACCCGGTTCTTCGCCGAGGACCGGCGGTAGGGATACAGCAGGTACCCCTCGTAGAGCACGGCGTCCGCCACGGCACCCAGCTGCTCACAGCCCTCGCCGACCCTGTTGGCCATGCCTTCTCCTCACCGGAGCGTCCGCGGTTCTCCCCCCACGGTCACATCCGGGACGCCCGCCCGCCCGTCGGACGCACCGCGGTTGCGCCGGACAGGGGAGGACACGCGCCGTGACCGTCGGCCGTGCGGCGGAGCACGGAACGGACGGCGGGCGGCGGACGGCGCTTCAGCGGAGCAGCAGGTAGTGGGTGACGAGGGACCGTGCCCGGTCCGCGCCGATGCCCAGCGCCCGGCCGAGCGCCTCCCACCGGCGGTCGAAGTCCTCCTCGATCACACAGGCCGCCTCCCGGCCGGCGCGCCGGGTCAGGCGGTCCAACGCGGTGACGGCCCGCAGGGCGGCGGCCGGCGCGTCCTCGGCCAGCGCGAACAGCCGGTCCTCGACGGCGTTCAGCAACTGGGCCAGCTCGTCCGGCAGCGGTACCGTCTGCCGCTCGACCGTGCGGATGTGCTCGCTCCAGTCCCGGCGTGCCTCCGAGACGTCCAGGTCCTCCAGATCGTCCCGGTCCAGCTCTCCCCACGGCACCGGCACGCTCGGACCGCGCCAGCCGCAGCTGCACGAGGCCCGCACCGCCGCCGCCCTCGGCCGGGGCACGCCGCCGTCGTACGCCCACCACTCGCGGGTCGTGTACGTCTCGCTGCCGTCGCCGATGTCGAAACGGGCGGGTTCCGGCTCGCTGCCGTCGGCCAGGACGGCACCCACGATGCCCTCGTGCGACTCCCCGAACTCCTCCGTCGTCCATCCCACGGCCGTCTCCCTCCCCTCGCCGGGCCACGTCCCGCCCATCATCGGCGACCCCGCACCCCGCCGGGCCGGGGACGGGAAAAAGGGGCCGAAAGGGGGTCGTCGAGCGGATGCCGGACCGGATGAACAGGACATGAGGCAAATAAGGGGGAGGTGGACGCGAGGGGGTTCCCGGGATGGCTGCCGGGCCCGCTCCCGCCCCCGTACACTGCCGATCCGTAGACATGCGGGCGCAGTTGACCGGGGGGAGCCGACATGTCCGAAGGTCCGTACGTTCCGGGTCAGGGGTTCGCGGGAGCACCGCGGCCGCCGATGCCACCGGGCCCGCCGCCCATGCCGCCGGGGCCGCCGCCGGTCCCGGCGCCGCCGTCCACCCCGGCCGGGCCGCCGGACGTCGCGCGGGCCGTCGCGGTGGCCTTGCTCAACCTGAGCGGCCTCGGACTCGGTTACGCACTGCTGCGGCGCCGCTTCGAGACGGCCGCCTGCTGGGTGGCGACCGGCCTGTTCCTGTCCTTCGCGCTCCCGGCGGACGCCGACGGGGTGCCCGGGGCGGCGCTCGCCGGCTACGCCGTCGTCCTGCTGGCGGCGGCCGCCCACGGCGCCTCCGTGGGACTGCGCGCCCCGCTGGTCCGGCCGGGCAGCGCGCCCCTCGCGCTGCTGCTCGGCGTCCTGCTCCTCGCCGTACCGGCCGGCGGAGCCCTCTGGTACCTGGACGCCCATGACGAGGCGGTGGAGCAGCAACTGCTCGGCCGTCTGGAGCGGGCGGACGACATGGTCGCCGCCGGCGGCCGGCAGCCGTTCCGCGCCGCCCGGGCGGACTACCTCACGGCCCTCGACGTCTACCGGGACCTCGCCGCGGACCACCCCGGATCCCGGGCCGCCCACAAGGTCCCCGACAGCCTGCGCACCTACTACACGACCGTCGGCGCCCCCTACGGCCACCGGCAGTACTGCGACGCCGTCGAACCGCTGAAGTACCTGCGCACCGTGCCCGCCACGATGCCGAAGGACCGGCTCGGCCCGCTGGCCCACTGGCCCGACGACCGGCTCGCGACCGCCCTGTACGAGTGCGGCGCACAGGGCCTCGCGGCCGGCGAGGCCGACTGGGTCACCCGGTTCGGCGACCTGCTGAACACCTTCCCGCGCTCGGGGCCGGCGGCCCGGGTGGTGCCCGCCGTCGACTCGGCGGTGCGGACGGCGGAGAAGGCCGTCGGCGGTGACGAACCCTGCGCGGCCGTCGAGCGGCTGCACACGCTGGACACCCGGATCGGCGACCTGTCGCAGTCGGCGGGCGACACGGACGGCGGGCTGGCGAAGGCCGCGGGCCGGGCCGGCCGCAGCGGCGACTCGGGCGGGTACGCCTGCGGCGTCGACCAGTACCGGGACGGCGACTTCGCCGCCGCCCAGAAGACCATGGAGCAGTTCGCCGCCGACCACCGGCACGACCGGAACCGGACGCGCGCGCAGAAGACCGCGATAGCCGCCGAGGTCGCCCAGACGCTCCCCGCGGCCGGCCGCAAGCTGCCCACCACCACCTCCGGCGGCGGCATCTCCGTCACGGTCAAGAACGACAGCCCCGACGACATCACCGTCCTGTACACCGGCCCGGTCACCGGCAGTTTCATCCTCAAGGGCTGCGGGAGCTGCCGGTCCTACACGTTCGCCGACCGGCTGGCCGCCCACTTCAAGCCGTGCAGCCACAGTGGCCGGGACTACCCGCAGCGCACCATCGGCCTTCCCGCCGGCACCACCTACTTCGTGCACAAGCCGCACGGCGGGACGGCGACCCCGGCCTCGGACACCGCCAAACTCAGGCCCGGCTACCTCTACACGGAGTGCGCCTACTCGACCCAGGGACTGGGGTCCTCCGTGAACTGACGGGTCGGCGCCCGGACCCCGCCGCGCCCGGCCCGGGCGTCACAGCCCCTCGCCGAGCGCGGCGATCGCGGCGGGCCCGTACCCGGCCGCCGCCAGCGGGGCGCGGATGTCGGCCTCCAGGTCGGGCAGGAAACCGAACAGCACGTCGGCGGGCCCGTCCACCCGCACCCGGCCGAGCGCGGCCGGCAGCAGCAGCGTCCGCGCCCGGCCGAGCCGGCCGGTCCATCCACCGCAGGTCACGGTCGTCGGGGCGCCGGCGTTGCTGAGCACCTGGGCCGTGGAGAAGGTCCGGCTGATCGGCGCGGTGGTGCCCGCGGTCCAGCGTTCCAGGGCGAAGTACGGCCCCGCGCACAGCACCGTGCGCACCACCGCGTCGTCGACCGTGACACTCAGCCCGGGCCGGAACTCCGGCCGTGGCCCGGGCCGCCACTCGTCGAGCAGCCGCGCGATGTTCGCCTCCCGCTCTCCCTCCTCCAGCGGTGAACCGTCCTCCATCCGCCAGGGCATGGCGTGCTGCTGGATGTCGGAGGTCTGCTCGATCTCGTGGACCAGGGTGTCCGGACCGAAACTGTGCGGGGTACCGCCCGGCACGTAGACGGTCTGCCCGGCGCGCACCGGCAGCCGGCGCATGACCGCGTCGAAGTCCTGGTCGAGGAGCGCCCGGCGCAGCCGCTCCCGGTCGACCCCGGGCCGGACCCCGACCAGGGCGGTGGCGCCGGGCGCGGCGTCCAGCACGTGCCACGCCTCCGTCTTGCCGTTGGGCTCCCCCTCCAGGCGGCGGGCCGTCTCGTCGTCGGCGTGCAGGTGCACCGGCAGCGGACGGGTGCCGTCGATGAACTTGGTGAGGAGCGGGAAGCGCGGGCCGCGCGGGCGGTCGCCCAGCAGGCCGCCGGGGTCCTCGGTCATCAGCTCGCGCAGGGTCCGCCCGGCGAGCGGTCCCTGGGTGACGGTGGCGCCCTCGCCGTCGACGTCGCTGACCTCCCAGGTCTCGGCGACGGGGCCGGGCGGCAGCCCGGTGCGGCCCAGCCGGTCGGCGATGGCCCGGCCGCCGAAGACGTGCTGCTTGACGGGTGTGGTCAGGGTCAGCGGACACCAGTCGGCCGGCCGCGCCACGTCAGCCGGCCGTGTTGTCGACCCGCATCCGGACCTGGTCCTCCAGCCGTCGCAGGCTGCCGTCCAGGGCCTCCTGCACGGCCCGCTCGCCCGGGTCGTGGTCCGCCTCGAAGAAGGACAGGTGGACGGTGACCTCGCTGGCGCCGCTGCCGATGCCCGCCACCTGGAGCCAGCCGGCGTAACTGCCCTGGCCGCGGGTGCCCCACTCCAGGCGCATCTGGTCCCGCTCGGACCGCAGCAGGGCGGGCAGGTCCCGGCCGCTGTCGTCCTCGTGCACGGTGACGGCGGGCGGGGTGTCGACGTCGACATGCAGGCGGTCGGGGAGCCAGGTGTCGAGCTGGGTGACGTCGGCGGCCTGGTCGAAGACGTGCTCGGGCAGCGCGGGCATCGTGCGGGAACGTTCGTACTCGGCCATCGTGTACCGCCCCTCCGGTCGGAATGCCCTACTCCGACCGCGTGCCCCGTTCGTGCCGGCCGAAAAGCCCGGACCGCACAGGCGTGTCACAGGGGACCCGGGAACGCCTCCCACGCCGGTCTCCGTCGGTGGGTGAGCACCGCTCAGGCCACGGCGGCCCGGGCGGTCCGCTCCACCAGGGACACCCCGTCGCCCATCGACGCGCTGCCGTCCGTCAGCACGGCCACCAGGCACCGGTGCCCCGCGACGGTGACCTCGCCGATGCTGTTGACGTCCCACCGGTTCGTGGTGTTGCGCTCCAGCCACCCGTTCTTCAGCACCCGACCGGCACCCGCGGCGCCGGCCGCGGAGACGCCCCAGGACTGCTCCGGCACGACCTGGCCCATCAGCGTGCGGATGTAGGCGCGGGATTCGGCGTCCAGGGCGGCCGGCGCCGGGCCGTCCGGCTCGAACACCTCCCGCAGCAGCCGCACCTGGTCGGTCGCGGTCGTGCGGGTCAGACCCCACTTGGTGCCGGGACCGCCCGTCGTGGCGGTCAGTCCCAGCCGGCTGTTGGCCGCCGCCAGCCCCGGGGCCCGGCCGATCAGCCGCCACAGGGCGTTGGCCGCCGCGTTGTCGCTGCGCCGGATCATCGGCTCGGCCAGCTTCCGCTCCTGCGCGGTGAGCTGCCGCCCCGCGTCCTGGGCCCGGAGCAGCAGGGCGGCGAGGATGTCGACCTTGACGATGCTGGCGGTGTCGTACGCCCTGTCCTCGCCGTGGACCACGGGCGTGCCGCCGGCGCCGTCCAGGTCGAGGACGGCGGCGGTGGCGTGGACGGGCACGGCCGGCGCGGCGGCGGCCGGCGCCGGGTGGATGAGGCCGGTGGACAGGAGGGCCGCCGCCGAGGCCAGGAGGGCGCCGGTGCGGACACGTGCGGTGGGGGAGAGGAGGGACGGCATGGGTCACGAACGTAGCCAGCGCGCGCGTCCGGCGACGTGGCGGCCGTCACCTCCGGCCCGTTTTCCGCCGGATTGTGAGAAGAGCCACCGACGGGCGGCGCGGGCCCCCGGCACGCCGCGAGAGCCCCGCGGGACCCGCGCGCGCCCCCTGGACCGCACGGACCCGTCCGGGCGCCGGAGGGGCCGGGCGGGAGGCCACCGGCGGTCCCGCCCGGCGCGGACGCGCCGCCGTCCCGGTTGGGGTGCACGATGGTGTCGTGAGGTTCGGCGGCCGGGTCCGCGAGACCGCGCGCCAGGAGGCGGTGACAATGACACGGACACCCTCCACGACGGTCACCCAGGTACGGCTGTGGCGGTGGCGGCGCAATCCGCTGCGGCGGCACAGCGATGTCGTCGAGGCCTGGATCGTCCTCGCCACGTGGGTGCTCGCGGTGGCGGCCGGTGTCCTCGGCGGGCTCGTGGCGGCCCAGACCTCGGAGTCGGTGTTCGCGGCGCGGCAGGCCCGGCTGCACACCGTGTCCGCGGTGTTCACCGACGACACCGCCAGGACCCCGGCGGCCGGCACCGGGTACGACGACGGACGCGTGTGGGCGTCGGTGCGCTGGACCGACCCCGACGGATCGGTCCACACCGACCGCACCAAGGTCCTCCCGGGACGCCCCGCCGGGACCCCCGTCACGGTGTGGACGAACCAGGCGGACCGGATCGTGCCCGCGCCCGTCACCGGCGCCGGGGCGGACCTCCAGGCGGCGCTCACCGGCGCCCTCGTCGCCCCGTCGGCCGGAGCGGCGGTCTGGGGCGTGGGCTGGGTCGTCCGGAGCCGTCTCATCCGCCGGCGTATGGCCGAATGGGACGAGGAGTGGAAGCAGATCGGCCCCCGGTGGGGGAACCTCAGCGGAGGCCGGGGCTGACCCTCGCGCGCCCCGGGGCTTGAGGCGCCGTCATGGGGTTACCCGGGGACCATGGCAAAGCTGCATGTCCCCTGGCGGCACGACCCGCGGCCCGGCGACGGCACCCCGGCGGCGCACATCCCGTCGCCCGAGGAGGCCGGCCCCGGCGAGGACGTCGAACGGCGGGCCCCGGACACTCCCGTGAAACTGCCCCGGAGCGCCTGGGCCGCGGTGCTCAAGGGGTCCCTGCGCGAGTTCCGGGACGACGAGCTGACCGACCGGGCCGCGGCGCTCACCTACTACGCCGTCCTCTCGCTGTTCCCGGCGCTCCTCGTGCTGGTCTCGCTGCTGGCCGTGGCCGGAAAGTCCGCCACCGACAAGGTGCTGGCGAACCTGCGCAACCTCGCGCCCGGCCCCGCCCGGGACATCATCACCCAGGCCGTGCGGCAGCTGGGCAACGGCTCCGGCGCCGGCTCGCTGGTGGCCCTGATCGGCATCGTGCTCGCCGTGTGGTCGGCGTCCGGCTACGTGGCCGCCTTCATCCGCGCGGCCAACGCCGTCTACGACATGCCCGAGGGCCGTCCGGCCTGGAAGATCCTCCCGGTCCGGGTCGGCGTCACCGTGGTGCTGATGGTCCTCGCCGTGGCCAGCGCCCTCATCGTGGTCTTCACCGGTGGCCTGGCCCGCCGCGCCGGACAGACGCTCGGCATCGGCGACACGGCGCTGACCGTCTGGACCATCGCCAAGTGGCCGGTGCTGGTCGTCCTCGTCACCGTGATGATCGCCATCCTGTACTGGGCGACCCCCAACGCCAAGGTCAAGGGCTTCAGGTGGCTCACCCCGGGCAGCGCCCTCGCCCTGCTGATCTGGATGGCCGCCTCCGCCGGTTTCGCGTTCTACGTCGCCAACTTCGCGTCGTACAACAAGACCTACGGCACCATGGCGGGCGTCATCGTCTTCCTGGTGTGGCTGTGGCTCACCAATCTGGCGATCCTGCTCGGCCTGGAGTTCGACGCCGAGACCGTGCGGCAGCGGGCCGTCGCGGGCGGCCATCCACCGCAGGCCGAGCCGTACACCCAGCCGCGCGACACCAGGAAGTGGGACGAGGAGGACGTACGCCGCCTCGACGAGTCGGGTTCCTGACCTGCGGACGGCGGCGCCCGGCGCCCGGACCGCCGCCCGCCGGGGTCAGTCCGTGTGCAGCGCGCCGCGCAGGGCCCGCACGGCCAGGTCGATCGCGGCCGCGGCGGCGTGGGTGCCGCGCAGGGCGTCGAGCATGACGAAGTCGTGGATGATGCCCTGGAAGCGCACGGCCGTGACCGGCACGCCGGCCTCGCGCAGCTTGTGGGCGTAACGCCTCGCCCTCGTCGCGGAGCACGTCCGCCTCGCCGGTGATGACCAGGGCCGGGGGCAGGCCGGTCAGCTGCTCGGTGGTGGCGCGCAGCGGGGAGGCGGTGATCAGGGCGCGTTCGGCGGGGTCGGTGGTGTACTGGTCCCGGAACCACTGCATGCCGTCGCGGCGCAGGAAGCAGCCGGTGGCGAACTGGTGGTAGGACGGGGTGTCGAAGGCGGCGTCGGTCACCGGGTGGAAGAGCACCTGCTGGAGCAGGGGGACACCGCCGCGCTCCTTGGCCATCAGCGTCAGCGCGGCGGTCATGTTGCCGCCGACCGAGTCGCCGGCGACCGCGATGCGGGCCGGGTCCAGGCCGTGGCCGGCGCCCTGTGCCACGATCCACCGGGCGACGGTGAAGTTCTGCTCGACGGCGACGGGGTAGCGGGCCTCGGGGGAGAGGTCGTACTCGGGGAAGACGACGGCGGCCCGGGCGCCGACGGCGAGTTCGCGCACCAGCCCCTCGTGGGTGTGGGCGTTGCCGAACACCCAGCCGGCACCGTGGATGTAGAGGACGACCGGGAGGGTGCCGGTGGCGCCGGCGGGCCTGACGACGCGGGTGCGGACGCTGCCCGTCGGGCCGCCGGGAACGGTGATCCACTCCTCGTCGACCGGGGGCTTGTCGACGGCGCCGGACTGGACCTCGTCGACCGCCTTGCGCCCCTCCGCCGGCGGCAGGTCGAACAGCTACGGCGGCTGGGCGGTGGCCGCCGCGAACTCGGCTGCGGCGGATGCCAGTACCGGCTTCACCGGTGCTACGGCATCGGACATCGACGTTCTCCTCGGTTCGGGACTGCCTCGCCACCGTAGGACGGCCGGGCGGGGGAGCTTGTCCGCCGGCGCACCGCCGGTACGCCCGCAGTGCACGGAACCAGCCACCGGCGCATGCGGTGGGTGACCGGGCGCGGGAGCGCGGGTGCGCGGGGCGCGCCGGGGGCACGTGTGCTGGTGAAGGGGGCGCCCGGCGGACCGGACGATCAGATTCCGCACCGCGCGGGCGACCCGCAGGCACACTCTCAGGAAGGCGACGACATGGCCGACGAACTCACCGTGGGCGTCCTGGGCACCGGCATCATGGGCGCCGCGATGGCCCGCAACCTCGTCCGGGCCGGACACACCGTCCGCGTCTGGAACCGCACCCGCGCCAAGGCCGAGCCCCTCGCCGCCGACGGCGCCCGCGTCACCGGGACGCCCGCCGAGGCCGTGGAGGGCGCCGATGTCGTCCTGACCATGCTCCACGACGGCCCGGCCGTCCTGGACGTCCTGCGCGAGGCCGCCCCGGCGCTGCGGCCCGGCACCCTCTGGGCGCAGTCCACCACCGCGGGCATCGACGCCATCGGCGAGCTGGCCGCCTTCGCGCACGAACACGGCCTCGTCCTCTTCGACGCGCCGGTGCTGGGCACCCGCCGGCCCGCCGAGACCGGCAACCTCCTCGTCCTCGCCGCGGGACCGGTCGCACACCGCGACGCCGTCGCCCCGGTCTTCGACGCGGTCGGTTCCCGCACCGTGTGGACCGGCGAGGACGGCGCGGCCGGCAGCGCGACGCGGCTGAAACTGGTCGCCAACAGCTGGGTCATCGCGGCCACCGCCGCGGCCGGCGAGACGATGGCCCTCGCGCGGGCGCTCGGCGTCGACCCGCAAAGCTTCTTCGACGCCATCGACGGCGGCCCGCTCGACATGCCCTACCTGCGCGCCAAGTCCGCGCTCATCCTCGACGACCGACTGACCCCGCCCGACTTCGCGGTGGACACGGCCGCGAAGGACGCCCGGCTCATCGTCGAGGCGGGCGAGCGCAACGGCGTACGCCTCGACGTGGCCGCCGCGAGCGCCGAACGCCTGGAGCGTGCCGGGGCGCAGGGGCACGGCGGGGCGGACATGGCCGCCGCCTACTTCGCCAGCTTCGGCCCCGACGGGCGGCCGTCCGCCTGACCGGACGGAACACCGTGGGCCGGCCCGCGACCGGCCCGGCCGTCGGCGGCCGGCGGGTTGTGGGCGCGTACGGCCGCCGCGAGCGCCGCGTCCTGGTCCCGGCCGCGGGCCTCCAGCCCCGCGACGACCCCCTCGGCGTTCGGTCGCGGCTGGTTCTGGCTCAGCTTGAACTTGGCCTCGATCCGGCTGATGACCAGCTCAACGCCGACGACCGCCCGCAGCCGTCCCTCGACGAACTTCGCCGGGGGGATGCTGGCCCAGCCCGCCGGCAGGTCGGTTCCGGGGCGGCCGGTGAGGGGGTGGACGTAGAGCACCGTCCGGCGGGGGCCGAGCGCGTCGAGCGCGACCTCGCGGCCCGCCGTGGTGGGCAGGGAGATCAGCGGGACGCGGGTGCCGGGCAGGTGGTCCGCGGCGCCGTCGTCCTCGGGGACGGGCAGCTCGGCGGGGAGCGACAGGTAGTCCTCCCCGTCCTTGCCGTTCTCCCCGCCCGTCCCGTCGGGCCCGGGGGGCGCGCCGGGGGCACCCCGGTGGGCGGCCGTGTTCAGCTGCGTGATCAGTGCCGCGCGGCGGGCGGTCAGCGCCTCGATGCGCCCGGTCAGCTCGTCGATGGCGTCGCGGTAGCCGGCCAGCGAGGCCGGGCAGTCGTCGGCGTGGTCCCGGCCGGCCGCCAGGCACTCCAGGAAGGGCCGGGTGCGCTCGACCGGGATGCCCAGCCGGGTCAGGGCCCTGATCTCCCGTACCAGACGCACGTCGTCCTCGCCGTGGTCCCGGTAGCCGTTGGCGAGCCGCCCGGGCACGATCAATCCCAGGGACTCGTAGTACCGCACCGCCTTGACCGTCGCGTCGGCCCGGCGCGCCGGCTCACCGATTCTCATGCCGTTCACCTCGCCCCACGCTGAACCCTGCTCCTCGGGGCAAGGTCAAGCGCGGTCCGGGACGCCGGTACGCGGACGTCCGGTTCTCCGGCCCCCAGCCCGTGGCATCGTCGCACCGACCGAATTGGTCTGTACCTGACCGGTGTAGATGGGGTACCGATGAGTGTCCCGACACCCGCCACGGAGGAGACCACCGCCCATGCGCAGCACCACCGTCCTGCCCGGCGCCCCCAGCCCGCCGCCCCCGGCCGGGGACTTACCCCTGCACCGGCTGGAACTGGCCGGGCCGGGCGCCCTGCCGTTCGCCGCGGGCTCCTTCGAGGCGGTCGGCCCGCTCTCCCGCTGGGACCGGCCGCACCGGCACACCTTCTACGAGATCGTCCACGTGAGCGCCGGTTCCGGCACCCACGTCGTCGATCTCGCCCGGTGGCCGGTACGGCCCCCGCACCTGGCCGTCGTCCTGCCCGGCCAGGTGCACCACTGGGAGGGCGGCCGGGGGCCGGAGGGGACGCTCGTGCTGTTCACCGACGACTTCCTGGTGGACCACCCCGGCGACCGCCGGACCCTGCGCGGACTCGGCCGGCGGTGCTGGTTCGCCCTGGACGCCGAGGAGGACCGCTCCGTCGCACGCCTGATGACCGAACTCGTCACCGAGCACCGCGAGCGGGCCCCGGGACACGAGAGCGTCCTGCGCTCCCTGCTCCACGTGCTCGTCGTACGCGCCGCCCGGCTGCCGGACCGTACCGGCGGCGGCCCCGGGACCGGCACACAGACGGGGGCCGGGGGCAGGCCGGCCGCCGTGGCCGAGGCGTTCACCCGGCTGCTCACCCGTCCCGAGACGGCGGGCCGGTCCGTACGGGAGTGCGCCGACCGGCTGGGCGTGACACCCGGCTATCTCACGCAGGCGGTGCGGACCGCCACCGGCCGCCCGCCCGGACGGCTGCTCATCGAGGCGCGCGCGTACCAGGCCCAACGGCTGCTCGCCCACACCCAGTTGTCGGTGCGGCAGGTCGCCGCCCGCACCGGGTTCGACGACCCCGCCTACTTCAGCCGCTTCTTCCGGCGGGAGACCGGCAGCAGTCCCGGCGACTTCCGGAGAAAACACCACAGCCGCCCTCATCAGTCCCTCGAAGCCCCGCTGACGCGCGCCTAGGTTCAGTGCCGGTCGGACCCCCACAGGAGGAGCAGCCATGCACGCGGAAGGCACGAACGGAACAGGCGCGGACGCGACGGCCGGGACGGGCGCGGACGCCGCAGGCGCGCGTCACCGGGGCCCGGGGGAGGGGGCGAGGTCCCCCCGGCTCGTGGGCCGCAAGACGGTGCTGCGGGCGGCGCTCGCGGCCACCGCGGCGATCCCCGTCGCCCTGATGGGCGGCCCCGCCCTCGCCCGCACCCTGGCCGGGGGAGGAACGGCGCCCGCACTCACCCCGTCGTGCGACGACGGCGACGACCCCACCCCGGAACAGATCGAGGGCCCCTACTTCAAGCCCCGTTCGCCGGAGCGCACCAGCCTCCTGGAACCGGGCATGCCGGGGACGCCGCTCACCGTGACGGGCTACGTGTTCGGCCGGGCCTGCCGCCCGCTGACCGGGGTCCTGCTGGACTTCTGGCAGGCCGACACCAACGGCGCGTACGACAACACCGGGTTCCGGCTGCGCGGGCACCAGTACACCGACTCTCGGGGCTCGTTCGCGCTCACCACGATCGTGCCGGGACTCTACCCGGGCCGCACCCGGCACCTCCACGTCAAGGTGCAGGCGCCCGGCCGGCCCGTGCTGACCACGCAGCTGTACTTCCCGGACGAGCCGCGCAACAGCACCGACACGATCTTCGACGCGCGGCTGCTGATGACCGTCCGGGACGCGGGCGGCGGCCGGCAGGCGGCGTTCGACTTCGTCCTCGACGTCCCGCAGGACCCCGGCCCCACCCCCACCCCCACGCCCACCCCGCCGCCGGGCGGCACCTGGGCGGCGGGCGTCACCTACCGGGCGGGGGACCAGGTCACCTACGCGGGCCGTGCCTACACCTGCCTCCAGCCGCACACGGCCCAGTCCGGCTGGGAGCCCCCGGCGGTACCGGCCCTGTGGCGGTCCGCCTGACCGCCGAGGCAGCCGACGGCGCGGCGGCCGGTGCCGGTCGCCGCGCCACCCCGACCGGACGGGGCCCGGCGGGGTCAGCGGGCCCGAGAGCGCGGCAGGAGCCGGCGCGCGGTGAGGGCCAGGGCGGTCTCGACCAGGTCGGCGGGGCGGGACAGGGACCGGCCGGTCACCTGCTCGTAGCGGCGCAGGCGGTTCAGGACGGTGTTGCGGTGGCAGTACAGCAGGCGGCTCGCCCGCTGCGCGGAACCGTCGCAGGCCAGCCAGGTGGCCACCGTGTCCAGCAGCACCTCCGCGTCGGCCGGCTCCAGCCGCGCGAGCGGCCCGAACGCCCGCTCGACCAGTAAGGACGCCAGATCCGGGCTGGACACCACGAGCGCCTCGGGCAGGTGGGCGGCCAGCCGCACCGTGCCGCCGGTGCCGGGGCACAGCAGCAGCGCGGTGTCCGCCAGCCGGCGGGCGTCGCCGACCGCGGCCAGCCCGTCCACCGCCGGACCGATCCCGACGCGCAGGTCGCACGGCGGTACGGCCGGTACGGCGGCGGGACCGTCCCCGCCCGCGACGATGCCGTAGTCCGTCTGCGGACCCGTGTGCCAGTGCACCCGCGTACGCGGGGGCAGCAGGGTGCGCAGGACGTCGGCGGACCGCGCGCCCGCGACCGCGACGACGGTGTACCGGCCCTGCCCGGGCAGGCCGAGGGCCCGCGCGGTCTCGGGCAGGTCGGCGATGCGGCCGGTGCCGTCGAGCAGGGCCGCGGCCAGCAACCGCACCCGGTCCTCGCGCCGCCGGGCGAGCTGCCGCTCGGTCTGCCGGTAGGCGTCCGCGACGAGCGTGCAGTGCTCGTCGACGAAGTTCCAGACGTCGCCCGCCACGTGCACCAGGAGCCGGACGTCCTCGGGCGCCGTGCGGGAGGTGACGTCGACGAGCTCCTGCCACACCAGGGCACCGCCCAGCCGGTAGGCGTGCAGCACCGCGTCCAGCGGGATCCCCTGCTCGGCGCGCCCGACGCCGATGCGCCAGGAGCAGCGGCGGGCGGTGTCGCGGGTGCCGCGCGGATCGAGCAGGGAGGAGACGCTGTGCCGCAGCGACCGGTGCACCTCCTGCCAGATGCCCGCGTGGTCGTCGTCCAGCGCGGCCCGGTAGGCGGGCTGCCGTTCCCCCAGGGCGGCGACCAGCCGGTCGGTGAGGCCGGGCAGGCCCTCCAGCAGGACGCGGGCGGCGCGGTGCAACACCCGCAGCGACTCGGCGTCCGCCGGCGACCGGGGGCGCGGCGCGCGCGACCGGGGTGCGGGCTGGGGCGCCGGCCGCGACGCGGGCCGTGGCCGTACGGCAGGGTGCATCACGGTTCTCCCGGGGACGGCTGACTCGTGGTGCTCGAAGAATGACATACCGCCCGGTCGGTCCCTAGGGGTGTGCAGCGGGCTTTTCCCCCCGCTCCACCATGCGCGCCAGTTCCATCCGGGACCGCACACCGAGGGCGGCGAAGACGTTGCGCAGGTGGTAGTCGACGGTGCGGGCGCTGACCGACAGGCTGAAGGCGACCTCACGGTTGGTCAGGCCCTCGGCGACACCCCTGGCGATGCGCAGCTGCTGCGGCGTCAGCCGGGCCAGCGCGTCCGGCCGGGCGCCGCCCCGGGGCAGCGCCCCGCCCGGCCCGGCCGCCTCGGCCACTCCGGCGACCCCGGCCACCCCGTTCGCCCGGAGCTCCGCCGCCGCCTGCTGGGCCCAGGGGCGGGCGCCGCACCGCTCGAAGCCGAGCTGGGCCGCCCGCAGCCGGGCACGTGCCTCGCGCAGGCGACGGCGTCTGCGCAGCCACTTGCCGTAGAGCAGTTCCGTGCGCGCCCGTTCGAAGTCACCGGCGGCCTCCTCGTGCCGGCGCAGCGCCTCCCGGTACAGCGGGTCGGCGCTCTCGGGCGGCGCCAGCAGGGCGCGGCAGCGCAGCAGTTGGGCGGGGGCCTGCGGGTCGGCGCCGCACGCCGCCCAGCGCGCGAAGTCCTCGACCGCCTCCCGGGCCGCGTCCGGCTGCCCGGCCGGCGCGCACGCCTCCACGTAGCACGGTACGGCGAGCATCCAGACGGCGAAGTGGCCACGCCCCGGGCCGGGCCGCACCAGCGGGCCGAGCCGTTCGGCCGCCTCGCGTGGCCGCCCGTGGCCCAGGTCGGCGCGGGCGGTCGCCCACTGGGCGAGCGCCGCGGCCTGGGCCAGTCCGTGCCGCCGGGCGATCTCCAGCGCGGCCGTCACCTGCTCGGCGACGGTGTGCGCCTCGCCCTCGATCGACGCCGCCAGGGCCAGCACGGCGTGGTGGTGGGCGGCCGTGTTGCGCTGCCCGGCGCGGTACGCGGTGCGCAGCCCCTCCTCGGCGTGCGTACGGGCCAGCGCGTGCCGTCCGGCGCGCAGTTCGGCGTAGGCCAGGTACTCCAGGGCCTGCGCCTCGTGTGCGGCGGACCGCTCGGTACGGGCCACCGCGAGCGCCCGCGCGCCCGCGCGCCGGGCCGCCGCGGTGTCCCCGAGCAGCAGCGCCGCCGCGGCCGCCCGCAGGAACCGCTCCAGGTCGTCCTCCGGGCGCGGGGCGGGCGCGGGTCCGCGTGCGGGGCGGGGCGGTCCGGGCGCGTCCGCCGCCCACGCGTGGTTCATGACGCGCCGCAGGGGCGCGGCGGCCTCGTCGAAACGGCCCAGCAGGACGGCTCGTAGGCCCGCGCGGTGGTCGCTCAGGACGGCCGCACGGGACGTTTCGGGTGCCGCGGTGGCGGCGGGGGAGGGGGCCGGCGGGAGAGGGTGCCCGGGACCGGGGTGGGGCGCATGGTCCCCGGCTGGGACGGCTGGGACGGCCTCCGGTCCCTCCGCCAGCGCTCGCAGGCAGGCGGGGAGGTCGCCCGCCGACCAGGCGGCGTCCGCCGCGGCCAGCGCGGCCTCGGCGGAGCGTCCGGGGTCGTGGGGCGCGAACAGGGCCGCCGCGAGCGACAGGGTCTCCCGGGCGTCGTCGACCGGGCCGTCCCAGCGCAGTACGGTCCCGCGCAGCAGCTCGGCACGTGCGCGCAGCTCCGGGGGCGCCGGGCGGCCGCGGACGGTGTCGAGCAGTCGCAGCGCGTGGGCGGACCGCCCGGCCAGCACCGCCTGTTCGGCGGCGGCGGTGTACCACCGGAGCTGCCGGGCCGCGTCCGGTGTCAGCTCGGCGGCGCGGGTGTGGGCGGCGCAGCGCAGCGCGGGCGGGGCCGGCTGTGCCGGGTCGGCCGCGGCGGCCGCGAGGTGGGCGGCGAGCGACGGGGCGGGGGCCGGCACGGCCCAGGAGCGGTGCAGCAGCGCCGGCAGACCCCCTCCGTCGGGCAGCTCGTGGGCCAGGGCGGCATGGGCGGCACGGCGCCGCTCGGCCGGCGCGCCGACGTACACGGTGCGGCACAGCAGGGCGCTGTGGAAGCCGAGCCGGCCGTCGGCGGCGACGAGCGGCTCGGGCATGGCGGTGCCGGTGTCCTGCCGCCGTACCGGGTCGGTGAGGGTCCGGTGGGGGCGAGAGGCGGGCGCGGGGCCGGCGAGCACCGGGGGGTACGGCCTCGGGGGCGGGCCGCCGGACCACGGGGTGTGCCGGGAGAGCCGCGCGGCCGCGCGTCGTGCGAGGTCGGCCCCGACCGTCGGCTCACCGGGCACCTGCGCGGCCGCCGCGGTCACCAGGAGCAGGTCGCCCTGGGCGGGGAGCAGTCCGGCGAGGTGGCCACCGGCCAGCGCGGTCAGTGTCCCGGCGTCGGCCAGCGGACGCGGCAGGGGCGCGAGGCCGCGCAGCTGAGCCGGGGTCAGGCGGTCCAGCAGGCGCAGCAGCAGCGCGGGGTTGCCGTCCGCCGCGGCCACGACATCGTCGCGCACCGCGCGGTCCAGCGCGCCCCGCGTGGCGTCGTCCAGCAGTGAGGCGGCGTCCGCCGGGGCGAGGGGGGCCAGGCGCAGCAGCGGCAGACCGGCGAACTCCGGGTCCACCGGCCGGTGTCCGGCGACGGCGAGCAGGACGGCGACCCGGCTGCCCGCGGGGCGGCGGGCGGCGAGCCGGCCGAGGGCGGCCCGGGAGGGCGCGTCCCACCGGTCGGCGTCGTCGACGCAGAGGAGCGTGGTCCCGGACCCGGCCGTCGCCTCCAGCGCACCGAGGACGTCCCGCTCCTGGCCGGCGTCGCCCACGGCGCCGCCCGGTACCCCGGCCGCGCGGCACAGCGCGCGGAGCCCGTCATCCGGCCGCCGGTACGGCGTGGCGTCCGCGGGTACGGCCAGGACCGGCCCGGCGGTGAACGCGCGGGCGGCCCAGGAGAGGAAGGCCGAGCGACCGCTGCCGGGTTCACCGGTCACGACGCAGGCCCCGGCGCCGCGCAACCGGTCCCACAGCGCGGCCGTCGCGTGCCGCTGCGGGCCCGGCCGGTAGCGCGGGCCGCACGGTTCCACAGGCGTCTGTCCGGTCATTCCCGCGACCTTACTGACGCGTAAGGAAGCGTGGAAGCCGCACCTCCGGGCCGCCCGACCAGGCTGGCACCGCTGCCACCTGCGCTTTTCCGGGTAACCGGCGCGGCCCGCCTTGTGACACCGCACAACGCCCGTGCCCCGGCGCGGTGCACCGGCACAACGCGCCTGCGGCCCACGGGTGCACCGGGACCACGGACGGGGACGCGCGGGCCGGGGAGTGCCGTCACCGGACGGTGGCATCACTGTGCATCCCCGCGCGGGCCGGCCGGACCGGCGATGTCACCGGTCCCGTACAAAGCGGACGCGGCGGTTTCCCCGCTCGGTCACGCTTTCTCACCCCGACCCCTTGACGCGCCTGGTCCGGACTTTTAGGTTCACGGATCCACGAGCCATCCAAGAACGCGCACAACGTTCAGCATGCTGAACGTTCGCCGTGATCCACCCACCCTCTTCGGGAGGCCCCCCACATGACCCGTTCCAGGCTCCTCGCGACGATGACCGTCGCGGGTCTCGTCGGCACCCTGGCGGCGTTCGGCGACGGCAGCGCGAACGCCGCCGATCCGCACGTCGCGCCCGGCGGCAACTTCGACCTGTCCGTATGGCAGCTCCAGGAACCGGTCGGCTCACCCGGATCGCCGACCACCATTCCCTCCTCCCGCCTCCAGGGGGCGAACGGCTACCAGGACGCGTACTTCTACACCGACACGCGCGACGGGGCGATGACCTTCTGGGCACCGGAGAAGGGGGTCACGACCCCCAACTCGCACTACGCCCGCTCCGAACTGCGGGAGACGAACCGCGACGGCAGCGCCGCCGACTGGTCCCTGAGCGGCTCCCACCGGCTGAGCGCGACGCTCCGCGTCGTGTCCGTGACGTCCAACGTCTGCGTCGGCCAGATCCACCTCGGCACCGGCGGCTCCTCCACCAAGCCGCTGGTCGAGCTGTACTACCACGCCGACGGCGACATCGTCCTCGGCACCGAGGACTCGCCCTCCGGCGGCCAGACCACGCACACCGTGGGACACGTCGCGACCGGCAAGACCTGGACCTACACCATCGCCGTCTCCGGCGGCAACACCATCGACCTGACCGTCAACGGCAGCACCACCCACTACGCCATCCCGTCCTCCTTCAAGCCGTACAAGCAGTACTTCAAGGCCGGCTCGTACAACCAGTCGTCCTCGGACAGCACCACCAAGGGAGCGCGGGTCGCCTTCTACGGGCTGACGGTCTCCCACGGCTGACCGCCGGACCCGGACGGGATTCCCGGGCGGCCCGGGGAACCCCGTCCGGGTCCGGGTCACGGCCCGGCCGGCCGCCGCTCGCCGTCCTCCGCCTCGGGTGCCGGCCCGGGGTGCCCGGCGGCGGCCGCCGTGCCGTGCCCGGCCCCGCCCGCGGCGGGGCGCCGCACGACGAGGTCGGCCACCTCGTACGTCATCCCGGTCGTCCCGGGTTCGGGCGGCGGGTGGTACCGCCCGCCGCACACCGACAGGTTGACGATCAGATAGGCGTACCAGTGGCGTCCCACACCCCGACTGTCCGAGAAGACCTGAGTGCCGTTCAGCCACCAGACCACGGAGCGGGCCCCGAACTCGGTGCGCAGCGCGATCCAGGCGCCGGGACGGACGGCGTCGTCCCGCACGTAGCGGTTGGCGCCGTGCACGTGGTTGGTGAGTTCCAGCAGGTCCGGGTTGTCCGGGTGGTACTCGAAGACGTCGATCTCCTGGTCACCGTCCCGCCACGTCCAGATGGCCGGCCAGGCGCCGATCTCCCGCGGCAGCCGTACCCGGACCTCCAGCACGTCCCCCGGCCGGACCGTGAACCCCTCCTCGCTGCCCTCGGTGGTGAGCAGCCCGGTGTTCCACCTCCCGTCCGGCCGGCGGTCGGCCCGGAACACCCCCGAGCGGCTGTAGCCGGGGTCGGGTACCAGGTAGTCCAGTTTGTCGTCGCCCGGATTGACCGGGCCCCCTCCCGGATAGGCCCACGAGCGGCCCGCGACCCACTGTGCCGCCGAGGTGAAGTCCGCCCGGAACACCACGTCGTACACGGCAGGGCGCCGCGGCCCCGGGAGCGGGCCCCCCTGTGCTGGTTCGGTCATGTCCGATGTCTCACCGTCCGGGGGCCGGTCATGCGCCAGGGCCCCGGGCCGGCCGCGAGATTGGCCCCTACGGGTGAACGCGGGGGCGTGCGCGGCCCGTCGGCGGGCGCGGCGCGCGAACCGGCGGCCCGGCGCGGCCTTCCCCACGCCCCCTCGGGCCCCCGGCCTCAGGGCAGGATCGAGTCGACGTACCCGCCGTCGACGCGCAGCGCCCCGCCGGTCGTGGCCGACGCCTGCTCCGAACTGAGGTACACCACCATGTGGGCGATCTCCTCCGGCTCGATCAGCCGCTGGATCAGCGACTGCGGGCGGTGTTCGCGCATGAACGTCCGCTGCGCCTCCTCCCAGGGCACGTCCCGGTCGACGAGTTCGTACACGAAGTCCTCGACGCCCCCGGTGTGCGTGGGTCCGGCGATGACGGAGTTCACCGTGACGCCCGTGCCCGCCGCCTTCTTGGCGAACCCGCGGCTCACCGCCAGCAGCGCGGTCTTCGACATCCCGTAGTGGATCATCTCCGCGGGGATGGCGACCGCCGAGTCGCTGGCGACGTACTGCACGCGTCCCCAGCCGCGCTCCGTCATGCCCGGCAGGTACTGCCGCGTCAGCCGCACGGCGGCCAGCACGTTGACCTCGAAGTAGCGCCGCCACTCCGCGTCGGTGATCTCCAGGGGGTCGGCCGTGCCGAAGACGCCGAGGTTGTTGACGAGAATGTCCACCCGCGGCAGTACCTCGGCCACCCGGGCCGCGCCTTCCTCGCCGGACACGTCGGCGGCCACCGGCACCAGTTCCGCGCCGGGCACCTGGCCGGCCAGCGACTCGACGGCGTCGGCCACCCGCCGTTCGTCGCGGCCGTTGACCCCCACGCGGGCGCCGGCCCGGGCGAGAGCGAGGGCGATGGCCGCGCCGATCCCCTGCGTGGAGCCGGTGACCAGGGCTGTGCGTCCTGTCAGGTCGATCCGCATGGGCGGGCGGGTTCCCTTCGTGCGCGCGTGCATGCCACGGTGCGTCGAGTGTGGCGGTCCCGCGCGCCGCGGGGCGGTCGGGACACGCACGTGCGGCCGGCCGGTGCGGGAGCGCACCGGCCGGCTCGATCCCGGCTCCGTCGGCCATGCCGCGAGGTCGGCTCGATATCGCCTCGGTCCCGGCCGTCGCGCGCGGGGGCGTGACCGTGGACGGGTCAGTCCGAGACGTCGATCCGGTACGCGAGAGCGGTGACCCGGAGGTCGCCCTGGTCCACCCACTGCGGGAACGCGAGCGTCTTGTGGTTGGTCGCGGCCGGCGGCGTCACCTGGAGGTAGGCGGCACGGACGGCGTCGGGGGTGCCGGTGTTGGCGTGGGTCCAGGACATGACCGCCTCGGCGCCCCCGCCCTTGCGGAGGGTCAGGGTGGACTTGGCGGGGCTCTTCGCGTACCAGGTGTCGCCCCAGTGGGTGGCCGAGTGCAGCGTGCGGTGCGCGCCGTTCTCCAGGCCGAGGCCGGGGAAGCCCCGCAGCAGGCAGGTGCGGGCACCGGTGTTCGTCAGGCGGAGGACCACCCCCTGATGGTTCATGCCACCGGCCAGCTGCTTGCCGAACGAGGCGCTCAGGGCGGACACGGCGCAGGTGGGCGTCGCGGCGGCCGCTCCCGTACCGGCGGCCCGCGCGGCACCCGCGCCGGCGATGCCCAGTCCGGCGGCGGTCGTCACGGCGAGTATCGCCCGGCCGAGGTGCCGGCGGCCGTGTCCGGACCGGGCGCCCGTCGCGGTGGCCCGGGTGGTGTGACTCCTGTGCTGCCGAGTCGTCATGAGTCGCGTGCTCCTTCGTCGCGGTTTTCGGATCTGCCTTCCCCCGGTGAGATGCGGTACGTGCCGGGAATGTTCGCGGCCGCCGGTCCGACCGAAAGAATCCGGCCGCGCGCGGTCCCGCGCCGCGGTGGCTCCCCAGGGGTGTCCGCGCCCTCGGCGACCGCTTCTCCGGCACCGCTCCGGGCTGTCCGCCCCCGGCGTGCCACGATTGCTACTCGCAAGTAGAGAACGTGTCCCCCTGGAAGGGCGTCGCCGTGACCCGCGTATTCACCGTGTCCCGCAGTATCGTCATCGAGGTCCCGCCCGAGACGGTCTACGAGGCGGTGTCCCGCCCCGGCGACATGGGCCGGTGGAGCCCCGAGAACCTCGGCACGGTGGACGGGGTGCCGGGCCCGCAGGCCACCGTGGGCACCACGTTCGAGGGCCGGAACAAGCGGGGGGCGTTCCGCTGGGTCACCCGGTGCACGGTGACCGCCGCCGATCCCGGCCACCGCTTCGCGTTCCGCGTCCACGCGATCGGGGTGAAGCGCCCGCGGCTGCGCGGCCCCATCGCCACCTGGGAGTACACCTTCGCGCCGGAGGGCACCGGCTGCCGGGTGACGGAGACCTGGACGGACGACCGGCGCGCCTGGCCCGACCCCGTGGCACGCCTCTTCGACCGGGTCGCCACCCGCGGCAGGACGTTCGCCGAGTTCCAGACGGGCAACATCGACAGGACCCTGCGCAACCTCAAACGAGACCTGGAGACGGCCTCCCGGACGTGATCCCGGCGCCCACGTCGACGAACCGGCTCGTCGTCCGGCCCGACGGGAGGCGATGATGATCAAGGTGGCAGGATGCGGTGCATCATGAACACGAAGACAGACGGGCGACGGGCATGACCGCTCAGTGGTACGTCCTCATCGAGGAGGACACGAGAGTGACGGAACGCGTCGACGGCACGTCGCTCAAACTGCACCGGTGGATGCTGACGGCCGCCCACCCCATCGACGGGGACGAGGCCCGGGCCGCCGAGGTGGCCGAGGACGCCGCGCTGCACCACCTGCCGGACACGCTGGCGCGCCACGCCCGGCCGGGAGACGAACCGGCGCGGCACGCCCTCCGCACCGGGGACGGCGCCTGGGTGGTGCTCCTGCGGCAGCGGCACCGGGAGTGTCACATACGGGTGACCACGGCCCGGCTCGTGCACACGGTGGAGGAGAGGGAGGCGCCGCCGAAGAGTCTGAAGGACACGTTCCGCAGCGCGCTGGCGGCCCCGCCGCCTCCCCGCAAGCAGTGGGAGCCGAGCTGAGGGCAGCTCGGGCCGGGAGCGGCGGCACGACTACGCTCACCGCATGACCCCTCCCCGGCGCAGATTGCTGACACTGCCCGCCCGCTTCCGGATCGAGCACGTCGCCGGTCACGCGCGGCCCGCCGACGACGACTGGTACGCGGTCGTGCGCGCTCCCGAGGGCCTGACCGTCCTGCGGGAGGCGTCCCCCGACGCCACCGGCGAGGAGGAGCTGTGGACCGGCCTGTACGGCGACGACCCCCACGGCCTGGATCTGCCGGGCATGCTGGCCGCCGTGGTCCAGCCGCTGGGCTCCGGCGGCATCCCGGTGTTCGTCACGTCCACCTTCCACTCCGACCTCGTACTCGTCCCCGCCGACCGGTACGACGACGCGGCCGGCGTCCTGCGTGCCGCGGGCCACGAGGTCGTCCCCGCGCCCTGACGTCCTCGTGAGCCGTGCCCCGTGCTCACGGAGCGGCAGACGCCGGCGGCGCCCCGTGTCCTCGGTGGGGCGGTGCCGGCGCCCGGTGTCTCGTGCGGGGTGCGGTCAGAGGAGGGGACCGGCGGAGTCGCCGGGGTCGGAGGAGTCGCCGGGCCGGATGCGACCGCGCCAGGCACCGGACTCCTCGCCGTGCTGCTCGATGTACTGCTTGAACCGCCGCATGTCGCCCTTGACGCGCCGGTCGACGGTGCCGACCATGTCCGCGACCTTCTCGGCGGCACCGCTGGGCTCCACCTCCATCACCAGCTCGACCTTGGTGTGGGAGTCGTCCAGGCGCTCGAAGCGGACCGTGCCCTTCTGCTGGGTGTCGCCGGTCGTCGTGCGCCAGGTGATGCGCTCGTCGGCCAACTGGTCGACGATCTCGGTGTCGAACTCGCGGCGTACCCCGGCGATCTTCGTGGTCCAGTGATTGTGCTGGGCGTCCAGCTGGGTGACCTCCTCGACGCCCTCCATGAAGTTCGGGAACTCCTCGAACTGCGTCCACTGGTTGTAGGCGGTGTGGACGGGGACGTCGACTTCCACCGCTTCCTTGACCGTGCTCATCTGTGCGCCTCCGTTGTCCTGGTGAGACTGCCGGACGGCCCGTCGGCCCCTATCGCGGAGCCGGGCCGGGACCGGCCGGGTACCCGGGGACACGGCGGCCATGACCACCAGGGATCCAGCCATCGCCGTCGGATTCCGGCCACCGCCGTGACGTGGTGTTTTACAGTGTCTGGCACCAGTTCCGGCGACAGGACCTGCGAGGTACACACGAACATGCCGACCGAGACTTTCGAGTTCCAGGTAGAGGCCCGTCAGCTGCTCCAGCTGATGATCCACTCGGTCTACTCGAACAAAGACGTCTTCCTGCGGGAACTCGTCTCCAACGCCTCCGACGCGCTGGACAAACTGCGTCTGGAGAAGCTCAGGGACGACACCCTCGACGCCGACGTGTCCGATCCGCACATCGAGATCGACGTCGACAAGGACGCCCGCACCCTGACCGTGCGGGACAACGGCATCGGGATGTCGTACGAGGACGTCGGCCGGCTCATCGGCACGATCGCCAACTCGGGCACCGCCGAGTTCCTCAGGGAGCTGCGGGAGGCCCAGGACGGGGGCGGCACCGAGGGGCTCATCGGCCAGTTCGGCGTCGGTTTCTACTCCGGCTTCATGGTGGCGGACGAGGTCACCCTGCTGACCCGGCGGGCCGGCGAGGCCCGGGGCACCCGCTGGACCTCCCGCGGCGAGGGCACGTACACGCTGGAGGCGGTCGACGACGCGCCCCAGGGCACCTCGGTGACGCTGCACCTCAAGCCGGCCGACCCGGAGAACCAGCTCCACGACTACACCTCGCCGTGGAAGATCAAGGAGATCATCCAGCGGTACTCGGACTTCATCACCTGGCCGATCCGGATGGTGCCCGAGGCCCCCGCCACGGGCGACGCGGACGCCGCGAGGCCCGAACCCGAGACGCTGAACAGCATGAAGGCGCTCTGGGCCCGGCCGCGCGACGAGGTGACCGACGACGAGTACCACGAGCTGTACAAGCACATCGCCCACGACTGGCGCGACCCGCTGGAGACGATCCGGCTCCAGGCGGAGGGCACCTTCGAGTACCAGGCGCTGCTCTTCCTCCCCGAGCACGCCCCCCACGACCTGTTCACCCGGGACGCCAAGCGCGGCGTGCAACTGTACGTCAAGCGGGTGTTCATCATGGACGACTGCGAGGCGCTGCTGCCGCCGTACCTGCGCTTCGTCAAGGGCGTCGTGGACGCGGCCGACCTGTCGCTGAACGTGTCCCGCGAGATCCTCCAGCAGGACCGGCACATCGAGATGATGCGGCGCCGGCTGACGAAGAAGGTCCTGTCCACGGTCAAGGACATGATGGCCAAGGACCAGGAGCGCTACGCCACGTTCTGGCGGGAGTTCGGCACCGCGCTCAAGGAGGGCCTGGTCACCGACGCGGAGAACCGTGACGCGCTCCTCGCCGTCGCGTCGTTCGCCAGCACCCACCACGACACCGAGCCGACCACCCTCAAGCAGTACGTGGAGCGGATGCGCGACGGCCAGGAGGACATCTACTACCTGACCGGCGAGTCCCGGCAGAGCATCGAGAACTCCCCGCACATGGAGGCGTTCCGGGAGCGTGGCATCGAGGTGCTGCTGCTCACCGACGCCGTCGACGAGGTGTGGGCCGACGCCGTCGGCGAGTACGAGGGCAAGAAGCTGCGCTCCGTCGCCAAGGGCCGCATCGACCTCGACGCCGAGGACGACGACACCGCCGACGGCGAGCGGGAGAAGCAGAGCGAGGAGTACGCCGGGCTGCTCGACTGGATGAAGGAGCAGCTGACCGAGGACATCAAGGAGGTCCGCCTCTCCTCCCGGCTCACCGTGTCGCCGGCCTGCGTCGTCTCCGACGCGCAGGACCTGACCCCGGCCCTGGAGAACATGTACCGCGCGATGGGGCAGGAGGTGCCCCGCGCCAAGCGGATCCTGGAGCTGAACCCGGACCACCAGCTGGTCAAGGGCCTCAACCAGGCGTTCAAGGAGCGCGAGGACCGCGCGGAGCTGGCCGAGACCGCCGAGCTCCTGCACGGCCTGGCCGTCCTCGCCGAAGGGGGCCAGCCGAAGGAGCCGGCCCGGTTCGTCAAGCTGATGGCGGACCGGCTGGAACGCGTGCTGTAACCGGCGCACGCCGGTGCCGGCGGTCCGCTCCCTCCCGGGGGCGGGCCGCCGTGCCGGGTCAGAGGTGCCGGACGTGCAGCGCGTCGTCGGCGTCCTCGTCCCGGCCCCCTCGCTTCGGCCGGTCGGCGCCCCGGTCGCGCCGCCAGTCGAACACCGCGAGCGCCAGGGCGGCCGCCATGCCGGCGAGCGCGCAGCACAGCGCGGTGACGACGGCGCCGCGGTAGTCCCCGCTGCCGCCGAGCACCAGGTAGAACAGGCCGGGCAGGGCGGCGGTCCCCAGCGCGGCGCCCAGCCGCTGCCCGGTCTGGAGGGCGCCGCCCGCCGCGCCCGCCATGCGCACGGGCACGTCCCGCAGCGTCATGGTGATGTTGGGGGAGACCACGAAGCCGCTCCCGATGCCGCCGAGGAACAGGACGGGCGCGGCGAGCCACGGCGCGCTGTGCAGGGGCGCCAGGCGCAGCAGCAGCGCGGTGCCGCCGAAGCCGGCGATCACACCGGCGAGGCCGCACACGGTGAGCACGCGGCCGAACCGCTCCACCAGCCGGCCGGCGACCACGGCGGCGCTGGCCGAGCCGATGGCGAAGGGCGTGACGGCGAGCCCGGACATCAGCGGGGAGAAGCCGAGGCCGCGCTGGTAGAACAGGGCGAAGACCAGCCAGACACCGCTGAAGCCGATGAAGTACAGCGTGCCGATCCCGGCGCCCACCGCGTAACCGCGCACGGTGGTGAACAGGCGTGGGTCCAGCAGTGGCTGGGTGTCCCGGGCGACCAGGCGGCGCTGCCACCGGGCGAAGACGACGAGGACCGCGGCGCCCACGGGGAACAGCCACCACAGCCGGCTGATGCCTCCGGAGTCCGCCTGGACCAGCGGGTACATCAGCGCGAGGACACCGAGACCGAGCAGCGCGATGCCCGGCACGTCCAGGTGTCCCCGCCCGGAGCGCCGGGTGCGGGGCAGCAGCCGGCGGCCGAGGAGGACGGCGAGGATGCCGATGGGGACGTTGACGTAGAAGATCCAGCGCCAGCCCTGCTCACCGGAGGCGAGGGCGAGGATGGTGCCGCCGGTGATCGGGCCGGCGGCGGACGAGATGCCGACGGTGGCCCCGAAGAACCCGAAGGCCCGGCCGCGTTCGGCGCCACGGAACATCTGCTGGATGAGCGCGGAGTTCTGCGGGGCCATGAAGCCGGCCGCCAGGCCCTGGGCGAGGCGGGCCACCACCAGCAGCGTGATGTCGGGGGCGGCTCCGCAGCCCGCGCTGAAGACGACGAAACCGCCGAGGGCCAGCAGGAAGATGCGGCGGCGGTCCAGCGCGTCGCCGAGACGGCCGGCGGTGACCAGGGCGAGCGCGAACGTCAGCGCGTACCCGGACACCACCCACTGCACCTGTGCGGGGGAGGCGTGCAGGTCACGCTGGACGGTGGGCAGGGCGACCGCCACGATCGTCACGTCGAGCAGGCTCATGAAACCGGCCACCAGCGTGACCCACAAGGCACGCCACCGCTGCGGGTCGGGCTCGTAGTCGCTCTCCCGAGCGCCCGGGCCGTGACCTCCCGCGGCCGACGTCGACGCTGTCACCGGACTCCTCCCACCGGTCGTCACCCCGGCGAACCAGGTTCCCGTCCACCCCGCGGCCTAACCGGTCCCCGGGCGCTGCCGGGGCAGTACCACGGCCTGCCACGGCGCGGCCACCGCGCGCGTCCCCACGCAACCGGCCCCGGCGGCGCGCGGCGCGCTCAGCCGGCCGACCGGGCCGCGGCCCCCTGGCGTGGTCCGTCGGCCGGGACCCGGACGACGACCGCCGCGATGTCGTCCTTGAGCCGGTCGCCGCTGTGCACCAGCAGATCGCGGTGGAGCCGCGTCAGCAGCTCCCGGGGCGGCAGGTCCGCCCAGGAACGCAGGCGCGGCAGCAGGGGGTAGAAAGCGCCGTCCGCGTCCCGGGTCTCCGTGATGCCGTCCGTGTACAGCAACAGCGTGTCGCCGGACCGCAGGGTGTACGCGTCGACGTGGTACGGCTCCCCGACCAGCACGCCGAGGTTCAGCGGCGGCGCCGAGCGCCCCCGGTCCAGTTCCCGCACCTCCCCGGCGCGCATGAGCACCGGCGGGGGATGCCCGCAGTTGACGACGCGGACCGCGGAGGCGTCGGCCGGGATCTCGGCGAAGACGGCGGTGACGAACCGTTCGCCCACCTCGCCGCCGCCCAGCTGCGCCGCCCGGCGGTCCATGCTGGTCTCCACCCGGTCGGCCAGGGCGGGCAGGGCGGGTTCGTCGTGGGCCGCCTCGCGGAACGCGCCCAGCAGGGCCGCCGCGGTCTCCACCGCGAGCAGGCCCTTGCCGCGCACGTCACCGATGAGCAGCCGGATCCCGTACCGGGTGCGGACCGCCTCGTACAGGTCGCCGCCGATGCGCGCCTCCGCGGCGGCGGACAGGTAGAGGCTCTCCAGCAGGAGGCCGTCGATGCGCTGCGGCACCGGGCGGAGCAGCACCCGCTGCGCGATCTCCGCCACGGACCGCACGTCGGCCAGCGTGCGCTCACGGCGGATGCGGTGGGCGGCCAGGATCGTGCCGAGGATGCCCACCAGGCCGGTGCAGACGTAGTCGGCCACGTAGTGCCGGTCCCAGAGGTAGCCGACCGGCCGCCCGGCACAGCACGGCGTACCGGCCAGCACCCCTTCCAGGGCGACGGCGAACACCGTGACGGCGGCGACGACGACGGGACCGTGGCCGAAGGCGGTCACCAGGGCCAGCCCGACCAGCAGGAAGCTCACCGGCCAGTCCACCGGGGTGACGGGCTCCAGCAGCAGGACGACCGCGACGTACATGACCGGGAGCCACCGCATCCAGGCCGGCGGCGCCGGCACCCCCGCACGTGTACCGGTGCCGGGCTCCGGCCGCCGGCCGATGCGTCCGCGCACCGGCATACGTGGTCCTCGCAACACGGGCTCCCGTCACAGCGACTCGCCGAAGGTCCCAGCCTGGTCCGGCGGACCACGGCACACCGGTGATTGCTCCACCCCACGGCATGTTCCACCGGCCCCCGCACCGGCACCGCCGGGGCGGTCCCCGGCCGCCCCGCGCACCCGTCTCCCCGGTCCCGCGGCCGGCGCAGCGGTCGCCGACCGCGGAGAGGGGATGTTAGAACAGGGAGATGAGCGGACGTTCCCGCTGGCCATGGGCGAGAGCGGCGCCGCCGCCCGGCAGCCGGTGGTCATCCGATCCGTCCCGCAGGAGAAGGCGGCCCTGGCCGCCGAGCGGACGCCGCCTGTCCTCCTCCCTGAGCGTCCGCACCCTCGCCGCGCAGGTCTTCCTGCTCCAGGCGCTGATCATGCTGATCCTGGTGGCGGTGGGCGCCGCCGCCCTGGTCGTGCAGGGCCGCTACGACGCCGAGCGCAGCGCCAGGGACCGCTCGCTGGCCGCCGCGGAGGCGTTCGCCCACGCGCCCGGTACGGCGCTCGCGCTCCGCGCACCGGACCCCACCGCGCATCTGGAGGAACCGGCGGAACAGGCACGCAAGGGCTCCGGCCTCGACTTCGTCACCGTCCTGGACGCACACGGCGTCCGGGTCACCGATCCCGACCCCAAGCTGATCGGCACCCAGGCCCAGGGCGTCGGCCGGGCCGCCGCGGGGGAGACGTTCACCGAGACGTTCCACGGCCGCCCCACCGACGCGGTGCGCGCCGTCGTCCCGGTGACCGACCCCAGCAGACGCGTGGTCGGCATGGTCACCGCCGGCATCGAGTACGCCAACGTCGGCGACGTCCTGAACGAGCAGCTGCCGCTGCTGCTGGGCGCCGCCGGGGCGGCGCTCGTGCTGGCCACCAGCGGCGCCGCCCTGATCAGCCGCCGCCTGCTGCGGCAGACCCACGGACTCGGCCCGGCCGAGATGACCCAGATGTACGAGCACCACGACGCCGTGCTGCACGCGGTGCGCGAGGGCGTCCTCATCGTCGGCGGCGACGGACGGATACTGCTGGCCAACGACGAGGCCAGCCGGCTGCTGGGCCTCCCCGAGGACGCCGACCGGCGGCACGTGCGGGAACTGGGCCTGGGACCGGCCCTGACCCGGCTGCTGGTCGCCGGCGAGGAGGTGTCCGACGAGATCATCCCGACCGGGGACCGGCTGCTGGCGGTGAACATCCGGCCCACCGCGCCCTACGGCGGCGCCCAGGGACTCGTCGCCACCTTCCGCGACACCACCGACCTGCGGGCCCTGACCGGGCAGGCCGAGCTGGCGCGGGGCCGGCTGTCGTTCCTGTACGAGGCGGGCATGCGGATCGGTACGACCCTCGACGTACGGCGCACGGCCGAGGAGCTCACCGAGGTCGCCGTCCCCCGCATGGCCGACATCGTCACCGTGGAACTCCTCGAGTCCGTCCTGCGCGGTGAGGAGCCCTCGAGCGCGGTGCACGAGATGCGGCGTACCGCGCTGCTCGCCTCACGGCCCGGGCACCCCCTCCAGCCGGTCGGCGACGTGATCCGGTTCGTGATGGCCGACACACCGATGGTTGCGGCGCTGGGCCGGGGCCGGGCCGTCCTCGTGCCGGACCTGGACAGCGCCCGGGACTGGCGGGCACAGGACCCCGAGGGGGCGCGGCGGGCGCTGGACCACGGCATCCACTCGCTGATCTCGGTGCCGCTGCGGGCCCGCGGAGTGGTCCTCGGCATGGTCAACTTCTGGCGCGGCACCGGCACCCCCCGGTTCGAGGAGGAGGACGTCGCCGTCACCGAGGAACTGGTCGCCCGGGCCGCCGTCGCCATCGACAACGCCCGCCGGTACTCTCGCGAACACGCGATGGCCATGACCCTCCAGCGCAACCTGCTGCCGCTGGGGCTCCCGGACCAGGACGCCCTGGAGATCGCCTCCCGCTACCTGCCGGCCCAGTCCGGCGTGGGCGGCGACTGGTTCGACGTCATCCCGCTGCCCGGCTTCCGGGTGGCGCTCGTCGTCGGCGACATCGTCGGACACGGACTTCAGGCCGCGGTCACCATGGGCCGGCTCCGCACGGCCGTGCTGAACTTCTCCTCCCTGGACCTGGCTCCCGACGAACTGCTCGGCCACCTGGACGAGATGGTGACCCGGCTGGACTCGCAGACCGCGACCGCCGACGACGACCGCGAACCCCTGACCGGGGCCACCTGCCTCTACGCCATCTACGACCCGGTCGGCGGGCGCTGCACCTTCTCCCGCGCCGGCCACCTCGCCCCCGCCGTGGCGGACCCCCAGGGCCGGGTGACCTTCCCCGACCTGCCCCTCTCGCCGCCGCTGGGCGTGGGCGGACACCCCTTCGAGGCGGGCGAACTGGACCTGCCCGAGGGCAGCCGCCTCGTCCTGTTCACCGACGGGCTGGTCGAGAGCCGCGGCCGGGACATCGACGAGGGCCTGGAGACGCTGTCCTCGACCATCGCCCGCGCGGACCCGGCCCCGGAGGAGACCTGCCGCGCCCTCGTGGAGACGATGCTGCCCGAGCACCCCAGCGACGACGTGGCGCTCCTGGTCGCCCGCACCCGGCTCCTCGACCCCTCCCGCGCCGCGACCTGGGAGGTCCCCTTCGACGCGATGGCCGTGTCCCGGGTACGCGGCGAGGTGAGCCGGCAGCTCGCGGAGTGGCACCTGGAGGAGTCCTCGTTCGCCACGGAACTCATCCTCAGCGAACTCCTCACCAACGCGATCCGCTACGGCGCCCCGCCCGTCTGCGTCCGGCTGCTGCTGGGCCGCACCCTGGTCTGCGAGGTGTCGGACGGCAGCAACACCTCACCCCGGCTGCGGCACGCGGCCACCACCGACGAAGGCGGCCGCGGCCTCTTCCTCGTCTCCCAGTTCGCGGACATGTGGGGCACCCGCTACGCGACGCGGGGAAAGGTCATCTGGGCCGAACAGAACCTGGACCGCGCCGCCGCACCGGACGCGTCGGTGCTGTTCGACGTCGCGGACCTGTGACACCGGCGGCAGCGCGCCCGGTCCCGCCCCTCAGGAGCCTCCGGCGGCGTCCGTGTCCAGCGCGCGGCGGGCCGCCGCCTCCGCCCGGCCGGCACGGGCGAGCAACCACGCCCGCCTGCGGGGCCACACCACCAGATCGGCCGCGCAGAGCGCGACCACCAGCCAGGAGGCGACCAGCTCCCCGGTCGTCCCGCGCAGGGTGTCGTACACGGCCAGCGCGAGCGCGAGCCCGGTGACGAGGACGACGACCCAGCGGCGCAGCCGGTCCTCCTCGGCGGCCCGGCGCAGGGCGCCGGCGTACCCGACGACCGACGACGCCGTCCCGGACCCCGCCACGGCCTCGCCCCGCCGGGTGGCGCGCACCGCGGCCGCGCGCTCGGCCCGGCCCAGGCGCGCACCCCCGGGCCAGAGCCTGCCCATCCGGCGCGCCACCCGGATGCCGTAGAACGGGCCGAGCACCACGAGGACCACCGCGGCCGCCGGCCAGGACCCCGCCTCGACGAGTACGAAAGCCGCGGAGAGGGCACCGACGCCGAGGCCGGCGCCCACCCCCCGGCCCACCGGCCCCGACCGCCACAACCAGCCCGGAACGAGAATCACCCGCACACGGTGGCCCCCGCCCCCCACCGGCGCAATGACCACCCCGGCACGTCGGTGCCGCCGCACGCGCACGGCGCACGGACACCGTGTCCCGGCCGGGCTCCGACGTGCGGCTGTCCCGGGTGCGGGGGATGGTGGGAGCCACCAGGTCACTGCCCTGACGCGTCCGGGACCGGGTTCGGTCTCCCGGGTGCCGTGGAACTCCCGGGAGGACGCAATGACGACGGCTACGGCACGCCGCCCCCGATTCGCCCTGCGATGGAAGACGTCACGCGACTGGCCCCTGGCCGCGGCCGCGGTCTTCGCCCTGCTCAGTTTCGCCATGCTGTTCCTGCCCTGGCTGACGACCAGCGCGGGCAGCGGCGAGAACGCCTTCGGGATCGACCTCCCCACCGCGGGACCGGCGCTGATCGTCGCCATGGTGTTCCTCACGCTCCTCCTGCTGGTCCTGGCCGCGGGAACGGGCGGCAGACGGTACCTGGAAGCGGCCCTCGTGCCCGCCTCCGTGCTGCTGGCGGCCTACATCCTGAAGGCGGCCGACGTCTCCGACCTGGCCGACCTGTACAGCCGGCTGGCGGCATCGTTCACCGGCGCCACCATCGGCACCGGCGTGGGCCTGTGGCTGGGCCTGGCCTTCGCCGTCCTGACCCTGCTCTTCGTCCTCGCGGGCGTACTGCTGCACTGGGGGACCGGGGACGCCCTCACCTACCCGGCGTTCGGCGCGGGGCGCCGGTCCCGCCCCGGCGCACCGCCGGCCGGTGACACCACCCGGCAGTCAGCACACGCGGAGGCCGCTCCCCAGTCGCCCCACCCGGACGCCGCCACCCAGCCACCCCACCCGGGCACCACTGCCCAGTCATCCCACCCGGACGCCGCTTCCGAGCCGTCACGGCCGGACACCGCGCCTCGGCCGCCGCACCCGGAGAACCCGCCCGGCGCCGCCCCGGAGCCACGCGACAGAGGCGAGTGACGCGGGCTGCTCAAAGGGCGGCCCCGGCGACGGCGGTGAGCCGGAGCCTGGTCTCGTCCTCGCTGCCGGGCGCGGCGGTCATGATGACGATCTTCAGTTCGGAGGCGCCGTCGGTCAGGACGTCGCAGTCCACCGTGACCGGGCCCACCGAGGGGTGGTGGACCGTCTTGTGGTCCTCGCGGTGCGCGGCCACCTCCCCGGTCGCCCACAGCTCGGCGAACCGCTCGTTGCCCGCGTTCAGTTCACGGATCAGCGTGGCCAGGCGGCCGTCCCGGGGGAAGCGGCCGGTGGCGCGGCGCAGGTCGGAGACGACGGCGGCGTCGGTGGCGCCGGGGTCCGCCTCGGCCACCGGCCACCGTGCGAGGCGGGCGGGCCCGGCGTCCACCGGGAACCTGTCGCGGGCGAAGTTGCGCAGCGGCGGCGGCGCGGCGGAGGGGTCCCCCAGCAGGGCGGCCCACCCACGGTTCCACCACACCAGTTGCCAGTCCGCCGCGAACACGGCGACCGCCACGTCCCCGAGGCGGGTGAGCACCCGCTGCACGCCGGGTGGGATGTGGCCGGGGACGGAGTCGGCCACCGGCGGTACGAGCCGCGCCAGCAGGTACAGGTGGTCGCGCTCGGCGGCCGTCAGCTGGAGGGCGCGTGCCAGGGACGCCACCACCGATGCCGAGGGGGTCGTGGCACGCCCCTGTTCCAGGCGCACGACGTAGTCCACCGACACCCCGGCCAGGTCGGCCAGTTCCTCGCGCCGCAGCCCGGCCGCCCGGCGACCGCGGGCCGCGGGCAGCCCGGCGGCCGACGGCGGCAGCCGGTCCCGCCACGTGCGGATCGTCGGGCCGAGTCCGGTTCCGGGTGCGGTCGTCATGATCTCCATGGTCCCGCATCCCCTGTGGTGGGGGCCGGCGCGAGGGTGGTACGGGTCTTCCTACCGTCGCCGCGTCCCTGGTCCGGCTCCGCGATCGGGGCCAGGATCGAAGACATGACGATCACCTTCATCACCGGAGCGAACAAGGGTCTCGGCCGTGAGACCGCCCGCCGTCTGATCGAGTGCGGCCACACCGTGCTCGTCGGCGCCCGTGACCGCGAGCGGGGGGAGGAGGCCGCCGCCGCGCTCGGCGCGCGCTACGTCCCCATCGACGTGACGGACGACGCGTCCGTGGCCGCCGCGGCCGCTGACGTCGCCGCGCACGAGGGCCGGCTCGACGTCCTGATCAACAATGCCGGGGTGCACGGTGCCGTCGGCGATCCCGGCGACCTCACCGCCGCCGACGCCCTCGCCGTCCTCGACGTCAACGTCATCGGCGTCATCCGCACCACCACCGCGTTCCTGCCGCTGCTGCGCCGCTCGGCGGACCCCGTCGTCGTCAACGTCAGCAGCGGCATGGGCTCCCTCGCGCTCACCCACGATCCCGCCCGGCCCGAATCGCACGTGGTCGCACCGCTCTACACCGCCTCGAAGGCCGCGCTGACCATGCTGACCACGCAGTACGCCAAGGGACTGAGGGGCATCCGCGTCAACGCCGCCGACCCCGGCTACACCGCGACCGACCTCAACGGCCACAGCGGACCCCAGACCGTCACCGAGGGCACGGACGCGATCGTCGCCCTCGCCACCGAGAAGCCCGGCGCCGGCACCGGGCGCTTCGTCTCCCGCGAGGGAGAGATCGCCTGGTCGTGAGGGGCCGGCGGCCGGCGGGGGAGACGCCGCGGGAGTCGAACGTCCCGCTGCCGCCGAGCGGTCCTCAGCGGCGCCGGGCGAGGGTCACCCCGTCGCACATCGGCAGCATCACCGACTCCACCCGCTCGTCCGTGGCGATCAGGTCGTTCAGGCGCCGCATCGCCACGTGGCGCGGCTCCTGGAACGCGGGGTCGAGGACGCGACCACCGAGGAAGACGTCGTCCGGGGTGTGGCCGCCGAGGCGCGCCCCGTGGATCCCGCGAGCGGGGAGGCGTACGGACTGCTGGTCGGCTTCTTCCGTGCCGACGTGCCCAGTCTGGGTCCGGACGACGGGGCCCGACCCCCCGGCGGGTCATCTCCCGCCGCCGGCGCGGCCCTTGGGTGGGCGCCGGGACGTTTGCCCGTGGCGCGGCGGGCAACGCGAAGCCCATGACTGAATCGAACAGCGGGACGACGCGAAAGTCCGGCCAGGACCAGGGGACCGCCTCGAAGGCCCGGCGGACGGCGGACAAGGCGACGGCGCCGGCGGGTCGCGCGGCGAAGAAGACCGCCGCGGCCTCCGACGACGCGACATCGGCCGTGAAGGCCGGCGCCGGACGGACGGCGGAGGTGACGGGCGGAGCGGTCCGCACGGCGGCCCGGGGCGTCGAGACCGGCCGTCAGGCGCTGGTCACGGCGTCGGGTCAGGTGGCGACGACCGCCAGGACGGCGTGGACGGTGGTCGCTCACCGCAAGCTGGTCGCCGCCGGTGTCAGCGCGGGCCTCACGGCGGTGACCGTGGCCTCGTACGCCATGGGCCGCCGGGCCGAGCGGAGTTCGCACGGGCCGCTCACCCGGCTCACGCAGGGCCGTATCTGACACATGGCCGGCGCACGCGGGCGGACGTCCCGCGCGAAGCCGTGCCGTGGACGTACGGGCGGGCCGGCGGGGCCTGCCGTGCCACGCCCCCTGCCCGCCGACGCGGGGCCCGGCCTTCACCGATGAAGGCCGGGCCCCGCGTCGTGCACGGCGGCGGCACGGGCCGCGGGTCGGCGCCGCGGTCCGTACCGCCGTGACGGGGCCGGCCCGTGGGGGAGGCCGGCCCGCTCGTGGGGCCGGGTCAGCGGACGCTGTCGACCTTGGCGAGGGCCTTGGCGAGGCCGTTGGCCCACAGCTGGTTGACCCGGGCACGCTCGGTGCTGTTCGGGTACCGGTTGGTGCAGGACGTGCCGGGACCGCCGCCCGACATCAGCTCGCTGCACGGGCCGCTGTAGTGGTCCGGCAGGCCCAGCACGTGGCCGGTCTCGTGGGCGGCGACCCGGATCGAGTCGTACTGCCGGTTCTGCGTGTAGTCCAGGAAGACGTACCCGCTGCCGTGGCCGTCCGTGGAGGCGTACGAACCGCGCGAGTCGTTGCCCTCGTAGTAGTTGAAGTCGGCGCCGCCCGACGTCGCCTGGAGCTTGACGTTGGACACGGAGCTGTTCCAGATGGAGGCGGCGCTCGATATCTGGGAGCGGAAGCTCGGCGCCTGGGCGGCGTTGTAGTAGACGGTCACCACCTTGAGGGAGGGCTGGGCGGCCTGTCGCTTGGCGACCGACTTCATCACGGCGTCGAAGAACGCCTTGTTGCCGGCGTTGTCGCTGGAGCCGACGTAGCCGGCGGCGGTGGAGCGGGCCGGTGCCGCGGCGGTGCTGTGGGCGGTCGCCGGGCCCGCGGTGCCGAGTGCGGCGGTGGCCAGGCCGACTCCGAGCGCGAGGGCCAGCAGTCGTCTGTTCATCGGGCCGGTGCTGGTGCGGAACGACGTCATGGGGGGCTCCTACTCGTCCTGTGGGGTTGAACGATCGGTTGCCAGTGAGTCTCCGGCAGGCCAACGGGACGGCGGATGATGGCATTCGGGGATTGCACGGGGCTATCGGCGGCCGACTCGTCCACTTTCGTTGGAACTTGAACATCTGGTGCGGTGCCGCACGCCCCCTTACGCTCCCCCCATGGAGCTCGAGGTGAGGCATCTGCGCGTTCTCTGCGCCATCGCCGACAGCGGCAGTCTGCACAAGGCGGCACGTGAACTCGGCCTGGCGCAGCCCTCGCTGAGCACTCAGCTGGGGCGTGTGGAGCGGGCACTCGGTGCGCAGCTCTTCGTGCGCTCCCGGACCGGCTGCCGGCCGACCCCGCTGGGGTTGGCCGTGCTGAGCCGAGCCAGGCCGCTGGTGGCGGAGTTCGCGGCGCTCGTCACGGAGACCAGGGCGGCCGCCGCCCGAGCCGCCGGGGGGTTCCAGCTGCGCATCGGCGCCACGGCGAGCCGGGCCATCCCGGGCTGGCTGCGGCTGCTGCGGGCACGGATCCCGCGGGTCGAACCGGCGCTGGAGATGAACGTCTCCGCCAACGCCCTGCTCGGCATGGTCGCCGCCGGCCGGCTCGACATGGCGTTCGTGCACGAGGTCGAGGGCAGTCCGCTGCGGGTGCCGCCCGGCCTGTGCCTGCGCGTACTCGTCGAGCGGGAACCGCAGTTCGTCACGCTCGCCGCGGACCATCCGGCGGCGGCGCGGGAAGAGGTGGGCCTGGCCGACCTGTCCGGGGACCGCTGGATGATCGACTCCACGGTCGACGGCGAGTGGGACGCCCTGTGCCGGGTGCTGCGGGCCGAGGCCCTCGACGCCGAGATCCTGCACGGCGACTATCTCACCGCCTATTCGCTGGCCGCGATCGGCGAGGTGGTCACGGTCAGCCAGCCGACCGCCTCCCCCCGCACCGACGTCGCCATCCGCCCCCTCAAGGGCGACCCGATAGGGGTACGACTGCTCCTCGCGGCCCGCACCGAGGACGAGCTGGACCACGTCTACCCGGAGTTGGAGACGGCTTACTGGGCAGTGGCCCATGAGGCACCGGCCTACCGGCGGTGGCTGGAGCGCGCGCACCCGCCCGGCTTGGCCGCCTGCCGTGGCCCGCTCGGGTCGCCGGGACCGGCGCGGTGGCCGGTCGCGGCCGACCTGCGCACGCCGTGAAGGCCTGACCCGGCGCCGCCCGCCTCGTCGCGCGGGGCCGCCGCACCCGGGCGGCCCGGGCCCGGTGACGGGCGGTCGGGGCACCGGGTCAGGGCCGCTGCCCCCAGGCCATGACCATTCCGGGGCCCAGCTCGGCGAGCCGGGGCGAGGCCAGATAGGCGAGGGCCTCGTCGACGACGGAGGCGTCCACCAGGCCGGTGTCCTCCAGGGCGGGCCGTGTCCGGCTCAGCGTCTCGGACCAGAACCGCGCAAGGGCGCCGCCGGCGACCAGCGGAGGGACGTGCATCTCCGCGCCGACGTGCCGCAGTCCCTCCTCCCGCAGGAAGTGCGGGTACGCCGGGACGGAGGAGGTGTCGGTGCCGATCGTCGACCGCAGCGCCTCCCACAGGGCGTCCATGGTGCGCCGGTAGGCGGAGGACGTGTCCAGGGCGTCGGGCACCTCCAGGGCGTCGCCCAGCAGCAGCCGGCCTCCCGGGGCGAGCCACCCGACGAGCCGTGTGATGAGCCGGCGGCGCTGGGGGAGGTGCATCAGGACGAACCGGGCGTGCACGAGGTCGAAGCTGCCGGGACACAGGCTCTCGTCGGTGAGGTCGCCGGTGACCACCCGCAGCCGGGGGTCCGCGGGGACGTCGAGCCGGCTCGTGTCCCGGTCCAGGGCCACCACCTCCTCGACGCCCGCCTCCTCCAGCAGCCAGCGCGCCACGGTCCCCGTGCCGGCGCCCACTTCGAGGCAGCGGCTGCCCGGTCCGGCGCCGAGGGCCCGCAGGCGGCGCGTGGTCACGGGGTCGTAGACCAGCGCGGCGGCGTCGAGCCGGGCGCCCTCTCCGGGGCGTTTTGGTTCGAACAGGTCCTCGCCGTAGTGGCCGTCCCCGCCGGAGGCCCCTTCCCGGGGCCGTGGCGTACTCATGCCGTGACCTCACGCCTCGTCGGCCGTGACGTGCCTCGCTGCTGGGAAGGGAGCATCGTCCCACCATGGACGCGTGCCTCCCGGTCACCGCCGGATCGCGGCCCCGCGCCCCCGAGTCCCATCCGAACGGCCGAGCCGCCGGCCCCCCGGCCCGCAGGCCCAGACCCTGGCTGGCTGGCTGGCTCACCGCGGCCGGGGCCCGGCTGGACGTACGCGGAGCCGGGGGCGGATGGCTGGACGATCCGGAGGCAGTCGGCTCGCGTACACGGGCCGGGGACGGGCGGCTGGACGTACGCGGATCCGGATGCGGTCGGCCCGCGTACACGGGCCCGGGGGCGGGCGGTTGAACGTAAGCGGATCCCGGGGCGGGTGGCCGGACGTTCTCACGGAGCCGGGGGCGGTCTGCCTGCGTACACGGGCCCGCGGGTGGGCGGCTGGACGTACGCGGAGCCGGGAGCGGGTGGCCCGCCACACGGGTGCAGGGGCGGCCGGCCGGACGCAACACGGAGCCGGGGCCGGACGGCCGGACGCAGACGGGCCGGGGGTGGGCAACCGGAGGTACACGGACCCGGGGCGGCCCGGAGCGGGCGTCGCGTCGTCATGGCGGTCCCGGGTCGGGGCACTTGTAGGCGCATGAAGGTGACCGCGACAAGACGACTGCCCCGCCTGGCCGTTGCCCTGGCACTGCTGTCCCTGGCCGTGTCGTGCGGCGGCGGGCACCACGGCGACGGCGGGGCGACGGCGGCGCCGGGACCGGCCCCCGGCGCGCTGGGCGACACCCTCGTCATCAGCAGCGACAACGGCCTGCGGCTGCGCCCGGCCGACGGCCACCGGGTGACCGTCGACGACCGTGTCGGCCACGGCGACCGCCACTGGTCGCACCGCGACGGCACCTGGGTCCTGGACCTGTCCTGCGACGACCACGACCGGGACGGCACCCCCTGTCCCCGCATGCCCGAGGTGGAGGTCCCCGACGGCGTCGGTGTCACGGTGACCGCCCGCAACGCCGGCATCGACGTCGTCGGGGTCGCGGCCGGCCTGGACCTCACGACGGTCGACGGCGATGTGACGGTGACCCGTTCGGGCCGGAGCGAGGCCGTGACCCGGCTGGCCACCCGCAACGGCTCGGTGCGCGCCGTCGCCCTCCACGCACGCCGGCTGACGGCGGCCACCACCAACGGGGACGTCACCCTCTCCTGCGCCTCCGCGCCCACGGCCGTCACGGCGACGACCACCAACGGCTCGGTCGGCGTGACCGTCCCGCACGACAGTCCCGCCTACCGGGTCACCGCGGCGACGGCCAACGGCCGCGCCACCGTGGACGTTCCGCGGCGGGACGCCGGCCAAGGACCCGCGATGAAGCTGGGCACGGTCAACGGCGACGTCGTCGCGCGCCGGGAGTGAACGGCGGAAGCCGGCCCCACCGGACCGGCTTCCACGGCTTCTCCCGGGCCTGGCCCTCCGTCAGGGTGTGGCCGCTCCGGTCAGGGGCATCCGCAGTGCACCGAACGCACCACCACCCGGCATCGAAGGGATCAGCATCATGTTGTCCATCGTCTCGGCGGTCCTGTTCTTCATCGCCTTCCTGGTCAACGCGGCCGACATCTCGACCAACGACACCTTCACCTCGACGAACATCATGCTCCTCGGACTGACCGTGCTCGCCCTGCACCTCGCGGGGGTGGGCAGCGGCTGGACGGCCCGGGGCCGCAGACACTGACCGGCGCACGCGAACGCCCGGCACCCCGACCGGATCCGCTACCGGGGTGCCGGAGCCGGTTCCCCGGCGCGCAGCGCGGCCTCCATGGTGCGCAGCCGCCGGTGCACGCGGTTGCTGTGGTAGGTGTTCCAGCCGACGAAACCGACCGTGAGCACCGCGAAACCGACCGCCTGCCGCACCGTGCCGGTGAGCGCCATCAGCAGCGTCACCCCGCCGAACAGCACCGCCAGTACGACCAGGGCCCCCACCCGGTGACGCATCCGGTGCAGACGCTGCGTCACCAGCTCGCGCATGGCCTCGCGTTCCTCCGGTGCCGACGGCACCTCACCTCGGCGCAGCCCGGCGTCCAGCTCCGCCACGGCCTCGGCCGAACCGCCGGCGGCCCGCTGCTCCCGGCGGCGCCGGCCGAGCACGACGGCGACCGCGCCGACCGAGGTGAGGGCCGTGCGGAGCACGACCGACACCACCGACTGTCCCGGGAAGAGCAGCAGGATCAGGCCCACGGCCACCGCGAGCGACAGGGCCATCTGTGCCCACAGGTGCCGGGCGAGGAACAGGCGGACGCCGTTCACCGCCGCTCCCCGGTGACCGAGCGCGCCCGGCGCCGGACGGCCGACAGGCGTACCGCGAGCGCCACCGCCAGCAGGACCCACGCCACCGCGGAGTACGTCCACCGTGCCGATCCGTGCAGGAAGCCGAGCGATTCCAGCACCGCCCACGCCGCCAGCAGTACGCACAGGCAGGTCCAGGCGATGTCCGAGAGGCGGGCACGAAGTTGCTCGCGCTGTCTCGTCCCGGGTTCGAGGGCCCCGACCGTGGGGGCCTGAGAGGCTTTCCGTGACGTCACGGGCCTCCTCCTTCCGTCGTCGTCCGGGCTGCTCGTACCCCGCGTCCGCCCCGGCACGCGGCCCAAATCCCCTACGTACGACGGAAGTTGACATTCCGGTGTCGGGGGTACGGCGCCGGCCGTCCAGGACGGCCGGCCGGAGGGCCGGCGCGGTACCCGCGCCGGTCAGACGAAGGCGCTCTCCCCGGTGATCGCCTTGCCGACGATCAGCGTGTTCATCTCCCGGGTGCCTTCGAAGGAGTAGATGGCCTCCGCGTCCGCGAAGAAGCGCGCGACGTCGTAGTCCAGGACGATGCCGTTGCCGCCGAAGATCTCCCGGGCCCAGGCCACGACCTCGCGCATACGGCCGGTCACGTGCGCCTTGGCCAGCGCCGAGTGCTCGTCCCGGAACACCCCGGCGTCCTGGAGACGGGCCAGCTGGAGCAGCATGCCCCAGCTCGACGTGATGTTGCCCAGACTCTTCACCAGCAGGTCCTGGACGAGCTGGAAGCCGGCGAGGGGCCGGCCGAACTGCTGCCGCTCCGTCGCGTAGCGCAGGGCCAGTTCATAGGCCCCGACCATGACCCCGAGGGCCTGCCAGGCGACACCGCTGCGCGTGGCCCGAAGGATCTCGGCGACGTCCCGGAAGGAGGACACGTTGTGCAGCCGGTCGGACTCCGCCACACGGACGTCGGTGAGGGTGATGTCCGCGTTCTCGACGATCCGCAACGACGTCTTGTGGGCGATCTTCTCCGCCGTGAACCCCTCCGCGCCCCTGCCGACGACGAACCCCTTGACCTGGTCGTCGGCGACGTCCCGGGCCCAGACGACGACGTGGTCGGCGAAGGTCGCGTTGCCGATCCAGCGCTTGGCGCCGTTCAGCACCCAGCTGTCGCCGTCGCGCCGGGCGGTGGTGCGCATGCCGGCCGCGATGTCGGAACCGTCGAGCGGCTCGGTGAGCGCGAACGCCCCGACGGTGTCCATCCTCGCCATGCCCGGCAGCCAGCGGTCACGCTGGGCCTGGTCGCCACCCAGCTGTATCGCGTACATCGCCAGCCCGTTGTGGACGCCGAAGAAGGTGGCGACCGACGCGTCGACGCGGCTCATCTCCATCGCCATCATCCCGGTCAGCAGATGACTGGCGGCGGGACCCTCGCCGCCGTACCCCTCGTACGCAAGCCCGACCAGCCCGCTCTCACGGAACCGGCTGATCAGCTCCTCCGGGAAGGTGCCCTCGGCCCAGTGCTCGGCCACCAGCGGCCGGACCTCGTCCCGCATGAACGCCCGCGTGCGGAGGAGGACCTCGCGTTCCTCCTTGGTCAGCGCGGACTCGAAGTCGTAGAAGTCGGCGGCGTTCGGCTGTTCCGTGAGTGAAGTCATGGGGCCCTTCTTCCACGGTTGCGGCCGGCGATGCCCGGGCCACCCCGGGCGCCGCCGCACGCCGTCAGGCCTGGTCGGCGCCCGGGGTCACCATCGCCTTCGGCCGGCTGCCCGAGTGCTGCGGACCCGCCTCCCACAGGCGCCACGTCGACCAGAGCAACGCGACGAGGAACACGGCGAGCAGCGCCAGCAGCACCACCGTCTGCCGCGCCGACCCGTCGTCCCGGAACATCTCCCACAGCAGACAGAAGGACCACGCCGCCACACCGCCCGCGTACACGGCCCTCAACTGCCGCAGCTGACTTACCGAACCCATCGTCACCCCTCCGGGGAGTCGCGTCGCCTCGTCCTGCCGGTACCCAGCGGGCGCGACTTCAGCACACGCGAAACCGGCCGTTGCGGTCCGGACCTCCCCGGGCCGTCCGACGGGAGGGGGTCCGCGCCGGCGCCGCGGGCCCGGCGGACCGTCGACGGGCCGGCCGCGACGCCGCTCCCGAAAGGATGAACGGCCCGGTGGCGCGGCGTGTCACAAGCACCCGCCGTTCATCCTGGGGTTCGAGGACCCGGGGGGCGTCAGGACTTCCCCCGGACCGACAGTGACCCCATGGCTCACGAGGAAACGGGCGGTCGGCTCGAAACGGGGGAGGGAGCGCGGGGGGCGAGGTGGCCGACGTGGTACGGCGTCGCCGCCCGGCACGGCCACGCCTGCCGGGCGGCGGGCAGATCACAGTTCACCGGGGTGCCCGGCGTCCAGGCCGCTTCGCGGACCGGCGGCCGCCGACGCCGGGCACGGGCGCGCGCCGGTGAGGTGGCCGGCGTCTCACCGCACCGCCCACTGGGCGCGCCCACATGGGTACAGGCCGTCCACCCCGCGAGTGAGGCGGACGCCGAGCCCGGGCCGGGCGTGCCGCTGGGCAGAGCGCGGATGAGGTGACCGATGAGGCACGGCACCGCCGGTGCCCGGTGATCCACACCCACATCGGGCGGCGCACAGTGCCGGTCTCCGCCCCGCGGTCGCCCCGACGCCGCCACCCGGAGTTCCTGTCCCTGCCGGGCGGCGCGCAGGGGCCGGTCACCGGGGTGTCCGGCGTACGAGACCGGTGGCCGACGCCGGAACGTGCGTGCTGCTGGGCAGGAGGTGGGACGGCGACGGCTGACGCGCCACCGCGCCGCCCGCTGCGCGCGCCCACCTGGCTACCCGGGGTCCGCCGCGCCGCTGAGAACGGGACGGGCGGGGGAGTGGGGCGGTGAGGGCTGCCCGGCACCGGCGTTCGGCCGCTGCGGGCGCCCGCAGACGTGCCCGGTGTTCGTGCCGGCCGCCGACACGCCGCCGTCGGGCGGACAGCGGCCCCCCGTCATCGGGCAGGCAGCGGCCCCCGTCGTCTGCCGACCGTGGGGACGGCCCCCGGGAGGGCGGAAGTCGGCCGGATGTGCGCCGGGTAGCCTGGGTACCCGACAGCGGGCACCGCACGGGACGGGGAGGTGGGACGTTGCTGCACATCACTGAGACTCAGGGCGACCGGGCCAGGGCGGAACTGCCCGAGGACGTGGATCTCTACACCACGTCGTCGCTGCGGACGACGGTCGAGGGCCTGATCGAGGCCGGGTGCCGTCACCTCGTCCTGGACGCCTCGCACACGCAGCACATGGACTCCACCGGTGTCAGCGCCCTGGTGGGCTGGTACCAGCGGCTGGACACCCTGGGCGGCTCCCTCAGCGTCACCGGACTCGACGACGGCCTGCTCCGCATGTTCACGATCCTCGGGCTAGACACCGTCATGACGCTCACGCCCGGCAAGACCCCGTCGCTCTGACGGCTGCCCCCCTGGAGTGCCCGGCGTTGAGGCCCGCACCGGGTGCACCGGGACCAGCTCGGTGAGGCCCGAGATGCTGAGCAACGGGGCCAGCAGTTGCGGTACGACCAGTTCCAGTCGGGTGCTGTGGGCGAACAGCACGTTCAGGCCCGCGCTGTCGAGGTACTCCACCCCGGCCAGATCCACGACGACCCGCCCGGGTATCCCCTCCAGGGTCGTGGCCAGCGTGTCGGCGTTGCTCTGATCGATCTCGCCGACCACCGTCAGCACGGAGGTGCCGTCGGCACGCCGGCCCCGGGTCAGCGTGAGCGGGATGGTCATCAGGTGATCCTCGTCTGCATCTCGACGACGGTGCCGTCGGGGCCGGGTGTGACGGTGACCTGCTGCATCAGCGCGCGCATCAGCTTCAGCCCGCGGCCCCGGTGCCGGTTCAGCTCGGGCTGGGGGACCTTCCAACGGCCGGTGTCGGTGACGGTGACCAGCAGGTCGTGCGTGTGGGCGAGCCCGCTCAGCCGGATGGTTCCCCCGGGGCCGTCACGGTGGCCGTGTTCGATCGCGTTGGCGCACGCCTCGCCAGCCGCGACCATGATGTTCTGGACGGTGTGCCGTGGCAGTCCGCACTGGTCGAGCCAGTCGCGCAGCGCCTGCCGCACCGAGGTGAGCCGCGCGGGCTCGGCGGGGAACGTCACCTCGAGCGGAGCGGGATGGCGGTAGAGCAGCAGGGCCACGTCGTCCTCGTACCCGCCGTCCGGTTCGAGGCGCCGCATGATCTGCGTGGCGAGTTCCTCCACCGCCGTGTCCCTGCCTTCGAGCACGGCTCGGCCTGCGTGGTCTATGCCGGCGGCCAGGGAGCGGCGGCGCCGCTCGACGAGCCCGTCGGTGTACAGGAGCAGGGTGGAGCGGGCCGGCATCGTACGGACGCCTTCCGGACGCGTCCGGCCGGGACGGACCGCCAGGGGCAGGGCGCGGCCCTCCTCCAGCAGCTGGACGGTGCCGTCGGGGGAGGCGAGGACTCCCGGCGGGTGCCCCGCGCTGGAGTAGACCAGCCGGCCGGTCGCCGGGTCCAGGACGCCGCAGAACACGGTCGTGCACAGGGCGCCCGGCACCCCGGCGGCGAACTGGTCCAGCGCCATCAGGGTGCGGGCGGGGCTCGGCTCCTGGAGCAGCAGGGCGCGGCAGGCGCTGCGCAGCTGCCCCATGACGCTGGCCGCCGTCAGACCGTGGCCGACGCAGTCGCCGACGACGATGCCGATGCGGCCGTCGGGCAGGGGCACCGTGTCGTACCAGTCACCGCCGACCTCGAGCGGTCTGGTCGCGGGTTCGTAGCGCACGGCGAAGCCGTCCGGGAGCAGCGCGGGCCCGAGGATGGCGCGCTGGAGGGCGATGGCCGTCTCGCGCTGCTGGTCGATCTGGTGGACCCGCACCAGGCCCTGCGCCAGGTGCCCGGCCAGCAGGGTCAGCAGCAGTTGGTCCTCGCCGGTGAACGGCCGGCGTTCGCCCAGGTCCACCAGGAGCGTCAGCGGGCCGTGCGGGTGTTCCAGCAGGATCCCGGCCCCGCCGGGGGCGGCGACCGTGGTGAGTGTGGGCTGGTCCCGAAGCCGCTCCAGGAAGTCCCTGCGCCGGGGGGCCATGGCCGGCCAGGACAGGGACGGGTCGGTGGCGGTCACGGCCGGTTCGCCGTGCCGGCCGAAGATGGCGGCCAGCACGGTCCGGGCCCGCCACAGTCGCCTCAGCTCGTGCAGCGCGCCCGAGAGCGCGTCGGACAGGCTGGTGGCCTGCGAGAGCCGGGTGCTCAGGGCCGCCAGGGCGGTCTCCCGCTGGATGGCGTAGTGCTCGGCGGTCACGTCCCGGAACGTGCCCACGGTCATCCGGCGCCCGGTGTCGGGGTCCTCGGCCTGGTTGAACGTCGCGCTCACCCACAGCTGGTGGCCGTCGCGGTGGCGTACGGGCAGGGCGTTCGTCTTGCGCGCCCCGCCCGCCGTCAACGGCCCGAACGCGGTCTCGGCGAGCCGGTGACCGTCGGGGTCGGTGTCGGGGTCGGGCCACCACGGGTGCACGGGCCGGTAGGGCAGGCCCTCGGGCGGGTAGCCGAGCATGTCGGTGAACGCGGCGTTGGTCTCGATGACGGTGCCCTCCTCGTCACAGACGAAGAAGGCTTCCTGGAGGGAGTCGATGAGGGCGTTGCGCCACCGCAGGTGATGCGTGCGCAGCCGGGCCAGTTCCACGTTGGCGCGGACGCGGGCGAGCAGTTCGGCGGCGGCGAACGGCTTGACGAGGTAGTCGTCGGCCCCCGCTTGCAGGCCCTCGATGGAGGCTTCCTGCCCGGCGCGCGCCGACAGCAGCAGCACCGGCACCGAGGCGGTGCGCGGGTCGGAGCGCAGCGCGGCGACCAGCGCCAGCCCGTCGAGGCCGGGCATCATCACGTCGCTGACCACGAGGTCGGGCGGGTCGGCGCGCACGGCGTCCAGCGCGCTCATCCCGTCGGTGACGGCCGTGATCCGGTACCCGGCGCCCGACAGCAGGCGCTGGAGGTACTCGCGCATGTCGGCGTTGTCGTCGGCGACCACGACACGTCCCGCCGCGCGGTGCCCCGGGGTGGTCTCCGACGCCGCCTCCAGCGCCCGGGCCGCCTCGAAGGAGGCGCTGTCCGGGAGCCAGCGCAGGGCCTCCTGCACGTAGGGGTCCGCGGCGGCGGACACCGTGGCGCCGCCGTCCGCCGGGGCCACGCTGTCGGCGGGCAGGTGCGCCGTGCCGAACGGCAGCCGCACGGTGAACGTGGTGCCGCGCTCCTCGACGCTGTCCGCGGTGATGGTGCCGCCGTGCAGGCCGACCAGCTCCCGCACCAGCGCCAGGCCGATCCCGCTGCCCTCGTGGGACCGGGAGCGCGCGTTCTCGATCCGGTGGAACCGTTCGAACAGCCGGGGCATCTCCTCGGCGGGCACCCCTATACCGGTGTCGGAGACGGTGACCCGCGCCCCGTCGCCCTCGGCGCGTACGGCGACCCGGACGGTGCCGTCGAAGGTGAACTTCAGCGCGTTGCTCAGCAGGTTCAGTATCACCTTCTCCCACATGCCGCGGTCGAGGTACACCGGCCGGCCCAGGGGCGGGCAGTCCACGTCGAACTCCAGCCCCGCCTTGTCGATGGCGGAACGGAAGACGCTGGCCAGCTCCGCGGTGGCGGCGGCCAGGTCCACCGGCTCGTACGTCGCCTGCATCCGGCCGGCCTCGATGCGGGAGAAGTCCAGCAGCGCGTTGACGAGCTTGCCCAGGCGCAGCCCGTTGCGGCGGACGACCTCCAGCCTCTCGCGCAGCCCCGGGTCGTCGTCCCCCCGGGTGAGCAGCTCGTCCACCGGTCCCATGATCAGGGTGAGCGGGGTACGGAACTCGTGGCTGATGTTGGAGAAGAACGCCGTCTTCGCCCGGTCCAGCTCGGCCAGCTCCTCGGCCCGGCGCTGCTGCGCCTCGTAACCGCGCGCGCTGCCGATGCCGGTCGCCACGTGGCCGGCGACCAGCTCGACGAAGCCCTGGTAGGTGTCGTCCAGCGGCCGGAACGGGTTGAGCCCGGCCACCAGGAAGCCGTACGGCGGATCGCCCTGGCGCAGCAGCGGCACCACCAGTGCCTGTACGGGCGGCCGGGGCCAGGCGCCGGGTGGCAGACGGTCGTACGGCGGACCGCTCAGCGGCACCCGCGCGGGCTCCCCGTCGGCCAGCCGCCCCGCCGGCCAGACGGCCCCGGGACCGTCGCCCGGCAGGACCACGGGCGCGGCGGGGTGGCCCGCTTCGATCCCGGTGACGGCCGCCAGCCGCGCCGAGCCGTCGTCCTGGAACAGGTAGGTGCAGGTGAACGGCAGGTCCCGCGGGTTGCGGGTGAGCTGGCGGGCGACGAAGTCCAGCATCTCCTGCTCGGTGCGCACCACGCTCGGGTCCGAGCCCAGGTCACGCAGGGTCGCCATCCGCCGCTCACCGACGACCCGGGTGGTCTCCTCGCTGACCACGCACAGCATGCCCACCACGGCACCGCCGTCGTCCCGCAGCGGGCTGTAGGAGAAGGTGTGGTACGTCTCCTCCCGGTACCCCGACCGCTCCAGGAACAGCATCAGCGCCTCGTCCCAGGTGGCCTCGCCCGTGGTCATCACCGAGCGGACCCGCGGGTCGAGGTCGTCCCAGACCTCCGCCCACACCTCGGGGGCCGGCCGGCCGAGCGCCCACGGGTACTTGTCGCCGAGCGTGGCGCGGCGGTAGGCGTCGTTGCAGAAGAACGTCAGCTCCGGTCCCCACGCCATCCACATGGAGAAGCGGGACGACAGCAGGATGCTCACGGCCGTCCGCAGGCTCTGGGGCCATTCCTCCGGGGGGCCGAGCGGGGTGGCGGCCCAGTCCACGGCGGCGAGGTCCGTGCCGATGAACTCGTCGGCGGAGAAGACGCCGGCACGGGCCCCGGGCCCGCGCTCCGCATCGTCCCGTCCAGCCATCCGCCGCTCCCTCGCTCCCGGTGCCGTCGCCCTGCGGTGGGTCGTCCGCGCGCCGGGCACGATCGATCCGCCATCCCCCTCGTGCCCCGAAGGTCACCCCGCTCACCTGCCCGGACGCTCGCGTTCGGCGCGCACTCCAAGACTCTCCCACGTTTCGCGGTGCCACCGGCCCCGACGGCGGGAGCGGCGGTCGCGGTGGCCTCCGGCACAGGTCACCGTGGTGGCGTGTGCTTTCCTCGTCACGTACGGTGAGGCCATGGCCTAAGCTTCCCGATCGCCGGAACCGGCCCGTGGCGGTAGGGGCCGGGCCCACGCGCTGCCCTCGTCCGCGACCTCCAGTCCGGCCTGCTCCTGCCCGACCTGCCGGACATCCCCGGCGCCCAGCTCGCCGCCTTCTACCACCCGGCCGGCGAGGGGCTGGACATCGGCGGCGACTTCTACGACGTCGTCCCCCGCGGGACCGGCAGCTGGGCGTTCGTCCTGGGCGACGTCTGCGGGCGCGGTGCCCTCGCCGCCGCCACCGCCGCCCTGGTACGTCACACCGCCCGCGCCGTCGCCGGGCTGCTGGAGGACCCCGTCGACGTGGTCAAGGCCGTCGACACCGCCCTCAACGACCGCTTCGCCCACCAGAACAACGGCTTCGTGACCCTCGTCCACTGGCATCTGACGCCGGGCCCCGACGGGCTCGCCGTGCGGCTCGTCCGGGCCGGGCACACGCCTCCGCTGCTGCTCGAGCCGACCACGCGGTGGACGCCGTCGAGGTGCCGGGCGGGCTGCTCGGCATCCCGCCCCGGCTCACGGCCCGCCGCCCCGGCACCTCCGCCCCGGCGAGAGCCTCCTGCTGTACACCGACGGCATCACCGAGCGCCGGGCCACCGGTGCCGAGCAGTACGGCGAGACACGGCTGGCCAAGGCCCTGGCCGCCGCCCCGCGCCGGCCGGCCCCGGCCGGTTGAGAACGACCCCGTCGCCTGCCCCGTACCGGCGAAAAGTAACGCGTCCTTTGTGGGCTTGTAGAGATGAAGTAAGGGCACTAGGTGGCCAGGAGGTTGATGACAATGGTTCCCCTGCTTCTCGTCTGCTGGCCCTGATCCTCTTCGGCGCGGGTTTCGCGCTGAAGGCGCTGTGGTGGATCGCGGTGATCGTCCTGATCGTCTGGCTGCTGGGCTTCGTGGTCCGGTCCGCCGACGGCGGTGGCCGCAAGGGCCGCTGGTACCGCTGGTGAGCACCGGCCGTCCGGCGCGCGGACGTACCGCGTGAGGTGTGCGGAGCGAGTGGGGCCCGGCCGGGAACGGCCGGGCCCCACCGGTGTCCGGCGGCGACGCGGAGGAGACCGGGGGAGAGAACGGGCTTATCGGACGCATCCGGGGGTATCCGAGCAGAGCGCCGGCCTTCGCAGCATCCGCAGTGGAACCTGCACCTCCTAATACTGCGGGGGCCGGCGCACCCTCATGCCGGCGCGATGACGCGGTACTTCGCCCGCCGGTGCAGCGCGGGGTCCGGTCCCTGACCGCGGGTGCGCGTCATCGCCGTAGGCTCCCGGCCGCCGCTCGACCGGACCGCGGCCCGGTCCGCCCGGCCCCACCTCGTGACGGCGGCACCGCCCGCCACGCGGGCGTCGTCACGGCGCCCACCACCGTCGACCGGCCCGGCACCTGGGCGGGGACCGCAGCGCCCAACGTCCCAACCGCCCCTGGTGGCAGACGGGCGCCGCCCGACGTTCCCTCTCGCACGAACCCCGCGGCCGGCGCGCCGACTTGGCGTGCCGGCCTTGTTCGGCCCGCCCGTCGGCCCGGTGGACCGGACAAGGGCCCCTCCGGCCCCCGGCGACGCGGTCGTGGCCGGCCGGGTCCGCTCCTCATGAGCCGCCCGTGCCGCGACCGCGGGGCGGCGTCCCGGAATTCGGGGGAGTGGAGGCGGCGACCGTGGGAACACGATGCATGTACACACCATGTGAATCACGGCGCTCAGGAGACCTCCCGATGCTCATGGCACACCCCGCGGTACTGACCAACCTGCTCGAACAGTACGAGACGCTGCGGATCCTGCACGCCGAGGACGGCAGCCCCGAGGTGCGCCGGCGGATGGACGACGTCGCCTACACGCTGTGCGTGTCCACGGGCACCCGTGACATCGAGACCGCCCTCGTCGCCGCCCGCCATCAGCTGCCCGGCGCCCGCACCGAGGACGACTCCCTCCTCATCGCCTGACCCTCGCCCGATCGCCAGTGCCATGAGTACCACCGCCGAACTCCCCCTCCTCACCGGCCTCGACGAGCTGACCCGGCTCGTCACCGGCCGCCGCGGCCTCTACGTCCGCTGGTCCCGCGGCCCACGACGCGACCTGCCGCGCACGAGCAGCAGGGACGACCTGACCGGCATCCGACTGCCGGGCCTGTCCGCCAGCTGCCTCGACATCGAGGACTGGTGGGGCGACCGGCCCCCGGTCGTCTGGGTCGCCCGCCGGCTGTACGACTACTGCCACCTGCCCCGCGTCAAGGACCCCCGCACCCGGCCCTGGGTCCTGCACGGCCGGGAGGCGGCCCGTGGCCCGGACAACGAGCCCCTGGTGACCGATGTCGAACCGCTCGGCTGGATCGCCGATCCCGTCATCACCGAGGCCTGCCGCATCATCACCGAACAGCCCGGCCGCTGGGGCACCCTGGACCGCGACGGGGCGGACGGCAGGGTCTGAACTCAACCGCCCCCCTCCCCGGTCGCATGCGGACACCCCGGGACGGCGCGCGGCCGCTCCGGGGCGCCCGTCCGGGCCGGTTCAGCCGGCCGCCGCCGAGGGCCTGATGTTCTGGTTCAGCCGGAACAGGTTCGTCGGATCGTAGGCGTCCTTGACGCGCACGAGCCGTTCGTGGACCTCGCCGGGGTAGGAGGCGCGCACCTTGTCCGCGTCCGCGTCGCCCGTGAAGTTGACGTACACGCCGCCACCGCCGTGCGCGGCGATCTCCTCCCGGGCGCCCCGGGCCCACGCGACGTGGTCGTCGAAGCCCGCCGCCACGGGGGAGCGCGCGATGACGTTGCACAGCACACTCGCCTCCCGCCGGCTGAACGCCGTGGCCCCGGCCGGAACCCGGGCGAAGGCACCGCCGAGCTGGTGCATGTGCAGCTCGCAGAACGGGGTCGGGGTCATCAGGTGCTGCCGCAGCAGCGCGTCGACGACCGCGTCGGAGGGCTCGATGAACGTCGACGTGAAGTAGTTGTGCGCGCCGGCCGTCCACAGCGGGTCCAGCAGCGACTGCATGTCCGTGTACGGCATGGGGCCGAGCACGTCGGCGATCGGCGTCCCCAGGGTGCGCAGCGGGGCGACGGCCGCCTCACCGGCGGCGGGGGAGCCCGCGTACATGGCGGCCAGCACGACGACCCGGGTGCCGTGCACCTCGACGGGCAGGAACGGCACCGGAGGGGCCGTGGTCAGGTTGATCAGGGTGGTCAGCTCGTCCGGCATGTCCGCGATCAGCTCGCGCCACCGGGTGACGACCTGCCCGGCCTGGTCGACCGGGTAGACGATCAGACCGGCCAGGACCTGCGGGCCGACGGGGTGCAGGTCGTACTCGAGCGAGGTGACGACCCCGAAGTTGCCGCCGCCGCCCCGCAGCGCCCAGAACAGGTCGGGGTGCTCCCGCTCGTCGGCCCGCACCACCCGACCGTCGGCGGTGACCACCTCGGCCGCCGTCAGGTTGTCGGAGGCCAGCCCGTGGCGCCGGAGCAGCCAGCCCACCCCGCCGCCGAGGGTGAATCCGGCGATCCCGGTGGAGGAGATCAGGCCGCCGGTCACGGCCAGACCGAAGGCCTGCGTCTCGTGGTCGAGGTCGCCCCAGGTCAGGCCGGCCTGGGCGACGGCCCGGCGCCGCACCGGATCGACGACCGCGCCCCGCATCCCCGACAGGTCGATGACGATGCCGCCGTCGCAGGTCGAGAACCCGGCGATGCTGTGCGCTCCGCCGCGTACCGCGACGAGCAGGTCCTGGCTGCGCGCGAACTCCACCGCGCGCAGCACGTCGGCGGTCCCGGCGCAGCGCACGACGAGAGCCGGACGCCTGTCGTGGGCCGCGTTCCAGATCGCGCGGGCCTCGTCGTAGGAGGCGTCGCCGGGACGGACCACCGAGCCGCGCAGCCCCGCCTCCAGCTCACCCAGGGTGGCGTCACCCAGGACGCCCTTCGTCGTGTCGACCGACATGATGGCCTCCGTACGTCTGTGCCTGGCAGGACACTCAAGGACCCTAGGCACCCCCGCTCAACAGCCGCTCAGCAGCCGTTCAGCGGCCGTGTCACGCCCAGGGCGCGGTGCGTTCCAGCACGGCCGCGCCCCGCGGGTCGCCCAGGCGGGCGAACAGCTCCCGCGCCCGGGCGGCGGCGGCCCGGGCCGTGTCACGGTCACCGGCCCGCCACGCCAGCCGGGCCAGCATCAGGGCGACCCAGCCCGCGGCGCACGCGGAGCCGGCCGTGTGCTCCAGCCGCAGGGCGCGGGTGAGCAGGGCCCGCGCCCGGGCCGTCTCCCCGGCGGCCCGCGCCACCAGGGCGAGGTGCAGCAGGCTGTTGGTGGTCCCCGGGATGTCGTCGGTCTCCTCGAAGTGCGCGAGCGCGCCGGCGATGGACACGCGCGCGCCCTCGGTGTCGCCGCGGGCCAGGCGCAGCAGACCGAGGCAGCCCAGGGTGATGTCCTCCTCGCGGCGGTCGCCGAGCGTGCGCCTGATCGCCAGGGCCGCGTCCAGGTGTTCCCGAGCGGCCGCGTAGACGCCCCGGCTCCGGCAGATGTTGCCCAGGAGGTTGAGGGCCAGGGACCGTCCGTACGGGTCGGCGAGCGCGTGGAAGCAGGCCGCGCTGTCCTCGGCCGCGGCGACGGCGGCACCGGCGTCGCCCTCCAGCCGGGCCGCCCAGGCCAGGTCGGCCAGCAGGTACCCGCGGGCCCGGGCCGCGCCGACCGCCCGGCCCGTGAGGACCGTCTCCTCGAAGAACAGCGACACCTGCCCCGCCCGGTCCTCCTCGCTGACGTAACCCGGCGTCATGACCACCAGGAACGGCCCGGTGTCCGCGGGTACCTCCGCCAGCAGCCGCAGACCGCGCTCGCACGCCGCGCGGGCCTCCGCCCCGTCGCCCCGGCACACCGCCCACACCCCTTCGGCGTGCGCGGCGGCGGCGAGCACCGAGGGTGCGTCCGCGTCACGGGCCAGAGCGCACGCCGTGTCCAGCGCCTCGCGGGCGGGCTGCCACGCCCCGCTCATCCACAGCAGCACGGCCTGCTGGTAGCGGGCGTACGCCGGCGCCGCCGGGTCCCGCCGCCGCTCCTGGACGCGGACGATGCGCGCGCCGATGTCCGCCAGGGGAGAGCCGTCGCCGAGACGGACGGCGAGCACCCCCTGTCCCATCAGCGCCCTCGCGCGCTGCGGGCTCGGCCCGGGCGCGGCGGCCAGCGCGGCGTCCAGCCAGCGCCGCCCCTCGGCGAGCCGTCCCCGCTCGGACCAGAACAGCCACAGCGCGACCGCCATGCGCAGCGCGGTCGGCGGATCGCTGCGCAGCAGCGACGACAGCGCGGCGCGCAGATTGCCGTAGTCGGCCTCCAGCTCCAGTGACGTCGCCCCCGACAGTCCGGTGGCCGGCTCGCGGTCCCGCCGCTCGGCGAGCTCCAGGTAGAAACGCCGGTGCCGGGCCTCGGTGGCCGCCAGTTCACCGGCCGCGCGCAGCCGCCCGGCCGCGTACTGCCGGACCGTCTCCAGCAGCCGGTAGCGCACCTCGTCCGGCCGTGGCTCCACCGACACCAGCGACTTGTCGACGAGCCGGCCCAGCAGGTCGAGCACCCGCCCGGGGCCGGCGTCCCCGGCACCCACCTCCTGCGCCGCGGCCAGCGGGAATCCTCCCGTGAAGACGGCGAGCCGGCGCAGCAGACACCGCTCGTCCGCGTCGAGCAGCCGGTGACTCCACTCCAGGGCCGCCAGCAGGGTCTCCTGCCGGGTCACCGGGCGGCGGCTGCCCCGGCCAAGCAGCGCCACCGCGTCGTCCAGCCGTTCGACGATCTGGTGGGGGGCCAGCACCCGCACCCGGGCCGCGGCCAACTCCAGGGCCAGCGGGATGCCGTCGAGCCGGAAGCAGATCTGGGCGACGGCCGCCGCGTTGTCCGCCGTCAGCCCGAACCCCGGGCAGGCCTCACCGGCCCGCTCCACGAACAGCCGTACGGAGGCGTAACCGCCCAGCTCCGCCAGGGACGGCAGCCGGTCCGGGTCCGGCAGACTCAGCGAGGGCACCCGGAAGGTCCGCTCCCCGTAGCTGCGCAGCAGCTCCCTGCTGGTCGCGAGCACGGTGATCCCCGGACACCGGGCCACGACCTCGGACACCACCGCGGCACACGCGTCGACCAGGTGTTCGCAGTTGTCCAGCACCAGCAGCAGCTCCCGGCCGCACAGCTGGGAGACCAGGGACTCCCGGGCCGACCCCGACGCGGGGAGCTGGAGTCCGAGGACGGCGGCGACCGCGTCCGGCACCAGGTGCGGTTCGGTCAGCGCGGCGAGGTCCACGAACCACACCCCGTCCCGGTACGCGCCGGTCAGCCGCTCGGCCACCGCCAGCGCCAGCCGGGTCTTGCCGCAGCCGCCGCTCCCCGTGAGGGTCAGCAGCCTGGACCGGCCGAGCAGCGCCTCGACCTCGGCCGTCTCCCGCCGCCGTCCGATCAGCGGGCCCGGCTGCGCCGGCAGATTGTGCCGCGGCGCGACCCGCTCGCCCTCCCGCGGCGCGGCCCGCCGCTCCTCCTGCCGCTCCTCCCGCGGCTGGACGGAGCCGGCCAGCAGCGTGCGGTAGAGGCGGCGCGTGCGCGGGTCGGGGTCGGCGCCGCCGTCGCCGAGGAGCGCGTCCCGCAGACCCTCGTACACGGCGAGCGCCTCCCGGCGCCGGCCGGCCGCCGCGAGCGCCTCCATCAGCGCGCGGGAGGCCGGTTCGTGCAGCGGGTCCGCGGCCAGCAGTGTCCGCAGCACCTCGATCGCCTCGGCCGTGCGGTCCTCCCGCCGGAGCGCCTCGGCCAGTCTCCACCGCACCGCCGCGCACCGCACCGCCAGGGCGTCGGCCGCCTCCCGTGCCCACGGCTCGTATCGGTCCTCCGGCAGCAGACCGGGCCCGGCCAGGGCCAGCGCCGCCCCGAGCTGTGCCGCGCCGCCGTCGTGGCAGGCCCGCCGGGCCGCCTCCTCGAACTCCTCGACGTCGATCCGCACACCGCCGTCGGGACCGAGCAGCACCAGGTCGTCACGGAGCACCAGGACCTCACCGGCCGCCCCCGTACCGGTCAGCGCGCGCCGGGCGGCGTACAGCACCTGGTGCAGGTTGTGCGCCGCGGCCCGGCGCTCGAGATCCGGCCACAGCAGGTCGTAGAGGCGCTCGCGGTGCACCTGGTGCCCAGGCGCCAGGCTCAGCACCTTCAGCAGGCTCCGCGCCTTGCGCAGCCGCCACGCCCCGGCGGTGACCGGACGGTCCCCGACCGCCACGCCGAAACCGCCGAGCAGTCGGATGCGCACGTCACCGGCCATGGCTGCCTCACCCAGCAGACTACGCCCGGCCCGGCACCGGCGGCCCGGCCGTACGTCCGCGGACGCGCGGCGGCAGGCGATGACTGGTGATTTCGCCGATGGCTCCCGGGCCCGCCCTCACGACGCTGGTCGGGTCAGGCACCCGCACCCCCACATCCTCGCCAGGAGGACCCCATGCCCCGCCGCTCCCCGCGTCCGCTCGTCGGCGTCCTCGCGACCCTCACGGCCGCGTTCGCCCTGCTCACCCCGGCGTCCACGGCCACCGCCGCCGTGACCGCGTCCCCGGCCGCCGCGCGGCCGGCCGGCACGGCCGCGCACCCGCTGTCGACCACCACGCCCGTCGTCTTCGTCCACGGCTACACCGGGAACGCCTCCAACTGGGTCACCGCCATGAGCGTCTTCCGCCTCAACGGCTGGTCCAGCTCGAACCTCTTCGCCTACGAGTACGACTCCTACGGCGACAACGTCACCAACGCCCGGGGTCTCGCCGCCTTCGTCGACAACGTCAAGGCGCGCACCGGCGCGAGCAAGGTCGCGATCGTCAACCACTCGATGGGCGGCCTCGTCAGCCAGTACTACCTGAAGGTGCTGGGCGGGAACACCAGCGTCAGTCACCTCGCCTCGATCGCCGGCGCCAACCACGGGACCACGGCCGCCGGCGCCTGCCTCGTCTACACGACCTGTCAGCAGATGTACCCGGGTTCCTCGTTCATCTCCCAGATCTCCTCCGGCGACGAGACACCGGGGACGACCAGGTACGCCACCTGGTACTCGGCGTGCGACGGCGTCATCCTGCCGTACACCAGCACGCGGCTGGACGGCGCCACGAACAACAACGTGCCCTGCCAGACCCACCTCGGGTACCTCACGGACACGGTCGTGCTGGGGCAGATAGCGCGCTTCGTCGCCTCCTGACCCGGCCGGCCGCCGGCCCGCGCGGGGCCGCACGGGGCGACCGTCCCCGTGCGGCCCCGCCGCCGGGTCAGGGGGTGAGGGCCCAGCCGTGGCGCAGCCGGTCGGCGCCGCTCGCGTTGTTCGTGGTCAGCGACAGGGCGGTACCGGAGCCGTGCAGCGCCTCCATGCTGTACGTGTCACCGGTGCGCAGGCCGGGCCAGTAGACCGAGCCCATGCCGAGCGAGCGGACGGTGTCGGTGTCGGCGCGCAGGTAGCGCACGAAGTTGTCGGTGCCGGCGGCGTCGCCGTAGTCCAGCCCGGTCGTCATGGGGGCGCCGAACTCGTCGAGGACGGTGCGCGCGGCGCAGCCGCCGACGCGGTTCCTGAAGTCCTTCACCCACTCCCCGTAGGTGTGGGTGCCCCAGAAGCCGTAGTGGTGCAGGGACAGGTAGGTGCCGCTCAGGCGGGGGTCGGCGCAGACGGAGGTGACATCGTCGTTGTACCCGCTGCCGCTGACGAACACGCGGCTGCGCGGGACGCCGGGATGGTCGCTCAGCCAGCTCGCGGCGGTGTCGGCCCAGGCGGAGGCGGTGTAGCCGAAGGGTTCGTTCATCGGCTCGAAGTACACCGAGGCGTTGCCGCCGTACTTGGCGGTGACGGTGTTCCACATGGACCTCCACGCGGCGGTGTCGTCGATCCGGCCGTCCTTGTGGGCGGGGCCCTCCCAGTAGCCGAGGACGACCTTGAACCCCAGGCCGGTGGCGGCGTCGACGGCCCCGGTGTACGAGTTCCACCAACCGGTGCCCACGGAGTACGGGTTGACGGGCAGCCGGACGGTGTCGGCGCCGAGCTCGTGCCGGAAACCGGTGAGGATCGCGGTGGCCTTGGCCTTGACGGTGGCGTAACCGTCGGACGTGCTCAGCCCGGAGGGCACCACGGGGTCCTCGGCGTAGTTGTCGCGCGGATCGGCCCAGTTGACGCCCCGGAACCGGCTGGAGTCCAGTGCGCGGTGCTGCCCGGCGGCGGACGCCGGTGCGGAGAGCGCCACCGTTCCCCCCGCCACGAGGAGGGCGGTCGCCGCGAGCAGGGCTCGCAGCCGGCGGGCGGCGGGGGAGGTGCGGACACGTATGCGCATGGAGGTCTCTCTTTCCGGTGCGGTGGGGGGCGGTGGTCCGCGGGGGCCCGACGGTGTGCCGGGTCCCTCGGTGGGCGACGGGCGACGGGCGACGTGGCGGGCCGCGTCGTGCGGCCGTGCCGTGCTCCGCCGGGCCGCGGTGGGCCGGGCCCGGCGGCGGCGCGTGGTCGCGCCGCCTCGACCGGACCCGCAGATGGTTGCGCAAACACGATCGGCGCGAAGGACCCGTCCCGGCACGCCCGCCGGCTCTCGGCGCCTGATGTTCACGCAAACTCTGAGCCGGAAGAGTGGCACCGGCCCAGGGGGCTGTCAAGGTGCCGGCACGTGACGCGGTTGCCGCCGCCGGGAGTCGGGCGGCGGGGACCGCCGCCCCTACAGCCGGGTCACCGTGCCCGCCGAGTGGCCGCGGCCCGGCGTCCGCCGGGGCGGGCCGGCGGCGGGGCGGTGCTGGAGCGCACGACCAGGCGGGTGGGGACCAGGGTCGTCCCGTGCTCCGGCCGGTCGTCCCGGATCTGCCGCAGCACGCTCTCCACGCACAGCCGGCCGACCGCGCCGAAGTCCTGGTGGACGGTGGTCAGCGGCGGGATGAAGGAGGCCGACTCCGGGATGTCGTCGTACCCGACGACGCTGACGTCCTGCGGCACCCTGCGCCCCTTCTCGTGCAGGGCGCGCAGCAGGCCCAGGGCCATCTGGTCGTTGGCGGCGAACACGGCCGTGCAGTCGGGGTCCGCCGCCAGGGCCAGGCCGGCCCGGTAGCCGGACTCCGCCGACCAGTCGCCCCGCACCGGCGTCGGCACCGGCAGGCCGGACTCCTCCAGGACCTGCCGCCACGCGTCGGCGCGGCGCTGGGCGGCGAACGAGCCGTCCGGGCCCGCCAGATGGGCCACGGTCGGGTGCCCGAGGTCGAGCAGGTGGCGCACGGCGGCGCGGGTGCCGCCCGCCTGGTCGGTGTCGATCACGCTGTAGTGGTCGCCCGCGTCGGAGTCGACGACCACCAGCTGGACGCTGGGCGGCAGGCTGAGCACGGCGGCGTCCAGGAGGTGCACCTCCATGATGACGATGATCCCGTCGACGGCCAGTTCGCCGAGTCGGGTGAAGGCGCCGCGCACGTCCGTCTGCCTCGGCGCCGCCACCGGTATCAGCGTGATGGCGTACCCCTCCTCGGCGGCGGAGGTGGCGATCGCCTCCAGGGTGCGCACGTTCCCGGTGGTGGAGAGGGTGAAGAGGATGACGCCGAGGGTGCGGAACTCCCCGCTCTTCAGGGCCCGCGCGGCGCTGTTGGGACGGTAGCCGAGCTCCCTCATGGCGCGCAGGACGCGCTGTCTGGTCTCCTCGACCACGTTGGCGTGGCCGTTGGAGACGCGTGAGACGGTCTGCGAGGAGACCCCGGCCGCCCGGGCGACGTCGGCCATGGAGACGCTTCGCCGCCGGTCGCCCGCCGCGCGCCGACGAGGCTGCCCCGCCCGGTCCGCGTCGCTCACGTCCTGGTGCACGGTTGCCCTTCCTGTGGTGCCGGCCGCGTCGCGGGGCCTGCGCGCGGCGGATCTGGTCGAGAGTAGCGCGCGCCACCCTGCGGCCCTGCTCACGCGGTGTCCGCGGTGGCGCCTGGGGCGTCCCGGGCGGCGCCGCGCGTTCTGTCTCCCGAAGTATTGACGCTGCGGGTCGGGAATGTAAGCATCGGGTCACCGGCGATGTTTACGCAAACATTCGACGTGCCGGAGGGACCCCGCTGCCGTGCGACGGCGCCGGCCCGCGCACCCACGACGACGCGAGGATGCAGCATGACCGTCATATCGCCGCCGGCCGCGGGAGGCCGTCCGCCCGCAGCCGGAAGGCGCGATCGCCGCGGCCTGGTCGGCTGGGGCTTCATCGCCCCCTTCATGACCGTCTTCGCCCTGGTCTTCCTCGCCCCGCTCGCGTACTCCGTCCATCTCAGCCTCTACCGCACCAAGTTGATCGGCGGCACCACCTTCGTCGGCCTGGACAACTACCGGCAGGCGCTGCACGACGACCAGTTCTGGGCCTCGCTCGGCCGGGTCTCGCTCTTCCTGTGCGTCCAGGTGCCGGTCATGCTCGGCATCGCCCTGCTGGTGGCGCTGGCCCTGGACAGCGGGCGGCTGTACGGCAAGGACTTCTTCCGCATCGCGATCTTCCTGCCGTACGCCGTGCCCGCCGTCGTCGCCACCCTGATGTGGGGCTTCCTGTACGGCACGCGGTTCGGTCTCGTCGGCGACATCGACGACGCGCTCGGTGTCACGCTGCCCGACCCGCTCTCCCCGCACCTGGTGCTGGCCTCCATCGGCAACATCGTCACCTGGGAGTTCGTCGGCTACAACATGCTGATCTTCTACTCGGCGCTGCGGGTGATCCCGCACTCCCTGTACGAGGCCGCCGAGATCGACGGCGCCGGGCAACTCCGCGTCGTCACCGCCATCAAGCTCCCCGCGCTCCGCGGCGCCCTCGTCATCGCCACGATCTTCTCCGTCATCGGCAGCTTCCAGCTCTTCAACGAGCCGAGCATCCTCCAGCCGCTGGCGCGCAACGCGATCACCACCGACTACACCCCGAACTACTACACGTACTCGCTGTCCTTCTCCGGACAGCAGCACGACTACTCCGCGACGGTCGCCATCGTCATGGGAGTGATCACCATGATCATCGCCTATGCCGTCCAGGCCCGCGGCATGCGCAAGGGAGCGTGAAGCGGCGATGGCCACTTCTGTCACCACCGTCCCCGGCCGCTCCGCGGCGACGCCGCCCGGGGCCCCGGGCGCCGTGCCCCGGCTGCGCGCCGGACGCCGCCGGCACACCCCCGGCAGGCCCCGGCGCAGCGTCACGCTGACGCTCCTGACCGGCCTGGTGCTGCTCTACAGCCTGCTGCCGCTGGTCTGGCTGCTGATCAGCGCCACCAAGACCCAGTCCGGGCTGGCCCGTTCGTCCGGCCTGTGGTTCGACAGCCGCTTCGCGCTCCTGGACAACGTCCGCCAGGTCTTCACCTACCACGACGGCGTCTTCGTCCGCTGGCTGCTGAACACGCTGCTGTACGTCGTCGCGGGCGCCGGTGGTGCCACCCTCCTCGCCGTCCTGGGCGGATACGCGCTGGCCAAGTTCTCCTTCCCCGGCAAGCGCGCGGTCTTCGCCGTCGTCATCGGCGCGGTCGCCGTCCCGGGCACGGCCCTCGCGGTGCCCACCTTCCTGATGTTCAGCACCATGGGGCTGACCGACACCCCCTGGGCCGTGATCATCCCCTCGCTGATCTCACCGTTCGGCCTGTACCTGATGTGGGTGTTCGCCTCCGAGGCCGTCCCCACCGAACTGCTGGAGGCCGCCCGCATCGACGGTGCCGGTGAGGCCCGTACCTTCTTCACGGTCGCCCTTCCGCTGCTGGCGCCCGGCATCGTCACCGTCCTGCTGTTCAGCATGGTCGCCACCTGGAACAACTACTTCCTGCCGCTGATCATGATCAAGGACCCGGACTGGTATCCGCTCACTCTCGGCCTGAACAGCTGGAACGCCCAGGCGGAGACCGCCGGCGGACAGCCCGTCTTCCACCTCGTCGTCACCGGCTCACTGATCACCATCCTGCCCCTGGTCGCCGCGTTCCTGCTGCTACAGCGGCACTGGCAGTCCGGCCTCGCCGCCGGAAGCGTCAAGGAATGACGCCCCCGCACCCGTACGGCCCCCGCCCGCCCCTGCGTCCGTCCCCGTCGTTCACGGTCCCGGCCACGCTCCGGCCACGAAGAAGTGGAAGCACGACCATGCTCAAGCACTCCCGCCGCCTGCTGCGCGGCATCGGCCTCGTCAGTGCCCTCGCCCTGGGAGCGACCGCCTGCGGCGGCTCCGACGCCGGGGGAGCGGGCCGGAAGGCGCTCTCCGCGGCGGACGTCCGGGCCGCCCTGGAGAAGGGCGGCACCCTCACCGTCTGGGCCTGGGAACCCACGCTCAAGCAGGTGGCCGCCGACTTCGAGAAGGCCCACCCCAGGGTGAAGGTGAACCTCGTCAACGCCGGCACCGGAAACGACCAGTACAAGGCGCTCCAGAACGCCATCTCGGCGAAGAAGGGCGTCCCGGACGTCGCCCAGGTCGAGTACTACGCGATGGGCCAGTACGCCCTGACCGACGAACTCACCGACCTCCGGGCGTACGGCGCCGACAAGCTCGCCGGCACCTTCACCCCCGGCCCGTGGCACGGCGTCCGGGCGGGCGGCGACGGTGTCTACGGCCTGCCGATGGACTCCGGCCCGATGGCGCTCTTCTACAACAAGAAGGTCTTCGACAAGTACCGGATCAAGGTGCCCACCACCTGGGACCAGTACGTCGACGCGGCCCGCAAGCTGCACAGGGCCGATCCGAAGGCGTACATCACCAACGACGCCGGAGACGCCGGCTTCACCACCAGCATGCTGTGGCAGGCCGGTTCGCGCCCCTACAAGGTCGACGGCACCAAGGTGCGGATCGACTTCTCGGACGCGGGCGCCCGCAGGTTCACCGGCACCTGGCAGAAACTCCTCGACGACAAGCTGGTCTCCCCGGTCACCAGCTGGTCCGACGAGTGGTACAAGGGCCTGGACGACGGCACCATAGCCACCCTCGCGATCGGCGCCTGGATGCCCGCCAACCTCGCCTCCGGCGCGAAGGGCGCCTCCGGTGACTGGCGCGTCGCCCCGCTCCCGCAGTGGACCGCGGGCGGCAAGGCCTCCGCCGAGAACGGCGGCAGCGCCCTGACCATGCCGGAACTCGGCCACAACGAGGCGCTGGCGTACGCCTTCCTGAAGTACGCCGACGCCGGCGAGGGCGTGCGGACCCGCGTCGCGAACGGCGCCTTCCCGGCCACCACCGCGGAGCTGCACTCCCGGGCGTTCCAGGACACCGCCTTCCCGTACTTCGGTGGGCAGCGGGCGAACAAGGTATTCGCCGAGTCGGCCGCGAACGTCGCCGACGACTGGTCCTACCTGCCCTACCAGGTCTACGCCAACTCCGTCTTCAACGACACCGCCGGCAAGGCCTACGTCTCCGGCACCCGGCTCTCGGCCGGCCTGAAGACCTGGCAGGAGGCCTCCGTCAAGTACGGCGACGAGCAGGGCTTCACCGTCAGCACCGGCTGACCGCGCCCCGCAAGGCGGCGGCGCCCGGACCGGCCGGCGCCGCCGCCCCCACCCATGCACCCGGAAGGAACCGCATGCGCTCCGCCCCCCTGTCCCAGCTGCTGCGCGTCCGGGGAGACCACGGCTCTCCCCGCTTCGCCTACGGCGCCGACTACAACCCGGACCAGTGGCCCCGGCGGGTCTGGGAGGAGGACATCGCGCTGATGCGGCGGGCCGGTGTCACCATCGTCAATCTCGCCGTGTTCTCCTGGGCCCGCATCCAGCCCACCGCCGGGACCTGGGACTTCGGGTGGCTCGACGACATCATGGACCTCCTGCACGACGGGGGCGTCGCCGTCGACCTGGCCACGGCGACCGCCTCACCGCCGCCCTGGCTCACCGCCGCCCACCCCGAGATCCTCCCCGTCACCGACCGCGGCGAGACCGTGTGGCCCGGGGCCCGCCAGCACTGGCGGCCCACCTCCGCGGTCTTCCGCGAACACGCCCTGCGCCTGACCCGGGCCATGGCCGAACGCTACGCAGGCCACCCCGCCCTGGTCGCCTGGCACATCTCCAACGAGCTGGGCTGCCACAACGTCTACGACTACTCCGACGACGCCGCCCGTGCCTTCCGCACCTGGCTGCGCCGGCGCTACACCACGCTCGACCAGCTCAACCACGCCTGGGGCACCGCCTTCTGGTCCCAGGGCTACAGCGACTGGGAGCAGATCCTGCCGCCCCGCCTGGCCGCCTCCCACCCCAACCCCACCCAGCAGCTGGACTTCAGGCGCTTCTCCTCCGACGCCCTGCGCGAGCACCTGCGCGCCGAACGCGACGTCCTGCGCGCCGTCACCCCGGACGTGCCCGTCACCACCAACTTCATGGTCATGGGCGAGACCAAGGGCATGAACTACGCCGACTGGGCCGCCGAGGTCGACTTCGTCTCCAACGACCACTACCGCACACCGGGCCCGCAGTCCCTGGACGAGCTGTCCTTCTCCGCCAACCTGACCGGCAACCTCGCCGGTGGCCGGCCCTGGTACCTGATGGAGCACTCCACCAGCGCCGTCAACTGGCAGCCCGTCAACCTCGCCAAGCGGGCCGGTGAACTCGCCCGCGACTCCCTGCTCCACGTCGCCCACGGAGCCGACGCCGTCTGCTTCTTCCAGTGGCGCCAGTCCGCCGCCGGTGCCGAGAAGTACCACTCCGCGATGGTCCCGCACGCCGGAGCCGACAGCGACCTCTTCCGCTCCGTCACCGCCCTCGGCGACACCCTGCGCGACCTCGCGCCCGCCGCCGGCGCCCCGCGCGAGGCCGCCCCCGTCGCCGTCCTGTTCGACTGGGACTCCTGGTGGGCCGGCGAACTCGACTCCCACCCCACCTCCCGGCTCCGCTACCGCCAGGAGGCCCTCGACTGGTACACCGCCCTGCTCGACGTGGGCGTCCGCGCCGACGTCGTCCCCACCGGCACCCCCCTGGACGGCTACGGCATGGTCGTCGCCCCCGTCCTGCACGTCGTCCCCGCCACCCTCGCCAAGGAACTCACCCGCTACACCGAGAACGGCGGTCACCTGGTCACCACCTACTTCTCCGGCATCGTCGACGAGAACGACCACGTCTGGCTCGGCGGCTACCCCGGCGCCCTGCGCGACCTGCTCGGCATCCGCGTCGAGGAGTTCGGGCCGCTGCCCGACGGCGAACGGGTCCCCCTCGACGGCGGCCTCACCGGCGCCCTGTGGACCGACCGCGTCACCGTCACCGACCCCGCCACCGAGGTCCTCCTGCGCTACACCGGCGGAGAGCACGCAGGACGCCCCGCCGTCACCCGCCGCGCCGCCGGCCGGGGTTCGGCCGCCTACGTCTCCACCCGCCTGGGACCCGCCGGGCTCGCCGCGCTCCTGCCCGCCCTCCTCGGCCACGCCGGCGTCCGCAGCGAACTGCCCGAACCGGTCCGGGGCCGCGTCGAGCTGGCCGTCCGCGCCCGGGACGGCGAGCGCTACCTGTTCCTCGTCAACCGCACCGACGCCCCCGTACCCCTGCCCGGCATGACCGGTGACGTCCTGTCACCCGTCGCCCGCGAGGACGCTCCGCGGGTGGTGCCCCCGCGCGGCGTCACCGTCCTGCGCCGGCGGGCCTGACACCGGCCGGGCGCCGGGGGAGCGCCCCGGCGGTCAGTCCGGGGCGGCCCCGGCCGTCCGGTAGCGGGCGGCGGCACGGGCGCCGGACCCCTCGCGCAGGCCGAGCTCCGCGGCCGACAGGCGGGCCACCGCCCCGGCGTCCGACAGACCCGGTACGCACACCACCTCCCCGTCCTCCAGCGCCGCCAGGGACGCGGTGACGACGTCCGCCGCGGGCATCCCCCCGTCGTCGTGGACCCGGGCCGCGCCCGCGACCGGCTCCTCGCCGGTGCCGAGGTGGAACTCGGTCGCCGTGAGCCCCGGGCAGACGACCTGGACGCGCACGCCCGTGCCGGCCAGTTCGGCGGCCAGCGTCCGGGTGAACGTCACCACGTACCCCTTGGTGCCGCCGTACACCGCCCGTCGAGGGAGGGGGCCGGGCGGCAGGTCACCGGCGAACGCCAGCAGCGACGCCACGTTGACCACCGCGCCCCGGCCGCGCCGCACCATGCCGGGGACCACGGCCCGGGCGAGGACCGTGGGCGCCACCACGTTGACCTCCAGCACCTTGCCCAGCAGCCCCGGATCGACCTCGGCGAACAGCCCGTAGCCGTTGATGCCGGCGTTGTTCACCAGCAGGTCCACGTCCTCGCCGGCGGCCCGTTCCGCGACCCGGGCGAGGTCCGCCGGCCGGGACATGTCGGCCACCAGCGGCTCCACCTCCACCCGGCGGTCCTCGCGCAGCCGCCGCGCCAGGGCGTCCAGCCGCTCGGCGCGCCGCGCCACCAGCACCAGGTTCCGGCCGCGCTCCGCCAGCCGGCCGGCGTACTCGGCGCCGATGCCCGACGAGGCCCCGGTCACCAGGGCCGTTCCAGGTGTGCTGTCCGTTGCCATGGGTTCGATCCTCCTGTCGGGGAACTGACTGCCGTGTGCCCACCCCGGCCGTGCCGGGGCCCCGCCGTGACCAGCGGCCGGGTGTCCAGGCGCCGTACGGGCGAAACACCCGCCGGCACCCGGGGGTGAGGGCCGCCCCGCGCACGTGTCCCCGCCCGGCCTGGGCACTCGTCCGCCATGACCGACAGCTCACTTCCCCTGGCCGACCGCACGCTGTTCGCCCTCGCCGAGGGGTACGCCTGGCTACCCAACCGCATGCGGGGGACCTCCGGCGACGTCCTGCGCACCCGGCTGCTCGGCCGGCAGGCGATCGCCGTACGCGGGCCGGACGCCGTGCGCTTCTTCTACGACGAGGGGCACGTGCGCCGCGACGGCGCGATCCCCGAACCCGTACGCGGCACGCTCCTCGGACACGGCGCGGTGCACACCCTCGACGGTGAGGCGCACCGCGCGCGCAAGTCGCTGTTCCTGCCCCTGCTCCACCTCGACGCGGTGACCGGCCTGGTCGAGGAGGTCTCCGCCGCCTGGGAGGAGGCCGAACGCTCCTGGGCCGCCGCCGGCGAGCCCGTCGTCCTGTTCGACGAGGCCGGCGTCGTCCTCACCCGCGGTGTGTGCCGCTGGGCCGGCGTCCCGCTGGAGGACGACGGGGCACGGGCACCGGCCCGGGACCTCCAGGCCATGGTCGACGGCTTCGCCACGCCCGGCCCCCGCCACTGGCGGGCCCGGCGCGCCCGCGGCCGGCAGGAGAGGTGGCTGGCCCGGCTGGTGGAGGACGTCCGCGCCGGGCGGCTGCCGACGCCCCGGCGCCCGACCGGGTCCTCGCCCGCGTGGCCGGGCACCGGGACGCCTCCGGCGAACTCCTGGACCCCGGGACCGCGGCGCTGGAACTGCTCGACGTCATCCGCCCGACGGTCGCCGTCAGCTGGTTCGTCGCCTTCGCCGCGCACGCGCTGCACCGGTGGCCCGAGACCCGAGAGAACCTGCGCGCCGGCGACACTGCGTACGCGACGGCGTTCGCCCACGAGGTCCGCCGCTGCTACCCGTTCGCGCCGTTCCTCGGCGGCCGTGCCGTGCGCGACCTGACCTGGCGGGGCGTGCCGATCCCCGAGGGCGCCCTCGTCCTGTTGGACGTGTACGGGCAGAACCACGACGACAGGCTCTGGGAGGACCCGTACGCCTTTCGCCCGGAGAGGTTCGTCGGACACCCCCTCGGACCGGACGAACCCAATTCCCAGGGCGGCGGCGATCCGGCCGACGGCCACCGCTGCCCGGGTGAGCACATGACCATCGGGCTGCTGGCGGCCCTGGCCTTCCGCCTGGCGCGGCTCACCTGCACGGTTCCCGAACAGGATCTGACGATCCCGCTGCACCGCATCCCCACCCGGCCCCGCAGCGGCTTCGCCGTCACGGACGTGCGGGTGCCGGCCGACCGCACCGTGGACGCCTGACCGGCCCGCGCGAACCCGCCGTCCGGGCCCCGGGGCGCTGCCATCGGAGGGTAAAGCGCCCCCGGGGCGGGAGCCCGCGGCGTCGTACGGGTACGGGCAACCGGGGCCGGTGAGCGCTTGTCGCGCGGTCGTGCCGGCGTGGACGTGTGGAGGAGAGCCATGGCAGTGAACAAGGTCCGCGAGGTCATGACGGCCGCGCCGGTGGCGGTGGGGCCCGGGACCCCGGTGGTCGAGGTCGCCCGGCTGATGCGGGACCAGGGCATCGGCGTCGTCCTGGTCGCGGAGGACGAGACGCTGCGCGGACTGGTCACCGACCGGGACCTGGTGGTCCGCGTGGTGTGCGAGGGCGGGAACATCGAGGACCGCACCGTCGCCGACGCGTGCAGCGAGGACCTGGTCGGCGTGGCGCCGGACGACGACATCGACCGGGCCGTCGCGCTGATGCGCGAGCACGCCGTGCGGCGGCTGCCGGTGGTGGAGGACGGCCGTCCGGTCGGCATCGTCTCCCTCGGGGACCTCGCCGTCGAACGCGACACCGACTCGGCCCTCGCGGACATCAGCGCCACCGAGCCCAACGAATAGCCCACGCGCCGCCGGGCCCGTGCCGCGGGCCGGGGGCGCCGCCGAACACCGGCCCGCCCACGCCGCGTTCACCGTCGGCCCGCCGCCCACGCCGCGTTCACCGCCGCACCCGCCGCACCCGCCGCACCCGCCGGGCCGACGGCACAGCGGGTGCCGTCGTCCACCGGCGGCGCCGGTGCTGGCACACTGATGCCTGTCATCGGCGGTGGCGCGCGTGCCCCCGTCACGGACTGCCGCCGTACCGGGCGGCGTAACGGGTGAGGGTGGGCATGGAACACACGTCGGACGTGGACATCGCGCTGGACCGGGACGTGTTCCTGCGGACGCTGGTGCGGGAGCTGGCGACGACGCTGGAGTCGGTGATCGGCCTGGAGGAGGCGTCCGGCTACATCAGCGTGGTCGGCCAGGCGGTCGGCACGGAGATCGACCGGATGTACCTCGCGGCCCTCGGCGTGGACCGGCTCACCGGCGAGCAGGTCGCCGAGGCGCTGGTGGACCTCAAGCGCCGTATCCAGGGCGACTTCCACGTCATCGAGCAGGACGCCACGAAGATCGTCCTGGGCAACCGGGCGTGCCCGTTCGCCGAGAAGGTGGTGGGCCGCGAGTCGATGTGCATGATGACGTCCAACGTCTTCGGCACCGTCGCCGCCCGCAACCTTGGCTACGCGCGCGTGGACCTCGAACAGACCATCGCGCGCGGCGACGCCGGCTGCCGCGTCGTGGTGCACCTGGTCCCGGACACCGGCGCGCAGACCCCCGCCGGCCGCGAGTACTTCGGCGATCCGTCCGTCACGCCATGAGCCTTGGCCTGTTCGGGGCCATCACCAGACTCCTGCCCCATCCGGTACTGCTGTGCGCGGCCGACGGCCGCATCCTGGCCGCCAACCCCGCGGCACTCAAGAGCGACGGCCGGCTCACCCCCGGCGCCTGCCTGTTCGACCTGGACAGCACGGACACCCAGCTGCTCCGCACCCACCTGGCCACCTGGCTGCGCAGCGGCAGCCCGGTCCCCGGCGCCCTCACCGTCAAGGACGCCGACGGCCGCCCGCGCCGGTTCCGCTGCCACGGCGCGCGCGCCCAGTGGTGGGACGGCCCGCTGCCCGCCGCCCAGCTGCATCTGCTCCCCCTGGACGGGGCCGACCGGTTCGTCGTGCTCAGCCAGCAGGTCGCCGCCCTCAACCGGGAACTGGCCTTCCGTCGCTCCCTGGAGGCCGAACGCGCCCGCCTGCTGGCCGCCGAACAGGCCGCCCGCGGCCGGCTCCAGCACCTCTACACCCTGACCGCCGCGCTGGCCGCCGCGGTCACCGTCACGGAGGTGTCCCGCGCCGTCCAGGACGCCGCGCTGCCCGCCCTGGGCGCCACCGCCGTGGAGCTGCGCCTGCACTCCACGCGGCTGGTCCCGCCCCTCCAGCCCGGTGAACACCCCCACCCGGCCGCCGCCGACTGGACCGACCTGGACCACCCCCGCGCCGGCGCGGCCCCGCCCCGCGCCCCGTCGGCCGGGCAGCCGCCGCCGCTGACCCTCCCGCTGGAGGCGGACGGCACCCACCTCGGCCTGCTGGTCGTCCACGGCGCCGACCCGGAGGCCACCCCGGAACACGCCGTCGCCGTCGCCCAGCAGATCGCCCAGGCCCTGCGCCGCGCGGGGCTGCACGAACACGAGCACCAGGTCGCCGAACGCCTCCAGCGCAGCCTCCTGCCACGCCTGCCGGCCGTCCCGGGCCTGGAGGCCGCCACCTGCTACGCCCCCGGCGGCGACCTGCTCTCCGTCGGCGGTGACTGGTACGACGTGTACGACGTGGACGCCGACCACATCGGGCTGAGCATCGGGGACGTCGCCGGACACGGGCTGCGCGAGGCCACCGTCATGGCGCAGATCACCGCCGCCCTGCGCAACATCGTCCCGCGCTACGGCGCCCGGCCCACCTCGGTCCTCGACGAACTCAACGCCTTCCTGGGCCGCTACCACCCCGGCCGGATGGCCACCGCCTGCTACCTCGTCCTCCACCGCCCCTCCCGCACCCTGTCCTACGCCGCCGCCGGGCACCCGCCGCCGCTGCTGGTCCACGCCGACGGCACCAGCACCTACCTCGACCGGGCCATCAACCCGCCGCTGGGCCCCGTCCACGGATTCCGCTACCGGCAGGCGACCCGCGCACTCGCCGGGGACGACACCCTGCTCCTGTACACCGACGGCCTGGTCGAACGCCGCCGCGAGATCATCACCGTCGGGCTGGAGAGGTTGACCGCGTGCGCGCGCGACGCGGCCGGGCTCGGCCTGAGCGAGTTCTGCGAACGGTTCCTGTACCACCAGCCCGACGCGGCCTTCCCCGACGACCGGGCCCTGCTCGCGGCCCGCTTCCCCGCGGCCCCGCCCGCCGCCGGGCCCGAGGCGCTCCCGTGACGGGCGGGGTCAGTGCAGCGCGGGAATCCGGTGCTCCCCGCCGACGAGGCCCGCGACCGTCAGGGCGGCCCAGCCCAGGGCGGTGACGGCCGCCCCCGCCCGGCGGACCCGGCCCGGCAGGACACGGCCGAAGAGCAGGGCGTCACCGACGTCGGAGGCGACGCGCACCGTGGTGGCGGTGGCCAGGGCCGGCCCCCGGGGGGCGACGAGCATCGCCAGACCGGTGGCGGCGTCCCGCCAGGCCAGCGGGCGCAGCACCGTGGCGGTGTGCGAGCCCACCCGGCCGTCCGGGTCCACCAGCCCGCAGGGGCGGGCCAGCAGGCCCGGCCGGTAGGCGGTCGCGATCCCGTAGGCGCAGGTCGCCGCCCCGATGGCCCTCAGCAGTCCGGTCCGCATCGTCAGCACCTCCACAGCCGTCGGCGCGCTCGACCGCGCACACCGGCGAGTACCCACACCCGCCTTCCCGGCACCCGCGGTTCACAGCTCCGTACCGGTGTGCTCGTCGATGCCCGCACGGGCCCGGTAGGCCCGCACCAGCTCCACGGCGGCCGGCCCCCGCGGCCGGCGTCCCGCCCGGATGTCGACGGCGAACGCCTTGGTCTCCTGGATGTGCGTGTTCGGGTCGAGGGACATGTGCAGCAGCTCGTTGGCCGCGTCCCCGGTGGTGTAGCCGTTCGGCCCCCAGTGGTAGGGCAGCCCGACCTGGTACAGGCGCCGTCCGTGCACCGTGAGCGGCGCCATGCGGTCGGTGACCAGCACCCGCGCCTCCACGACACCGCGCGCGGTCACGATCGTCGCCCAGCCGGTGTGCTCCAGACCGCGTTCGGCGGCCAGTTCGGGCGAGACCTCGCAGAAGAACGCGGGCTGGAGTTCCGCCAGGTAGGGCTGCCAGCGGGACATGCCGCCCGCGGTGTGGTGCTCGGTGAGCCGGTAGGTGGTGGCCACGTACGGGAACACCTCCGAGCCCGGTTCGGTGCCGCTGGGCTGGTAACGGTTGTCGGGGTGCGGTCGCAGCAACTGCCGTACCGGGTTGCGCTGCCGGCCGTACAGCAGGTTCGGGTAGGGCGAGTCCTGCGGCTCGTAGTGGGTGGGCAGGGGACCGTCGGTCAGCCCCGACGGCACGTACAGCCACGCCTTGCCGTCCGCCTGCATGACGAACGCGTCGGTGCCCGACAGGGCCTCCGGGCCGGTGGCGTCCGGCGGCGGCCGGTGGTGGGGGGACTTGTCGGCCTTGAAGTCCGGGATGTCGTGCCCGGTCCAGGAGCCCTTCTCCTCGTCCCACCACACCAGTGCCTTGCGTTCGCTCCACGGCCTGCCGTCCGGGTCGGCCGAGGCGCGGTTGTACAGGATACGGCGGTTGGCGGGCCAGGCCCAGCCCCACTCGTTGGCCACCCAGTCCTGCTCCTTGCCGGGTTTGCGGCGGGCCGCCTGGTTGACGCCGTCGGCGTAGACCCCGCAGTAGATCCAGCAGCCGCAGGCGGTCGAGCCGTCGTCGTTCAGCTGCTCGTACGAGGCGAGCGGCTCGCCCTGTGCGTCATAGCCGTTGATCTCGGCGAGGACGGCTTCCGCCTCCGGCTCGTCGTGTTCGCCCTTGGTGGGGTAGTCCCAGGTCAGGTCGAGCAGCGGCCGGTCCATCTCGTCGGTGGACGCGGCGAGCTTCTCCCGGATGATCCGGCCCAGGTGGTAGGTGAACCACAGGTCGCTGCGCGCCTCGCCCGGCGGCTCGACCGCCTGGTGGTGCCACTGGAGCAGCCGCTGGGTGTTGGTGAAGCTGCCGTCCTTCTCGGTGTGCGCGGCGGCCGGCAGGAAGAACACCTCGGTGCCGATGTCCTCGGTGCGCATCTCCCCGGTCTCGATCTCGGGGCCGTCCTTCCACCAGGTGGCCGACTCGATCAGCGAGAAGTCCCGGACGACCAGCCAGTCCAGCTCCGCCATGCCGAGGCGCTGCATCTTGGCGTCGGCGGAACCGACCGCGGGGTTCTCCCCGACGAGGAAGTAGCCCTTGCACACGCCGTCCAGCTGGGCCATCACCGTCTCGTAGGTGGAGTGCGAACCCGTCAGCCGCGGCAGGTAGTCGAAGCAGAACTCGTTCTCCTCGGTGGCCACCCCACCCCAGTACGCCTTGAGCAGGCTGACCAGGTAGGCCCGCATGTTGCCCCAGTAGCCCTTGTGCGCCGCCTCGGCCGCCACGAAGGAGTCCAGGGTCTCCTGCCGGTGCGCGTGCCGCATGGGGATGTAGCCCGGCAGCAGGTTGAACAGCGTGGGGATGTCCGTGGACCCCTGGATCGAGGCGTGTCCGCGCAGGGCGAGGATGCCGCCGCCGGGCCGCCCGATGTTCCCCAGCAGGCTCTGGAGCACCGAGGCGGCGCGGATGTACTGCACGCCGGTCGTGTGCTGCGTCCAGCCCACCGCGTACGCGAACGCCGTGGTCCGCTCCCGGCCGGAGTTCTCCGTGACCAGTTCGCACACCTGGCGGAAGACGTCCCGCGGGACACCGCAGATCTGCTCGACCATCTCCGGGGTGTACCGGGAGTAGTGCCGCTTGAGGACCTGGAACACGCAGCGCGGATGGGTCAGCGACTCGTCCCGCTCGGGCTCGCCCCCCGGGATCGCCGCGCCGCCGGAGCCGTGGGACTCACCGCGCGCGGCGTCGGTCACCGTGCTGCCGCCGTCGGTGCGCTCCTCGTACTCCTGGTCACGCTCCCCGGAGGCGGCCTGCATCTCCGCGCCCGCGTACTGCCAGCTCTCGTTGTCGTAGCTCCGGGTGTCCGGGTCCAGTCCGGAGAAGACGCCGTCGAGGTCCTCGGTGTCGCGGAAGTCCTCACCCAGCACCGTCGGGCCGTTGGTGTAGGCCACCACGTAGTCGCGGAAGTGCTTGCCGTTGGCCAACACGTAGTTGATGATCCCGCCGAGGAAGGCGATGTCCGTGCCCGCGCGCAGCGGCACGTGCACGTCGGCCAGCGCGCTGGTACGGGTGAACCGCGGGTCGACGTGGATCACCTTCGCGCCCCGCGCCTTCGCCTCCATCACCCACTGGAACCCGACCGGATGGCACTCGGCCATGTTCGAGCCCTGGATGACGATGCAGTCGGCGTGCTGGAGATCCTGCTGGAAGGTGGTCGCGCCGCCGCGTCCGAACGAGGTTCCCAGACCGGGAACGGTGGAGGAGTGTCAAACGCGCGCCTGGTTCTCGATCTGGATCGCTCCGAGCGCGGTGAACAACTTCTTGAGCAGGTAGTTCTCTTCGTTGTCGAGGGTGGCTCCGCCCAGGCTCGCGATGCCCAGGGTGCGCCGGGTGCGGGTCTCGTCGACCTCCCACTGCCAGCCGGTCCGGCGCGCCTCGATCACCCGGTCGGCGATCATGTCCATCGCCGTGTCCAGGTCGAGCCGTTCCCAGTCGGTGGCGTGCGGACGCCGGTACAGGACGTGCTGCTCGCGGGCGTCGCCGGTGGTGAGCTGGAGGCTGGCCGCGCCCTTGGGACAGAGCCGGCCGCGGGAGATGGGGGAGTCGGGGTCGCCCTCGATCTGGGTGACGCGCTCGTCCTCGACGTACACGTTCTGGCCGCAGCCGACCGCGCAGTACGGGCAGATCGACTTGACCACCCGGTCCGCCGACGCGACCCGGGGACGCAGCCGCTCGCTGGTGCCGCTCTTGGCGGCGGCCCCCCGGCCCAGGGGGTCCTTGCCCTTCAGCTGGCGGTAGACCGGCCAGGAGCCGATCCAGGTGTGTACACCCATCACGTCCGCCTTTCCCGTCGTCCTCGTCGCGGCCGCGGGTACCCAGGTGCCCGCCGTTCACTCACCCTCCGTCCTGGGGCCGATCGTCCCGCAGGTGGCCCGGCACGGCATCCGGGGAGCACCGCCGTCCGGCGGGTCCGGCGGTCAGGAGTCGTGGGAGCGCGCGGCCGCACGCATCTGGGCGTCGCCGTGGGCCCGCGCCCGCAGCCACTCGCGCACGGCCGGTTTCCCGGTGGGGTTCTCCGGCGACGGGTGCACCAGGTGCTGGGTGGACTCCTGGGGCATGCCGGGCCGGTGCCGTTCCGCGGTGGTGAGGGTGTCACCGCCGTCCGCGGGGAGCCCGGTGGCGATCAGGAACGCCTGTCCCGCCGGTATGCCGAGCCGGCGCCCGGCCTCCTCGTAGCCGAGACCGGCGGCCAGCAGCCGTCGTACCTGCTCCTGCGTGGGCATGGCGCCGGCCCCCTTCCTCGTCACGGCCGGGGTACCCGGCGTGCGGCGGGCGAACCGCGCGCCGCCTCAAGGACGGGCCGGCCCGTCCCCGCCCTGCCGACGCCGGTTGTGCCACGCCAGGGCCCGCCGGATCTCCGACTCGTGCAGACCGGTGCGGCAGGCCAGCTCCAGGATGCCCAGGGCCGGCGGACCGCTGCCCAGCACCCGGGCGATCTTCGCGGCCCACAGTTCCTCCTCGACGAACGGGCGACGCCGGTACTCCTCCCGCAGGCGCTCCAGGTGGTCCTCGTCGCAGGCGGTCAGCGGACGCAGGCCGTCGAACCAGTCCAGGGCGGCGTGCGCGGAGGAGGAGTCCGCCGCGTACCCGCGCACCGCCGTGTCGGCCGGGACGACCGCCGCGCACAGGTCGCACAGCTCCAACGGCTGCGTGGCGGTGGGGCCGGCACGCCGCTTGCGGCGCTTGCTTCCGCGCTTCCACATCGGGGGCTCCAGCGAACGGTTCGGCGGACGGGACGGGGGACCGGTGGGGCGGGAACGGGAGCGGGGAACGGGCGGGGCGGGGGACCGGTGGGGTGGGCCAGGTCCGCTCCCGGTCCGGTGCAAGCCATGACTGCCCGCCCCGCCGGTCCCCGACACGCCCGGCAGGCGCCGCTCACTCCCCGGCCGACCCCCCGTCACCCGGAGCCTCCTGTCCGGGTCGTGACGCTTCGCCCGGTCGGGCCCGGCCCGAGCGGGGAGACCCCGGCCGCCGACGCCGCACGGGACGGGTGTCAGCCGGCGGTCCCCGGGCACTCCGCCTGCGGTGTGTCCGCTCGCAGAAGCCACACCCCGCCCGTAATGTCCGCCAATGGCCCGGCCCCGACGAGAGACGGGAGTGATCGGATGGTTCCGAGGAGACCGCACGCGGCGCCGGGGCGTTCGCGCCCGGCCCGTCGCCCCGGCCCACCGGCCGCCGGCCCGGCGGCGAGGGCGACGCGGTGAGGCAGCGGCACATCTTCGGCGTCGTCTTCGCCCTGGAGTCGATCATCGCGGGCGTCGTCTTCGTCGTCGTGCTGGTCGTGTTCGGCTACGCGCTGACCAGGCGGCGCGCCACCCGGCCGGTCACGGCGTCCCAGCGGTCCGAGCGCCCCCGGCCGGAGGCCTACTACGTCGGCGTGCTGGCCGCCTTCGCCGTGTTCCTGGTGTCATGGACGGCGTGGCAGAACCACCGCGAGCACCGCGCCGCCGACCGGCCGCCGGTCCGCGTCGACGTCACCGGCTTCCAGTGGTGCTGGAAGTTCGCCTACCCCCAGGCCGCCCAGCGGCACAGCGTCTCCGGCACCTGCCGGGGCGGTGACCTGCCCACCCTGGTCGTGCCGACCGGGCGCCCCGTCCAACTGCGCCTGACCTCCCGCGACGTGATCCACTCGCTGTGGATCCCGGACCTGCGGTACAAGATGGACGCCTTCCCCCACCACGTGAACACCTTCACGCTCACCATGGACCGGCAGGGCCGGTGGCTCGGCAAGTGCGCCGAGTTCTGCGGTGAGCGGCACTACGAGATGCACTTCTGGGTCAGGGCGGTGTCGCCCGAGAAGTACGACCGCTGGCTGCACGGCGGTGGACAGGGGGCGGCGGCATGACATCGGCACCACCCGGCACCGTCACGGAGACCACGGGCAAGCCGGTCCCGCCCGGCAGCTGGGCGGGCTGGGTGACCAGCACCGACCACAAGCGGATCGGGCTCCTGACCATCGGCACGTCACTCGTCCTGTTCGTGCTGGTGGGCGTCCTGGCCCTCATCATGCGGACCCAGCTCGCACGGCCCGAACAGCACCTGGTCGACGCGCACACCTACAACCAGCTTTTCACCATCCACGGCTCCGGCATGATCTACATGGTGCTCACCCCGTTCGCCATCGGGATGGGCGTCTACCTCGTGCCCCTCCAGATCGGCGCCCCCGGCATCGCCATGCCCCGCCTGACGCTGCTGGGTTACTGGCTGTACGTGTTCGGGGCGATCGTCATGCTCTCGGGCTTCGCCACCTCCAGCGGCGCGCACGACGACGGCTGGTTCTCCTACCCGCCGATGGCGGACAGCGTCCACTCACCCGGCGCCGGCCCCGACCTGTGGATCGCCGGGGTCTTCCTCGCGACCACCGGCACCATCGTCATGGGCTGGGCGGTGCTCTGGACCGTGCTGCGCAAGCGCACCCAGGGCATGACGATGCTGCGCCTGCCGGTCTTCTCCTGGTCGATGATCGCCACCTGCCTGATGGTGATCGGCGCGTTCCCCGCCCTGCTCGCCGCGCTCGTCCTGCTCGCCGTCGGCCGCGCCGACCCGTCCGTCTTCGCCTCCAACACCTGGAACATCGGCTACCAGCACCTGTTCTGGTTCTACGGCCACCCCGTGGTCTACGTGATGTTCTTCCCGTACCTCGCGGCGGTGGCGGAGGTGCTCGCCGTCTTCTCCGGGCGCCGCTTCTTCGGCTACACGGGCACCGTCCTGTCGCTGCTGGTGTTCGCCGCGCTGTCGATGAGCGTGTGGGGCCACCACATGTTCGCCACCGGCCAGGCGGCCAACGACTACTACTCGCTGACCTCCATCGCCCTGCTCGTCCCCGCCGGTGTGGAGTACTTCGGCATGCTGGGCACGCTCCTCGGCGGACGCCTGCGGTTCCGCACGCCGATGCTGTTCGCCCTCGCCTTCGTCCCGCAGTTCCTGATCGGCGGGCTGACCGGCATCATGGTCGGCACCCCGGTGATCGACTACCACGTCACCGACAGCTACTTCGTCGTGGCCCACCTGCACTACGTCCTGTTCGCCGGCAGCGCCTTCGGGCTGTTCGCGGCGGTCTACTTCTGGTTCCCCAAGGTGACCGGCGTGATGTTCGACGAGCGCGGCGGCCGGCTCCACTTCTGGCTCCTGGTGATCGGCACCAACCTCACCTTCCTGCCGATGTTCGCCCTCGGCTACGAGGGCATGCCGCGCCGCGTGGTGACGTACGCGGCGTTCGACGGGTTCGGCCTGATGAACCTGCTCTCCACCATCGGGGCCGCGTTCCTCGCCGCCGGTACGGCCGTGTTCGTCGTGAACATCCTGTGGACCCTGCGCCAGCGCGCGCACGGCCGCGCCGAACCCGCCCCGGACGACCCGTGGGAGGGACACTCCCTGGAGTGGGCGACCACCTCGCCGCCGCCCCGCTACAACTTCACCCCCGAGCACCCCGTCCCCCCCCATCACCAGCTTCGCCCCGCTGCTGGACCTGCGGCAGCGGGGGCGGCGGGAGCCCGCGGGTGAAGGGAGCCCGTCGTGAGGCGCCACCTGCCGTTCGTGGTCGTCGCCGGCTGGGGCGTGCTCAACGCGCTGCTCCTCGCGGTGCTCACGGTGTACGGCGAGAGCGCGATGGTGTACTGGCTGTGGGGCGGTGCCGTGCTCGGCATCGAACTGGCCGCCCTGCTCGTGCTCCTGTCGTCCCGTTGGGGGCCCGAGCAGCACGTCCGCTACCGGGTGCCGGACCGGGGGGCCGCCGCCGCGCTGCCCGCCGGGCTCGGCTGTGTGCTGGTCGCCCTCGCGTTCGTCTACGGCGCGTGGCTGCTGGCCGTCGCCGTCCCCCTGCTGGGCGTCGCGGTGGTCCTCGCCGTACGCGGCACGACGGCCCGGGAGGAGTGACCGTGATGCACCACTCCGGAACGCCGACACCGCTGTCGTCCGTGGCCGTCATGGCCTGGTCGGGCCTCACCGTCGCCGCCGTGGTGCCCGGTGTCCTGTGGCTCGTGCGCCGCACCCCGCTGTGGGAACGGATCGCTGTGGCGCCGGGGATCGCCCTGCCCCTGCTGGTCCTGCTGCACGCCTGGGCGGTCCTCGGCGACCTGGTGGGCCTCGCGCCCGCCGCCGGCCCGCTGGTGACGGAGCCGGTCCTGCTCGCGGGCGCCGTCCTGTTCTGGGTGCCGGTCGTGGCCCGGACCCGGCACCGGCTCAGTGACCCGGGCCGGTGTCTGTACCTCTTCCTGGCCGCCCCGCTGCTCGACCTGCCCGCGGTGGGGGTCATCGCGGCGGGACACTCGGCGGAGGGCATCGCCATGATCGTCGGCATGCTGCCGCTGGGGGTGATCGCCGCCGCCGTCACCTGGTCCTGGGTACAGCGGGAGGAACGGCTGGCCGTGGCCGCGGAGACCCTCCCCGCCCCCACCGGCGGGCGACACGTGGGCTGACCACAACCGACAACCCCGGCCCGCTGAGCGTCCCGTCCCGGTTCCCGGACTGCCGGCGTCCGCCGTGAAAGCCGCCCCTGCGCCGACCGCGGCGGGACGTGTCGCTCACGTCGGGTCGGCAGACCGCGGGGCATCAGGAAGGTCTGCTCGCCACAGGGAAGCCGCGCCCTTGCCGCGGCGGTACATGCGGGGGGACGGGAACCCCGGAGGACGCGAACCCCAGCGGGCCCCGCCCAGGCTCCCGCAGGGCCGTCGACTGCCGGGGGAGCCGTGTCGGGGCTTGTGACTGCGGTCGCACGTGGCGCTCGCGGCGGACCGGACCGACCACGGGGCCGTCGGGCATCCGGAACCTTACGGCTGCCGGGCAGCCGTGTCCCCGCTGATCGCGGTCGACCGTGTCTCCCGCGCCATGCCGGGGGACCGCTGCGCGTTCCGCCTCGGCGCTCGGCGCTCGGCGCTCGGCGCTCGGCGCTCGGCGGGCCCGGGACCTCGGGCGCCGACGGCCCGGGACCGGACCGCTTCCGCACCCACCCCGGCCCGGGCGCCGCCCGACCGCGCCGGAGGCGACTCGCCAGGGCGGCGGCTCGGCGGCGATCCCGATCAGGCCCCGGGGTCCGCGCCGTCGGGCCGGGAGCGGGCCGCCAGCCGCTCCCGCTGCGGCACGACCGTGTATTCGGGGTCCTCCGCCGAGGCCACCCCCGCGTGGAAGATCCCGAACCGCAGGGCCGCGGACCCCGACAGCAGCGCCGCCCCGGCCACAGCGGCGGCGACCCGGCTCCGTCCGCCGGCGTACGCGCCCAGCGCGGTACCCCCGACGGTGAGCGCTTCCGCGGCGCGCAGCAGCACGCGCGGCCTGCCCTGCTCCAGCGGCTCGGCCGCCAGCCCCATCCGCCGCTTCATCAGCTGGAACGAGCCAAGTTCCAGCCCGGCGCCGAGCACGGCCAGGCGGCGCGCCGGGCCGGTCTGCCCGGCCGGTACGCAGGCCAGCGCCAGCCCGGCCGCCGCGGTGGCACCCGACCCGGCGAAGACGAACGGCATCTCCCGGTACCCCTCGTGCCACGACGGCACGGCGGTGTCGGAGATCAGCACGGCGGTGTAGGTGGCGACGGCCGGGCCGAGCACGGCGGCCGACGCCGTGGCGGCGGTGCCCACCGGGCGGTACCGGCCGGCGACATCGGTGGCGGCGGCGGCCAGGGTCAGCGGCGCGTAACCCATCAGCAGCCACGACCCGACACTCATGGGGGAGGTCGGCTTGAACACGCGGAGCATGTTGAGGAAGCGGGCGGGCCGGCCCAGATCGTGCACCAGCGCGACCAGGGACAGCGAGATCGCGCCCGCCGCCCCGAGCTTCGCCGTCCGGGCCAGGGCCGGCCGGCCGGTGACGTGCGCCCCGGCGGCCAGCAGCGACGACGCGCCGGCCAGGCCCCCCAGGTACAGGTAGCCCGCGATGTCCAGGGCCTTCCAGGTCGGCCTGTTCAGGATCGGCTTGCCGTAGTACGAGGAGAACTCGGCCTCCGGAACCATGGCCCGCTCGCCGCGCCCGCGCCCCCGCCCGCCCCGCCGCCGGCGTCCGGCGTGCGCGCCGGTGAGGGCGTCGCGTCCGGGGCGGGCGCCCTCCACGCCGCCCCGGGTGACGTCGGAACCGGTCATCGTGGCCTCCTGACGAAACTGGCTACGGCCAGCGCGGCGAGCGAGACGGCGGCCGTCGCCGCGTGCCGCCACATCGCGGGCAGGTCCCGGGTGGTGACGACCGGGTCGGGCGGCAGCCCGTACACCTCCGGCTCGTCCAGCAGCAGGAAGAACGCCCCGTCGCCGCCGACACCGTCGCCCGGGTCCTCGCCGTACAGCCGCGCGTCCGTGACGCCGGCCGCGTGCAGCTGCGCGACCCGGGCGGCGGCCCGGTCCCGCAGTTCGTCCAGTGGCCCGAACTGGATGGAGTCGGTCGGACAGGACTTGGCGCAGGCGGGCTCCATCCCGACGCCGAGACGGTCGTAGCACAGGGTGCACTTCCACACCCGTCCGTCGTCCGGGCGCTGGTCGATGACGCCGTACGGGCAGGCGGGCACGCAGTAGCCGCAGCCGTTGCAGATGTCCTCCTGGACGACGACCGTGCCGAACTCGGTCCGGAACAGCGAGCCGGTGGGGCACACGTCGAGGCAGGCCGCGTGGGTGCAGTGCTTGCACACGTCGGAGGCCATCAGCCAGCGCAGTTCGGTGCGCCCGTCGGGGGCCACCGGGGAGATCTCCCCGGCCGGGGCGCCCGCGGGGGCCGCACCCGGCGGGGGAGCGGTGGCTCCGGGGCCGGGTGAGGCGGGGCCGGTGCCGAGCGTGGACGCGGCGGCGAACACGTCGAGGTCGTCGTGCCCGACCCCGGGCTCCTGCCCGCCGAACGGCTTACGCTGTTCGATGAAGGCCACGTGCCGCCAGGTGTCCGCGCCGAGGCCCTGCGTGTTGTCGTACGACATGCCGGTCAGTTCGAGGCCGTCCTCGGGGACGGCGTTCCACTCCTTGCACGCCACTTCGCACGCCTTGCAGCCGATGCACACCGAGGTGTCGGTGAAGAAGCCCATGCGCGGCGGCGGGTCGGCGTACCCGGCGGCCCGTGCCACGTCGGGCTGCGGACCGGAGAGCAGGTTCTCCCGCGCCGCGGCCCCGTCCTCCCGGGCCGCCCGCGCGGCGGTGTCGTCCGTCATGTGCCGGCCTCCCTGTTCACCCGTCGCTCTCCCGTGCCGTCCCCGGCGCGGCCCGCACCACCTCGACACGGTGGCGCTGTGCCTCGCCGGCCGGCAGCTCCACCCGCTTGCCGAAGTACCACCGGCTGAGCGCGTTGCGGATCCGGTGCCGGTGGAACCAGCGCCACACCTCCGTGCCGTGGGCCCGCGGCCGGGGCACGTCCCGCACGAGGATGCGGTACGCCTCGGACGCCGGCAGCAGCGTCCGGGCCTCCTGGTACCCGCCCTGCGCGCTCCGCCGCACCTCACCGGTCGTCCGCCCCTCCAGCAGACGCCGCCGGTCGGCCGCCTGCAACCCCAGGCAGGCCCGTTTCGTGGCGTGGTAGGTCACGAACGGCACCACGAACAGCGCGGTGCGGAACGTGTACGTCAGCACCTCCAGCCGGACGTCGAAGACGTGCACCATGACGTCCTGCCCGCCCGCCGCGATCAGCACGGCGTAGGCGGAGACGGCGGCGGCACCGAGGGCGGTGCGGGTGGGCTGGTTGCGCGGGCGGTCGCACAGGTGCTGTTCGGGGCCGGGCCCGGTGATCCACCGCTCGAAGAACGGATAGGCGTACAGCACGAGGAACAGGGTCACGGGCAGCACCACCGCCGGCAGGAACACGTCCCAGACGATCGTGTGGCCGGCGAAGTCGGTCTCCGCGCCGGGCATCAGGCGCAGGGCGCCCTCCAGGAAGCCCACGTACCAGTCGGGTTGCGCGTCGATGGACACCTGGTCGGCACGGTAGGGGCCGAAGCTCCACACCGGGTTGATCTGCATCAGCGCGGCCATCAGGGTGAGCACGCCGGCGACCACGAAGAGCAGGCCGACGGACTTGGCGGTGTACTGCGGGAACAACGCCTTGCCGACCACGTTGCGGTTGGTCCGGCCGGGCAGCGCCCACTGGGTGTGCTTCTGGTGGATGACGAACGCCAGGTGGACCACCACCAGGGCCAGCAGCAGCCCGGGGAGCAGCAGGATGTGCGCCACGTACAGGCGCGCGATGATCTCGTGTCCGGGGAACTGGCCGCCGAAGACGAGGAACGCGAGGTACGTGCCGACGACCGGGATGGACAGCACGATGCCCTGGGCCGTGCGCAGCCCGGTGCCGGAGAGCAGGTCGTCGGGGAGCGAGTAGCCGCAGAACCCCTCCAGCAGCGCGAGCATGAACAGGGTCACGCCGATGGTCCAGTTCACCTCGCGGGGCCGCCGGAAGGCACCGGTGAAGAAGATCCGCAGCATGTGCACGCCGATCGCGGCGACGAACACCAGCGCGGCCCAGTGGTGGACCTGCCGCATCAGCAGACCGCCGCGCACGTCGAAACTGATGTGCAGCACCGAGGCGTACGCCTCCGAGGTGTACACGCCCTCCAGGGGTAGGTAGGAGCCGGTGTACGGCCGTTCCGTCATGTCGGGGTGGAAGAAGAAGGTGAGGAAGACGCCCGTGACCACCAGCACCATGAGGCTGTAGAGGGCGATCTCGCCCAGCAGGAACGACCAGTGGTCGGGGAACGCCTTGCGGAGGAACTCCTTGCCCGCCGAGGAGACGGGCAGCCGCCTGTCGAGCGCGCCGACCACGCGTTCCCCGCGGGAAGCGGGCCGGTCCGTCCCGTCCTCGTGAGACACCGTCACGCTGCGACCGCCCTCCTGCCGCCCGTCCCCGCCGACTGCGCACCGCGTCCGACCGTTCACCGCTCGTCAACCGAGCCTGGCACGGGTGCCCACCCCACGCGCGGCCGAAACGGCGACAGGGGGACGGTGGAGGCAGCGGACGCGGCGTGCCGGCGATGACTCGTGCCGTACCGCCGTACCCACGTCCGATCCGGGGCGCACGGTTTGCGGGAGCGGTCTCGGGGCTACCCGGCGGCACGACCGGTCGGTGCGGATGCTGCGGGAGGCCACGTGACCAGCGTCGCCCAGTTCATCGCGGCGCGTCTTCCTGTCTGGGACGTGGACAGGGTGTTCGGCGTGCCCGGCGGAACGGTGGACCCGCTGGTCACGGCGCTCGCCGGGGACGCGTCGACGCCCGAGTTCGTGCAGGCGCGGCACGAGGAGTCGGCCGCGCTGATGGCGTGCGCCCACGGCAAGCTCACCGGACGGACGGGCTGCTGCCTGGCCGGCTCGGGTCCCGGCGCGCTGCGCCTGCTCGGCGGCCTGTACGACGCGGCCCTCGACCGGTGTCCGGTGCTCGCGGTGGTGGGGGACGAACCGGTGCCCGCGGGCGTGAGCGACCGGCGGCGCGCCGTGCCCGCCTCGCAGCTCTTCGCCCACGTCTCCGAGTACTCCGAACGGGTCACCGATCCGGCGCTCGTCGCGACCGCGCTGGACCGTGCGCTGCGTGCCGCGGTGAGCGGCCGGGGCGTGGCCACGCTCGTCGTGCCCCGCGCCGTCCTCGACGCCGAGGTCCCCGCGGGGCTGCGCGGTGACCAGCAGCCCACCGCCTCCCCCCTGTACCTGAGCCCGCCGGTGCGACCGTCGGACCGGGACGTACGGCGGGTGGCGAACCTGCTGAACGGCGCCGAACGGGTCGCCGTCGTCGTCGGCCCGGACGCCGCCGGAGCGGCCGGACAGATCAGGGAGGCCGCGGAACTGCTCGGCGCGGGCCTGGCCAGGACGCCGCTGGGCCGTGACGTGCTGCCGGACGACCTCCCCCAGGTCACGGGTGTGGCCGCCGCCGGCTACGGCAGCGCACCCGCGGCCGCCCTGGTCCGCGACTGCGACACCCTGCTCCTCGTCGGCGCGCACGACTTCGACACCGTCCTGCTGCCCGACACCGGCCCGCGTCACGTCATCTCCCTCGACGCCGACCGCGGTGCCTGCCCCGTCGACGACACGGTGCCGTCCGCCGTACGGCTGACCGGACACGTCGCCACGGCGCTGGACACGCTGCTCCCCCTGCTGCGGCGGCAGACCGACCGCCGGTGGCTGGACGGCGTCGAACAGGCGGTGCGGGAGTGGCACGCGCAGGGCCGGACGAAGGCGCGCCGCTTCTACGGCATGGCCGTCAGCCCCCGCTCCGTGGTCGCCGAGCTGTCCGCACGGCTGCCGGACCGGACCGTCGTCGTCACCGACTCGGGGACGGCCCTGGACTGGTGGACCCGGCACCTGCGGCTGCGCGACGGCATGCGCGCCGCCCTCTCACGGCACCTGGGCACCCCCGGCGCCGCCGTGCCGTACGCCCTCGCGGCCCGTCTCGCCTTCCCCGACCGTCCGGTCGTCGCCCTGATCGGCGACGGGGCCCTCCAGGCCGGCGGCATGAACGAGCTGATCACCGTACGCCGGCACCTCGAACGCCTCGCCGAGCTGCCGCCGACCCTCTTCTGCGTCCTGAACAACGAGGACCTCAGCCGGTTGACCTGGGAGCGCCGGACGGCCGCCGGGGACCCGCGGATCCCGGCCACCGGAGAGGTGCCCGCGGTATCCTACACGGACTACGCCGGGCTCCTCGGTCTTCCCGCGATCCGGTGCGAGCGGCCCGGCGAGGTGGCGCCCGTCTGGCAGGAGGCGCTGGCCGGGAGGGGACCGAAGCTGCTGGAGTTCCTGGTGGACGGCGACACGCCGCCGGACTGGGCGGAACCGGCGGAACACCGGGACACCGTGGAACCGGTGCTCGGGTCCGGGGGTACGGGCGCGTGGCGCAGGCGGATCGCCACGACGGTGAGCGACCTGTTCGGCTCCGCCTGACGGTCGGGCCACCACGCGCGGTCCGTACGCCGCTCATCAGTCCGCAGCGGGCGGGAGGCCGCGGATGCTGGTGCGGAAGCCGATGGGGCTCTGTCCGGTCCGCTCCTGGAAGTACTTGCTGAAGTTGGTGGCGCTGGAGAACCCGAGCTGGCGGGAGACCTGTACGGCGCTCTGGTCACCGTGGGCCAGCAGGCGTTTGGCCTCCAGCACGAGACGCCGGTCGATGAACTCCTTGGCGCCGACCCCCGTGGCGGCCAGGGACGCCCGGGTCAGCGTGCGCGCCGAGTAACCGAGGCGGCGAGCGTAGTCCTCCACCCGCCGGGTGCGGGAGAAGTCCTCCTCGACCGCGTCACGGAAGCGCAGAAACGTCTCGTCAGACTCGGGCCGCGGGCCGTCCGACGACGGGCCGAGATGGGACAGGCGCAGCACGAGGACCGCGAGCAGATGACGCAGCGAGGCGGTGCGCGCGTGCGGGGGCAGGCGTCCGAGGTCGTCGAACTCCTCCCTCAGGTGGTCGCGGGCCACAGCCAGCAGGTGGCCGTCGTGCTCGTCGGGTTCGAGAGCCACTGTCGCGTACGGGTCGTCCAGTCGGGCGGCGGCGGCCGTGGCCGCGTCCAGGAACGACGACTCGAACAGCACGGCCGTGCCCTCGGTCGCGTCCATCGCGTGCCACTGCTGCACCTGCCCGGGGCGGACCCACAACCAGGTGCCCGGCCTCATCACGTAGCCGGTGAAGTCGACCGAGTGCCGCAGCACCCCACGCGTGGGGGCCAGCAGGTGGTGGAAGGAGGGCCGCTGCGGCCCGGACAGGGCTTGCGCCGGCAGACGTGACCGCAGCAGCGCGAAGGACATCACCCGCACTCCGGAGGGGACCCCCGCGGGGGCCGTAGAGGCGACCTCCCCAATCGTTCCTCCGGCTTCGCTCCCACCCTGTCCGTTTTCCGCCATCATCAGTCGTCACCGTACCCGGCTCCACGTCTACCGGCTCACAGCTTGGACGTGCCCCCGAGCGCGGGCGGTGACCGGAGCCCGAAACGTGTCCGGATCGTGTCCGCGACGCTGCGATCACCTGGGCATCCGACCTTTCCGCGGCCGTGATCGAGCCGGGTCCGCGGCGTCCTCCGGACCGGCGGGGACGAGCTGACCACCGGCGGTGCGCCCGGCCGGAGCCGCGCGGTGCCCACCGTCCCGCCGTTCGGGTGTCCGACGGGGCGGGCCGGCGCGCGGGGGAGCGGCGGCGGTGCGAGCGTGGAGGCACAGAGGGCGGACCCGGCGGCGGCGCTGGGCGGACGGGACGGAGTGCGGTCATGGCTCGGGCGATCTGGACAGGCGTGATCACGTTCGGGCTCGTCACCGTGCCCGTGGGCCTGTACACCGCGACCCGGGACCACACCGTCCACTTCCACCAGCTGGAGCGCGGCACGACCGACCGGATCCGCAACCGGAGGGTGAACGAGCGCACCGGCGACGAGGTCGGCACCGGGGACATCGTCAAGGGGTACGAGGTCGGCGAGGGCGAGTACGTCGTGGTGGAGCCCGACGAACTGGACGAGATCGCGCCGGGGCGGTCCAGGACCATCGACATCAGCGACTTCGTCGACCTGGACCGGATCGAGCCGGTGTACTTCGACCGCACCTATTACATCGCCCCGCGCGGCGCGGAGTACACGAAGGTCTACGAACTGCTGCGCGCGGCCCTGGTCGAGGCGGGCAAGGTGGGCATCGCCACCTTCGTCATGCGCAACAAGCAGTACCTGACCGCCCTGCGGGCCGAGGACGACGTGCTGGTCCTCCAGACCCTGCACTGGGCGGACGAGGTCCGTGACCCGGGCGAGGAACTGCCCGAGCTGCCGTCGGCGTCGGAGAGGACCGGACGCGGCAAGCAGCTGGACATGGCACTCCAGCTGGTCGACGCCCTCAGCACCGACTGGGAGCCGGACCGTTACCGCGACACCTACCAGGAGAAGGTGCGCGAACTCGTCAGGGCCAAGGCGGAGGGACAGGAGATCACCACGGCGAAGGCGCCTCCCGAGGCGACCAACGTCATCGACCTGATGAAGGTGCTGGAGAGCAGCCTGCGCAGCGCCCGCTCCGGCCGCGGCGAGGAAGAGCCGGCCTGTGAGGAGGGGGCCGGGGCGGAGAAGGGGCGTAAGGAGAACGGACTTAAGGAGACGGCGCGGAAGGAGAAGTCCGCTCCGCGCAAGGCGACCCGCTCCTCCGCGCCGGGCAGGTCGGCGGCGAAGACGCCCTCGCGTAAGGCCCCGCCCAGGAAGGCCGGCGCGGCATCGGCGCGGGCCCGCGACCGGGGCGGCGCCGGCGACCTGGAGCAGCTGAGCAAGGCGGAGCTGTACCAGCGGGCGACGGAACGCGGAGTTCCCGGCCGGTCGAAGATGAGCCGCGAGGAACTCGCCGACGCCCTCGCCCACAGCGGACGCCGCCGTAAGAAGAGCGCCGCCTGAGCATGGGTGAGCGCGGCATGAGCGCCGCCCGAGCGCGGCCCGACGTTCACTCCGCCCGTCGGCGCGCGGGCGGTGCTCAGCCCTCGGCCGTGGTCTTGACCAGCGGCGCGTCCCGCGACAGCTCCCGGAACCCGAGACCGTGGTACAGACCGCTTGCCTCGGGGTGTCCCGGCGCCCCCAGGCAGGCGACCGTGGCGTGCACGGCACCGGCCGCCCGCGCCAGCCGCATCCCGTGCAGGAGCAGCGCCCTGCCCAGGCCGCGCCGCCGGTAGCGCGGATGCGTCCCGACCGGCTCGAACTCGACGGTCCGGTTGGCCTCGTCGAGCCACATGATCGTCGAGGATGCCATGGTGCCGTCGGGTGCCTCCACCAGGACGTGCAGGGCGCCGCGGTAGCCCGCCGTCCGCCGGACTCCGTCGTAGCTCTCGGCCGTGTACGCCGAGGGGGCCCAGGCGTCCGCATGGGCCCGGACCGCCGCCTCCGGTCCGGCCTCGTCCGCGGTACGGAACCGGAAGCCGTCCGGCAGCACCGGCTGTGGCACATCGGTCAGGTCACGCTCGTTGAGCCGGGTCCAGTCACCGTCGTCGCCGAGCGCGGCCCGGTCCGTCCGATAGCCGTGCGCCGCCCATCGCTCCAGGGCGAGATCGTCGGCGGCGCTGGGGACCGCCCGGCGCTCGGGGCCGGCCGCCACACCGTCGTACCAGTCGATGACCTCGTCGACCAGCTCGGCGTGGTCGGGATGGACCTGGTACACCAGGGAGGTACCGGTGACGTCCCTGACCGACCCGTCGGCGCGCCTCACCCGGCGCGGCAGACTCGCCCAACCCCACGCCACCGGCTCCCCGCCGGAGAACCACAGCCGGCGCCGCCAGGTCCCGCCGTACGCGGCACACCCCCGGCCCCAGTCCCAGGCCAGCTCCCCGTACGACGCGCCGGCGCTGATCAGCCCCGGGCGGACGGCGGTGACACGCTGCGCCAACTTCTGCATGAGCCGCACGTCGGCGGCGGTCAGACGCTCGAAGTCCGTCATGGTGCGTCACTGTGACAGGACGCCGGGGAGGCCGTCGAACCGATTTCCGGGTCCGGGCCGGGCTGGGGCCGGGGCCGGACCGGGGGCGTGCCCCAGGTGGGATCGGCCGGACGTCACCGTGCGGCGCACATGGGGGCGGTGCGCACGGACCTGTTCCAGGACTCTCCCAGGTCCACCACCCGGGACCCGGGATCCGCCGGTGGGTCCGGGGCCGGGCCGAGGGCGCCCCCGCCGAGGCGGATCCAGAACCTGCCGCCGGGGTCCGTGAACTCCAGTACCAGCGCGGACAGGTCCCCGTCCGTGAGCGGGGCCGACGGGTGTCGGGACCGCATACCGGCGCGCAGGGCAGCCCGGGGCACCGAGATCTCCCCGCACGGTCTCAGCCCGTCCAGCCGCCACCACAGCTTCTTCCCCGGGAGGAGCAGACGGGCGTCCACCGCGTGCGGATCGCCGTTCGTCACGACGACGTCGGAGGAGGTCTCGTAGAAGTCGACCTGCTCCGCGAACGCCCGCCGTCCCGCCTCCGCCGCCTGGCGCTCCGCCCTGTCGGCCCGCTGCTCCCCCCGGACCCCGAGGAACAGTCCGCCCAGTGCCGCGATCACGGTGACAGCAGCCCCGACGATCCTGCCCAGCTCGGTCCAGGAGGGCGGGGAGGACGAGGGGGACGAGGGGGACGAGGGGGGCGGCGGTGACGGGGATGACGGAGGTGCGGGGTCGGCGGGAGTGTCGTCGTCCTGGGTGGGCGCGCCGCCGACCGGCTCGGGCCGCCCCCCGGTGTTGCCTTCGGTCATGCGCCGAGAGTATGCGCGCGGTCACCGTCCGGGGGCAGTCACCGGGAAAAAGGGGAGCGCGACGGCCGGCCGGTCTCAGGGCCGGCAGGGGTGGGTGCCCCGGCGGGCCATCCGGATCCCCTCGGCCCGCTGGACGAGTGCCGCGGCGGTGAGGGCCCGGGAGAGGGCGAGTCCCGTGCCCCCGGAGTCCGGGCCGGCCCCGGTGTCGGCCGGGTCCGGGGTGTGGCGGACGGCGGACGGCGCGGCCCGGCGCGGCGCGCCGATGGACACCAGGTGCAGGGCTTTCTCCACGGCGTACCGGTGCACGATCTCCAGCACGCGGGCACGGTCCTGGGGGCGACGGGGTCCGTGGTCGAGGTCGATCACGATCACCTCGGCCCGGTCGGGCAGGCTGCTCAATACGTACCGCAGGGCCAGCTCGGAGTGGTCGGGCCCAAAGACCCGTCGGACGCGGCACAGGGTGAGCACGACGGTGTCACCCCACACCGCCAGATGTGTGCTGTACGGCTTGTTCACAGGCTCTACCCCACTGTTCGGGGGGCAGCCCTCGCCAACGATCGGGATCACTGTCAAGCACGCGGCGGACGCCGCGCGAAGTCCGGCCTCGAAAGCCGCGGTGGCACCAGGTAGGGCGTGCCGGGCCCGTGCGTAGAGTCTCCGAAGCCTCAGCGACAGAACCAGGCTGGTTCGTGCCCTTCCACCCTCGCACACATCCCCGCCCCGCAGGGAGCCCGGCGGGCACCGGTCACGGAAGGCCCCACCCACCGGGCCCGGTGCCGCTTCCGCCGGTTCGCCGGTCGTCCGCCGCACCTCGTGCATCCGCACGGTCGTCGGTGGACGCCCGCGGGAGTCAGAAGGGCCGGCGACCGGGCGGCGGCTCCATCCTTCGGCGTAGGCGGTGCCGCGCCTCACTTGGGCGAGGCGCGTCGCGGCGGGCGAGGTGCCGTGCACGGACACCGCGCCGACGGCGGCGGGCGCACCCGGGTCCGGTGACGCCGTCACCGCCGGTACGGCGGTCGCGGGCGGGCGGCCGGACACCGGATCGGCCTCCCGTCCGTGCCGGCGGGCCGGGGCCGCGCGGTACCGGAGCCGCTCATCGGACGTCCACCGGACACGGCGACCCCGGATGTCGTCCGGCGGCCTGCCTCTTGACCGTGTGCGCCCGGTCGGCGACTCTCCGTGCAGGCGCCGACAGGTGCCGCGAACGGGCACAGGGGGGACCGTTACATGCCGCTCACGACAGAACTCGCCGAGGCACTGGCACTGAAGTCGGGCAGCGCCAATCAGCTGGCGTACCTCGGCCGGCTGTGGCACGCCTACGTGTGGATGGAGGGCGACGCCGCCACCGCCACCGACGCACGGACCAGGATCGCCGAAGGGATCAACGGGCAGCTCGCCACCGCGCGGATCAGGATCACCCGCGGCTTCCAGGCGTACGACCCGGTGGTCCGGCGCGGCCGCCCGCAGCGGTACGTCGCGCTGGCCGCGACGCTGTCCGCCGGTGCGGACGGCGGCGTGGGGGAGGCCCGGGCCGTCATCGAGTGGATCAAGGGCACCCGTGACCTGGCGGGACTGAGCGACGCCGCGCAGGAGTTCGCCGTCATCAGTCACTTCGCCGAACTGGGGCGAGGCTACAGCTCACAACTGGACCCGCTCTACAAACGCCTGGTGGCGATCGCCGGGGCCGGTTCGGCGGCCGGCGCCGCGCAGCAGTGGGCCGAGCTGGCCACCGGGTGGTCCCCGGTCATGACGTACCGGGAGGACTCCGGCACCGACTGGGACCCCGGCTCCTGAGCCGACGGCCGGACGCCCGTCGACGGCGGGGTCGGGCCGCGACCCGTCCCCGCCCCGCACACAGGTGTCACCCGGGGCTGCGGGGAAACCCGCCCCCGCATGACAGCACATGAGGAACAGGACCCCGCCCGCTCCGACCGTCGAACCGTCGACCGGTTGCTGCCGGTCTGGCTGGAGGAGATGGAACAGAACGATCCGGAGGCGGCCCGCCGCGTCCGGGCGGACTGGGGGAGCGGGTCGCTCACCGAGGACACCGCGCAGGACCTGGCCACGTGGGTGACGGCACGGATCACCGACAGCGCGTTCAACGACGACGAGGGCCCGGAGGTCGACGGCCCGGCCCGCATCACACCGGCGGACAAGGAGAGTGTGCACCGGTGGCTGGCGGCCCGGGGCCACCACGTCTGACACCCGTGTCACCCGCGTCGTGCTCCGCGCGGGCCCCCTACGCGGGCCGTCCACCCGCCGTCACGACGAAGCGGCTGCCCGTGCGGCAGCCGCGTCGCCGACCGTTCGCCGCGTCCGCTCAGCCGCGGACGATGTTCTGCGCCTGCGGACCCTTCTGCCCCTGCCCGATGTCGAAGGTGACGTGTTCCCCTTCGGTGAGCTCGCGGTAGCCGCTGCCCTGGATCTCGGAGTAGTGCGCGAAGACGTCCGGGCCCCCTCCGTCCTGGGAGATGAAGCCGAAGCCCTTCTCTGCGTTGAACCACTTCACGGTACCGCTGGCCATCAGTTGATCCTTCGTGTCAAACCCGGGAGCAGCCCTCCGGCGGGCGTGCTCCGGCCCCCGACGACGGGAGCCACAGTGGATCTACCCCGAACATGCCGCGTTATCCGTCCGAACGCACACTCGGACGATGTTCCCGTCGTACGGCGTTCTGCCGTCGGCCGAGACCCTGGCGCCCTCGCCGGGAGGGGCGCGAGGATCGTGGCATGCGGCCGGTCATCGTCCTCGTGCACAGCCCCTGCGTGGGCCCCTCGACCTGGCACCCGGTGGCCCGTCGGCTGACGGCGGCCGGACACCGGGTGCTCGTGCCCTCCCTGCTGGGCGTCGCCGAGGGGCCACCGCCCTTCTGGCCGCGCGTGGTCGACGCCGTTCGCGGGGAACTCCGCCGGGTCGCGGCCGGCACCCCGGTCACGCTGGTGGCCCACAGCAACGCGGGCCTGTTCGTGCCGGTGATCCGCGCGGGCCTCGACCACCCGGTGACCGGGTCGGTCTTCGTGGACGCCGCGCTGCCCGCCAGGTCGGGGCCGACGCCCGTCGCGTCACCCGAGTTCCTCGAGTTTCTCCGGCCGCCGGCGGCGCGGGGCAGGCTGCCGCGCTGGACCGACTGGTGGGACGAGGCGGACGTGGCACCCATGTTCAGCGACCCGGTGCTGCGCCGCGAGATCACCGAGGAACAGCCCACCCTGCCGCTGTCCTACTACGAGCAGCGCGTCCCCGTCCCGGCCGGCTGGGACGATCATCCCTGCTCCTACCTGCTGTTCGGGTCCCCGTACGACGACGTCGCCGACGAGGCGGGGGCACGCGGCTGGCGGGTGGCGCATCTGCCCGGCGCGCATCTCCACCAGACGGTCGATCCGGAGGGTACGGCGCGGCACGTCATCGCACTCGCCACCACCCCCTGATCCCGCCTCCCGCCCGGGTGGCCGTCACTTCAGGCCGCTGAGCATGACGCCGCGGACGTAGTACTTCTGGAGCAGCAGGAACAGCACCAGCACCGGCAGGACACTCAGCACGAGACCGGCCATCACGACGGGCATCGTGCGGGCCGGGTCGATGTGCGACTGAAGGAGCTGGATGCCGACCGGCAGGGTCATCACGTCCGGGTCGGCGGTGGAGACGAGCAGCGCCCAGATGTACTCGTTCCACGCGTCGACGAAGGTCAGCAGCCCCAGCGTCACCAGGACCGGCTTGGTCTGCGGCAGCACGATCCGCCACCACACGGCGAACTCGCCGGCCCCGTCGATGCGCGCGGCCTCCAGCACCTCGTCCGGGATCGACAGCACGAACTGGCGCGTCAGGAAGATGCCGAAGCCGTTGACGAGGAACGGTACGGCGAGCGCGAGGACGCCGGCGGTCAGACCGGTGCCACCGCGTCCGAGCAGGTCGTTGCCGCCCGCCAGTGGCCAGTGCACCAGGATCAGGAAGTGCGGGACGAAGAACAGGAACGGCGGGAACATCATCGTCGACAGCACCAGCCGGAAGACCAGTTCCCGGCCGGGGAAGCGGAGTTTGGCCAGCGCGTAGCCGGCGAGCGACGAGGTGAGCAGCACCGACCCGGTGATCAGGGCGGTGGCGGTGACGCTGTTGCGGAAGAGCACCGGCAGGTTCAGCTGCCGTACCGCCGCCCGGTAGTTGGACAGGTCGAACGCCTCGGGCAGGAACCGGTACGGCAGGGTGCCGGACTCGCCGGGGCCCTTGAAGGACGTCATCACCATGTCCAGGAACGGCACCACCGTCAGCACGGCACCGGCCACGACCACCAGGTACGACAGCCACGGGAAACGCCGTCGGATCACGCGTCCTCCCCGGTGCGCCGGAAGAACCACAACTGGGCCAGGGTGACCGCGAGGACCACCCCGAACAGGACGAAGGCGGCGGCGCTGGCCGTCCCCCAGTCGCCGTAGGAGAAGGCCTGCCGGTACATCTCCAGCGCGGCCACGTCGGTGGCGTCCCCCGGGCCGCCCCGGGTCATCACGCTGATCAGCGCGAACGACTGGAGGCCGGTGAGGAACTGGGTGACGCACACGAACAGCAGCGACGGCCGCAGCAACGGCAGGGTGATCCGCCGGAGGACGGTGCCCGGCCCCGCGCCGTCGAGCGCGGCGGCCTCGTAGTACGACACGGGAACGGACTTCAACCCGGCGGTCAGCACCAGGATCGCCGTGCCGACCGACGCCCAGGCCTGTACGACCACGACCGAGGGCAGCGCCGTGTCCGGGTCCTGGAGGAACGCCACCGAACCGAGCCCGCAGGCGTTGAGGACACCGTTGACCAGCCCACCCGGCTCGTACATGTACTTCCACACGTTGCCCACGGCGACGACGGTCGTGACGATCGGCAGGAAGTACAGGGTGCGCCACAGCCCCTGGAACCGCAGCCTGTCGAGGCAGGTCGCGACGAGCAGCGAACCGGCGAGCGCGAGGACCACCGTGCCCAGCGCGAACAGCAGCGTGTTGGTCAGGACCGGCACCAGGAACGTCGAACCGTCCGCGAACAGCGCCGCGAAGTTGTCCAGACCCACCGGCTCGATGCCGCCGAGGTCGAACCCCGCCCAGCGGGACGTCGACAGCAGCAGCGCGAAACCCAGCGGCAGGAGGAGGAAGACGGCGAAGAACAGCAGGGCCGGCGCCAGGAAGAGGTAGGCGACGGCGGTCCGGCGGCGGCGCTCGCGACGCGTCCGGTCACGGCCCTCACCGGCGGGGCGGGCGATCCGCGGGCTGTCCGTCCGCCCGGTCGTCCCCGGCGCCAGGGTGTTCACCATGAGCGTGCCACCTCCTGGTCGACCTGGCGGCGGATCGCGCGCAGCGTCTCGTCCGTCGACCGCTGACCGGTCCACAGCGCCTCGATGTTCTTGCGCAGCAGCGACTTGGCCTGCTGCGCCCCCGGCACGTTCGGCTCCGGCACCGCGTACGCCAGCGCGTCCCGGAACGGGCGCAGGTTCGCGTCACCGCCTCCGCCCAGCAGCGCCCGCATGTCGTCGGCGCGGCCGGTCAGGGAACCGACGGACACCTGGAGCAGGCTCATCCGGGTCGCCGTCACCTCCCTCGCGGCGCGCGTCACCCGCACCTTCTCGGTGTTGAGCCAGCGCAGGAACCGCCAAGCCTCGCGCGGGTGTTCGCTGGCGGTGTCGACGCCGAGCAGGAAGCCGGTGGAGAGCGTGGCCGGCGCGTCGTGCGCCGCGCGGACGGGCAGCGGTGCCACCCCGACATCGCGGTAGTCCCGGCCCATCAGGGCCTTCAGGTCCGCCGTCCACCAGCCGGCGCCGATCACCATGGCCACCTGCCCGGACGGGAACGCCTTGTAGACGTTGACGCCGGGCGCGCTCGCACCGGCGGCGACGAGCCGGTGCTCCAGGTCGAACACGGCCCGGCCGGCCGGCGAGTCGATGGCGGTGCCGCGTCCGTCGGCGGAGACGAAGGTGCCACCGGCGACGTTCAGCAGGGCGAGCGTCTGACCGACCGTGGTCGAGTCGTCGGCGACCGACAGTCCGAAGCCCTGCACCAGCGTGTTGCCGTACCGGTCCCGCCTGGTGGTGCGGTGGGCGGCCTCCTCCAGCTCCCGCCAGGTGCGCGGCGGCCCGGTGACGCCCGCCTCGCGCAGCAGCCGCTTGTTGTAGTAGAGGGCGTACGTCTGCACCTCGGTCGGGTAGCCGTAGACCCGGCCCCCCGCCGACGCGGCACCGACCGCGGCGGCGCCGTAGCCCCGCCTGATCTCCTCGGCGTGCCCGGGCGGTACGGGCCGCAGGACGCCGGCCCGGACGAGCTGGCCGGTCCACAGGCAGTACGGGTGGATGATGTCGGTCCCCTGGCCCGCGGCCTGGCGGACCATCAGGGTGGTCAGCAGGTCGTCGAACTCGACGGCCTTCGTCCGCACCTTGACCCGGTCGTGGGCGGCGTTCCACTCGTCGACCGGGCCCTGGAGGGCGTCCTTGAGCGCCCCGCTCGCGTAGTGGGACAGCAGGGTGAGCACGATCGGGTCCCCGGGCCGGCCGGTGCCCCGGTGCGGTGCGGCGCATCCGCCGGCCAGCAGCGCCGAGGGCAGCGCGAGGGCGAAGACCCGCCGACTCGGGCCACGCGTACGGCGTACGGCCGTCACCGGGCGGCCTCCCGGCGCAGCACCCGGAACACCCGGGTCGTCGCGAAGCCGGCCCCCCGGTACAGGCGGCCCGCCGGGGACCGCTCACCGGTCCACAGGAACCACGCGCCGTGCGCGCCGCGCGCCCGCATCCGCTCCAGCACCAGGTGGAGCAGGACCCCGCCGATCCCGCTGCCGCGCATCTCCTCCAGCACACCGAACGGGCCGAACCGCTCGTCCGCCGACTCGTAGGCGCCGTGCATCGCCCAGCCGATCATGCGGCCCGAAGGGTCCCGGGCGGCCACGATCCGGTCGAGCGGGGTGCCCGCGGCCAGGCACTCCCGGATGGCGCGCGCCCAGTCCGCGCTGAAGTGGGTCCCGGCGAGCGCGACCAGGTCCACCAGGTCGTCGTCGCACGGCGTGCCGAAGCGGTACCCCCGCGCCGTCAGTCCGTCCAGGCGGGCCGCGATCTCCTCGGGGAAGCGGTAGCCGATCAGGTTCCGGTCCATGGCCGCCGCCTCGTACAGCGTGCGGAACCCCAGCGACTCCAGGAGCCCGGCGGCCGCCGGGTACGTCACCGCGTCCAGACCGGGCAGGAGGTAGTTCGGGGTGTACGAGGAGAAGTCGACCCGGGTGCGGCCGTGGCCGTGCAGCCAGCCGAGGGCGTCGGTCAGCAGCCGGCGGCCGAGACCGCGCCCGCGGGCGGCCGGGGCCACGAAGAAGAACGGGATCCAGCCCTGCTCCGGCTCCAGGTCGGTGCCGGCCACCGGCGTCAGGCGGCGCACCGCGTAGGCGGCGCCGACGACACGGTCACCGTCGACGGCGACCCGCAGCCCCTCCGGATCGAAGTTGGCGTCGAGGAGCACCAGGGAGCGGAAACGGTCGGGGCTGACGGGGTCGGCCGGCGCGCTCCGGCGCCACGCCTCGACCACCCGAGGGCCGTCGCCCGGACGGAAGCCACGGATGCCGGTCCGGGGACCGGGTGCGCGGTCGGCCGTCGACGGCCCCGTGCTCGCCCGCGCGGTCACCGGCGACACCGGCCGCCACCCGGGGCGCCGCGCCGACCCCGTGCGGGCCGCGTGGCGCCCGGCCGTGTCCTCCCGGTCGTCACCGCCACGCGGTGGTTCGTGCTCATCATCTGGCCCCCTCTGCCGGTGACGTCTCGAAGGAACGGGTCCGCGCCGCCCTACTCGGGCGTCCCCGTCCGGGACTCCTCCCCGGCGGACAGGCCGATCGGACGACGGCCCGCCGGCTGCTGGGGTTCGGGCCGGACGGGCACCGGGGGCATGCGGCAGTCCACCGGCCCGTCGGCGGACAGGGTCACCGGTTCCCCGTGGTGCAGCACGACCAGCGGCTCCCCCTCCACCAGCCGGTAGCGCGTGTGCGACCGGCCGATGTCGACCTTCAGCCTGCGTCCGCGCACCAGTACGGAGAAGGCCACCCTGGACAGCGCTTCCGGCAGGCGGGGCGCGAACGCCAGCCGGTCCGGCCTCCCGCCCTCCCCGGCGTACCGGCGCAAGCCCCCGAAGCCCCCGACCAGGGCGATCCACGTCCCGGCCAGCGAGGCGATGTGCAGCCCGTCGCGGGTGTTGTGCTCCAGGTCCTCCAGGTCCATCAGCGCGGCCTCGCCGAGGTAGGCGTAGGCCAGCCGCAGGTGTCCGGTCTCGGCGGCCAGCACCGCCTGGCAGCTCGCCGACAGGGAGGAGTCGCGGACGGTGATCGCGTCGTAGTAGGCGAAGTCGCGCGCCTTCTGCTCCTCGGTGAAGGCGTCCGGGCACTCCAGCATGGCCAGCACCAGGTCGGCCTGTTTCACCACCTGCTTGCGGTACAGGTCGAAGTACGGGTAGTTCAGCAGCAGGGGATAGGCGTCCGGTGGGGTCGCCTCGAAGTTCCAGCGCTGGAAGGTGGTGAAACCGGCGGACTGTTCGTGGACGCCGAGGGAGTCGTTGTACGGGACGGCCATGCGGGCGGCGGCGTCCCGCCACACCGCGGCCTCCTCCTCGTCGACACCGAGTTCCGCGGCCCGGTCCGGGTGGCGCACCACCGAGTCCGCCGCGTCGAGCAGGTTCCGCCGCGCCATCAGGTTCGTGTACAGGTTGTCCCGGGCGAAGGCGCTGTACTCGTCCGGGCCGGTGACCCCGTCGAGGTGGAAGACGCCCTCCGCGTCGTGGTGACCGAGGGAGTGCCACAGCCGGGCGGTGTGCACGAGGAGATCGAGCCCCTCGGCACGAGCGAAGTCCTCGTCCCCGGTGACCGCGACGTACCGCCCGACGGCCATGGCGATGTCGGCGTTGACGTGGAAGGCGGCCGTCCCGGCGGGCCAGTAGGCGGAGCACTCGGCGCCGTCGATGGTCCGCCAGGGGAACGTCGCGCCGGCCAGGCCCAGTTGGTGCGCGCGTTCCCGCGCCGCCGGCAGCGTGCGGTGCCGCCATCGCAGCGCCGACGCGACGGCCTCCGGAGCGGTGAACGTCAGAACGGGCAGTACATAGGACTCGGTGTCCCAGAAGGAGTGCCCGTCGTACCCGGTCCCGGTCAGCCCCTTCGCGGGGATCGCCCGGTTCTCGCCGCGGGCCGCCGCCTGGAGCACGTGGAAGAGGGCGAACCGCACCGCCTGCTGGATCTCGGCGTCGCCCTCCACCTCGACGTCCGCGCCGGCCCAGAAGCGGTCCAGGTAGGCGCGTTGGTCGCCGGCCAGTCCGTCCCAGCCGGTGCTGACCGCGGCCGCCACCGCCGCGTCCACCTGGTCGTGCACCGCCGGCAGCGAACGCTCCCCGGACCAGCCGTAGGCCACGAACTTGACCAGCCGCAGCGGCTGTCCGGGCACCAGGTCGGCGGTCACCGTCAGCCGGCTGACGTCGGGCTCGCTCTGCGCCGACCACCGGGTGCTCTCGGGCCCCTCGACCAGGTGGTCGGCGGCCGCCGCCACCCGCAGCCCGCTGTGCGCGGTGCGGTGCACGAGCCGCAGCCGGGTGTCCTGCGCGAAGTGCTCCTCGGGGACCAGCGGTGATTCGGTGGCGGCGGCGACGCGCGGGTCACCCGTGAAGAGGGGCAGCTGTTCGTTGGCGACCAGTTCGGACTGGACGACCACCGAGGCCGGCCCGTCCGTCGCCTCCACCTCGTACACGATCGCGGCGACCGCCCGCTGGGTGAAGGACACGAGCCGCTGCGAGGAGATGCGCATGGTGCGGCCGCCGGGCGTGGTCCACCGGGCGGTACGGCCGAGCACCCCCGAGCGGAAGTCCAGGACCCGTTCGTGCGCCAGCAGCCGGCCGTACCTCAGGTCGCACGGGTGGTCGTCCACCAGCAGCCGGATGATCTTGCCGTCGGTGACGTTGATCATCGTCTGGCCCGACTCGGGGTACCCGTAGCCCGCCTCCGCGTAGGGCAGCGGGTGCCGCTCGAAGACACCGTTGAGGTACGCGCCGGGCAGGCCGTGCGGCTCCCCCTCGTCGAGGTTGCCGCGCCACCCCATGTGCCCGTTGGACAGGGCGAACACCGACTCGCTCTGGGCCAGCAGGTCGAGGCTCAGCTCGGTCTCGCGCAGGCACCACGGCTCGACCGTGAAGCTGGGATGGGTGATCATCGTGACTCCCGCGGGCCGGCCGCGGCACGGGGCGCGCGCCGCCGGGGACAGCCGTCGGACCCCCGCTCCCGGGCGGCCGCGGACGCGTGCGCGGACCGCGTGAGCCTCCCGTCGGGGTCGGACGGGCGGGTACGGACGTGAGCAGGAAGCCCCAGCATGCCGCGAGGCTAGAAGACGGCGCGGGCGCGGCGGCGGCAGGACATCGCCCGGCACGCCCGAAGACACCCACTCGGCCCTGGCCCCGGGTGCCTTCCGCCCCCGCGCCTACGAGAGGAGCTCGGCCACCAGCGCGGCGACCTGCTCCACCTCGAGGAGGAAACCGTCGTGACCGTACGGGGACTCCACCACCCGGGGCCGGTCCGCGCCGGCGATGCCCGCGGCCAGCTCCGCCTGCTGGCACGGCGGGTACAGCCGGTCGGAGTCGATCGCGGCGACCACGGTCCTGGCCGTCACCCGGCGCAACGCGGCCTGCACACCACCGCGGCCGCGGCCGACGTCGTGGCTGTTCATCGCCTCGGACAGGACGACGTAGCTGCCGGCGTCGAAACGGCGCACCAGCTTGGCCGCGTGATGGTCCAGATACGACTCGACCTGGTACCGCCCGCCGTGCCACGGGTCCTCCGCGCCCTGCGCACCGCGACCGAAACGCAAGTGGAGCTCCGGCTCGCTGCGGTACGTGACGTGGGCCAGCCGGCGGGCCAGCCCCAGCCCGGCGTGCGGCCCGTGGGCGGTGCCGTGGTAGTGGCCGCCGCGCCAGTGCGGATCGGAGCGGATGGCGTGCAGCTGGATGCCGGCCCAGGCGATCTGCTCGGCGCTCGCCGCGGCGGTGGTGGCGAGCAGCAGCAGCGCGTCCGTCCGGTCCGGACGGGACACCGCCCACTCCAGTGCCCGCATCCCGCCCATCGAGCCGCCGACCACGAGCGCCCAGCGGTCGACGCCCAGCGCGTCGGCCAGGCCGGCCTCGGCGGCGACCTGGTCACGCTGCGTCAGGAACGGGAAGCCGCCGCCCCACGCCCGCCCGTCCGGACGCGGTGAGGCCGGCCCGGTGCTGCCCTGGCAGCCGCCGAGGACGTTGGGCGCGACCACGAACCAGCGGTCGGTGTCGAGCGCGCGCCCGGGGCCGACCAGCCCGTCCCACCAGCCGGCCGTGGGATGGCCGGGCCCGGCGGGGCCGGCGACATGACTGTCACCGGTGAGGGCGTGCAGCACGAGAACGGCGTTGGACCGGTCCGGCGCGAGTTGCCCCCACGTCTCGAACGCGAGCCGCAGGCCCGGCAGTTCACCCCCCGCTTCCAGGGGGAGGGGCGTCTCGCGCACGTACCACTGGCGCCGCCCCGGCGGGTCCCCCTCCCGCCAGGCCCCGGTGGCCGGCGGGAGGGGGACCTCCGAGGGGGTCAGCACGGTGCTCAGGACGCCCTCCGGGCGGCGCCCTTCGCCGCGCGGAACCCGGCCTCCAGGTCCGCCTTCAGGTCGGCCAGGTTCTCGATGCCGACCGACAGCCGCACCAGGCCGGGGGCGGTGCCGGTGGCTGTCAGCTGCTCGTCGTCGAGCTGGCTGTGCGTGGTGGACGCCGGATGGATGATCAAACTGCGCACGTCACCGATGTTGGCGAGGTGGCTGAACAGCTCCACGCCGTCCACGAACCGCTTGCCCGCCTCGACGCCGTCCCGCAGCTCGAAGGAGAGCACCGCGCCCGCGCCGCGCGGCAGGTAGCGCCGGGCCGCGTCGTACCAGCGGTTGGACGGCAGCCCCGGGTAGTGCACGGCCGCCACCTCGTCGCGCTGCTCCAGCCATTCGGCCAGGGCCTGGGCGTTCGCGGAGTGCCGTTCGATGCGCAGGCTCAGCGTCTCCACCCCCTGGAGGAGCAGGAACGCGGAGTGCGGCGAGAGCGCGGGCCCGAGGTCGCGCAGCAACTGGACCCGCAGCTTGATCGCGAAGGCGCCCGGGCCGAGCGCGGGCCAGTACCGCAGGCCGTGGTAGCTCGGGTCGGGTTCGGTGAAGTCGGGGAACCGGTCGGCGTGCGCCCCGAAGTCGAACGTGCCGCCGTCGACGACGACCCCCGCGACGGCCGTGCCGTGACCGCCGAGGAACTTGGTCGCCGAGTGGACGACGATGTCCGCGCCGTGCTCCAGGGGCCGCAGCAGGTAGGGGGTGGGCACCGTGTTGTCCACGATCAGCGGCACCCCCGCCGCGTGGGCGGTGTCCGCGACCGCCCGCACGTCGAGCACGTTGCCCCGCGGGTTGCCGAGGGTCTCCGCGAACAGCGCCTTGGTGTTCGGCCGGATCGCCGCCCGCCAGGCCTCGGTGTCGTCCGGGTCGTCGACGAAGGAGACCTCGATGCCCAGCCTCGGCAGGGTGTGCCGGAACAGGTTGTACGTGCCGCCGTACAGGGAGGTGCTCGACACGATGTGGTCGCCGGAACCCGCCAGCGTGAGGATCGCCAGGGTCTCGGCGGCCTGTCCGGAGGACAGCGCGACGGCGGCGACCCCGCCCTCCAGAGCGGAGACGCGCTGCTCGAAGACGTCCTGGGTGGGGTTGTGGATGCGGGTGTAGATGTTGCCCGGTTCGGCCAGCGAGAACAGGTCGGCGGCGTGCTGGGTGTCCCGGAAGACGAACGACGTCGTCTGGTAGATCGGCGTGGCCCGGGCGCCGGTCGTCGGGTCCGGCACGGCACCCGCGTGGATCTGCTTGGTCTCGAACGACCACGCCGACGTGTCGGGGACGGCGGGCTCCTCGTCGGGGGTGTGGCCGGCGGTGACGGAGTCGATCGGCTGGCTCATGGTTCTCCCTTGCGCGGGGTGTGCGGGTGCGCGGTGTGCGGCGGCGGAGGGACGCGGGTGCCGAAAGAGGCCGTACGGCACCCGCGCCGCTCAGGTCACGGGACACGGGGAAGCCGAACCGGCCGCCGGGGCACGCCTTCTGGCCCCGGCGGGACGGCGGGCGGTACCACGTGGTGGGGAAGGGGCCGGTGCGGGGACCGGGGCGCGGACGTCAGCTCCCGGTGCGACAACCCGTGGTGGTGACACGCGCGTAGTCGACGTGGCGGCGGGTCACGAGCACGGTCATGGAGCCAGGTAACCACACGGGTGTGGCACGGACCAGCACAACGCCGAGGCGGAAACGCCCTGTTCACATCAGGGGGAACGGTCGGTAACACGCCCTGTCTAGCGTGACCGGCCGTGGGACCGCAGCCGCTCGCACAGCCGTACGGCACGAGACCGGCCCGCCCCCGTTCCCCGCCGACGCCGACAGCGGCTCCCCCCACACCAGGCACCCGCACCAGCACCACCGGGAGGCGCGACATGAGCACCACCGCACCACGGCCGACAGCCCCGGACGCGACCGGGCCCGCCGAGGACCAGGCGGTCAGCGAGACCCTGGAGGACTACACCCTCCGCTTCGCACCGCGCGGATACCGCCGCTGGACCCCCATGGTCGTGGCGACGACCGCGCTCGGCGGCATCGCCTACATGGCCGACTTCTCCATCGGGGCCGGCATCGGACTGGCGCACGGCACCGGGAACGCACTCCTGGCCATAGCCGTGGCCGCCGTGGTCATCTTCGTCAGCGGCTTCCCGCTCGCCTACTACGGCGCCCGCTACAACATCGACCTCGACCTGATCACCCGGGGCGCCGGCTTCGGTTACTACGGCTCGGTCCTGACCAGTGTCATCTTCGCCAGCTTCACCTTCATCTTCTTCGCCCTCGAAGGCTCGATCATGGCCCAGGGCCTGGAACTCGGCCTCGGACTGCCGCTGTGGCTCGGCTACCTGGTGTCCACCCTGATGGTCATCCCGCTGGTCGTCCACGGCATGAAGGCGCTCAGCAGGCTCCAGGTGTATACGACCCCGGTCTGGCTGCTCCTCATGGTCGGCCCGCTGATCTACCTGATCGCCGCCGACCCCGGCACGGTCGACCGGTTCCTCGCCTACGCCGGCACGGACGGCCACGACGGCGTCGACACCGCCTCGGTCCTGCTCGGGGCCGGCGTGTGCCTGTCCCTCATCGCGCAGATCGGCGAGCAGATCGACTACCTGCGCTTCATGCCGCCCAGGACCGAGGCGAACCGGCGCACCTGGTGGACCGCCGTGATCATGGCCGGCCCGGGCTGGGTGGTGCTCGGCGCCCTGAAGCAGGCCATCGGCGTCTTCCTGGCCGTCTACATCCTCGCCAAGGTCGGCCCGGACGCCGCGCCCGAGCCGATCCGGCAGTTCCGCGGCGCCTTCGACGCGATGATGCCCTCCTGGCTGGTCCTGCCGCTGGCCGTGGCCCTGGTGGTGATCAGCCAGATCAAGATCAACGTCACGAACGCGTACTCCGGGTCCCTGGCCTGGACGAACTCCTTCACCCGCGTCACCCGGCACTATCCCGGCCGCATGGTCTTCGTCCTGGTCAACGTGGGCTTCGCGCTCACCCTGATGGAAGCCGACATGTTCAGCTTCCTCAACGACATCCTGGGCTTCTACTCCAACTGCGCGATCGCCTGGGTCGTCACCGTGGCGACCGACATCGGCGTCAACAAGTACCTGCTGCGACTCTCCCCGCTCCAGCCGGAGTTCCGCCGGGGCATGCTGTACGCCGTCAACCCGGTCGGTGTCGTCGCGTTCGTCGCCGCCTCAGGGCTGTCCATCGCCATGTACTTCCACCTGCTGGGCGACACCCTCCAGCCGTACTCTCCCGTCGCCGCGGCCGTGCTCGCCTTCACTCTGACCCCGTTGACGGCCGTCGTCACCAAGGGCCGCTACTACCTCCGCCGCGCCGACGACGGCATCGCGGAGCCCCTGCTGGACGCCGACGGCAACCCGAGCGCCGTCGTCCTGGACTGCCACGTCTGCCGACGGCCCTACGAACGCCCGGACCTGGCAGCCTGCGCCGCCCACGAGGCACTCGTCTGCTCGCTGTGCCTGAGCACGGACACGGCGGGCGACCACGTACTGCCCGCCGATCCGCCCGTCCCCGCCCGGTATCCGCACTGACGCGGCCCCGAGCCGGCGCCCTGGGCGGCGGCTCGCTCGGTTCCCGCTCAGGGGTCGCAGCGGCGGCGTACGGGCGTACCCCCGGCGGGTGTGCCCGCGCCCTGACCGCCGTCCGGACACCGCCCTCACCCGGCCGGCCCCGGTCCGCCGGACGGCCGGGGGCACAGCGACGCGTGCGGGCCGGACGGCGTGGAAGTTCTCCGGCCGCCGCCGGCCCCCCTCCGGCGCATCGCGCGCGAGTCCCGGGGCACCTGCACCCGGCGGGCCGGCAGGGGCCGCCCGATGGGCGTACGCCGGGCCGACCTCGGAGCCCGTTTCCCGGGCCGCCCCGACGCCGTGCCGAGCCGGAGCACCGCGCACCACGGCCCGCGGCGGCGTCGCTGCCGGCCTGCTCAGCGCCGCGTGCGCGGCGCCGGCCACGGCAGGCGCCGGACCAGCCAGGCACTGACGAGTCCGATGCCGGCGCCGACGGCGACATCGCTCGGGTAGTGGGCGCCGGACTGCACCCGCTCGACGGCGACCAGGGCGGCCGGCACGGCGCACACGGCCCCGGCCACCGGCCACGCGGGCGTCAGGGCCGCGGTGAAGGCCACCGCGGCCGCGGTGTGCCCGGACGGGAACGACGACGAGTCGGGCCGGTCCTCGACCTCGTCGTGGGGTATCCACTCCTTGGGCGGCCGTGCCCGCCCGACCGCCTGCTTGCACACACCGTTGGACACCAGCTGCGCCAGGGCCAGGGCCGCCAGGCCCGCAGCCCCGGCCCTCCGGCCGCGGGGTCCACCGACACAGCCCATCGCCACGGCCGCCCCGCACCACAGCTTGCTGCTCTCGGCGGCTTCCTCGACCACCGAGAGTGTGCGGTGGACACAGGGTTCCTGCCAGGCGGACATCCGCCGGGTCAACCGGCGGTCCATCTCACGCACTGCGGTAAGCAACGTCATGACCTGCTCGTATCCCTTACGAGCCCCGGCACACTCCCGGTGCCGTCATGACGCGGTGTGGGTCGTCGCCGTACCGGGCGCGGCGCGGCCGTCACGTTGCGTAGCTCCACGACCGATCGGTCACGGGGCGGCACCACCGCACCCGGCCGGCGCCGCTCAGCGCGCGTCGAGGCCGAACTGGGCCAGCTGGTCCGCGATCCACGGGTCGAAGACCGCCGCCCGCTGGGCGTGCGAGGGACAGAAGGTGGCCAGCTGGCCGGCGATCCACGGGTCCGTGACCCGCCGACCTGTGTGATGACGGGCGGTGTGATCGCGGGCCGTGTCCGCCGCGGCGCTGTGCACCGTGGTGTGCCCGGCCGTCGGAGGAGCCGCCGCCAGCGCCGGGCTGCCGCCGGCGAGCAGAACGCCTCCGGTGATCGCGGCACACACGCCGGCGACCGCTGTCCGTCGCGTCAACTTCATGATCTCCTCCTTGCCCGGCCCGTCACCGTGGGTCGCGAACAGGTGCATCGCGTGAGGTGAGCCCTTGTGGTGGCGGGCGGAAGCATCCGGTCCGGCCGCCTACCCACTCATGTGCGCCGCACACCGGCAGCACGCGAAGAGAAAGCGGCGGGTGCGACCGCCGAGCGGCCCGGGGCGGCGACAGGGAAGATCGTCCGGGTGATCATCACTGAGCAGGAGTGAGCGGCGAACGGCCTGCCGCATGAGCGGCCGACACCGAGATGATCTTCTCCATGCGCCCGGTACACCGAACGTCCGGCGCCAGGGAAGGAGTCCACATCACCATGCGCGGCCCTCGTCTCACGAGATCACTGACCATGGCCGGGGCGGCGGCCACGACCGCCCTCGCCACCCTGGGCGTCCAACCCGCCACCGCCGACTGCCGCGGCCGCCTGCCGGACGAACCGGCGCAGCAGCGTGGACCTCGCTCCCCGGCCGGCATGGCACCGAAGAGTGCCGTCTCCACGACCCGCCCCACGAACGCCCGGTCCCGCGCCGCCCCCAGCCGACTCCCCAACCGGCCCCCGACGGCTCCGACCTGTCCCATGTCACCCTTCCCCGCCACGGTCCCCGCCACGGTCCCCGCACCGGCTCCCATGATCCGGCCCGCCCTGGTCGAGGCCACCTGCCTGGTGTCCTCTTGTCGAGCGCCTCGTGCGCGGGGAGGAAGCCGACGTTGCGCTTTCGCGCGCCGACACGATGGCGGCGAGTTCCTCTATGAGCAAGCGAGTTGGACCGCGAAGAGTTCTTCGAAAAGATCACTTTGCGAACGGGCGCAGGCGGGCAGCTGATGCGAGAGCCGGCCGCCGTCGACGCGGGCTTGTAGCTTCCACGCTTCACCCGTATGCAATCGTGTTGATCATCACGCTGTAGGAAGTGTTCGATTCTACTATCTTTCGGTTCGTGACTGTCTCTCAGATTCCGTACGCGCAGGGGATATCGGCGGATTTCTCTCGTATCCTGTTCGGGCCTGACGCGGAGCGGATCCACGAGCCGTGGAGGCGCCTGTTCGACGGGGCCGGGTTCGCCTTCCAGGAGGGGCTGGGCGTCCAGGAGCGGACGGCGCTCTCCTACCAGCGGTTGCGCGTCGTGAACGAAGCCGTGCCGGACCCGGTCGCCCTGGCCGCGGACATCGAGTCCCTCACCGCGATGCACGAGTGGGCCGGAGTCGTGGACGCCGGCATGGCGACGATCGCGAGCATCCACTGGAACCTGCACATCGGCAGTCTGCTGGATCATGACGTCCAGGACCGGGACCTGCGTCCGTACGCCCGGATGGAGAGCGTCGGGACCTTCCTGTGCACCGAGCTGGACCACGGCAACGACGCCGCCTCGCTGGAGACGACGGCCACGTTCGATCCGACCACCGGCGGCTTCGTCCTCGACACCCCGACCTCCGGTGCCTGCAAGTGGATGCCCAACACGTCCGGCACCGGTGGCGCGAAAACCGCGCTCGTGGCGGCCCGCCTCCTGGTGCGCGGCACCGATCACGGCGTGTTCCTGTTCCGGACCCCGCTGACGGACGGCGAGGGCCGCCACCACCCGGGTGTCGAGGTGCGGCCCCTCCCCGAGACCGCCAGCGCCCCCGTCGACCACTGCGCCACCTACTTCCACGGCGTGCGGCTGTCCTTCGAGGCGATGCTCCAGGGGGACCACGGACGCCTGACCCGGGACGGCGTCTTCTCCAGCACACTGGGCAACCCGCGCAAACGGTTCCTCCGCTCCGTCCGCCGTGTCCACGCCGGCAAACTGTGCATGAGCGCCTACAGCCTCGGCGTGACCCGGCACGCCCTGGCCGTCGCGGTACGGCACTCCCAGCGGCGCCTCACCTCCGGCATGACGACGGGTCGCAAGGTGCCCCTCATCGCGCACCGCAGCCACCACGCCCCGCTCCTCTCCGCCATCGCCACCGCCTACGCCGCGACCCTCCTGCACCGCGACGTGGTGCGGCGGTGGACGAGCGGCGCCGACGCCGAGCACGAGGAGACCGAGCGTCTCGCGGCCGTGGCCAAGGCCTGGATCACCTGGCAGGCCCGCGCGGTCATGACCGAATGCCGTGAGCGGTGCGGGGCGCAGGGCCTGCTGCTGTCCAACGGCATCGCCTACCAGCTGGCCGCGAACGAGGGGACCGTCACCGCCGAGGGGGACAACCGCGTGATCTGGGTGAAGGCGGCCGGCGAGATGCTCACGGGCGGCTTCACCCCGTCCCCGCCTTCCGCGGTGCCCGCGGCCGACCGGGACCTGGACGACCCGGACCAGCTCCAGGAGCTCCTCGCGGACATCGAGCGCGTCTGGCACGGCAGGGCCCGCGGCCGGCTGCGGGGCGGACGCCGCGGCGACCCGCTGGCGCGGTGGAACGGCACGGTGACGCCCGCCCTGGAGCTCGTCGAGGCGCACGTGCACCGGCTCGCGGCGGAGGCTCTGCTGCGGGGCGCCGGAGCGGCCTCCGGCTCACCGGCGGGGGCCGTCCTCGGCCGGCTGTACCGGCTGTTCGTCCTGCGCCAGGTCAAGGCGCACAGCGGGGACCTGCTCGCCGCCGGACGCATCACCCCCGACCACGTGCACCGGCTGCCCGACGTGGAGGAGGCGCTGATCGAGTCGCTTGCGCCCTACGCCGTGCCGCTGACCGAGGGCTTCGCCGCCCTGGAGGGCGTCATGGGCGACCATCCGATGCTGGCCATCCCGGCGCCCGCCGCCGAGATGGTGCCCGCCTAGCTCCCGCCGTCGCCGCCGCCCCCGGTGCCCGTGGCCGTGGCACGCCGGACCGGGGCCGGCGGACCAGGCCGCTCGGGCGCACTTCCCCGACCGTGTCGACCAGTCGAGGGGATGCGGATACGCTCGCGTACGTCCCGCCCCTGATCAGCGACGCGCGCAGGAGAATGCCCGGTGGCAGCAGACGACGCCTACGCAAGACTGGCCGGAACCCTGGAGCGCATCCAACGTGCCTCCGGTGGAGCCGAGTTGTCCGAGGTGCTCGACAGTGCGGCCCTGTCCTACGAGACGGGGATCGCGGAGACTGTCGTGCTGACCCTGCTCGCGGGTGGGCGGGCCGAGGACGTCTCCGTGGCCGAACGCGTACGGCAGCGGCTCGACTTCCTCCGCGAGACGCGCCGGCGTGAGGACGGGAAGCGGTACGCCCTCGAGGAGATCGCCGCGGCCGCCGGGGTGACCCGTCAGACGATGAGCGAGTGGCGCAAGAAGGGCATACCCAGCCTGGAGTCCGCCGACCGGCTCCGCAGGTTCTTCGCGCTGCCGCCCGGCTTCTTCTTCGCCGACGAGCCGGAGGCGCTCGACGAGGCGTTGCAGCGGCGGCTCCAGGAACTGGAGTCCAGATCCGACCCGTTCGCCGAACTCCGCACGCCCGAGATACTGCGGCTCGCGGCGCGCGGGCTGCTGTCACCCACCGGCGTGCGGGCGATGGCCCAGTGGGCGGAGGCCGTCACCCGGCCCGCCGCACCGGGGGAGCCCGGCACGCTCCGTGGTGCCGGCGCCGTCCCGGACCGCCGGGGCGGGCGATGACCGCGCTGATCCGGCTCCGCCAGTGGCAGCGGTTACGGGAACGGGACCGGGAGATGCGTCAGTTCGCCGAGACGCTCATCGCGCCGGTCCGGGGGAGGCTCGGCCTCACCGGCACGGACGGGGGCGAAGCCGGCCTGGACCACGAGATGGCGGTGGAGGCGGACCCGGAGGTGCTGTTCGAGGCGCTGGTCGAGTCCGCCCGGCAGTGGCGCGGCGAGCGCAGGCTCGAGGTGCACAAGGTGCACATCCCGCGGGAGTTCAAGGCCACCGGGATGTGGCTGGAGCGAGTGGACCGGGACGACGTGATCATCGAGCGGGACGCGGCGGTCTGGCACCAGGCGCAGATCTTCGGCCACGAACTGTGGCACATGCGGCAGAAGGACGGCTTCACCCCCGAGCAACTGGCGGGCGGGGCCTGGGACGAGCTGAAGTCCGGTCACGCGCACGGCGCGCAGCCGGCCGCGGCACGTTCCCGTTTCGACGAGGACCCCGAGAAGGAGGCCGAACTCTTCGGCATCCGGGTCGGACAGGAGATGCGGGCGCTGATGGAACACGACGTGATCACCGGCGCGACCGCCCGCCGCATCGCGGACGCTCTCAGCTATCGAGGGAACCGGAGATGAGTGGGGCGATCAACTACATAAGCTGCGGCCTGCTGTGGATCGGGCTCCTGGTGAAACTGCCGGGGCTGATCCGGCGCGGGAGCGAGCCCTCGCTGCGCGCCATCAACGCGGTGCTGGCGTTCGCGTCGCTGTGCTTCCTCTTCGGCGCGCCCACCTCGGTCGAGGTGATCAACCGGGTCAGCGGCGTGCCCAACCTGGCCGCACCGCTGACGTACGCCTCCATCACGGCGTACAGCGCGACCCTCCTGATCCTGATCGCCTGCTGGCGGGGCGGCCCCTCCGCGCGCCGGACGACCCGGAACTGGCTCTACGGCTACACGGCCGTCCTCCTCGCGATCGGGGTCCTCTACGTCCTCGGGGACACCACGGAGGAACGGCGCAGCGACTTCGACACGTACTACGCGACGTCGCCCTGGATCGCCGAGATGGTCGTCCTGTACCTGGTCGCGCACCTGGCGGCCGCGACGGTCAGCGCCGTGTGGGCCCTGCGCTGGGCGTTCGAGGCGGAGGTCCGGCGACTGCCCTGGCTGCGGGCCAGCCTGCTCACGATCGGCGCCGGTACCGTCCTCAGCGCCGGGTACAGCGGTTCCAAACTGACGGCTGTCGTCGCGCGGTGGGCCGGCCGGGACTGGCCGGTCCTCGGCACCTCCGTACCGCCCCTGTGCGCCGGCCTCGGCGCGGTGCTGACGGTGGTGGGGGTCCTCCTCCCCGTGGCGGGCCACCACCTCTCGGCATGGCGTGACTACTTCCGTCTCGCCCCCCTCGACGCCGTCCTGGACCCGGTGCTCACCGAACGCGCCCTGCGGGTCGAGCGGCCCCGCTCCCCGCTGCTGTGGGGCACCTGGCGCCTGAGCACCGTCCACAACGGCCTCCTGGCCCTGGAGACCCACTTCGACGAACGCCTCTACGACGAGGCCTTCGGCGCCGAGTTCGACCGGACGGGGAACGGGGAGAGCGCCGCCTCGGCCGCCTGGGCCGCGACCATCACCGACGCCGTACGCCGGGGCAGCCGGCCGGTGTCCGGGCCCGCGGGCCACCAGCCGCGGCTCTCCCACCCGAGGGACGCCGGGGCCCTGGTCCGGATCGCCGACGCCGTCAGGAGGTCCGAACGGACGGTACGGGAGCCGGACACCGTCGGGGTCCGCTCGCACTGACCCCGCAACCGAGCAGACGATCCCCCCACATCCGCGGACCTGAACGGAGTCCCCGAAACGATGAGTCTTGTCGTGTATATGGCGTCCGTCCTCCTGGCCCTGGCCGCCGTACTGCTCCGCCGACCGCGCAGGACTCCCCGCTCGCCGCTGTCCAACGCCACGCGGGCCACTGCGTTCATAGCCGCCACGTGCTTCTTCTGGTCCGCGCCCGTGACGCTCGCCGCGGTCAACCACGCCACGGGCATCCCCAACGTGGGCGCCCCGCTGACCTACTCCTCGATCTCCGCCCTGAGCTGCTCCCTGATCATCCTGCTGATCCACTGGAGAGGCGGGCCCCAGGAGGAGATACGCCGGATGACCCGGATGACGGTCGCCGTCTACGGGACGCTCATCGTCGCCATCGTCCTGCTGTTCAGCCTCGCGGACGCCCACACCGAGCGGCTCACCGACCTGGACACGTACTACGCCAACACCCCGTACATGCGGGAGATGATCAGCCTCTACCTCGTGGGACACCTGGCCAGCACCGTCGTCCTGAGCGCCGTGTGCCTGAAGTGGGCGCGCGACGAGGTCACCGGGCTGCTCCGCGTCGGCCTCCGGCTGATCCTGGCCGGCCTCCTCCTCGACGCCCTCGGCTTCACCCTCGCCAAGGTCACCGCCGTCGTCGCACGCTGGCTGGGCTACGACCTGGACGTCCTGTCCACCACGGTCGCCCCGCCGGCCGCCGCGCTCGGCGCCCTCATCTACTCCACCGGATTCGTCCTGCCGCGTCTCGCGTCCGCCGCCGCCGCGGAACGGCAGAGCCTGGCCACCTACCGCGCGCTGACGCCGCTGTGGTCCGCGGTGAAGGACGTGGTGACGGCACCGCCGGTCGCGGAACCGACGTGGTGGCAACTGTGGTGGCAGATGCCGAGCAGCCGTCTCTACCTGCTGGAGGCCAACATCCACGACGCTCTGCTCCAGCTGACGGCGCACTTCGACCAACGGGTCGGTCACGCCGCGTACGCGGCCGCCGTGGAACGCGGCGAGCAGCAGGAGAGGGCCCGGTCCTGCTCCGAACAGGCGATGATCATCGACGGTATCCGCCGGGCCCGGGGCCGGGGCGACGGCCCGGCCGACCCACCGGAGAAATTCCGGGTCACCATCGGTCTGGTCGAGCTGGCGCACGCCGTGAACCGCCTCCGTGAGGCGGTGCCGGAGCAGGCGAGAATGCAGTGAGACCGTCTCACGAGTGCTATGAGGAGCAACAGTTGACGCAAAGAGCTGTCGTGATCGGAGCCGGTACGGCCGGGCTGGTGGCCGCCGCGGCCCTGGCCCGCGCCGAGCCCGCGCTCCAGGTCCTCCTGCTGGACAGGGACGACCTTCCCGAGGGACCGGAGAACCGGCGCGGCGTTCCGCAGGGCCACCACGCCCACCTGCTGATGGCGGGCGGCCTGTCCGCCATGGAGACGCTCTTCCCGGACAGCGTCCGCGACCGCCTGCTCGCGGCGGGGGCACACGAGATCGCCCTCGGCAACGGCATGCTCGCCCTCACGGCGGACAGCGGCTGGTTCCGCCGGTGGAGGTGGCACGGCCCGCACATGATCACCTGCACCCGGGCCCTGCTGGACTGGGTCCTGCGGCAGGCCCTGCTCGACTCCTACGCCAACATCTCGGTGCACCGGGCCACGGTGGACGGTCTCCTCGGCGACGACCGGCGGGTACGCGGCGTACGCGTCAGCGGGGGAGCGGACCACCGGCTGGCCCCCGAACTCGAGGCGGACTTCGTCGTCGACGCGAGCGGCCGTGGGTCGGGCAGCCTGAACTGGCTGAGCGGCATCGGCATCACGGGCGTCGAGGAGCGGAAGATCGACTCCGGCCTCACCAACGCCACCCGGATCTACCGCACCCCTGAAGGCGCCGAACACTTCCCGCTCACCGTGGTGCAGGCCAACCCCTACAACGGTCAGCCGGGCCGGAGCGCCATGGTGCTCCCGATCGAGGGCAACCGGTGGATGGTCAGCGCGGGCGGCACCCGGGGCGGCGAACCGCCGCAGGACCCGCGGGGGTTCCTCGAATACACCCTCAGCCTGCCGCACCCCATCGTCGGCCACCTGATCTCCGGCGCGGAGGCCCTCACGGACGTCGTGGTCACCCGCGGCCGGAGCACGAGCAACGCCCGCCGGTACTTCGAGAAGTCGACCCGCTGGCCGGAACGTTTCATCGTGCTCGGCGACGCGCTGACCACCTTCAATCCCGCCTACGGCCAGGGCATGTCGGTGGCGGCGCTCGGCGCCCAGGTCCTGACCCGGGAACTGCGGCAGCACGGCCTGACCGGCCCCGGCCTGTCCCGGCGTGTCCTGCGCGGCGCCGCCCGCCACGTCGACGCGGCGTGGGCCACCGCCGTCGGCACGGACATCCACTACCCGGGCGTCCTCGGCGGAGCGCCCACCCTCGCCGACCGGGTCACCGCGCAGTACGCCCGCCGGCTGACCAAGGCCGCGACCGGTTCCTACGACGCGGCGGCGGCACTCTGGGACGTCACCAGCCTGAAGGCGACTCCGGCGCGGGTACTGCGGCCGAAGGCGCTGCTGGCCGGCCTGACCGGCCCGTTCCTGCCCCGGACGTCCGAGCCCCCGCTGTGGCCCGCGGAGAGGGAGGTGCTGGACCGGCTGACGAGCACCACCGGGAGAGCGACCACATCCGTCGCCCAGCCGTAGCACCCGGCTGTTCTGGCATGCCCGTCCGCCTGCCAGAACGCCCCGACCGACCACCGTCCCGACCGGCACGCCGCCCCCGGCCCACGGCCACCGGGTCACGCCGGCGCGTGCGCGGACTCCTGGCACACTCCGGTCGACCCGGGCCGGCCGCCGGCCGTCTCCCTTCCCCGTTGTCAGTGGCGGCTGGAACCCTGGGGAGATGAACGGAGACGAGCAGTTGCTGCGCGGCCGGGTGTACGGCCGCGACCACGAGGAACCGGACCCGGGCCCGCTGGCGCACCGGACGTACGCCGCGCTCACCGGCGGCCCGCTGGACGGGCTGCTGCTGGACATCACGGACTGGCGGCCGGAGGAGGTCGACGACGGCGCGGCCCTGCCCACCGAGCTGGGACGCTTCCCCGGCGGGCGGTCGCTGTACGAACCGCGGCCCGACGAACCCCGCACCCCCGGCCCGGGCGTGGCCTGCCGCTTCCACCACTGCGGCGACACACCCTGACCGCCCGGCGCCGGCCGCGGTGGCGGCCGGGAGCGCGGACCCGGGCCTCGCCGTCCGGCTCCGGGCATCTCACCGGCGCCCCGTGCCGTCTGGCCGAGCCCACTCGGTTACGTCGCCCCCGGCCGGCGCGGCCGGGGCTACAGCTCGAACTCCAGGTGCCCGAGGTCGGTGAACTCCACCTCCAGGCCGTGGGCGCGGCGGCCACCGTCCCGGAAGTAGACCTCGCCCAGGGCCTCGGCGGCGATCTCGCGGAGCCGGTCCTCGGCCGCGCCCGCGTCCCGCGCCTCGAAGAGACGGGCGGCATGGTGGGGCGGCAGCGCGAGGGTGAGGTGGCGCAGGCGGGCGTCGTCGGTGCTGCCCGGAGCGGCGGTGAAACCGAACCGGGCACGCGTGTCGATCATGATGCCGCCGGTGGTGGCCGCGTCCCGCTTCGCCCTGGCCCTGACCTGCGGCTGCCAGCGCGCGCGGACCTCGCGTTCGAGACGTTCGGCCAGCTGCGGCCGCGGGTTCCTGATCTGGTCCTTCACGTACCGTTCGACGGTGCGCTGAGTGACGCCGAGCAGCTCGGCCACCCGCCGGGTGCTGCGCCGGTGCTGCCGGACCAGGTAACGCATCTGCGCCCCGGCGGACTTGGGGAGGGGACGGGTGAACGCCCCCTGCACCGCCCTGTCGAGCCCTTCCCCGACGGTGACCATGCCGCGATCCCCCTACTCTCCGGTGTCCCTGGCGGTGACCTCGCCGGTCTTGATGTAGCGGGCCAGGTTGGCGACCTTGCCGCCGTCCTGGCCGAGCCGTTCGAGCACGTCCGCGCCCCACAGCACCGTCTGCGTGCCCTCGTGCTTGACCATCCCGGGCGACACCCCCAGCCGGAAGGAGCCCGGCACGGTCCTGCCGTCGCCGTCATAGGGCAGGACGTCCAGCGGGCCGGGCCCGTCGGGGGCGTAGACGGCGCAGTCGGAGAGGACCGCGACCGGGTACTGCCCGGTGGCCGCGGCCAGGCTGAGCATCTTGCGGTGCATGTTGACCCGGGCGCGTGCGATGACGGCGGCCCGGATGTCGGGGCGCCACGTGGGACGGGCGAGGGCGGGCCAGGCCTGACCCGGCTTCCAGCCGCCGCCGCGCGCCTTCTCCTGGAGCTTGCCGATACCGCCCTTGACGGTCATCTTGACGGCGTCCAAGACGATCCCCAGTTCCGGGTCGCGCCGCTTGTAGCCGTCCATCGCCCTCAGGAACTCGGCCGGTGGCAGCTTCTCGGCGACGCCGAGGTCCGCCATGGTGGCGACGTAGGCGTCGCGCAGCCGCTTGTACCAGCCGTCCAGGAACCGGCCGCTGTCCCGGCGCACCCACGCCTCGACCGGAGTGACGTCGTAGCCCAGCTCGACGGCGTACGCGACGGTGGGGGTGGCGTACCAGGCCGGGCCGTCGGGGCGTTCCCCGGTCGGCGTGAAGGGGCTGGGCAGCAGGTCACCCTCCAGCTCACGCCACTGCTTGCCGACCCTCACCCGGGACGGATCGACGTGCGAGAGGTCGACCAGCCAGGAGCCGGGCACCGCCGGGTCGAAGCCGGGGTCGGTGACGTGCACGGGTGGCGACGCCAGGCCGACGACGGCGCCGTTGGCGGCGGCGCCGAACGCCAGGTTCACGTCGATGCCGACCAGGTGCCGCTTCATGCACTCGGCGTCGGTGAGGTCCCGCGCCCAGTCGTAGGCCTCCTCGAACAGCTTCTCGTCCGGGCCGCGCACGTGGAAGCGGGGGAGATGGGCGAGGACGGGGTGTCCGTCGGTCGCCTCGCACGGTGCGGGGTCCATCGGCTGCGTACCCAGTGAGCCGGGGCGGTGCTCGGCGTGCCGCTTGCCGGTGGCGTCCGGTTCGCTCGCGCGGGTCGGCGGGTTCAGCGCGGTCATCAGCTGGAGGCCGGTGACGGCGGTGGTGCCGACCGGCGTCATCACCCGCGTCGCGTACACGCCGAGGACCCGGGCGAGCCGGGCGGGGTCGAGCCGCGCCGCGTGGCCCCAGGCGCGGTCGTCCAGGGCGTGCCAGGAGGGGACACAGAACTGGACGCAGTGCCTCCGGCCGCCCTGGGCGGGACGGTAGACCCGCGCCCACGGTCCGAACCCCCGCTTGGTGAGCCGCCACTCAGCACGCTCGAGCTGCTTGACCACCTTGTGGCCGTCCCCGAGTCGCCCGGCGTGCCGCTCGGCCTCGGACAACTCCACGGGGAGGCCGTACCGCTCGCACGCCGTCGGGGTGAGCACGAGGAGCGGATCGGCGTCCTTGCCCGAGCCGTGCAGCCTCTCCGCACCCAACCGCGCCTGCTGGAGGGCCCATTCGACCAGGGCGGGCAGGGATTTGGCGGGCACGTCCAGGAGCAGGCCGCCGATGCCGTAGCCGGTCACGTTCCGGTCGGGGTCGGCGTCGAGGACGAGCAGCGGACCGTGCGCGTACGCCCCGCCGGTCACCGGCGCGGGCCCCGGAGCGGGAGCGGCCTTCCTCGTGCCCGTCCTGCGCGGGGCCGCGGACGGCGGGCCGGCGGGTGCCGGACGTGCCGGGGCGGCCGGTGCGGGAACGGCGGCGGGCGCTCCGGGCGGGAGGTCGTCGTCGGAGGTGGTCGTCGGCGGTGCGGGCACCGCGCTCATGGGCGGTGCCTGGGGCGCCGAGACCGTGGGCGCGCCGGGCGCGGTGGTGTCCTCGCGCGCCGCCGCCCCGGTGTCGTCGGGGGCGGGGTAGAGGGGCGCGAGCTGCCGCATCAGGCGCGCGTACGCCTCCCGCTGCGGCGGTCGCGGCTCGGTCCTGCCGGACTCCCAGTCGCCGACGGTCGCCCGCCGTACGCCCAGGGCGGCGGCCACTTCGTCGAGGGTGAGCGCGTGCGCCTGGCGCAGCCGCCTGCGCTCGGCCGGCGGCGGCAGCGGGGACCGGGACGCGACCAGAGCGTCCACCGCGTCGAACAACTCGGACAAGGGGCACCTCCGCCCCCACCCTATCCCTCGAACCGTACGTATCCCGTACTCATCGCGCACGGTTCACGTGCGTGTCTCACGCCCTGGCACCCACCGCACCCAGGACGATGCCCTCAATCCGGGACGGCCGCGGCGAGCGCCGTTTCCACGGCCACGGCCAGCGCGGCGTCGTCCTCCTCGCCGGCCCAGGCGACGTGCCCGTCGGGACGGATCAGGCCCGCCCGCACCCTCGTCCAGGCCGTCGGCGGGCGGTCGAGGGTGGCGGCGTGTACGGCGATCCCCTGGCGGGCGCACCGGACGAGCGCGCCCGCGAAGTGGCCCGCCGCTACCGCCGTGCCCTGCCGGCCCACCGCGACGGCGCGCCCTGGTCGCCGGCACCTACGCCGCGTCGTCGCCGCGCTCCTGGCCGGCGGCCGCGGCGATGCGCGAAGCCGCCTGGACCACCTGGACGGTCGTCTGCTTCACCCTCGGCCTCGTCCAGGAGGAACAGGCGGCCCGGCACCACCCACTGGGCGACCGCCTGGCCGAGGCGGTCTCCCCGACGGCCCACCCCGCCCTCCACCGCTCCCTCGGCCACCTCGACGCGGACTCCTTCGACGAACGCTTCGAGTACGGCCTCACCGGGCTCCTAGGCTGAACCGAGGCGGGCGTCCGGTGCCACCGCGCCGTGTCATGACCGCGCCCGCCGCCGATGCGGAACACGACACGCCGGCCGAACCGACTCACCCCGGCGGCCGTCCGCCGCATCCGGTGCGGCCGGTTCGGCGGAACACCGGGTGAGGGTTCGGGACGACGTCCCGTTCGAGCGCCCGCCGCACGAGGGATACGGGAGGCGGAGCGCTCCCGGGCCCGCTGCGCGGCGGCGTCGCGGGCCCGGTCCGCATCCCGGCCGGTACGGGGGCCACCGGCACCGCCCGCCGCCCAGGGGTGTGCGCTGCCGGGCGGTGCCGTAGGGAGAAGTCAGGGGCGCACGAGCCGGCGCAACGCCGGCAGGGCGATCGGGGCGTAGGCCGGCAGGACGGGCAGCGGACCGCGCATCGTGAGCCGGGTGGCACTGCCCTTCGGGTGCTTCCGCACGTCGTGGCGCAACACCACCCGGACCGGACCGCAGCGGACGCGCCAGGTCCAGACGCGGTGGCGCGCGTCGACATCGTCCACGACGAAGACGGCGCGGATGCCGGCGACGGACTCGACGGTGCCGCTCAGCCCGGGCGCCATGGTCCGGCGGCCGGCGCGCACCGCCCTGATGTGCGGGGACCACCGTGCCCACCGGTCGACGTACACGTACCGGTGCCACACGGTTCTCGGAGCGGCCGCGCCCGCGACGCGCAGCGTCAGCCGGGCCATGGCGCACCCGGCGGCCGCCGTGGCCGGCGCACGGTGCCGGCCGTGGTCATCGCGTCTCGTCGCGAAGGTACTCGGTGAGTGCCCGGCCCGGCCGGAAGGCCGCCGCGCCGTCCCCGGCGTGGAAGCTGCCGAAGCTGCCGAGCGTGACCGTCTGCTGGTCCTTGAGCGCCTCGGCGATCGTTCCCGGGTGCTCCACGGTGCCGAAGAGCGCTTCGAGGACCTCATCGACGTCCTGTGCGGCGAACTGGCGGCCGCCGGGATGTTCGGCGGCCCGGCGAGCGGTCATTTCGATCAGTCGCGACCTGTCCATGATCACATTCCCTGGTCACATCGGAGGGGCAAGGCTTCTCCAGCTCTTCCCACCATCGAGGCAGACCCCGCCGGGCGCATCTTCCCCCGCGGGTCAGCGCCGGATGAGGCCGAGACCGGTCGCGGTGGCGACGGCGGCGGTGCGCGAGTCGACGCCCAGCTTGGCGTAGACGCGCGCCAGGTGGGACTTGACGGTGCCCTCGGTCAGGTGGAGCCGGGCACCGACGGCCTGGTTGGACAGGCCGTCCGCGACCAGGGTGAGGACCTCCGTCTCGCGCCTGGTCAGGGCGGTTCGCGGGCTGCGCAGCCGGTGCAGCAACCGGTCCGCGACGCTGGGCGCGAGCGTCGTACGGCCTGCCGCCGCCGTGCGTACCGCTGCGGCCAGGTCCTCGGGCGGGGCGTCCTTGAGGAGGTACCCGGTGGCACCGGCCTCGATGGCGGGCAGGGTGTCGGCGTCGGAGTCGTAGGTGGTGACGATCAGCACGCGGGGGGCGCCCGGCCGGGCGGTGATCAGGGCGGTCGCCTCGGCGCCGCCCATGCCGGCACCGAACCGGAGGTCCATCAGCACCACGTCGATGTCGCCCCCGGCGGCCCGGACGACGGCCTCCTCGGCGGTGGCCGCCTCGGCCGCCACGACGAGGCCGGGCTCGGTCTCCAGGACGGCGCGCAGGCCGGCCCGGACCACGGGGTGGTCGTCGGCCAGGAGGAGCCGGACGGGGGCGTCGTCGGTCACGGTCGGGCCTCCGGGCTGGACTCGGCGGGCGGGGCGAGGGGCAGCCGGGCGGCCAGCGCGGTGCCGTCGCCGGGGGCGGATGCGACGGTCAGGGTGCCGCCGAGGCCGCGCATCCGGGCACGCATCGCCGCCAGCCCGAAGCCGCCGTCCCCGGGGTCGGTCGCGGGCAGGTGCGCGGGGTCGAAACCGCGCCCGTCGTCGGCGACGGCGAGGGTGACGTGGTCACCGCGGTAGCCGAGGCGCAGCTCGACCGAGGTGGTGCCGGCGTGTCGGACGGTGTTGGCGAGGGCCGACTGGGCGACACGCAACAGGGCGACCTCGTGGGCGGTCGGCAGCGGCACCGGGTCACCGGAGAGGTGGAAGCGTGCCGTGAGACGGTGGCGCGCGCCGGTGGTGGCGCACAGCCGCTCCAGGGCACCGGCCAGCGTGGTGCCCTCCAGGGCGGGCGGGGGGAGCGCGGCGACGAAGCGCCGGGCCTCGGCGAGGTTGTCTACGGCGGCCTGGCGGGCGGCCTCGACATGGCGTCCGGCGGTCTCCGGCCGCTCGGGCAGGGCGCGTCCGGCGGCGCGCAGCAGCAGCTGGATGCTGGAGAGGCCCTGGGCGAGGGTGTCGTGGATCTCGCGGGCCAGGCGCTCCCGCTCGGCCAGCACCCCGGCGGTGTGCTGGGCCCGGGCCAGGTCGGCGCGGGTGGCGGTCAGCTTCTCGATCAGATGCCTGCGCTGTTCGCTCTCCCGGTACAGGGCCTGGTAGCCCCGTACCACCGCGACGGCGACGGCGGCGCCGAGTGCGGGACCGAGCGCCATGGCGGGCTCGAACCCGTGCCGGTGGGCGGCGAAACCGGCGACGGCCGCGACGGTGGTGGCCGTCACCGCCACCAGGCCGGTGCGGTCGGGCAGCAGGTGGAGCTGGAGGAAGTACAGCGGGAAGGCCACCCACACGGCGTCGGGGGAGAGCGCCAGCAGCACCAGCCACGCGGCGCCGACAGCGGCCAGCCACCAGCCGGCGGCCCGCCGGGAGCGGCGGACACCGGGCAGGCAGGGCCCCGCCGCGTACACGAGACCGCAGAGCGCGGACGCGGCGACGGTCGCCCCCGCGTCCGGCCGGCCGCCGGTCACCGCCCGACCGGCGGCCAGGACGAGCAGGCCGACGATCAGCAGGTGCAGGCACCAGGCCAGGGCTCGGGTGGTGGGGGTCGGTGCGGGGACGGAAGTGTTCACAGTGCCTCCCAGGCTACGAAGCCGGCGCACCCGGGGCGTCCATCGAAAGTTATAACCCGCGCACCGTCCTGTGGTCCGCGAAGTGCCGTCCTGCGTCGGACGCGCCCGCACGGTGACAGCGGCGAGGGTGGGGGCTGCCCGCTCCCACCGCAGAGAAGGACAGGACCGTGTTCGTCGCCTGGAGAGACCTCAGGTTCGCCAAGGGGCGCTTCGCCCTGATGGGAACCGTCATCGTACTGATCACCGCGCTGGTCGGACTGCTGTCCGGGCTGACGGCCGGACTCGGCCGGCAGAACACCTCCGCCATCACCGGTCTCCCCGCCGACAGGATCGCCTTCCAGGCCCCCGGTGACGGGCAGCACCTGTCGTACGCGGACTCCACCGTCACCCGCCGGCAGTGGCGGCTGTGGGCCGGCGCCCCGGGTGTCACCAGCGCCGAACCGTTGGGGATCACCACCACCAGGGCCACCGCCGGGCACCGCGGCACCGGCGTCTCGGCGTTCGGTGTCCGCCCCGGCTCCCGCCTCGCCCCGGACAGCGACAGGATCGACGGCCGTTCGGTGGTGCTGTCCACCGCGGCCGCGGACGGCCTCGGCGTGGGACCGGGCGACTCCCTGCACCTGGCCGGACAGCGCCTGAAGGTCGCCGCGGTGCGGGGCGAGGCCTTCTTCGGTCACACCCCGGTCGTCTGGACCAGCCTGGACACCTGGCGGCGGACCGCCCCGCCCACCGGCGCCGGCGAAGGCCCGACCGCCACCGTCATCGCCCTGCGCACCACCTCCCAGACCGCTCTCGCGGCAACCGACCACCGGGCCGGCACCCGGACGGTCACCACCGGCGACTCGCTGTCCGCGATCGGCTCCTACACCTCCGAGAACGGCTCGCTCCAACTGATGCGCGGTTTCCTGTTCGCCATCTCCGCACTCGTCATCGGTGCCTTCTTCACCGTGTGGACCATCCAGCGCAGCGGTGACGTCGCCGTTCTCAAGGCACTGGGCGCCTCCACCGCCACCCTCCTCGAGGACGCCCTCGGCCAGGCCGTCGTCCTGCTCGTCGCCGGCACCCTGACCGGCACCGGCATCGCCGCCGCACTGGGAGCTCTCGTCTCCCGTTCGACCGTGCCGTTCCTCCTCACACCCGCCACCGTCCTGCTCCCGGCCGCCGTGACGATCGCCCTCGGCGTCGCGGGCGCGGCCCTGTCGATCCGCCGCATCACCTCCGTCGACCCGCTGACCGCCCTGGGGAGCGCCCGATGAGCCTCGGCCTGACCGGCGTCACCCTCACCTACCCCGACGGCGCGACCCGCCTGACCGCCCTCGACGACGTCACCCTGGAGGTCCCCGCGGGCACCGTGACCGCCGTCGTCGGACCCTCCGGCTCCGGCAAGTCCAGCCTCCTCGCCGTCGCCGCCACCCTCATCACCCCCGACGCCGGCACCGTCACGATCGACGGCACCCCCACCACCGGCATGAGCCGCGCCGAACTCGGCGAGCTTCGCCGGCACAGGATCGGCATCGTCTTCCAACAACCGAACCTGCTGCCCTCCCTGACCGCCGCCGAACAACTCCAGGTCATGGCCCGGATCAACGGCCGCAGGCCCCGCGGCGCCCGGGAGCGGGCCATGGAACTCCTCGACGCCGTCGGCCTCGCAGGCCAGGCAGGCCGCCGCCCCCACCAACTCTCCGGAGGCCAGCGGCAACGCGTCAGCATCGCCCGCGCCCTGATGAACGACCCCACGGTGCTCCTGGTCGACGAGCCCACCAGCGCCCTCGACCACGAGCGCGGCGCCGCCGTCGTCGACCTCCTCACCCACCTCACCCACCGACGGGCCACCGCCACCGTCCTGGTCACGCACGACCGCGCCCACCTCACCGCCGTGGACCGGATCGCCGAGGTCGACGACGGCCGCCTCCACCTGCCCGCACCGACCGGCTGACGGGACCCCTCCGTCGTCGTCGGCCCCGGCATGTCCCGCGCGGGGCCGACCTGCTCAACAGTTATCCGTACCTCTGTGGAAAACGGAACGTTGAACGCGTCTTGAACAACACAGCTGATCCAGGCCAGAGTTCACGTCGGCGGCGCACCCCCCAATGACGTCAGCGCCGCCGACCGGCATACCGCGCACCCACCGGTCGGCCGTCTTCTCCCCAGACGAATTCCCGGCATTCTCCCCCGGTGGCAGCGGCATGCCCGTGAACGGAAGGAAAGCTGTGCGCGTTTCCCGAACAACCCTCCTCGCCACCGCGGTCGGCACGCTGCTCTCGGCCGTCGCCGCCACCGGCACCGCCCAGGCCGCACCCCCGCCCGCCGCCCCCCGCTACCAGCCGGAGATGGTCACGGCATTGGCCCGGTCGCTGGGCGTCGGCAAGGACGCCGCGGTGGCCCGACTCGACCACCAGGCCGCCCAGCAGGACACGTTGACCCGGTTGAACCGCTCGGGCGTGGCGACGGACGGCGCCTACTTCACCGCGGGCGGCAAGCTGACGGTGAACGTCCCCTCCGCGGCCGCGGCCCGTCAGGTCAGAGCGTCGGGCCTGGCCGCGCGCGTGCCGCAGCGCGGCGAACGCGCCCTGGACCGCATCAAGGCGTCCCTCGACGCGCGAGCCCTGCGCCACGCCCCCGACGGCGTCGCCTCGTGGTCGGTGGACCTGCCGAGCGACACCGTCACCGTGCACGTCATCCCCCACCGGACGTCCGCAGCGGCCAAGTCGTTCCTCGAGGCGGCCGCCTCCCACGGCCGCGCGGTGCGGGTCGTCCGCGACGGGCAGCGGCTCGCCCCGCAGTCCACGGTCTACCCGGGCAGCAGGATGACCTGGACCAACAGCAGCGGCGGCTGGCTGTGTTCGGTCGGATACGGAGCCCATGACCCCTCGGGGCGCCAGTACCTCAGGAGCGCCGGTCACTGCGTGGCCGACCTCACCGACCTGTACTACGACGACGCGTCGCCCTGGACGCGTCACACACCTCCCACATCCTCCTCGACAAGTGCCGCCCCGGCGTGCACGGCATGTCCTGGGAGTGGCCCCGCTGACCACCCGTCATGAACGGCGCATCGAACACCGCCGATCACCGCTGCCCGCGATGACCTTGCCGGGCGGGCATCCGTGCGGCCCCTGTCCCCTCGTCCGCACCCGGGTTCGCTCCCGGCGGCATCGTCGGCCGGAGAACGGAGGAAACATGCCTCGCGCCCGCGCCGCCGTCCTCGCAGCGAGTGCCGCGACGGCGGCCCTGGTCCTGTCCGGCGCCGCGACCGCCGACCTGCCCCACCTCGAGGGAGACCGCGTCGGCGCACGGTGCACACGATCCCCGGCTCACTCGCCGTCGAGGACACGGCCGCCGCACGCCGGCCACGCCGCGAGTGCCAGCCGGTGGCCTGTTCCGCCCGACAGAGCCCGCGAGAGCACGGGAGGCTGTCGGTCACCGTGCACTCATCCGGCCCTCTGCCCGTGTCGATCACCGACTTCCGCTGAGGAAGCATCGGGGAACTACGGCTGGTCATGGGCGAACTCGACGGCGTCGTGTTTCTGGCGGACGAAGCGGGCGTACACCGCCGGGCCGGCCGCCCAGGTCGTCGGCGGGCGGCACCGTTTCGTCCACGGCACCGGCGCGCCGGCACCCGCGGCCCTCGTGGTCAACGATCGGAGCGGGTGATCCGGTCGGCGGACCCGGGATCGATCCTGCCACGGCGCCGGCCCGTGCGGGGCGACGCCGGAGGCGTGGTCGACGTCGGCGGCCTGCGCGGTCGCTTGGCGGGCGCCGCCGCCGACGCCTACGTCCGCGCGGTCGTGCTCCTCCTGGTCGAGGAGCTGATCCGTGCCGGGCACGTGGTGGCGACCCTCTGCGGCAACCTGTCGGCATGGGCGTGCGCCGATCTCACCGCCATGCTGCCCGGGGCGGTGCGCACAGGTCCCGCGCGTACGACTTCGAGGCCGTCCTGTTGACGGCGGACGCCCTGTTCATCTCGCCGGGCAGCACGACGATCCTCCAGACGGCCACGGCGGACCTGCCGACCGCCTTGCCGCCACCGCGGAACCTCGGCCAGATCCTCAACGCCCAGATCTTCGGCGTACCCGGCGGAAGCGTCATCGCCCGGCCCCGCCCGTTCATCGACCGCGAACTGGTCGCCGTACCGCGGCCGGCCGGCGAGGACGCCGCGCTCGCACACGCCTGCCGGCAGATCGCCGCAACCTCCGGGGAACCGGCCGTACGCGCCGCGCCGAGGGAACGATTCCGCGCGCTGGCACCCTGTACCACCCTGCCCGGCGGCCCTCGCCGCGCCTGCGGGAACTCGGTCATGCGGGCGCCGGCCAGGTGGCCCGCATCGTCCGGCGGACGATCGCCTCGTCGTGTCCCAGGGACGGCCGGCCGGGGATCCGGGAACGCGCGGACCGGGTCCCGCCGAGCGACAGCTCCTGGGACACGCCGGCCGTTGTGTGTGGGGGGGGCAGCGAGCCGTACGGCACATCTTCCGACCGAGTACATACCATAGGGAGAGGGAAGTATCGGTCGAGCGGGTACAGCTCTGCACACCCGTGCCCGCCCTCCGGGGATTCGATCCCGCTGCCGCGACTCGTGGGAGATTGTCGTGTTCCGGAACAGCCATGACACAGACGAGCTGCTGGCAGCCGCGCGCCACGTTCCCGAGGAGCTGGTGACCACGCTCCTGAACAGCGATGACGGTCCGACGGCGCGGCTCGGTCGGGCCATCCGGCGCGCGCGGAGCATTCCCCCCGAACTCCCGGAGGCCGACGCCGGTGACGGAACGCGTGTGGTGGACCCGGTGACCCACGACCCCGCGTGGTGAGCGCCCATGCAGGCAGCACGCCCGACCGCAGGGTGCTGGTCGCCGACCTGGACGGCACTCTGCTGGGCGGCGGCCCCCATCACCGGCAGCGACTCCTCGACGTCCTGAACCAGGAACCGGACATCACCGTCGTCTTCGCCACCGGCCGTGGGCTGCCCTCCGTCCGGGCCCTGCTCCGCGACGATCCCCTGCTGCCACGTCCGCGCTGGATCATCGCCGATGTCGGCTCCAGCGTCATCGACGCCGAACACATGGCGCACGTGCGAGCCCTGGAGACGCGTCTGCGCGCGGGATGGCCGGGCGCCCGCCGGGTCCGGGCGGCGCTGGACCGGTTCCCGTGTCTGACGTACCAGGAGCAGGTCCTCCAGGACGGCCGCTGCTCGTACTACCTCGACCCTGATGACCTGTCGGGCGAGTTGACCGAGGCGGTGGAGGAACTGGGGTGCTCCTGGTCCTACGCCTCGGGCCGGTACTTCGACGTCCTCCCCGCGAGAGCGGACAAGGGGCGCGCGCTACGGCTGCTCGCCCACATGCTCGGGTGGCCTCACCGGTCCGTGCTGGTGGCCGGCGACTCCCTCAACGACCTGTCGCTGTTCCGTCTGGGCACGCACGGGGTCGTGGTCGCCAACGCGGAGCCCGCCCTGACCGCGCGGACTCCCCCCGACGACCGGGTCCTCCACGCGCGTTCCGAGGGTGCGGCGGCCGTGCTCGAAGGGCTGGAACGCCTGCGCTGGCCCAGGAGACGCTCACTGGTGGTCGGGTATCATCGCCCGCCCGTACGCTGGGTCGACGGAGTCTGGCATGAGCCCTCCAGCCCCAACGGCGTCCTGCCCACCCTGCGGGCCGCCCTGACCGATGAGCGTCTGGGCGCGGTATGGGCCGCCGTCCACGTCGGCGAGACACCGCCGCCTCCTCCACCCGGGCCGGCCACCGGCGGTCCCGCGCTCTCCCTCCTCCCACTGCCACCCGACCGTTGGGCCGGCTACTTCCACCGCGCGTGCAAGGAGACCCTCTGGCCGGCCCTGATGTCCCGTCCCGACCTCATCCGGGACCATCCCGCCGACTGGGCCGACTACGAAGCCGTCAACACCAGCTTCGCCCGCCACATCGCCTCTGTCGCGGAACGGGGCGCCACGGTCTGGCTCCACGACTACAACCTCTGGCTCGTACCCGCCGCCCTCAAGGCCGACCGCCCCGATGTCACCATCGGTCTCTTCCACCACACCCCTTTCCCGGCCCCCGACGTCTTCCGACGTCTTCCGGCAGCCGACCAGCTACGCGACTCCCTCGCCCGCCTCGACTGGGCGGGCTTCCACACCCCTGACTGTGCCGACAACTTCCGCCGGATCTTCGCCGATGCCGAGGTGCCCGCCCCGCACGTCGGCGTGCACCCCCTGGGCATCGACCGCTCGGCCGTCGCCCGGCTGGCCCGCGCCCGGACCGGCACACGGCCGCACCGCGAGGACCGCGACGCCCGGTCGGTGCTCTCCGTGGAGCGCCTCGACTACGCCAAGGCCCCCGTCCACAAGATCCGCGCACTGGACACCCTCCTCGCCGAGGAGCCCGCACTGCGGGAGAAGGTCCGCTACCGCCTGATCTGCCCTCCGCCCGAACCTGGTATCCGCGCCTACGACGCGACCCTCACCGAGCTTCAGGACGCGATCACCGGCGTCAACCGGCGCTGGGGAAGCCCGCACTGGCAACCCGTCGACTACATCCCTCGCAACCTCGACTTCGCCGCGGTCGTCGGCCACTACCTCGAGGCCGACGTGTTCTGGGTGACCTCGCTCGCCGACGGCATGAACCTGACCGCCCAGGAATACATCAGCGCCCGCCACGCCACCCGCCGCCCGGGCGTCCTGATTCTCTCCCGGTACGCGGGAGTCGCCCAGCACCTGGGCACCGCACCCCTGTTGACCGACCCGCTGCAACCGCTCGACCTGGTGGACACGCTGCGCACCGCGCTGACCATGCCCCTGGGTGAGCGCGCCGAGCACCTCACCCGCCTGGCGTCCCTGCTGCGCACGCCGGACCCCACCGACTGGGCGCGCACGGTCATCTCCGCCATCCGCGCCAGCGCGGCCCCGCGGCCGGGAGCGCGCTGACGGAGCACCCCGAGCGCCGGCCGGATGCCTACCGGCCGCACCGGGCACGGACCGACCGCCTCGTTTCCCGTGCACCGGCCTGGACGGCAGCACGCCTCCGGGCGCGCGCGGGTGCCATGGCCACGGCTGCCGAGACCGTCCGGTAGCGGCCACCGGGTGCGCTCGACCGACGGGATCGTCCACCCGTGCCGGCCTCGGACCGTCAGCGGAACGCACATCGCAGTCGCCTGCGGCAAGGGACTTGACCGCCGGAAGGTACACCGCCGTACGGATCCGCAGTCTCCCGCGTCTTTCCCGGTATCTGGTATGGACCTGACAAAACAGAGGCGCTACGGTGAAGCCGCCCCACCTGAGAGCGCTCTCAGTACCTGCCCTTCGCACCCCACCGACCTTCGGATCGACGAAAGGCAACTGCCTTGAGGGAGACGACAGTTCTTCGCGCGGCCCTGTCCGCCGCACTTCTCCTGACCGTCACCACCGCCGGCCTCACCGAAGCGGCGGCTGACGGCACGTCCCATGCCTCTCCCGTCACCGGTGCCGCCACCGTCACTCACCGGGCCCCCGCATCGGACGGTCTGCTGACGGCCATGCGGCGCGACTTCGGGCTCACCCGCGCCCAGGCGGCCGCCAGGCTCGCCGCCGAGACGACGGCCCGCCGGACCGAACGCACCGCGAAGCGCGCCGCAGGCGACTCGTACGGCGGCTCATGGTTCGACTCGGCGAGCGGAAGACTCGTCGTGGCCCTCACCCGCACCGACGCCCGGAAGGCCGTCGAGGCCGCGGGAGCCCGGGTCACACTCGTCCGCCACAGCGAACGCCAGCTGGACGCGACGATGAAACGCCTCGACGCCCTGCACGCCCCCGCCGGAGTGGCCGGCTGGCACGTCGACGTCAAGACCAACACCGTCACCGTCGACGTGGTCGCCCCCCACAAGGATGACAACGATGTCCGCTCCTTCGTGGCCCGCGCCCGTGAAGCGGGTCCGGTCACCGTGGACCGGACCAACCACATCCCCCGCACCCTCGCGGCGGGCACCGTGGGCGGCGACCCCTACTACACGGGCAACGTCCGCTGCTCCATAGGGTTCTCCGTCTACGGAGGCTTCGTCACCGCCGGACACTGCGCCCAGCCCGGCGCCGCGGTGAACGGCTGGGACCACACCTACATCGGCAACTTCCAGGGCTCCTCCTTCCCCGACAACGACTACGCCTGGGTCAACGTCGGCAGCGGCTGGTGGACCGTGCCTGTCGTGCTCGGCTGGGGCACCGTCTCCGACCAGCTCGTGCGCGGTTCGGCCGAAGCACCCGTCGGCGCCTCCATCTGCCGCTCGGGCTCGACCTCGCACTGGCACTGCGGAACCGTCCTGGCCAAGAACGAGACCGTCAACTACAGCCAGGGCGCCGTGCACGAGATGACGAAGACCAACGTCTGCGCCGAACCGGGCGACTCCGGCGGCTCGTTCATCAGCGGCGACCAGGCGCAGGGCGTCACCTCCGGCGGCTGGGGCAACTGCACCGGCGGAGGCGAGACCTGGTACCAGCCGATCAACGAGATCCTCAACCGCTTCGGGCTCAGGCTCCACACCGCCTGAGTCGACCGCACGTACCGCCGGCCGCACCGGCCGCCGGCCCCGAACGGTGGCCGGTGCGGCAGGAACCTGACAGGGGTCCGCGACGTCCGTCCGCCCTGTTCGGAGAGCACCGCAGAGTTCCTCGACGTCGACTGGTCCACCTTCACCCGGTGACCGAGGGGCACGCCGTCGGCGGGCGGGTGAGCCGGGATCACGTGGTCCCGGCGCGCCGAAGGATCGTACGCAGGTCCTCCTCGAACCGCGGGCGCCGGACGAGCAGGCGCCGGTATCTGATCGGGAAGGCGAACGTGGACCGGTTCCCGTCACGGTGCTCGATGTCGACCATCACCGCCGTGTCCAGCCGGGGCAGTTGTCCGACCAGCAGCGGGATGACCCAGCCCCAGGTGCGCGAGTCGATCGCGTTGCCGTGGACCAGGGCGGCGCACCGGTTCGTTCCCAGCTTCTTCCGCAGGGCACCGGCGAAGGAGCGGGCGGACCGTGGCCCGTCCCAGTCGACGTGTTCGCTCAGTTCGCCGGAGTCCCGCCGTGCCACGACCGGATCGTCGCCGTCCCGAAGCGTCAGCCACAGCAGCCGAACCCCTCTGCGCCGGGTCCATCCCCGCAGGGCGACGTGCGCGACGGTGTCGAGAACGCGCACGTAATCGGCGCGCACGTGAGCGGGAAGCGAGCCGAGTTCGGCCAGAAGTGCCTCGCCCCGGACAGTCATGTACGCCCCCCCGCACCGTGTGTCACCGACTGGCCGAAGGGTAATGCAGCCGCGCACGGGCGACTCACCGCGCGGACGCGACCCGACACGTCGGTTCCCCCGCCATCTGCTGGCGTGGCCGGATCTGACCTGTGGAACGACGGCGAAAACACGTCCACGGCGAAGAAAATGATGTGTACCGCCTAGCGGAACTGTGCTTTCTTGGCTCGGTGCCGGACCGACCGGTGCCCCGAACGCCTGCCGAGAGACAGCCTCATGCACACCACTGACGCCCCCCGCATCGCCATCGTCGGCGCCGGCCTCGGCGGCCTCGCCTGCGCCCGGATCCTCCAGCTCCACGGCCGGCAGGTCACCGTCTTCGAGCGTGAGGCCTCCACCGGCGCCCGCGACCAGGGCGGCAGCCTCGACATCCATGGCGGGACCGGGCAGACGGCGCTGCGTGCGGCGGGGCTGCTCGACCAGTTCCGTGCCCTGGCCCGCCCGGAGAGCCAGGAATGGCGGGTGCTCGACCCCACCACCGCCGACGCGCTGCCGGTCACGGTGCCCGTCCACGACGACGACAGCCCGGAGATCGACCGCGGTCAGCTGCGTGGCCTGCTCCTGGACTCCCTCACCGAGGGCACCGTCCGCTGGAACCGGGCCGTGACCGGTGTCCAGCCGCTCGAGGACGGCACCGCGCGGCTGCTGTTCGACGACGGCGGCACCGAGGAGGTGGACCTGGTGGTCGGCGCCGACGGCGCCTGGTCGCGCGTCCGCCCGGCCCTGTCGGACGCAACCCCCCGCTACGACGGTGTCACTTTCATCGAGGCCGGCTTCGACGACTGCGCCCAACGCCATCCCCACCTCGCCGGCCTCGTGGGCGAGGGCACCATGCTGGCGAGCGCCGGCAGCAGGGCCCTGCTGGCCCAGCGCGACAGCACGGACCACATCCGGGTCTACATCGCTTTCCACGCCCCGCGGAACTGGCCCGAATCCTCCGGCGTGGCACTCGACGACACGGCGGCCGTCCGCGCACACCTGCTGAAGATGTTCGACGGCTGGCACGAGAGCCTGCTCGACCTGGTACGGCACAACGACGGCGGGTTCGTCGACCGGCCCGTGTTCGTACTGCCCGCCCCGCACACCTGGGAACACGTCCCCGGCGTCACGTTGCTGGGCGACGCCGCGCACCTGATGCCGCCGGTGGGGCTCGGCGCGAACCTCGCCATGCTCGACGGTGCCGACCTGGCCCGCGCACTCATCACCGAGCCGACCGTCGACGACGCCGTACGCGCCTACGAGGGCCTCATGCTGCCCCGCTCGGCCGAGGCCGCCCAGGAGTGCGCCGCGGCTCTCGACCACCTCCTCCCCGCCGAAGAGGCCTGAGCGGGCGCCACGGTCGCCGGTCCGGCCCGTCCCCGGACCGGCCGGCGTCCGCTGGGCACCGCGTCGTACGACTCGGCGGGCGAACGGCAACCCTCCGGCAACGCACGGGGTGGGCCGGGGTGCCGGTCGGTCAGGCCCCGTCGTCCTGGCGGGTCCGGCGACGGTAGGCGGCGGCGTTGACCCTGCTGCCGCAGCCCTGCTTCGAGCACCAGCGCCGGGTGCCTGCCCGGGAGCGGTCGAGGAAGAGGCGGGTGCACGGCTCACCCGCGCAGTGCCGGACGAGCAGCCGGTCCGGTCCGCCGAGGAGGTCGCTGGCCGAGACCGCCAGGGTGGCCAGCACCTCGGGGACGCCGCCGCGGCGTTCCACGCGGCCCAGGTCCTTCAGCGTGAGGCTCACCGGTGGGTGGGCGGCGGCCTGCCGGACACCGGCGACGTCCTGCGGATCGGCTCCCTGCCCCAGGGCCGCGTCGAGTGCCAGCCGGTAGATCGCCTCGCGCAGGGCACGCACCTTCGCCAACTCCGCCCGGCTCACCGCTTCCAGCCGGTCGACCACCCTCGCCTCGGTGGCCCACCGGGCGAAGTCCGCCGGCTCGGCCAGCAGTTCTTCGGGGCGGGTCGTGCGCCAGGACACGGTGGCGGCGAGATCGAGGGCCAGATGATCACTGACGAAGATGAAGCTCACCCCCCGAGTATGGACAGCGGGGACACCGAACGCACATGCCGTCATACCTTCAGGGTATGACGAACGGGGGAGGGGGGCCGGACGCACCGGGCGGCCGAGCCGCGCGATCCCGGTCTGGAGGAATGCGGTGCGGACACGGACGCCCGTGGAAACGGGCAGGCATTCGGGCACGCACCGGTGGGTGCTCCTCCGCTACATGCAGGTCGCCCTGCTGGTCCGACTCGCCTCGGAAGGGGCACGGGTCGCCGTGGTGGTGCTGGCGGTGGACCGCACCCACAGCGCCGGCTTCGGAGGGGCCCTCGTCGCGGCCCTGCTGATTCCCGGCATCGTCGCCGCACCGCCGGCCGGCGCCCTCGCCGACCGGGTCCGGCACCGGCGGTCGCTGCACGCGGGCTGCCTGGCCTTGTACGGGACGGGGTTGAGCGCCGTCGCGACCCTGACCGGACGGGCGCCCGCTCCGGTGGTCCTGGCCGTCGCCGGTGTGGCGGGCTGCTGCTCCCCCCTGCTGACCGGGGGGCTGACCAGCCTGCTGGGGGACCTGCTGCCGCCCGCGGCGCTGGGCCGGGCGTTCAGCCTGGACGCCGTCTCCTACAACCTGGCCGGCATCGCCGGACCGGCTCTCGCCTCCCTCCTCGCCGCCACCACCGGCGCCGCCGGCGCCCTCGCGGTCCTGGGCCTCGGGGCCGTCACAGGCGGTGCCCTCGTCCTCGCCCTGCCCCTGCGGCCGCGCGCCGAACGGAACCCCGCACCGCGCTCCGCCGAGCCGGTGGCCACGGCCGCGCTGCTCGTGCGCCACCCGGCGCTGCGCTCGCTGACGTGGGCCAGTGCCATGGGCCAACTCGGCATCGGCGCCCTGCCGGTGGTCGCCGTACTGTTCGCCGCCCATTACCGGGCGCCCTGGGCGGCAGGTGGGCTGCTGACCGCCATGGCCCTCGGCTCGCTGATCGGTTCCCTCGCCTACGCCTGGCGGCCGTGGGGCACCCGCCGTCCGGAACGCACCGTCGTCACCATGCTGCTGGCGACCGGGCTGCCACTGGCCGCCGTGGCCTGGACCCACAGCGCCACCGCGGCGGCCGGCGGCTTCGTCCTGGCCGGGTGCTGCACCGGCCCGCTCTTCGCCGCACTGCTGGCCGGCCGCGACCGTTACGCCCCCCGGGGCGCCCGCACCCAGGTGTTCACCTTGGGAGCCGGTACGAAGAGCGCCTTCGCCGCGGGCGGGGCGGCCCTCGCGGGTGCCTGGCAGGCTGCCGGACCGGCAGCCCTCGTCCTCGCGGCGGCCTGCTGTCAGGCCGCCGCGGCCGCGCTCGGCGTACTCCTGCTGAGAGGGCACCGGGCCACGAGCGGCCGGCCGGAGCCGGAGCCGGGGACGGGGACGGGGCACTGAGGCGTCGGGACGCTGGGGGATCACCGCTCGACCGGCATCGGACGCGCCCGGCTGCCCCCGGCCGCCGGAGCCCCCGGCACGGACCGCCGGCCGAGCCCCGCGGCGCCGCCCGCGTGTCAGGGGTTCACCTCGCGTGTCACGGGCCCCCGGCGGGGGACGGACGTGCCGTGGCTCCTCCCGGTGCCGCAGGTCCTCGACCACGATCCTTGACGACCGCCGGTTCCCGCCTGACCTGGGGCGCCGACCTGGCCTCGCGCGGTGCCCTTCCCAGAACCGAGGTGGTCTCCGCCGCGGCGTGGCGAGGCAGGAACCCGCGCCGCTCGTGCAGCGCGGCGGTGCCTGGGCGGCCACTGGTCCGTGAACCGGATGACACGTTCGACCCCGCACGCCACGCGCTGTCCGGGCGCGGCGCGGGCTCCCGGTCCGGGGACGGGAGTCGGTCAGCGGCAGTACACGTCGCCGGCCGGCCGTTCCCCCGTGGCCAGGAAGCGGGAGACCGTGGCGTCGCCGCAGGCGTTGCCGTTGGCGAGGTAGGCGTCGTGGCCCGTGGAGTCGACCGTGACCATGACCGCGCGGCGGCCCAACGCCGCGCGGAGCCTGCGGGCACCGGTGAGCGGGGTGGCCACGTCGTGCGCGTTCTGCACCAGCAGCACGTCGGACGGCCCCCGGTCGGTGATCCGTACCGGCGCCTGCCGCGGCGGGTAGGGCCACGCGGCGCACACCATCGCGTTGCGCGGCATGCCCGCGGTCAGCGGGTACGCCTTGCGGCTCACGTCGACGTCCTTCTGGTAGACGGCCGGGTCCTTAGGCCAGGCCACGTCGTTGCACAGTGTCGCGGCGCCCACCGCGGCCACGTTCTGCATCACCTGCTCCGGAGGGCCGGCCGGCGCCGGCGGCAGGGTTCCCTCGCGGGCCTCGGTCATCAACCGGGCGAGGTCGTCGAACCGGTCGGGGTCGTACAGGCTGTCCAGCATGGTCTGGCGCAGCACGCTGCCGTTCAGCTCCGGGGGGTTGGCGCCGGGCCAGGGGATCGGGTCGTGGTCCAGCCGGGTGGCCAGCGCGAGGAACTCCCGGCGTACTCCTTCGGGGGTGTCCGCGATCCGGTAGGGGTAGCCGGGCGCCGAAACCTTCTTCGCGAACTCGGGGAACACGTCCTCCACGCCCTGCTCGTGACCGGCCAGCCAGGCCCTGGAGACGCGGGCGGGATCGGGATCGTCGTTGCTGTCCAGCACGATCCGGTCGGTGCGCCGGGGGAACAACTGGCCGTAGACCGACCCGACATACGTCCCGTACGAGACACCCCACGCGGAGACGCGCCGTTCGCCCAGCGCGGCCCGGATACGGTCGATGTCGTGGGCCTCGTCGACGGTGCCGATGTGCCGCAGCAGTTCACCTCCGTGACGGGCGCAGGCGTCGGCCATGCGCCGGGCGGTGGCCATGTTCGCGGCGACCGAACCGTCCGGGGCCGGCCAGGGCCGCAGTCGGGAGGTGGCCAGGTCGGCTTGGTCGAGACCGCAGTCGACGGCGGTCGAGGGCGCCAGTCCGCGCGGGGCGAACCCGACGAGGTCGTAGGCGTCACGGACGTCCTGCGGGAGCTTCTGCCCCTTGCCGGAAGGGTCGTTCAGGCTGGAGCCACCCGGTCCGCCCGGAATCATCAGCAGCACCCCGCGCCGCGCTCCGGGCTTCTCACTGCGCACCCGGGAGACGGCCAGGTCGATCGTCGGCCCGTTCGGGCGGCTGTGATCCAGCGGGACGGCGAGGGTCGCGCACTCCTGCCGTGAAGCGGGCGCGGCCCCGGGGCACTGCCCCCAGGCGAGGGCCGTCCGCCCGGTGGGCGCGGCGGTCGCCGTCAGCGGTGCGGCGAGGGACAACAGGACGGCGGAGGCGGCGGCGAGCGCGCCGTGACGCTTGATCGAAGTCATGCGGAGAGCCTCGCGGATGCCCGTCCGGGACCCCATCCGGCCAACAGCCCTGCCACTACGGGGGTTTGCCCCCGCATTCCCGCCTGGGCCACCAGGACCGCGCACCGCGCCGAGACCGTCGGCGTCATGGCGGCCACGTCCCTGGCCCGACGGGCCCGCCCCCCGTTTCAGCGGGCCCGTCGGGCGGCTCGAGGGTCAGCCCTGGCTACAGTAGTCGACCCAACGGTGCGACGAGATGTTGTCGTTGACCGACTTGCCGAAGCCGCCGAGGCCCGCCCCGTAGGTGAACTTCCACTGTCCCGAAGGCAGGTTGTTCCAGGAGTCGCCCCGGCTGATGCAGGCGTGCGCCCCGGTGGCCGACACACCCCAGTAGAGGTCGACGGAGTCCAGGGTGACGGCGTAGCCGTTGTTCCAGATGTCGGACGCCTTGTTCCGGCACGGGCCCCAGTTGTCGGAGTTCCCACCCCAGAAGCAGGGGGTGCCCCCGCCGTAGGAATCGGTCCAGGCGTGCAACAGACCGTCGGCCGCGGCGGCGCCGCCCGGGGCGGAACCCGAACGGTGCGTACCCGAAGCGCCGGTCGGGGCGGGCGCGGCCGACGCGGTCGACGGGAGGAGCGCGAGCGCCAGGCCGGTGGCGACGGCTCCGGTGGCGATGAGCTGCTTGACTGACATGGTTCTCCTTGCCGGCGGCTGGTGCCGCCCGTGCGTCGTCGGCCTGGTCGGCCGTTCCGCGGCGGGGCCCGCCACGGAGGTGTGGGGAGGGGCCGGTCGGTCAGCCGCGGGCCACCAGGGCGCGGGCCCGGGGCAGCGCCGCCGCGGTCAGCCGGGCGAGATCGCCGTACGCCCCCGGGTAGCGGTGCCGCAGCCGGGCACCGTAGGCGCGATCGAGGGCCGCGGCGACCCGGGACAGGCCCGTGGACTGCGCGCAGGTCGCCTCGGACACCGCCAGCCGGATCTCCCGCGTCCGGCTGGCGCCGCGCTCGGGGTCGGCGGCGGCGCGGCTCTGCTGGGGGTCGGCGTACGGCAGCCCGGCGGCCTTCATGCACCGCGCCCAGCGGTCCCGGGCGGTGCGGTAACGGGGATCCCGTTGGACCGCCGCCACGCGTTCACCGGCCAGGGAGGCGGTGATCCGGGTGGCGCGGAACCAGGCCGGCAGGTCGCCGTACAGGCGGCGTTCGGCCTCCGCGGTACAGCCCGTGTCGCTGTGGGTGACCTGGACGCCGTTCGGCAGGTCGGCGGTGAGCCCGCGCGGACTCGGGCCGTTCAGCGCGGCGACCAGCGCGGCGCGGCGGGCCGGCGGCAGCGACAGCAGGTAGCGCTGGTTGGGATCGGCCACGGCGGCCCGCCGCAGCGCCGCGAGACGGTCGGCGCCGTACCCGTGCGCCCGGGCCCAGGCGATGTCGTCGACCGCGTACGGGAAGTCGCGGCGGGCTCCGGGTGCGGCGGGCGGTACCACCCAGAACCGGAAGCCGAGGCGGCGCATGCAGTCGCGTTCCAGCACCTGCTCGGCGACGTCGAGGACCTGCTGCGAACCCACCGCCCGGGCGCCCGCCGCCGGCTTCCGGGCCGGGGTTCCGCCGGTGTGTCCTGCACATCCCAGGAACAGTGACGCGACGGTCGCCGCACCTACCGCCCTCGCTACGCCGCGCGACCAGTGCCGCATGCCCCGACTCCCTCCGCACCGTCCTGCCGTCCGGTCATGGGAGGTGTCTAGCCCGGCGGCGTTGTTCGGTGTCGGCGGACCGCCGCCATACAAACAAACACCGAACAACGACCGCCCGGCACCGGGGCGTTGGTGGGGGAGGTCGGAGGGTTGCCGACCATCGACGGGGCGGTGCTGCTCGCGGTCGTCCTCGTACGGCGCGGCCCACTGGGACACCGTCCGCGCGCACGCCCCGCGCTACGGACTGCGCCAGCCGGACGGCCGGCACCACACCCGGTTCGAGGAGGGCGCCGAAAGTCGTTGACGAAGGCGCTGCGGGTGTAGGCGCCGTCGGTGTCACCGGTGTCACCGGTGTCACCGGTGTCGCGGTGGAAGGCGGTGCGGAACAGGGCGCGGTGTTCGTCCGCGTCGATGCGCTGGTCACCGTTCCTGTCGGTGACGTCGAAGAGAACCTCGGCGACCCGGATCAGGGCGGGGCCGGCCAGGGAGGGCACCGCGCCGGCGTACTCGTCGGCACTGACGCGGCCGTCACCGTCGGTGTCGAGGGCCGCCTGGAGTTCGCGCCACCAGTCGGCGTAGGCGTTGTAGAGCCTGGTCTCCTCGGGTTCGTCCAGGTCGAGGCGGCTGGACAGTTCGCGGGCCATGGCGGCGAGGTCGGGCCAGTCCAGGTAACCGTCGCCGGTCTGGTCGAGAACCTCCCGGAAGGACTCCCCGGCGGTGCGCCGCGCCCCGCCCGCCGAGGCGGCCTCCGGCTCCGGGGGGAGCGGAGTGATGAGCCGGATGAGCACTCCGGCGCGCTTCATCCGTTCGCGCAGGGCGGCGATCGTCCTCGCCCGGGCGTCGTCGCTGTCGGGCGACAGCGCGAGGAGGTCGGTGATCCCCTCGCTACGGATCCAGCCGTCGGGCAGGAACCGGGCCAGGCCGGCGGCCAGGTAGGCGCTCTGCATCAGCGTGTGGACACCGGGCATCTCCGGCCCGCCGGCGGAACGGTTCCGGGAGGGAGGCCACGGTGATCGCTCCGATGACCGGGCCCGCGACGGTGCGGCCGACCGCCCACAGCGTGGGAAGCCCGTGCAGCAGGGGAGGAGCGGGCAGGTGGTCGAAGAGCTTGTACAGGATGATCCGCATCGCCTCCGTGTTCTCCAGCTCCTCCGCGACGACCCGGTCGTAGTAGGGCCAGAACGCGTCGAGCGTGGGCGGCAGGTGGCCGGCGTCGTCCCCCATGGCGGCCGGGAACGCCTGGAACTCGGCGTACAACCGCTCCATGGCTCCCTGTTCCAGGGGCTGTCCGCTCAGCCGGCACATGGTGACGGCGCTCTCGAACAGGGTCGCCACCACCCAGGCCCGCACGGCGGGGGTCATCGCGTCGTAGGGCCGGTTGCGGGCGTCGGTGCCGTTCAGGCGTGCGTGCAGGCGGTTGAGCCGTGCCGCCTCCCGTTGCCGCACCTGCTCGTCGGCGCCGAACATGCGCTGCATGCTCAGGAAGGTGTTGCGCAGCCGCCGCCAGGCATGGGCGACGAACGTGGAGTTGTCCAGCAGCGCGGCCCCGATCTGCGGGTGAGCCGCCTCCAGCACGGTCGCCCGGACCATCGCCAACGCCCAACGCGGCTCGTTGAACATCGCGTTGAACTGCGAGCCGGGACCGAAGAGGGGTCCCTCGGCATTCGGGATCCGGCCGGGCTCTGAATCGGTCACGGTCGGTGTTCTCCGTTCTGATCCGTGGGTACGCCGCCGAAACGGCGGTCCCGTCGCCGGTATGCGTGCAGGCACTCGATGAAATGCGGGGCGCGGAAGTCCGGCCACAGCACCGGTGGAAAGACCCATTCGGCGTAGGCGACCTGCCACAGCATGAAATTCGAGATCCGCTGCTCGCCGGAGGTGCGGATGACCAGATCGACGTCAGGGGTGTCGGGAAAGGGAAGATGGGCGGCGAAACTCCGCTCGTCCACCGCGTCGGCCGGTACTCCGCTGCGGATCAGCGATCGCGCGGCCTCGACGATGTCCCGGCGGCCCCCGTGGTCGAAGGCGACGGTCAGCGTCATCCCGCGGTTCCGGCTGGTCAGTGTCGTCAGATCGGCGATGTCTCGGGCCGGGCCCGCGGGGATCCGGGCATCGGTCATGCCGAGGAAGCGGCGCCGGATCTGCCGCGCGTGCAGCAAGGGGGCGTGTTTGCGCACCGCCCGGCGCACCAGCCCCATCAGGAAATCGACCTCGCCGTCCGGCCGGCTCCAGTTCTCCGTGGAGAACGCGTACAGGCTCAACCAGGCCACCCCGGCGGCGTGGGCGGCCTCGATCACGTCGATCACCGTCGTCTCCGCGGCCCGGTGCCCGGACGTCCGGGGCGGTTCCCTCTGCGCCGCCCACCGCCCGTTCCCGTCCATGACACACGCGACATGGCGCGGTACTTCCCGTGGCGCGGCGCCCGTCGGCCCGCGGTGCGCGGCGGCCGGGGACGAAGACGAACCAGAAAGGAATTCGTGAACGCCGAACGAAAGTAATAGAAATACGGAAGACGTTTCTTCTGCTTGCGGGCCGAGCCGATTCCAGACATCGTTTTCCGGGCACGTTTTCCGGGCATGGTCGAGTAATGAACCAGTGGCCCGTTCCGGTCTCTTGTGACGGTGAAGTCCGCGTGAAAGTGTCCTTCTCGTGGCGGGGAAATTCCCCGTCGCCAGAAGGGAACATCCGCATGAGCAGGATGGCATCCATGATTTCCGTTGCCGCGGCGACCGCCGCGCTCACGCTGACGGGAGTGTCCGCGGCGGGAGCCGCCGCTGCCGCCACCGCACCGGATGGTCACCCCGTCGCCGCCCGTGCGCTCGGGGACGCCCGTTTCTCCTCGGGCGCGACGCTCTACCGCAACGGCGCGTGGACCTCCGGCAGCGGACGGACCGTGCTGCGGCTACAGCAGGACGGCAACCTGGTCCTCTACAAGGACGGTCACGCGGCGTGGCAAGGCGTCGGCTCGTGGCCCTCCGGCGCCTCGGCCGTCATGCAGTCCGACGGCAACTTCGTCGTCTACGACGGCTCCGGCCGCCCCCTGTGGGCGACGGGAACGTGGGGTCACCCGGGCGCCTACCTCGCCGTCCAGGACGACGGCAACCTGGTCGTCTACGCCGCGTCCGGCGGTCCGTTGTGGGCCACCAACACCGGCGACTGATCGGTCGGGAGCCCGCTCCTCCAGCCGTGGGTCAGGGAATCGGAGCTTTCCGCGGTCCCCTGACCCACGGACGGACGGCTACCCGTTGCGCGGGTAGACGACCAGGTACGGCACGTTGCCCTCACTGTGCGTGAAGACGCCGACCCCGTCGAAGTCGGCGACCGGTGTCCGCTCATCCCCGGCCAAGGCCTTCGGGGAGCCCGCGGCCAGCGGGAGCTGGACGGGGGCCGTGGTCCCGGTGAGGCTGTTGCCCGTCGTCAGCGAGGTGCCGTAGGCGAGGCCGTCGTCGGTGACGGAGGTAAAGATCAGGGGCTTGCTGTCGCCGGTCTCCTCGAAGCAGTACGCCTTCTTCGACCCGAGGTCGACGGCGAGGTGCTCGGAGACGAGGTAGCGGCCGTTCGGGGACAGCGCGGAGCCGGGGGCTTCCCCCGTCCCGATGGACGGCTTGGCGCACAGCACGGAGGCCTGGACCCGGCCGGTCGCACCGTCGAGCACCGCCCACACGTTGTGGCTGCCGCTGTTCTTCTCCTCCCAGCGGGCGATGAGGTGGGTGCCGCTGCCCGGCCACACCATTCCGGTCGCGGGATCGGCCTCGGCCGGCGCGACACGGTCGTCGTCCCAGGAGCCGGGGATGCCGAAGGCGCCCTCGCCCTCGTTGCGCACCACCGGGTCACGTTCCGTCAGGGCCGCGATCTCGTTGCCGTAGGTGCATGACGAGCACCCCGGCACCTTCAGGGAATCCGTGTCGTACGCCGTGGTCCGGCCGGTGGTCACGTCGAGGGCGACCTCGCGCTTGTCCGTGACGGGTATCAGGAGCCGTTCCCCCGCGCTCGTGACCCGGCCGGTCCCGAAGTCGGTCGCCGGGACCTCGACATGGTGCACGGGCCCGACCGCGTCGCCGGAGCCGTCGGCGGCGTAGACGTCCACGGCGTAGACCTGCTTGGCCTTGGACAGGGCGTCCCCGCCCTTCGCGCCCCGCGACCAGGTCACCAGGTGGTCCTTGCCGCCCACGGTGACGACGACCAGGCCGGGCGTCTCGCCCTCGGAGAGGTCGCGGAACGGCTTGCCGGTCCAGCGGACCCGGCCCGTCGCGGCGTCGCGCACGGTCACCCGGTAGGCGGACCCCGCGCTGGTCATCGTCGCCATCGCACCGGCGTGCGGCAGCACGGCGTACGTACCGACCTGTTTCCCGGAGAGCTGCCAACCCTTCGAAGTGTCATAGCCGGCCGGCACCTCGAGCTTCGGCGAGGGCGCCGACGTCACCTCGTGCACGGGAGGTGTCTTCCCGTGCCCGGAGGAGTTCGTGCCTCCTGATCCGCCGCCGCAGGCCGCGAGCGATCCGATGACGATGGCGGCGGCGGACGCCTTGACGAGTACCGACTTCATGCACTGCCCTTCCTGCTTCCGCAGGGGACAGCTTACGAGCCGAACCGCCTCCCCCCGATGGCATGATCATGATGGCACGCCCCAGCACGACCCCCGACGGCAGTCTCCGTCAGGACGGCGCTGGTTGGGGAGAGCCACCGACGGCCCCCCGTGCCGGCTCGTCTAGAAGAGGGCGCGGTACTGGTTGAATCCGGTTCCGATTGTGACCCGGGGCTTGAAGAACGCGGCCGCTCTGCCCGTCCCCTTGAGCAGCCACAGCTTTCCCTGGGGGTCGCGGGCGAGCAGATCGCTGTGGCCGTCCGCGTCGACGTCGCCCGTGGCCACCAGCTTGTCGTACCGGTTCCAGCCGCTCCCCACCCGCACACGGGACGCGAACGGCTTCCGCGCGTCACCCGTTCCCTTGTACAGCCACAGGACACCCCGCTTGTCGCGGGCGACGACATCCGGCTCGCGGTCGCCCGTCAGGTCGCCCTGGCCGGTGATCTGGCTGTACCGGTCCCAGCCGGTGCCGACCTCGACGCGTGCCGACAGGGAGCCGCCCGCCTTGGTCGGGACGCGCCACAGGACGCCCTGCTTGTCGCGGGCCAGCAGGTCCGGGTGCTTGGCACCGCTCAGGGTGCCGGGGGAGAAGACCGCGTTGTACCGGCCCCAACCGGTGGCCATCTTCTTCACGTGCCCGCCACGCCAGAGGTTCACCGTGCCGTCGTCCATGACGTGGTATTCACCGTCCTGGTAACCGGTCAGATCGGGGTCGATCGAAACGCCGTACTTGAGATGCGGCCAGACGTAGGCGCCCGACCGGTCGTCGAAGCCACCCTTGCCGTCGGGCAGGTAGACGTACATCTGGCCGGACGGCAGCATCCCGGAGAGGAAGAACAACGGCGCCGTCGCGGTCGGCTTGTGCTGCCCGGCCGCGACGCCGGTCCCGGCAACCCTGTCCGCCGGCCCGGCCGGCACAGGGGCATCGGCGCGAGCGGCGCCGGCGCCGACAGCGGTCAGGGCGACGGCGATCGCCGAGGCGACGGCGGACGACAGCGCACGTGCACGCCGCGAGGACTGCGTCATGTGTGACTCCATCAGGTGGTGAAGAGGCGTGCCGGTTCAGCAGCAGGCGGCGTGGACGAGGGTGTCCTCGGTGCCCAGGTGGGCGGCGCGGGTGTCCGTGTACATCGTGGTCTCGCCGTCGGACCAGCGGACGACGAGGTCGTCTGTGCGGCCGTTGCCGGTGAACTCGCCGGTCGTCATGACCGTGTCGTGCGTCCAGAGGGCGTTCTTGTTCAGCAGACGCTGCTCCTTGCCCAGGCCCGACGTGCCGGTGCCGGCGTACTGGTCGAGTTCGCCGTCGGTCCAGCGCACCATGAGGTCCCACCTGGCGTTGCCCGAGTACTCGCCGGCGGTGAGGAGGGTGGCGCTCCGCCAGGTGCTGTTCGCGTCCTTGAGCTTGTGCTCGTGGCCGAAGTTGCCGGCGCCGACGCCGGTGTAGAGGGTGACCTCACCATCGGCCCAGCGGACGATCAGGTCGGTGACGTGCGCGGAGGAGCCGAAGCGGCCCGCCGCGATCTGCGTGGCTTTCTTCCAGGTGGCGTTCGGCTTGATCATCTGCGTGCCGGCCCGGTTCAGGCCCTTGTCGGCGACATCGCCGTACAGCGTCACCTCACCGTCGCTCCAACGCACCAGCAGGTCGAACTGGTCGGAGCCGGCGAAGTCGCCCGCCGTGACGGTCACCGCGTGCTTCCAGGTGTCGTTCTTGCCGAGCAGCCGCCGCTCGCCGGTGAAGCGGCCCTTGCCGTCGCTGTCGTAGAGGGTGACCCCGCCGTCGTCCCGGATCGCGACCATGTCGCTGTGGCCGTTGCCCCGGAAGTCGCCCGACGCCATCAGCTTGACGTGCTTCCAGGCCGCGCCGGCTCCCATGGTGTAGGGCAGGCGCGGCTGCCGGTAGGGGCCGTAGTCGGGGTTTCGGCCCTGCTGGGCGTCGGCGTACAGCTTGAAGAAGCGGTCGCCGTACAGCGGGCTGTAGCTGATCTCGTTGTACCGGTGGTCGGTCTGCGGCACGTCCGGGCCGCCCTGCATGAAGCCGCCCACGTTCCCGGTGATCGTGCCGGTGTTGCCGGAGGCGTCGAGGGCGGAGAACCACGGCCCGCCGGAGACCCCGCCCCACATGCCCGCGCAGTCGATCTGCATCTGGTAGTAGCCGGACAGCGCGGTCGTGGAGACGTGGGGGCAGCGGACCGGTTGGTCCTGCGGGTTGTGCGCGACCTTCGGGTAGCCGACGACGGTCACCTTGTTCGCATAACCCGGCGTGCGGGCCAGGGCGTTGGCGCCGACGACTTCCTGGACCTTCTTGCTGCCGGCGGGCTTCAGGCTCGCGAAGGCGTAGTCCAGGTCGGAGTTCTTGCTCTTGTCCGAGGCGTACCGCTTGTCACGGAACCACTTGTCCACCGCCCAGACCCCGTACGGCTGCTGGGCCGCGCTCTTGGTGTGGTCGTACATGGGCACGAACATCGAGTTCGCGCCGACACAGTGCCCCGCGGTCAGGATCAGGTTGTGGCCACTGCTGCGCACCACACTGGCCGAACAGCGGTGGCCCTTCAGTCCCGCGCTGGTGCTGAAGATCGTGCCGACGGACTTGATGCCCTTGAAGTGCTGGGCGGTCATGCCGGTGACGGAACCCGGCTGCCGGGCCGCCACCGCGGTCTTCGGCGGGGCGGCGCGGCCCGCCGGGTCGGTGGCCGCGGCCATGCGCTCGGGTGTCCAGAAGCGGACGGCGTCCTCGGCCGTCCAGGCGGAGTCGGGGGCCGGCACCGGGGTGGGCTCGGCCGGGGGCGTCGGTGCGGCCCCGGGGCCGTGCGGCTCCGCCGACGCGGCGGGCCGGGGCGGCGCGCTCGGTTCGGTGCCGCCCGGGACGGGGCCCGTGGTGCCCGCCCGGGCCGCCGCGGCGTTGCCCAGGAGGAGCGCCGCGCTCAGCGCCGTCACGGCCCCGGAACGTATTCGTCTGTCTCGCACTTCTTGTCTCTCCTACGGAAGCGGGCCGGACGGCGGTACGGGGACTCGGAGGACGGCGGCAGCCGTGCGACCGGCGAAAAACCGCTGTCGCGGCCCGCGCGCGTGCTCCTGCGCCGACGGCCCGCGCCGCGCTCGTGGCGCGCCCCCGGTGAGTTCCCCCGTGCCGCCGTGCGGCGGCTGTCGGACGACCGTGGTCAGCGGTCGCGGCGGCCATGATCACACAGTCGCCGCACGGCGCACACCACGGTTGTCGTGCTTGTCGTCAACGCGCTTGCCGATCAGCGCAGTTGAGGTGAGGCCAGTTCGATGTCGGTGCCGCACACCTGCGCCCGCACATGACGCCCCTTGGCATCCGTCATCTTCACCAGGGAACCGTCCCGGGTGTGCGGGGGAGTCACCGTGATGCCGGGGTCGTACTCGGCCGAGACCTCGCAGTCGGCGCCCCGGGCGGCCGTCACCTCGTAGAAGAGGGGGAAGTCGACGGTGCGGCCCGGGTCCAGCTCCAGGCGGACCGGTGCGGCCCCCTTCTTCGGCCTGCCGTCGGCCGACGGCCCCTTGCCGACGTACACGTCGATGGCCGGGTAGCCGTCGAAGGCGCAGGCCTTCGTTCCCTTGTTCTCGGCGCTGAGCGTGGCCGCCGGCGCGTTCCGCTGCCCGGAGGGCAGCCGGGTCACCTTCCAGCCGAGCTGGGACGTCCGGCACGCGGCGGGCCGGGCGTCGGACGAGCCGTGATCGCTGCCGCAGGCCGCGGTTCCCAGCAGTACCGTCAGCCCGAGAACGGAGACCGCCAGTGTCCGCCGTGCCATGAGGAACCCCCTGGTGAAGGCACCCCTGCGGGACCCGGTGCCTCCGCTCCTGCCTCACCGCACAGGTAGATGCGGGCAACGCGGGGGAGGTTCCGGCAATTGCCGGTCCGTGCTTCCGCGCACCGGGACGGGGTGCCCGCAGCCGCTCCTTCCGGACCTGTCCGGATCGCTGCGGCAAGGTTTCCGCCAGATTTTGGCCATGTTTCGGACAGAGTGGCGCCCAGGTCCGGGCCTGCCGGCGGTCACCCCGGACGACCGGGACGCGTCGGCCCGCGACACGGTCGCCGTGCCCGGAGCGCCGTCCGCCGCGACGCCGGTGACCGCGATCCCGTCCCGGCATGGGAGTGCGGGTCGCGCGGCCGTGCCCGGACCCGGGGGAGCGGTCCGTCGTCCCGTGCCGGCGGCCCCGCCTCTGCCCACGCCCCGGCGGTCACGCGGGAAACACGCCATGCCTGGAGTCCCCCGGACCGCATCCCGTCCCACCGGTGGTATTCGGCAGCCGGTCGTCTATCCTTCCACCTCGGGGTTCCTGCACCAATGTGAATTCGACCGCGCTATACAGGTGGAGATCCACTTCAGGAAAAGACGGGGGAATCGGGACGTGGAGAACTTAAAGTCGGAACGATCTTCAGAGCCCACTGTCATTCGCGTCCTCATTCTGGACGCGTCGCCGATCACGCGGAGCGGTCTCGGGGCGGTGCTGCGTTGCGCGCCCGGTATCGACGTCGTGGCCGAGGCACGCGACCACCACGAGGCGGTGGCGCTGATGGCGGAGACCAAGCCGCACGTCGTCGTCCACACCGTGGAGAGCCCCACCGGCTCCTCCGCGGCGCTGCGGGAGGCCAAGGACTGGCAGGGCAAGGTGCTGGCACTGGTCAGCGACACCGTCTGCGACTCCGCGGCGATAGGCCTCATCGGCAAGGACGTCGACGGAACACTGCTGCGCAGCGCGCAGGTCGACGACCTGGTGGCCGCGCTGCACATGCTCGTGGCCGGCTACTCCCTCTTCCCGGCGCCCGTCCCCCCGGCCGGGCCGGCCGAGCGCCGGCTGCCGGCGGCCCTCACCCCGTCCCACTTCCCGAGGCCGGCCTGTGCCTCGGCCCCGTACCCGCTCACGCCCCGCGAGTACGACGTGCTGCGCCTGCTCGGCCGGGGCCGCACCAACGCCGAGATCTCCGCGCAACTCACGCTCAGCGAGAGCACCGTGAAGTCCCACGTGCAGAACCTGCTGGCCAAACTGGGGCTGCGCAACCGCGTCGAGGCGGCACTGCACGCGGTCGAGGTGGGGCTGGTCGACTGAGCGCGGTCGCGCCGCGGCCCCCGGGCCGCGCACCCACGGCCGGTGCGCGGTCCGGGGGCCCGTCTCAGACCGGGACCTTCGCCGAAGGCAGCTCGCCGAGGGCCCGTTCGATCTCCGCCTGGTCCGGCTCGTGGTCCGTCAGCGTGTGGGCCAGGTAGGAGTCGTAGGCCGCCATGTCGAAGTTGCCGTGCCCGGAGACGTGCACGAGGATCGCCCGCGCCTCTCCCGCCTCCCGCGCGGCCAGCGCCTCGTCGATCGCCCCACGGACACCGTGCGCGGACTCCGGAGCCATCACGAACCCCTCGTTGCGCGCGAAGAGCACCGCCGCGCTGAAGATGTCGGTCTGCGACACCGAGCGCGCCTGCACGTGGCCGTGCTGCACCAGCGTGCCCATGGTCGGGGAGCTGCCGTGGTGACGCAGACCGCCGGCGTGGATGGGGGCGGGCATGAAGTTGTGGCCGAGGGTGAACATCGGCAGCACCGGGCCGAGCGAGGCGGTGTCCGGGTAGTCGTAGGCGTAGGTGCCCCGGGTCAGGCTGGGGCAGGCACTCGGCTCGACCGCCACGAAGCGGGTACCGGAACGCTTGCCGGTCAGGGTGTCGTACAGGAACGGGTAGGACAGGCCCGCGTAGCCGGAGCCGCCGCCGACGCAGCCCACCACGACATCGGGGTAGTCGTCGGCGATCTCCAGCTGCTTCTTGGCCTCCAGGCCGATCACCGACTGGTGGATCAGCACGTTGTTGGAGATCGAGCCGAGCGCGAAGCGGGTGTCCTCGCGGCTGAGCGCGTCCTGCACCGCCTCGCTGATGGCGATGCCGATCGAGCCCGGGGAGTCCGGCGTCCGGGCCAGCACCTCGCGGCCGGCCTCCGTGAGCGCGCTGGGCGACGGGTGCACCTCGGCGCCCCAGGTCTCCATCAGGATCCGCCGGTAGGGCTTCTGCTGGAAGGAGGAGCGCACCATGTAGACGGTGACCTCCAGGCCGAACAGCGAGCCCGCGAAGGACAGCGCGGAGCCCCACTGCCCGGCCCCCGTCTCGCTGGTCAGCCGGCGCACCCCGTCCTCGGCGGCGTAGTACGCCTGCGCGATGGCGGTGTTGGGCTTGTGGGAGCCCGCGGGGGACACACCCTCGTACTTGAAGTAGATACGGGCCGGGGTGTCCAGCGCGCGCTCCAGCCGCGTCGCCCGGTGCAGCGGGGAGGGCCGCCAGATCTGGTACAGCTCCCGCACCCGGTCCGGGATCTCGATCCAGCGCTCCTCGGAGAACTCCTGCTCGATGACGCCCTGGGGCAGCAGCTGGGCGAGGTCCTCGGGACGCAGCGGCTCCAGCGTCTGCGGGTGCAGGGCGGGCGGCGGGCTCGCCGGCAGGTCGGGAACGATGTTGTACCAGTGGTCCGGAAGGTCTGCGGCGCTGAGGACGACGTGCGTGGTGGCCATGGATTCGCATCCTCACAGGAGGGGGAAGGAGACGCGGCGCGGTGGCGCCGGGAAGCCGGGTTCGGTCCACCGGGGGACCTGGCCCCCCATGCTAGGAATGCTCCTCCTGGCCCGGTACCGGGCGAAATGACGAATGTTCAGCGGTCGTCATCCGCCGTCGGTGCCGGCACTTTCGGCTCTGCCGGAGCCGCCACCGGTACCCCGGGCGAGGACGCCCCCGGCGCGGGTCCGGTGTCCCGGGCCGGCGCGGACAGGCCCGCGCTGAGTCCCGTACCGACCAGCAGACTGCCGGTGACCTGGGCCGCGCCCAGCGTGCCGCTGCCGACGATCGGCGCGGTGAACGCCGCCGCGACCGGGATGAGCCCGGCGAACAGGCTGGTGGCCTCGGGGCCGAGGGCGCGCAGCCCGAGGTAGTAGAGGATGAACGCCGCCGCGGTCACCGCCACCGCCAGGTAGCCGAGGGCGGCCAGTTCCCGGGGGTGCGGCCAGCGCAGCTCCCCGCCGGGCAGTTCCACCGCCGCGGTCAGCACACCCATCTCGGCGGTGGCCAGGACACAGACGTACGTCGCCACCGGGATCGCCCCCAGCCGGGGGAGCAGCGGCACCGCCAGCAAGGTGAACGACACCTCGCCCAGCAGGGCCAGCAGGGAGAACCCGAACCCGCCAGGGGTGCCGCGCCCGAAGCCGATGAGCAGCGCGGCGCCGGTGACCACCAGCGCCGCCGAGGCGGCCAGCCGCCCCGACACCCGGCGCCCGCTCAGCAGGGGACCACCGATCGCCACCAGCAGCGGAGTGGCGCCGACGATCACACCGAGCATGGCGGGCTCGGCGGAACGCAGTGCGGCCAGCGAGGCCAGGTTGAAGCCGACCAGTCCGGTCCCGGCCAGCAGCGCCAGCAGCGCCCACTCCCGCCCGGTCGGCCGTGGCCAGGGCACGCGCGCGAAGAAGGACAGCAGCGTCAGGCTGACGGCGCCCAGTGCGAACCGCAGCGTCTGGCCGCTCAGGAACGGGTAGTGCGTCAGCAGACTGGTGGCCACGAAGGAGGTGCCCGCCAGCGCGGTGCCGAGTGCCGCGCAGAGCGCCCCCGTGGCCCTGGAAGGCGCCGTTCCCGCCACCGGCCGTCCGGCCCCGCCCGATTCACTTGAGGTCATGCGCGCAGGTTATCGGCGGAATTCGCTATTCCACCAGCGTACTTTCGGATAGCCCGCCGCCCGGCTCCGCCAATGGTCCCTCATCAATTCTGGCGTGGTCCCGGCCGCCCGCGCTCCCTACCATTCCTGGCGTCATCCACATACGAATGTCGTTCTGTGCGGAGGAGCGGATATGTCAGCCCCGGATTTGATCGACCTCACCCAGCACGAGATCAGGGCTCTGCGCACCCGGTACAACCTGGCCGACGCCCACACGCACCAGCGGCAGTCCGACAGCCAGGACAAGATCGTCTCCAGGCTGCCCGCGCTGTGGTACGAGTCGGAGGAGCGGCAGCAGGCCCACTTCGAGCAGCAGTTCACCGAGGCGTTCTTCCGCCTGCACGGCCAGACCACCGCGCCCGGACTCGGCCGCACCCTGCTGTCGTACTCGGCCAGCGTGTCCACCATGGTCGCGGCGATGTACCTGCGTCGGCACGACTACACCGTCTCCCTGGTGGAACCCTGCTTCGACAACCTGGTGGACCTCCTGCGGCACCTCGGGACGCCGCCCGCCGCGCTGCCCGAGGACGCGCTCGCGGACCCGGACACCGTGTACACCGAGCTGACCCGTCTGGTGCGGACGGACGTGCTGTACCTGGTCGACCCCAACAACCCCACGGGGTTCACGCTGTTCACCGACGGGGGCCGCGGGTTCCAGGAGGTCCTGCGGTTCTGCCGTGACCGGCGCAAACTGCTGGTGCTGGACTTCTGCTTCGCCTCCTTCGCGCTGCACAACGGGCTGGCCCAGCGCCCGGACGTGTACCGGATGCTGGAGGAGTCCGGGGCCGCCTACCTCGCCATCGAGGACACCGGGAAGACGTGGCCGGTCCAGGACGCCAAGTGCGCCCTGCTGACGCCCAGCGCGGACATCTACGAGGAGGTGTACAACCTGCACACCTCCGTCCTCCTCAACGTCTCGCCCTTCGTGCTCAACTTCCTCACCCAGTACGTCGAGGACTCCGTCACGGACTCCTTCGCCTCGATACGCGAGGTCATCGACACCAACCGGGCGACGCTGCGCGACGGACTGCCAGGATCCGTACTGGAGTTGCTCGACGCACGGGTGGACACGAGCGTCGCCTGGCTGCGCATCCGGCCCTCCGGGCTCACCGCGAGCGACGTCCACGCGCGGCTCCTGGAGGCCGAGGTCTACGTGCTGCCCGGGACGTACTTCTACTGGGACAACCCCGGACGGGGCGAGCGCTACGTCAGGATCGCGCTGGCGCGCCCGCCCGAGCAGTTCGCCACCGCCGTGCGGGTGATCCGCGAGACGCTGGACCCCGCCGACCATGAGCGGTGAGGCGGGCACCCCGCTCCCGGCGGCCGTCCCGGGGCTCGGCACACTGATCGACGCCTCGCTGTTCATGGGCATGCACGGCGCCGACGACCGGACGAGGACCGCCTGCAAGAACTTCTTCGTCCGGCACCTGGCGGCGCGCCGCCCGCTGGCCATGACGCTGGAACAGGTGGGGCTGTGCGACGACCTGATCTGGCGGCGTCCGCGCGCCGTGCAGGACGCCTACTACCCCTTCATGGACAACCTGCACAGCGAACTGCGCATCGCCCGCTTCGGCTTCCGGCAGGGTGACGTGCGCACCGCGCTCCGGGACACCGCGCTCAGCGGCCTGCCGATCGCCGACGCGCTGCTGCTGGCCCCGGCCGTGCACCGCGGCGGCCGGCTGCACACCGTGTCACCGCGCCTGCGGGGGCGGCCCGGCACCGAAGCGCTCCTCAGCACACCGCCGGACGGCCCCGAGGAGGCGTTCCCCCCGCGTTTGGAGGAGCTGTACCGGCAGTCGCTGGCCCTCCGCGTCGACCTGGACCTCCTGGACCGCATCTCCTGCCCCGACGACGAGGTGGACTCACCATGACCGACCCTGAGACCCCGCAGCAGCCCCCCGCGCGACCGGGCTCCGGCGTCGCCGGGGGACCCGGCCCCCACGCGACCGCCGCCCGCACCCACGGGACCGCCGCCGGCACCCCGCTCCGCGGCCTGGTCGTGCCGCTGGTCACCCCGCTCGACCGGCAGGGCCGGGTCCGGGCGGACGACGTGGCACGGCTCGTCGACTCGGTCCGCGCCGAGGTGACCGCCCTGATGCCGACCCTCAGTTCCGGCGAGGGCTGGCTGCTGACCGAGGCGCAGTGGCGGGACATGGTGACGGCCACCGTGCGTTCGGCCGCCGGCCTGCCGGTCATCGCCGGTGTGCAACTCCCCGACACCGCCGCCGTGGTGGCCCGCGTCCGGCTCGCCGCCGAACTGGGCGCCGACGGCGTGGCGGTCACCACTCCCTTCGGGGCGGGCGTCGGCCAGGACGACATCGTCGCCCACTACGAGCAGGTGCTCGACGCCGGACCGCCGGTGCTCGTCTACAACGAGGAGGCCCTGTCCGGCAACCGGATCGAGGCGGAGACGCTGGCACGGATCTGCCGGCTCCCGGGGGTGATCGGGGTGAAGGAGTCCAGCGGCGACCCGGAGTTCACCCGGCGGCTGGTGGCGGCCCGCCTGGGCGTACCGGTCTTCGAGGGCTGGGAGAACCTGCTCTCCCTGGTCGCCGGCGTCGACGGGTTCATCGGACCGCTGGCCAACCTGGAACCGGCCCTGTGCACGGCCCTGCTGCGGCACCCGGCACCGGAACTCCAGGCCGAGGTCGACAAGGCGTGCGAGACGTACGGCATCCTGCGCGACGACTGGTACCTGCACGTCAAACGCGCCCTGGTGGCGCGCGGTGTCATCGGCACGGACACCACGGCGCAAGGGGCTCCCGCGGTCACCGCGGCGGTGGAGGCGGCGCCGTGAGCACGAAGACGGACGGGCGCCCCGCGCCGCCGGTGTCGGCCACCCCGCAGCAGCGGCTGTACTGGCACAACCGGACCGTCCCGGACGCCGCCGGATACGCCGAACTGCTCGCGCTGGAGGCGGACTGGCCGCGCGCCGAGGCGGACGCGCTGGCGGACGCGGCCCCCGCCTTCGACTCGCTCGGCGACCTCCTCGACGCGCTGGAACACCGCCTGCGCGAAGAGGAGGACGATCCCTCACCCAGCGAGCGCTACCTCGCCGAGCACGCCACGGCGGCCGAGTTCACCCACGTCGTCGCGCAGTTCGCCGTGGACGGGCTGGTCGAGTCCCAGTCCCACCTGGGTGTGCTGCCGCGACTGACGCACCGGGCCCGCATGGCGGTGATGCGGGTGCTCATCGACGAGTTCGGGTGCGGCAACGAGGCACGCGAACACGCCCGGCTGTACGAGCATCTGGCGGAGGAGCTGGGACTGTCCACCGACCCCTTCCACCACGCCGCCAGGGCCTGCGAGGAGACGCTCGCCTACGTCAACCTCTTCCACTGGCTCGCCTCCCGGGCGCCCACCCCCGACTACTTCCTCGGCGCGTACGCCTACTTCGAGTCCAGCGTGCTCTACGGCTTCCGCTGCTACGCCCGGGCCTGCGCCCGGCTGGGCATCGCCAACGGCCAGTACTACGCCGAGCACCTGCACATCGACGCCTTCCACAGCCGCGAGATGGTGGCCGCGCTGCGCGCCTGGGACCGCGAGCAGGGCGCGGACCTCAGCAGGGTCTGGGCCGGTATCGAACTGACCGGCGCGACCGTCGCCCGCGCCACCGAGGCGGCGGTGCGCCACGCCCGCGCGGCGGCCGGCCGGTGAGCGGCCGGGAGCAGGCGGCCGACCGGCCCCGGCTGCGTCAACTGGACGCGGACACCGTGGCCGTGGAGTGGGAGGGCCCGCACGGTCGGGACGGCGTGCTCGTCGAGGGGCACTGCCCGCACCGCGGCGCCCTGCTGCGGCACGCCCACGTGAACGCCGCGGCGACCCGCCTGGTGTGCCCCCTGCACCACTCGGCGTTCGACCTGACCGACCAGGGCGCGCAGATCGCCGGTCCGGCATGCCGCGCCCTGCGCGTCCGCCCCCTGCCGCGGTGAACCGGAGCGCCGGGCTCGGCGGTCCCGCCCGGGCCGGCGACCGCGCACACCGGTCAGGGCAGGCGGATCGGCGGGGGCGACAGGGCGGGGGCGGGCACCGGCTGCCACTGGTCCCCCGCGGCGACCCGGCCGAACGCCCGGTCGCCGAAGTGGAACGCGAAGCCGTAGGTGTCCGGCGCCCGCAGCCGCGCCAGCAATGTCGTACGGGCCCTCAGCACGCCGGCGGTGTCGACGTCGGGTCCGGACGGCCACTCGGGGTGGGCCACCTGCGCCGGGGTGTGGAAGGCGTCGCCGAAGGCCAGGATCCGCCGCCCGTCCCGGGCCGAGATGACGTAGGTGGTGTGCCCGGGACTGTGGCCCGGGGTGATCAGCGCGGTGACGCCGGGCCAGATCTCCGCGCCGTCCTCGAACCGGCGCAGCACCCGCGACATCGGCACCATGAAACCGTCCCAGGACGGCGCCCCCACCTCGACCTCCCGGTTCCAGAACGGCTCCCACTCGGCCCGCGCCACGAGGTAGTCGGCGCACGGGAACGCCTTGCGCGGCCGTCGGCCGCGTCCGGTGAGGAAGCCCAGGCCGGTGTGGTCGGTGTGCAGGTGGGTGAAGGCCACGGTGTCGACGGACTCCCGCGGCACGCCCAGGGCCCGCAGGGTGCGCAACAGGGCCCCGCCCCGGGAGATCCCGAGCGAGGGCGGGAGCACGTTGGCGCCGAGGCCCACGTCGATGAGCAGCCGGCGGCCGTCGCGCTCGACGAGGAGCCCGCCGGCCGAGGCGGCGACACGTCCGGAGGGGGCCAGCGCCTCGGGGTGCTCCCGCCAGTACGAGGCGGGGACGGCGGGCAGGAAACCGGCCCGGTCCAGCTCCATCGCGGCGTCGACGACGTAGGTGAGTCGGACGTCCCCCACGGTCAGGGTGCGTACGGCCGACTGGTCGCCGAGCGATCCGGTGCGGGACCGCCCGGCGTACGCCTCGGGCGCCCCGGCGCCGAGGGGCACGGCCAGCGCGGCGGTGGAGAGGAGGGCGGTGCGCAGTACGCCGCGCCGGGAGGGGGCGCTGAGGTGGTCGTCCGGCTCCGTCATGACGGGTCTCCTTGAGGGGATCGGGAACGAGTGGGGGAGGTCGGCCGGTGTTGCGCAGGCCGGCGGCGGTGCCGTTGACGGTGAGCAGCGGTGCCCGGTCGGGCGCGGGGTCCAGTACCTCGCCCGCGGCGGCGGCGTCCCGCTGCCGCTTGAGCAGGGCGACCTGAAGGTAGGAGGTCGGGTCCAGATGGGCGTCGCGGATCGCCAGGGTCTGCTTCAGCACCGGCTGGGCTTCCATGAGTTCGCTCTCCCCGGTGACCCGCAGCACCTCGGCCACGGTCAGCCGGTACTCCGCCTCGACGGTGGCGAACACATGCCGCGGACGCTCCGGCACGAGGGTGTCCACGTAGTGCCGGGCGATGCGCGGGTCGGTCTTGGCCAGGGTCATCTCCACGTCGGAGACTGGACGAGTGCGAGCAGCTCGGGGCCCTCCTGCCGGACCAGGGTCTCGTCCAGCGGTTCGGCGAGACGCCGGAGGTCCGCGTGCAGGGCGGCGTGGTGGGCAGGGGCGGTCATGGCTGCTCCTGGAGGTCAGTGGTGAGGTCCGTTCACGGGGTCAGCAGGTCCACGGGGTTCTTCCAGATGACGTCCCTGATCTCCTGGCTCGTCAGGCCCGCGGCCCGGAACCAGTGCTCGCTCAGGTCCAGCCATTCCTTCACGTCCGGCTGGTCGGGCTGTCCGAGGTCGGAGCTGAACACCACCCGTGGGTGGGCGCGGACGACCTCGCCGAGGTGCCCGGCGTCGCGGTGCCCCAGCACCAGCGTCAACGCGGTCAGTTCGACGTACAGACCGGGGACGTGGGCCAGGTCCGCCAGACCGGCGGGGGTGAAGCCCGACATGGGGTGCGTGGCGTGGGTGAGGAGCAGGCGCGGCAGGTCCAGGCGCACGGCCTCGTCCACGACCCGGAGGGCCGCTTCCCGGTCGCAGTGCCCGGTCGCCACGGTGACGGGCAGGTCACGGGCCGCCCGCAGCACCTCCCGTACGTCCCGGCGCAGCCGGCCGTCGGCGTCCAGCACCCGCTCGCCGCGCCACCGGGCGGGGTCGAGCACCGGGTGGAACGACGTGCGGCGCAGCGGCGAGGCGTGCGCGGGACCGACCAGGGTCGGCAGGTGTACGACGAGACGGGCGGGGCTGTCCGGGCCGTGCGCGTAGACGGCCTGTTCCACGGCCCGGGGCCGGACGCCGCCGGCCAGGTCGTTCAGGACGAGGGTGCCGGAGACCGGGAGCCCCTCCTGGCGGGCCTCCCAGGCGCGGGCGGCCGTCGAGGTGAGATGGCTCTTGAGCACCACCCAGCCGCCGACCTCCGCGTACGCCCGGCCGGCGCCGGCGGAGGTGAGCCGGCGCCGGTACAGATCGGGGCCCGCGTGGTAGTGGACGTCCACCAGCACGCGCCCCGCCAGGTCACGCATCGGTGGGCCGGGTGCCGCCGTCGTCCCAGGGCCGGGCGTAGCCGAACCGGCGGCGGGCCTCGTCGAGGCGCAGGCCCGCTTCCACCGCCCCGGCGATCTCGCCCTCGGTCCGCTCCACGCGTTCCGCCCGGTCCGCGACCTCGGCGGCGTGGTCGGCCGGCACGAGCAGGACCCCGTTGTCGTCGGCGACGACGATGTCGCCGGGCCGCACGGTGACGTCGCCGATGACGACGTCCCGGCCGGTCTCCGCGAGTTCCACTCGGTTCTTGCCGCTGACCATGGTGACGCCGGTGCTGAACAGCGGATATCCGGCGGCGCGGATCTCGGCGACGTCGCGGGCCGAGCCGTGCAGGGCGGTACCGCGCACCCCGCGGCGCCGCGCCAGCCCGGTCAGCAGCGATCCCCAGTTGGTGCAGGTGGTGCTGCCCGCGTTGTCGACGACGACGAACGAGCCCTCGGGTACGTCGTCCAGGTAGTTCGCCGCGTTGCGGAAACCCGTCCGGGTGGGGTCGACGGGCTGGTAGGTGACCGTGAACGCGCGGCCGGCGGTACGGGCCCCGGGAACACGCGGCGCGATCCCGGCGAGGACGCCGCCGATCCCGAGGCTGTCCAGCGCATCGGACACGGACGCGGTGTCGAGCCGGGCGAGCCGGTCGACCACCACGTCCTGCGGGTCGCTGGACCCGCCCCCGGGCACGTCGAGTTCGCCGGCCACCGCCCGGGCGACCTCCCGGGTGCCGCTCGTGCCGCCCATGTCGTAGGTGACGGTCGCGCGCCGTGCGGCGACGCCGCGCACCGCCGCCCTCAGCTCGTCGGCGGGCACGTGGAGGTCCAGGTGGTCGAGCAGCTGGGCCACGGTGAGCATCATCGCCATGGGGTTGGCGCGGTCCTGCCCCGCCATGCCCGGCGCGCTGCCGTGCACCGGCTCGAAGTAGCTGCCGTGGTCACCGATGTTGCCGCTGGGCGCGAGGCCGAGGCCGCCCATGACGCCCGCGCCGAGGTCGGAGAGGATGTCGCCGAACATGTTCTCGGCGACGAGCACACCGAACCGCTCGGGCCTGCGCACCATCCACAGCGCGACCGCGTCGACGTTGAGGATCTCGGTCTCGATCTCGGGGTAGTCGCCCGCGATCCGTTCGAGGCGGGTCCGCAGGTGGTCGCCGCTGTGGCGCAGGACGTTGGGCTTGTCGACCAGGGTGAGCCGGGTGCAGCCCCGGGAGCGGGCGTGGGCGAGGCCGTAGCGCAGCAGCCGGTCCATGCCGAACTCGGTCTGGAGGCGCAGGGTGACGCTGGTCCCCTCCGGGCCGGACGCCTGGGCGTTGGGGTGGTCGCGGACCGTGTTCCACAGCGCGTCGTCCAGGCCGTGGAAGTCGAAGCCGGCGTACAGGCCCTCGGTGTTCTCGCGGATCACCGTGAAGTCGAAGCGCCGGTCCACGAGATCGACGACCGGGCGGACGTTGGCGTACAGGTTCAGCCGCTGGCGCAGCTGGATGACGGGGGAGACGAAGCCGAGGCCGGTGCCCCGCAGGTCGCTGGGGAGTTCCGCCTCGGCCTCCCGCAGCGGTTTGCTGGTGATGGCGCCGAGCAGGCAGGTGTCGGTCTCCTCCAGCAGCTTCCAGGTGCGCTGCGGGACCGGGTCGCCCTCCTCGCGCCAGCACTCCCAGCCGATCTCGCCGAAGCGCAGGTCGAGGGGGAGGCCGAGCTTGTCCACGACGCTGAGGGCGGCGGTGGTGACCTCCGGTCCGATGCCGTCCCCGGGCAGTACGGCGACACTCTTCATGTGAGTCCCTTCTCCCGCAGGAAGGCGCCGACGAGGGCGGACACTTCCGCGGTGCTCTCGAAGTGGGGGCGCATGCCGGCCCCCGGGATGACGGCCACCCGGTGGTGCGGTGCCGCCGCGGTGTGGCGCTCGGTGACGAGCTGGGAGTGGCTGCCGACGATGTGCAGCAGCGGGCCTCGGTGGGCCCGCACCGCGTCGGTCACGTCGACGCCGCGCAGCATCCGCATCCCCGCGGCGATCCGGCGTGCGGCGCTCGGGTCGTGCGGCGCCGGGGCGCCGCCGGCGGCCCCGGGGGAGTGGCCGTGGGGCTGGACGCGCCGGTCGAGGAGGGCCAGGGCGTGGTCGGAGCGGCCACCGGCGGCCAGATCGGCGATCTCCGTCAGCCTCGCTTCCAGCAGGGCGTCCGTGCGGGCCGGTCCGGAGACCAGCAGTACCGCCGTGTCGGGCGGGACGCCGGGGAGCAGGGCCTGGGCGACCGCGCCGCCGAGCGCGTTCCCGCAGAGCAGGTCCACGGGGCCGTACCGGTCGAGGTGTGCGCGCCAGCGGGTGACGAGGGAGGGCAGCGAGTCGACGTCCTCGTCCCACAGGGAGAGCGTGTCGACCACCGTCACCCGCAGACCGGCGCCGGCCAGGACGCGGGTGACCGGGGTGAAGAACGCTCCCTGGTCCCAGCGCGGTGTGACGGGGGCGAGGACGAGGGCGTGTGCCGGGCCGGCGGCGGCCCCGGGTCCGAAGACCGCCGCCGGCACAGCGGATCCGGTGTCGATCACCGGACGGTCGCGAGGGTGCGCGCGGTGGCGATGCCCTCACGGTGGCTGCCGCTCAGCAGGTCCTTGCGGTGCTCGACCGGCAGGTCGTAGCGGCCCAGCACCAGGTCGTGCAGCGGCAGGGAGGGCGTGCCCTCCGGGATGGTGGCGAGGAGCAGGTCCGCCAGTTCCAGGGCGGGGCCCAGGTGGAGGCGCGCGGCGGCCTCGGGGTCCGTGCGGTCGAGGTGCGCCAGCCACTGCTCGGCGATGAGGTTGCCCGGGCCCTTGCCCATGCCCTGGATGGAGGAGTCCATCCAGGTCGCGCCCGCGGCGACCGCGCTGATGGCGTTGGCCAGGGCGAGTCCCAGGTTGTTGTGCGCGTGCAGGCCGACCGGGCCGCCGGTCACCGACTTGGTGAGGGTGGTGAGGTCGGTGGTGTCGACGGGTGAGAGGCTGCCGTTGGAGTCGGCCAGGTAGACGAACTCGGCGCCGGCGTCGGTCGCGGCGGAGGCCACCTCCACGACGGCGCGGCCCGCCCACTGGCTGATGCGGGCGAAGTTCACGCCGACGTGGAAGCCGATGTCCCTGGCCTGGCGTATGTACTCCAGGCCTCGTTCGTAGCCCTGGGACGGCAGGATGATGCGGACCAGGCGGGCGCCCGCGGCGTACATGGCGGGCAGGTCGTGCTCGGTGATGTTCTTCGGGTGCAGGATCATCGCGACCCGGTCCGGCCCGATCTCCCGGGCCGTGGCGGCGATGAACTCGTCGTCGCCGCGGCCGGTCAGCCCGATGCCGGGGACCGGCAGCAGGGAGCCCTTGCGGTAGGCGATCTCCACCCAGTCGAAGCCCGCCTCGACGCTGAGCCGGGCGTGCTGGAGCGCGTACCCGAGGGGGAAGTGGAAGCCGGTGCGGTACCCGCCGTCACGGAGGGTGACGTCGATGTTGACGATGCTCATGGTTCCTCCGTATGGACTGATCGACTCAGACGGACTGCTGGGCGGCGTGGTGCGCGGCGAGCCGCCCGAAGATCAGGGAGCGCAGCACGGACGTGGCCGGCGGGTAGGCGTGGTAGAAGAGGCCGGTGGCCTCGCCCGCCGCGTACAGGCCGGGGATGGCGGTGCCGGACGGGGTGACGACCCGGCCGTCGAGGTCGGTGCGGACACCGCCGTAGGTGAAGCAGATGGCGGCGGTCACCGGGACGCCGATGAACGGCGCGGTGTCCAGCGGGGTGGCCCAGTTCGACTTCGCCGGCTCGATGCCGACGGTGGCCTTGCCGTCGAGACGGGTCGGGTCGAAGTCACCGGGGCCGACGGCCGCGTTGAACTCCGCGACGGTCTTCTCCAGGCCCTCGGCGTCGATGCCGAGTTTGCCGGCCAACTCCTCCAGGCTGTCGGCCTGCTCCGGCGGCACGTCGCTGAGCAGCGAGTTCAGGATGCCCGGGATGGCGAGCGTCTTGGCGTCGGCGATCCAGTACGCCTCCTGCTGCTGGTTCTTCCAGATCTCGTAGCCGACGTGCTCGAAGGTGTTGTCCCAGGTGTCGCGGCCCTCGTCGAAGAAGCGCCGCGTCTCGCGGTTGACGAATATGCCGGTGCTGAAGCCGTACAGGACGGAGTCCGCCTTCTCGGTCCGGCGGTCGACGGGCTCGGCGTGGATGCCGTCGAACTGCCCCGCGGTGTCGGCGCCCAGCTCCAGCGCCATGCGCAGCGCGTCACCGCGGTTGTTGGTGATGCCGGGGGCGATCAGCGGGAGGTCGCAGGCCCGGTCGCCGACGTAACGCGTGAGCATCTCGGTGTTGCCCTGGAAGCCGCCGCAGGCGAGGACGACGGCGCGGCCGGAGAGCCGCTGGGTGAGGCCCTCGGCGGTGCGGACCAGGACGCCGTCGACGCAGCCGTCGTCGGAGGTCGTCAGGCGTAGCGCCTCCGTCCGGTAACGGATGTCGACGCGCGGGTCGTTCTCCAGGGCGGCGCCGAGCTGTTCGACGATCGAGGCGCCACCGCCGCGGGGGCTGGCCGGCGGCACCATGGACGGGGTGCCGCCGTCGAAGGTGTGCGGCAGCGGGAAGGCCTCGAAGGCGATCTCGACGCCGTGCTTCTCGATGAAGTCCAGCGTCCGCGGGGTCTCCCGCTCCACGGTGCGGCAGTAGTCGAGGTCGGCGAGGCCGCCGGAGACCCGGCCGACGTGCTCGGCCCAGTCGGTGTCCAGCTGCCTGTCCTGGGTGATCCGCAGGAACGCGCCGGTCCAGCGGGTGGCACCGCCGCGCTCCTCCTCGGGGGCGCGCTCCAGGACGGCGATCCTGGCGGGCTGCTCGCGGCCCTCGGTGGCCTCGGCGAAGGACAGGGCGGCCGACAGGCCGGCGGCGCCGAATCCGACGACGATGAGGTCGTACTGCGTTGAGGTGTTCGTGCCTGACATGGTTTCTCCTGGCGGGAGTCGGAGCTGGACGGTTGGTCGGGGGGCGTTCAGCGGTTCGGCGTGATGACCCGGCTGGTGCGGTAGAGCCGGTACTTGGCGCCGGTGGTGGTTTCGGCGAACGCCTGGTAGCGGCGGATGAACTCGGGGTCCTCGAAGATCGCGTCGAACCGCTTGTGGTCCTCCCACGCGGCGAGGTTGACGATGGCGTCGCCGTCGACGCTGGTCAGCAGGCGGGAGCCGCGGAAGCCGTCGGCGGCGGCGGAGACGTGCTCGACGGCGGAGGCGAGCGCGGCCACGCTGGCGTCGGCGTCGTCGGTGGTGGCCACGTTGATGAGCAGCACGCCGTCGTCCGGCCCGGGGGAGGTGATGACGCCCGGGCTCGCGTTGCGGACCTCGAAGGAGAGCTGCCCGTACGAGGCGATGCCGAGCTTGTGCCAGGGGTCGCTCTCGATGAGCTCGCGCACCTCGGTCTCGTCGAGGTCGGCGGTCACGACGACGGCGCCGCCCTCGGGCCGGGGGCCACTGAGCAGGATGCGGCCCCGGTCTGCGTGCTCGCGCAGCCAGGCCTTGTGCTCGGCCATGTGCGCGACGACGGTCTCACGGGGTGTGAGGTAGGTGAGGGTGAGTACGTGGATCATCGGGTCCTCCGCGGGACGGGAAAGCTGGGACTGGAAGGGGAGGGGGAGGGGAGAGGGGGCCGGCCGGTCAGGCCGCGATGCCGCCGGTCCGCCGGGCGAGCCCGGCGAGGATCTCCTCCGCGTCGGCCACGACGCCGTGGACGACCCGGGCGGCCGGCTGGACGTCCTCGATCAGGTCCAGGACCTCGCCGGCGAACATGGCGCGCTGGCCGGTGTCGTCGCGGGCGACGGCGGCGATCCACTCGGGCTCCACCGTCGCGCGCCGGGCGGCGAGTTCGGCGTCCCGCCCGGCCCAGGTGCGGGTGAAGTCGTTGCTCACGGAACGGGCCCGGTAGGCGTCGTCCCACGGGATGCCGCGCACCACGTCGAACGAACGGGTGTCGACGGTGTCCGCGGTGCGCGCCGACACCAGGCGGGACTTGAACCCGGCGGTGGCCAGCGATTCCTCGGTCGCGGCGAAACGGGTGCCCATCATCACTCCGTCGGCGCCGAGCGCGAGGGCCGCCGCGAGGCCGCGGCCGTCCGCGAACCCGCCGGCCGCGACCACCGGTACGGCGCCCTGGGTGACGTCGAGCACGGCGGGGACGAGCGGCAGCGTGGCCAGCGAGGCGTGGTGGCCGCCGGCCTCGGCGCCCTGCGCCACGATCACGGAGGCCCCGGCCCGTACGGCGACGGCGGCCTGCTCCGGGTCGTGCACCTGGACCACCACGTGGCAGCCGCGGTCGGCCGCCGACGCCACGTACCTCTGGACCTGCGCCGCGTCACCGAAGGAGAGGGCGATGACCGGCGGGGCGTAGCCGAGGACCTTGTCCCACAGGCCGGGCCGCTCGTCGAAGGTGAACATGACGCAGCCGACGCCCCACACCCCGCCCGTGGCGGCGGCCTCGGCCACGTGCTCGTCGATGAACGCCGCGTCGCCGTAGCTGACACCGACGAGGCCGAGGCCACCCGCCCGGGTGACGGCACCGGCGAGCCGGCCGCCGGACACGGAACCCATCGGGGCGGAGACGACCGGGTGGTCGATGCCGAGCAGGTCCGTCAGCTTGGTCGAGATCACAATGCTCCCTCTGTCAGGTTCACTCGGAGTACACGGGCCCGACGGGCCGAAAAGAAAAGGAAACGCCACGGAAATGAATGGTGGCTTCGGCGCGGAATGAGGCCTGGGTTCGGATTCGAATGTCAGGGCCGTTCCGGGAACCGCTCTGTCCCGCGTTCCAAAAGATTAACCGTGGCTGCTTCACGCCGTCCAAGACGTAAAGCGCGTGACGGTCATAAAGGGGGCCTATACCGTCCGGCGGGAAAAACAGAAAGGCGTGCGGTCCGGGCTGGGGAGGCCCGGACCGCACGCCGGTAGGGGTCCGTCCGGCGGATCCGTGTCCGCCGGACGGAGGCAGGGACGACGAACTATGACGCGAGGAACTCCCAGCCGCGCTCCGCGGCCACCTCCTCCAGCACGCGCGCGGTACGGCCGTCCCTGGCCGCGGTCACGGCGAGGCGCTCGCGCGGTGGCCTGCTGGTGGGCAGGGGACGCCACACCAGTTGCGGATCCCGCTCCACGGCCCGGCGCGGACGCAGAGCCACGAGGTCCGCGGTGGTGTGCAGCGCGTGCAGGAACAGGGTGGGCTGGCCCTGGTCGACCGGGTGCAGCACCGGGTTCCAGCCCAGCCCGGCCAGTTGCGCCGGCACCGTCTGCGCGAACCCCGGTGCGCAGCCCTCCTCGTACCAGAGCAGGTGCTGTCCGGCGAGGTCCGCCCAGGTCGGCTCCGCACGCGCGGCGAGCGGGTGCCCGCCGGACATGACGACGCCGAGCGTCTCGTCCCGGACCACGGCACGCACCACGTGCGGCATCGGGATCGGCAGGCGCACGATGCCGAAGGCGATCTCGCCGTGCCGCAGCAGTTCGCCCTGGTCCGCCGCGTCCACCGAGCGCATGTGCGCCTTCGCGCCGGCCCCTCGCCCGCCGCCCGGATCACGCCCGGAGAGCCCTTCCTGCACCTCGACCAGCACGTCCGCGGGCACACCGCCGCACACTCCGACGGGCCAGACCCGTGGTGCCGGAACGGCCGCGGCGATGGCGGACCGCAGTTGTCCGGGAATTCCCTGGATCTCTCTGAGGAAGGCCCGGCCGCCGGCCGTCAGCTCGACACCCCGTGAACTACGGGTGAACAATGCCGTGCCGACGCGTTGTTCGAGACGCCGAATCTGCTGACTGAGGCTCGGCTGCGATATCCGCAGTTCCTGCGCCGCGGCCGATACCGTGCCGGCGCGCACCACGGTCAGGAAATACCTGAGGTGCCGCATGTCGAAGTCGTCGACATCCCTGGCATCGGCGACCGCGCGCAGCACGACGTCACCCCTCGGGTCCGGTCCCTGCGCATCGAGGTCCCCGGGCCGCACGGCACGTCGGCTCGTCCACTCGTCCAGCACGCTCATCCGCTTCCTCCCACATGTCGTTGCCCTGCGTCACGCAGGGTCGCGTCCGACCGGCCTGGCCACGTCGCGCAGGTGCGGCAGTCAAAAGATTCGTTCCCAAAGGAATGGTTTTGGGCCCGGGAACGGCCCCCTCGTCCTCATGCGCGGGGCCGGCCCCCGCGGTGCCCGACAGCGCCGTGAACAGCAGCCGCCACAGCGTCTCCCCGCCGGACGCGCCCCCGTCCTCGGCGCATCCGGCGGGCGCGTGCAGCAACCCGTACATCACGACCATCAGCAACTGGGCGACCAGCCGCGGCGAATAGGCGGGCAGGCCGCCGTCGCGCTGTGCGCGGCGGACCAGTTCCGTCAGGGCGTTGCACACCTCGACGAGGACGTCGGAGACGGCCCGCGCCAGGACCGGGCAGTCGGACGCCAGGCGGACCGCGGCCCGCAGCCGCACGTCCGACTCCAGCCGGCCGGCGAAGCCCACCACGACTCCCTGGAGGACGCCCCCGGCGTCGGCGCCGGGGGTGTCGTACTCCGTCCGCAGGCGCGTCCAGGTCTGCTGCGACTCGTCGATCAGGGCACCGGCCAGCGACCTCTTGGACGGGAAGTGCCCGTAGAGCGCCCCCTTGGTCATGCCGATCCGCTCGGCCACGGCGTCGAGCGTCGCCCTGCTGTAACCCTGGGCCGCGAACACCTCGGCCGCGGCCGTCAGGACCCTCTCCCTCGTGCGTCGCGCCCGTTCCTGCTTGGCCATGTTCGTACCCTCCATCATGAAAGAGAGCACATACATATCATCGGGAGGGAATGCTCTCGCAGTGTCCCGGTCCGCCGGATATCTCACGCGCTCCTCACCCTGAGCGGGCCCCGACGGGCGGGGACCACCGGCCAACCCCGGCGCCGCGCCTCCTCGTTCAGCACGGGCGAGTCGCCCACCACCACCGGCTCACCCACCGCGCGGAGCAGGGCGAGGTCGCTCTCGTGATCGCCGTACGCGAAGCAGGCCCCGGGGTCGGCGCCGTGCTCCCGCATGATCCGGACCGCGGCCTCGGCCTTGGCCCGTCCGATCATCGGGCGGTGCACCTCCCCGGTCAGCACCCCGTCCGCTCCCGCCACCAGTTCGGTGCAGGCGACCGCCGACGCCCCCAACTCCTCGGCCAGCGGGGCCAGGAGCGGGCGCATCGAGCCCGACACGAGGACGATCCGGTGTCCCTCGGCCCGGTGTGTGGCGACGGCGTCCACCACGGGCAGCACGAAGGCCGCGTCACCCCGGCGGTACCCGTCGTACCAGAGCCGCCCGCCGGCTTCCAGAGCGGCCAGGGTCACGCCCGCGTAGCGCCGGTAATAACTGCGGTTGAGCGCCTCACGGTCGACGGTGGCGGTGGTCTCGGTGGGTGACCGCGGTGCGCCGGCGGCGGGTCGCGCCGGGCGCCGGGCCAGCCAGTGCTCCCAGAACGCGACCATGCTCTTCTCGGCGAGCACGGTCTCGTCGACGTCGAAGAAGGCCAGGACGGGACGTTCTGTTCCCCCGGCCGCCGTCATGGGGTGTCCCCGTCCGCCCGGACCGCGTCCGCGTACGCGTCGGCCGCCGCGTCGAGGTCGAGCGCGCCGTGTGCGGCGGCCGTCGTGACGTCCCGCCACGCCCGTTGCGTGCGGCTGGCCGCGGACTGCCCGCGCATGCCGGACGCGTGGAAGAGGTCGTCGGCCGCCTCCCGGCACAGGGCCGCCGCGTACGCCGCGTCCCGGCGGTTCTCGGCCACAGTGATCGGCGTGATCTCCCCTCGGTCCGCGCGGTCGGCGGTACCCGCCAGGAGCAGACCCGCCGCGTGGATCCGCGCGGACGCCCCGGCCAGCAGGGCGTTCGTGCCGGGCTTGCGCGACGCGCCCGGTGCGCACTCGGACGTCCAGGCCCGCAGGGCCGCCCGGGCCGCCCCCAGCACCGGCGCCGCGAAGATCGGCGCGGCGACCATCGGGTAGGGGACGCGGTGGCAACGGGCCGCGCCGGGCAGCGGGCGCAGCAACGCGTCCAGCGTGACGGAGCGGTGCGCGGGCACGAACACCCCGTCGCCCGTCACGCTGTTGCTGCCGCTTCCCCGCAGACCGACGGCGTCCCAGGTGTCCCGGACGGAGAGATCCGCGCGCGGTACGGCGAGGATCCGGTGCTCCCGCGTGCCGTCACCCGCCTTTGTCCAGGAGGCCAGCAGCACCCACTCCGCGTGGTCGACCCCGCTGGCCGTCCGCCATTCCCCGTCGAGCCGCCAGCCGCCGGGCACAGCCGTGGCGCGCCCCTGCGGCGGCACGATCGAGGCGGCGATCCGGACGTCCGGCCCCCGCGACCACAGGTCGTGCTGCCCCTGCTCGGGCAGGTAGGCGGCGAGCCGGCCGTGCGCCGCGTACAGGGCGGCGCACCAACCCGCGGCGGCGCAGGCCTCCGCGACGGCCGACGCGTCGGTGAGCAGCCGGGCGAGACCACCGGCCGAGCCACCCCACCTCACCGGTACGAAGTGGCGGGGGAAGCCCGCCCCGACGATCGCCGCGGCGACGTCCGGAGCCAGCCTGCGCCGTTCGTCGGCACCGCGCGCGTCGCGCTCCGCGCGCTCGACCAGCACCTCGCGCGCGGCAGGGCCGCCCGGCCCGACCGGACCGCTCCGGCCACGAAGAACGTCCTCGTCCTCCGTGCCGTCCCGTTCGGCCCCCGGCACGTCCGCGGTCACGGGCCCCCTGGTCAGCATGCCGCTCCCAGGGGGATCCGGGAGCGCTCCGGCACGCCGCACCGGAGGGTGCAGCGGGCCAGCTCCCGGTCCTCCTGGTGGGCGCGGAGGGTGAGTGCGGTTCCCCCGGGCCCGGTCGGCTCCACCGAGATCGACACCGGCAGGTCCAGCTCGCCGAACGCCGTGAACTCCACGGCGAGCAGCGTCACTTCGCCCGCGCCCGGCCGGGCCGCCGCGGCGGCCGTCCCGGCCTGCCGGAACGCCTCCACGAGCACCATGCCCGGCACGTGGTCGGATCCGTGGTCGAAGAGCACCGGGTGCGTCTGGTCCAACCGCAGCCACCACCTGTCCGCCCGCAGCGGGTCGTTGGTGACGAGCACGTCCCGCTCGGCGATCCGGCCGGCCCGGGCCCGGTGGGGGAGTGCGCCGGCCGGCTCGGCACACGGCCGTACCGCTGCCGGTCCCGGCTCCCCGCGCCGGCGCAGCAGGGCGTAGCGCCGGGGCTCCATCGGCTCCCAGCACACCCGCACCGTCCCCACGCGGCGGTGTCCCACCACGACCTCCGCGTCGAGCGCGAGGCGCAGCCGCCGCGCGCCCTCGTCCGGAGGGCGGCAGACGACGTCGAGTCCGACGGCGAGGTTCCCCGGTCCCACCGGGGGCAGCGCCGCGGACAGGGCGACGGAGACCTCGCTCAGCACGAACGGCGTGCCGTGGGCGACGTCGAAGAAACGGTGGGACAGGTGGATCGCGGTCTGCCGTGCGGTCTCCACCAGGAGAACCGGATCGGCCGCGGGACCGCCCCGATGGGCGAGGTAGTGGTCGCGGCGCCACGACGCCGCGACGGCGAAGTGCTCTTCGCCGAGCCGCCTCGCGTCCGTCAGGAGCACCTCGGCGGGCGCCGTCTTGTGCACGGACTCACGCGGAACCCCCCGCTCGAAGTCCATCCCTCCCCAGTAGTGTTCCGGCCCCGGCCGGCCGGTCGTCGATCCGACCCCAGACATGGCTTGCACGCGCAGATCCCTCCCCGTATACCGGTGAACGGCCACGCGCCCGGTATCGTCCCCCGCTGGTGACCGCCCGAGAAATATACCTCCAGGAAGGTATATTGCGCGGTGAGTTTTGGCCACCGCACGTGCCGCGCACGACCGAGCCGACAGAGGTACCCGCCATGCCAGAGCCGCAAGTCACCGTGCCCGCCCCGCCCAGGACCCCTGTCAGGAGGGGTCCCGCGCCCAAGCAGGAACGCTCGGCCAGGACCCGCCTCCGGGTCCTGTTCGGGGCTGCCGAACTCTTCACCCAGCGCGGTTTCCGCCAGACATCGGTCCAGGACGTGGCCGACCGGGTCGAGATGACGAAGGGTGCCGTGTACTTCCACTACCCGACCAAGGAAGCCCTCGCCGTGGCCATCGTGGAGGAGCACTACGCGCGTTGGCCGAAAATGCTCGAAGAGGTCGCCAAGGAGGGGCTCAGCCCCCTGAGCACGGCCGAACGCATGCTGGAGTGGGCGGCCACGGCGTTCCAGAACGACGTGATCGTGCAGGCCGGGGCCCGATTGCAGATCGAACGGCCGCAGATAGACGCCGAGTTGCCGACGCCGTACGTCGACTGGATCTCCCTCCTGGAGAGCCTGCTGACCTCCGCCGGGGAGGCGGGCGAGCTGCGTCCCGGTGTCACCCCGGCCGCCGCCGCCCGCTCCCTGGTCTCCGCGTTCTTCGGCTCCCAGCACGTCTCCGACGTGCTCAACGGGCGCGCGGACGTGGTGCGCAGCTGGCAGGACCTGGGCGGTCTGCTCTTCCAGGCGATCCGGGCGGACTGAGCGGGTCCGGGCCGCGCACAGCGCGCTCCCGGGGGGTGGGGGGCCCCCCCCCCCCCCCCGGGCCCCCCCCCCCCCCCCCCCCCCCCCCCACCCAGTGCGGGAACCAGGGGGGCGAAACATAAGACCCTTGCAGGGGAGCACACCCCCCCCGCAAACCGCG
>NZ_JBIVZV010000004.1:0-255292 GCF_044759735.1 Streptomyces sp. NPDC100445 | reverse complement strand
ACGTGGGGGGGGGGGGGGGGGGGGGGGGGGGGGGGGGGGGGGGGGGGGGGGGGGGGGCGCGGGGGGGGGGGGGGGGGGGGGGGGGGGGGGGCGCCCCCGCCGGGGGGGGGGGGGGGGGCGGCCCCCCCCCCCGCCCCCCCCCCCCCCCCCACCCCCCGGGAGCGTCCCTCCTCCCGGATGCCGTCAGGACGGGTCCGTCACCTCGCGCCGGGTGGAGAGGACCACCCGGCCGCCGATCAGGGCGAGCCCCATGAGGACGGCACCGAAGACCGTGGCACCGTTGGTCAGCCCCACGGCGTCGCTGAGGTAGCCCGCGGAGACGGGCAGGATGCCGGCGAGGACGTAACCGCCCACGTTGAGAGCGGCGTTGGCCTCGGCGAGGCGCTGGGGCGGGACGCTGGAGTTGAGCAGCGACAGGCCGCCCAACTGGCCCAGGCCCTGGCCGGCGCCGGCCAGCAGCGCCGAGAGGATGAGGACCGCCACCGCCGAGGTGTGCACGGCGACGACCAGCGTGATCATGCTCAGTGTGGTGCCGGCGGCACCCGCCGTGAGGATGGTGCGCCGGCGCAGCCGCTGGACGGCGAACTGCACCCCGGTCGCGGTCAGGAACATCACGAAGGCCATGGCTCCGGCGACGATCCGGTTGGTGGTGCCGAGCAGTCCGGACAGGAGCGAGGGGCCCAGCGAGAGGACGAAGGACGTGGCGGTGATGCCGGGCGCGAACACCGCGATGCCGAGGGCGAGCTGACGACCGTTCCCGCGCGGGACCCCGGGCACCCGAACCCAGGCGCCCTCGGCGCGCACCTCGGGACGCCGTACCGGCATGCGCAGCACGCAGAGCACCGCGCTCACCAGGAGCACGGCCTCGACGACGAAGACGGTCACGGTCGGCGCGGGCGCCACCTCGGAGAGCACGCCGGCGAGCAGCGGGCCGAGTCCGGCGCCGAAGACCATGGCGCAGGAGGCGAGCAGGGCGGCGATCCGCTTGCGGGCGGGCCCGGCGACGTCGGTGACCGCGGCCATGCCGGCCGAGACGACCGCCCCGACCGCGATCCCGGTGAACAGCCGCGCCACGATCAGGGCCGCCACGCTTGCGGCGGTGGCGAAGATCAGGCAGGCGGCGAGGGCGAGCACCAGCGCGGGCAGCAGGACGGGCTTGCGGCCCACCCGGTCGGAGACCACGCCGGAGACCAGCAGCGAGCCGATCAGACCGACGATGTAGAAGGCGAACACCACGGTCAGGGTGCCCTTGGAGAAGCCGATGTCGCGCTGCCACAGCACGTACAACGGCGTCGCCGCGTTCGAGAGGACGAAGACGGCCGTGACCGGCCACGCGGCCAGCCACACCCACCACAGTGGCGCCGTGGGCCGCGCGCCGCTCCCGGCGGTGTCTGCGCGCTCCCTCCCGTCGACGGTCTGGACGGCTGAGGTCCGGGTCTCGGACATGACTGTTCCTCCCGATCATCCCTGCCGGCTCTCCAGCAGTACGAGTCGAGTCGAACTTAGCATGCAGTACGATAGAAGTCGTACATAGGAATCGCGTTATGAGGAGTTGCCTATGCCCGCGTCCACGCCACCCGCACCCGCCGCCAAGGCGCTCCCCGATCCGTCCGACCTGCCCGAACCCCTACCGGAGCCGGCGGTCGACGAGCTGCGCCTGGAGACCGTGCTCGGTGCGCTCAGCGACCCGCTGCGGCTGACGATCGTCCGAAAACTCCTCCTGGAGTCGGAGAACTTCGACCATTCGTGCGGCTGGTTCGGGTTCGACCGGCCCAAGTCGTCGCTCACGCACCACTTCAAGGCGCTGCGCGAGGCCGGGATCACACGCCAGCGCCAGTACGGGCTCGAACGCCGCAGCCACGTACGCGTCGACGATCTCAACGCCCGGTTCCCCGGACTGCTCGACCTGGTCGCGGCCTGGACCCCGCGCGCCTGAACCGGCAGGGCGGGGTGGCGCGGGGCGCGGGTGGCTGGGCGCCGGACCGCGGGGAGCCGACGACCAGGTCGCGGTGCGCCGGTCGCCGGGCCGGCGCCGCGGGGCGCGACGGAGCCGCTGCGTACGTGGCCGCCGATGTCGACCTGCGACCCCGGGTGCCGTTGCGCCGGTGGTGGGGAACGCGGGACGGGCGGCGGGGCCCCCCCCCCCGGGGGGGGGGGCGGGGCGCCCCCGGGGGGGGGGGGGGGGGGGGGGGGGGGGGGGGGGGGGGGGGGGGGGCGCGCCCCCCCCCCCCCCCCCCGGGGGGGGCGCCCCCCCCCCCGTCCCGTGGGGGCCGGGTGGCGGTGCTCGGTGTCGTGCGTGCGTGCGTCGGCGGCACCGTGTCGCTGGAGCCGCTCGCTACCGGTCCCTCCGACGGTCACCCGCGGCGACGTGCCGTCCGGGCGGTGACGTGGTGGTTCAGCAGGCGCCGAGGTCCTGCCAGACACCCCACTGGCCGGTGGTGCCGGGCTCCTCGCCCGTCGTCCACCACTTGGCCTTCCAGTTGTGGCTCTTGTAGGAGACCTGCTGGCCACCGGTGTAGACGGCGTCCTTGGCCCACGGGGCGGCCGTGCACTGGTTGCCGGAGCCACCGGTCACGGTCAGGGCGTAGGTCGCCGAGTGGCTTCCCGTGGAGCCCGCGCCGGTCACGGTGACGGTGTAGGTGCCCGAGGGCGCGGCCGAGGTGGTGGCCAGGGTCAGAGTGGAGGAGCCGCCCGCGGTGACCGACGTCGGGCTCAGGGAGGCGGTCACGCCCGCCGGGGCCCCGCTGACGCTGAGCTTCACGCTCTGGGCGTCACCCTTCGTCACGGCCGTCTTCACGGTGGCCGTGGCGGACTGGCCGGCCGTCACGGACCCGGAGGCGGGGCTGAGCGTGACGGAGAAGTCGTTGGACGGCGTGGTGGTGCCGCCGCCGGTGAACGGCGCGAAGACGTGCGTGAAGTCCCACGTGTTCTGCTCGATGCCGGAGCAGTTGTCCGCGGCGGCGCCGCCCGCACAGCCGCCGTTGTCCCGCTGGAGCGCCCAGAAGGACAGGGTGTTGATGCCCTTGGCGACCGCCCAGTCGTACACGGTACGGGCGTTGGCCAGGGTGAAGGTCTCGGCCTTGCCGAAGTCGTCGACGCCCGGCATCTCGGTGACGCCGACCATGTTCCACAGCTGGGCCGCGGTCTTGCCCGGGTACAGCTGGGCGAGCAGGTCGTACAGGCCCTGGGCGGCGGTCTGGGTGTCCTTCGCCATGTCGTGGGACTGGTTGTCGTAGTAGTCGAACGTCATGAGGTTCACGACGTCGACGCGGGTGCCGTTGCTCACCGCGTTGCGCAGGAGCGCCGCACCGGTGTCCCCGAGGCCGTGGGTGGTGGTCGGCAGGGTGTAGGAGATCTCCACCTTGCGCCCGTTGGCCGCCGCCCAGTCCTCGACCAGTTTGATGGCCTTGTTGCGGCGGTCGATGCCGGCGGAGTTGTCGAGCGAGTCGACCTCGATGTCCATGTCGAGCCGCGAGATGTCGTAGGTGGTGATGACCTTCTCGTACGCGGCGGCGATCTGCTGCACGTCGGTGCAGCTGTCGGCGATCTCGGTGCCGGTGGTGTCGGCCGTGTAGCCCCCGAACGAGGGAATGACGTCGCCGCCGTTGCCCTGGATCGTCTTGATGTCGGCGCCGAAGGAGGACGCGGCGACCGGCAGGCCCGTGTCGCCGTTCCAGTACGGCGTGCAGGAGCCCTTGGAGGCGGTCTGCAAGAAGGCCATCGTCAGGTGCTTCGCGCCCGACTGGGCGGCCAGGGCGGCGGGGCTCTCACCGGTCCACGCCTCGAAGTAGGGGGCGAAGACGTGGTTCGGCAGGGGTGTCGCGGCCTGGGCGCTGCCGGTTCCCGTGAGGGCGAGGCCCACCGCGGCCGCCATGGTGGCGGTCGCGGTGAGGGCCGCGCGGAAGGAGAGCGCGAGTCTCATGTCAGTCCCGGTGTGTGGTGGGGGCCAATGTCCGTGCGCGGGGCAGGTGTTGTCGGTTACTGGATAGCGCCCGCCGGATGGGCGGGTCAATGGTCTGGACCAAGAAGGGACTAGACCAATTTACGGAGCTTGTGCGCCGCATGCCTGTACAGGGCACGTGGAGGTGGACTGGACCACGGCGCATGTTCGACCGGGCCGTCGCGGCCGCGTACGCATGGCGGCCACGGCCATGTTCGACCGGGGGCCGTCCGCTCACACCGATGTCGGCGTGCTCGGGCTCCACGTCCCGGTCGTCCCCTCGGTGTCGGACCGTCGGGAAGGGAAGAGGGAGCCCAGTGCCCAGCGCCCCGGGCCGAGGGCGGCGATGAGGAGGAAGGACCAGCAGAACAGGGCCGCCGGTTCCCCGCCGTTCTGGATGGGCAGGGTCCCGTGCGCCTGGTGCACGTCGAAGTAGGCGTACGCCATGGAACCTGAGCACAGCACGGCCGCGACCCGGGTCCCGAGCCCGCTCAGGACCGCCGCCCCGCCGACCAGTTGGATGGCCGCGGCCCACCAGCCGGGCCATTCGGCGAAGTGCGGCTCGGCGCCGTGCGGACCGCCCAGGACGCCGAACAGGGTCGCGGCTCCGTGGCAGGCGAACAGCAGCCCGACGACGATCCGGAACAGTCCGAGCACGTGCTCCTTGCTTCTTTCCAGCGTTTCCATGGGGGTGCTCCTCTCTCGCGCAGCGACCTCGGGGACGCTGCGCCGCGGTGGGGGCCTGCAAGCTGGATCGCGTTGCGGCGTGCCGCACCGGACGGCGCCGGTACGCGGTCCTCGGGCGGCGCGCCGATGGGATGGTGCGGGGGTCGGGTGATGCCGCGCCGTGGGGTGACCGACGCGTGACGGCGGTGCGGACGCGGCCCGGGGCCGCGCAGACGCAGTGGAACTGTGAGCTATTCCGGCCAGAGTTGTCTAGACCAACAGACGGGAAAGTTCTGGGTGTGGTGCGAAGGGTCAAGTCGGTTCACGCGGTGACCAGTTCGTCTCGCCGCGCCTCTTGACCGAACCCGTTCTGCCGTTATGGTCTAGACCTAATGGGTGACAGATTCCGGCCCGCACCGGCCGACGTCCACGCGGTTACGACTTCCAGACCGCCGCCGACTACCGGAAGGCGCGGGAGGTCCCCCGCGAAGGTCTGAAGGCCTGGCGGTGGGCAGTGGCTGCGGAGGCCTACGAGGCCATGCTGATCCTGCGCTGACCGGGGAGCGAACCCGATTCGTGGCGCAGGGTGCGTCGGGATCAGCGTTGCCGCGTGCCCTGTTCCGGCCCGCTGGACAGACTGTCGAGGAGGCTGCGTTCGGCGTGGCTGAACTGGGGGCCGTCGAGGGGAGGGGCGAGAGGGCCGAGGAACGCCGCCAACAGCGTCCGCGGCTTGACGAGCGAGGACGGCGGCGCCTGAAGGGCGAGTACGTCGGTCAGCGCCGTGGCGGCATGGAACGAACCCGTCGCGGTCAGCGACAGGCGGCTGACGTAGCGGTGCAGGAGCCGATCGGTGAAGTTCGGGCTCCTGCCCTTCGAGGTGCCGGTGCCGGTGCCGGAATGGATGTCCTGTCCCGTGGCGAGGGCCCAGGCGTTGTCGATGGGCCGGGCGATCGCGCGCTGAGCACGGCGGGCGAGGCCTGTGGTGAGACCCTGGGCGAGTAACTCTCGGAGAGCCAAGGCTCCTTGGGCCGCCGCTGAAATGCCCTGCGCGTACACAGGGTTGAAGACGGCAACGGAGTCCCCCAGTACCACGAGACCCTCCGGCCAACGGGGGAGCCGCTCGTAGCGATAGCGCCGGTTGGTGGTGCTGTGGGTGAGGCTGACGCCGGTGAGCGGTCGGGCGTGTGCGAGGAGGTCTGCCAGTAAGGGGTGGCGCAGCGTTCGCGCGAAGGGTTCGAAGGCTTCGGCGTCGCCGGTCGGGTGCTCGCCGCGGGCGCCGATCAGACTGACGTGCCAACGGTCGCCTTCGATGGGGAGGATGGCACCGGCCTTGCTCTGGCCGGGCGACCGCGGATCGGCCTGAATGCCGACCACGGGCCAGTTTCGGGTGGGGACGGGAGCCTGGTAGACGCGACTGGCGTACACCAGGCCCGAGTCGATCTCCTCCTTCACGAGGCGGGTGATGCCGAGCCGGCCGAGCCACTGGGGAGTGCGGGTGGCCCGTCCGGAGGCGTCGATGACGAGTTCGGCGTCCAGCTCGGTCTCCGTACCGTCTCCGGCACGCACCCGTACTCCCGTCACCTTGCCACTGCCGCCCAGCAGTCCGACCGCCCTGGTGTGCGTGTGCACGCTGATCCGCGGGTCTTCGAGCACCTGCTCGCGGACGACGAAGTCGGTCAGGTCCCGGCTCGCGCTGATCACATAGTGGGTGGCCTTCCGCCAGCGGCGGTACCAGCCCTCGGGGGAGTAGACCACCATGTTGGTGGTGACGGGAACGCGGTGGGCGCCTGCGGCGAGCAGCAGGTCGATGCTGCCGGGGACGAGTGTTTCGATCGCCTCGGCGCCCCCCGTCTGCAACATGTGGACGTGAACGGCCTGGGGCACACCGGTGCGCGGGTGGGGTCCTTCCGGCAGATGGTGCGCTTCGACGATGTCCACGGCATCGACGTGATCCTTGACCGCCGCCGCGGCGAACATGCCGGCGATGCTCCCCCCGATCACGACGACACGGGACGGGAGGCGGCGCGAGGCCTTGCGCATGGCGAACTCCTGCTTCATGGGACTGAACGGGTCGAGGAGAGTCGGTAGGAGGGGCAAGGCGAGCTGTAGTGACAGGGAGGCGGGGGGGTAGATGGGGGAGCGAGGCCCTGGCGGCGACGGTCTCGTCCGGTCGCACTCATCACTCCAGCGGTCCCAGCTGGGTCCGGGCCGACGAGCGGGGCAGCGATACCGGCGTCACCACCAGGGAGTTGAGCAGCGACTCGGTCCTCGCCGTCATGGATAGGTGATCGGGCTCGGCGGACGTCACAGAAAGATCAGTTCGACGTCCTTCTCGATGCAGAGGCGTAGGACGAGCGCCAGTTGTCGGGCGTCGTCGATGTGCTGCCGGACGAGGGGGTCGGCGGCCTGCTCGTGCCATTCGTGCGCCGAACGGTGGCGGAAGGCGTTGAAACCGCTGTAGGACCAAGCGACATGCGGACTGGTGGTGTCTCCGTCGCCCGGGAACAGAATCAACCCCACGCCGTCCTCCTCGCCCGTCATGCACAGGATCGACCGGAGGGAACCTCGCGCGCAACGGAGAACACCAGCGGATGGCTGGGGGATCACGCCGTCGAAGCCGACCGAGGGGCTGCCGAGGAGGCCGACGAGCGCCCCGAAGTCCGTGCGCAGGACGGCCGGGGCGCCGGTTCTCTACGCCGGGATCGGCAGGTTCCGATTCCCGCGGCCGCGCACGCGCACGGGGAACGGGGGGCCATGGACCGGGCCGTCTCACCGGCCGCGTTCACCGGAGCCAGAGATCCGGCCCTGATCCAAGGCCCCAGTGAATCGGGGACCTTGTACGGTAGGGAGGGTTCCCCCGGCGGACAGCGGACGCCATGCTGACCGTGGACCGCGTCATCGTCGTCACCGACGCCCACGCCTCCAGGCCCACGACAGCCCGTGACCGCGCCAACGGCCACCGCCGCAAGGTCACGGTGTACCGGCGTCGTCCCTGAATCGCTCTATTGGTACCGGCACTCAGCTTGTTCTTGATGGTCATAGCCGTTGCAGGTTGAGGACGGTCCGGACGACGTCAGCCAGCACACGGGGGAGAACCCGACCATGGGACCGCTGGTTGGCCGGATGGTTCGCCGGACGTGTCGTTCTTAGCGTTGCCTCATGTCGATCATGCGGAGTCGGATCAGCCATCGGACAGTGACCGTGCTCGCTGTCGCCCTGCTGGCGTTGTTCGTTCCAGCGGAATCCAGAGCGGCGGCTCCTGATCGCCTGTCCCGACTACAGCGTGATGCCGACGCCCTGCGGGACGACGGCGTCACAGGCGTATCGGTGAGACTGGAGACGCCCCACGGAGTGCGGACCGTCCATAGCGGGGTCGGCGATCTCAGCACCGGGCAGCCCGTGGCCACGGACGGTTACGTGAGGATCGGCAGCACCACGAAGACGTTCGTCGCGACCGTACTGCTCCAGCTCGCCGGTGAAGGCCGCCTGTCGCTGGACGACACGGTGGACACGTGGCTGCCCGGCCTGGTTCGCGGCCATGGCAATGACGGGCACCGGATCACGCTGCGCCAGTTGCTCCGGCACACCAGCGGGCTGCCCGACTACATCGGCGACGTCGTTCCTGATCTCAGCGCGGCCGGGTATCGCGCGAACCGCTGGACCACCTATACCTCCCAGCAGCGTGTGGCCCTCGCGATGAAGCACCAGCCGTCCTTCTCACCCGGTGTCGGCTGGGAGTACTCCAACACCAACTATGTTCTCCTCGGCATGGTCATCAAGGCTGTCACGGGCCATTCATGGGAGTACGAGGTCCGGGCCAGGATCGTTCGTCCGCTGTGGCTCACCCGCACTCTCACACCCGGCAACTGGCCTTTCCTGCCCGCTCCTCATGCCCGGGACTACCAGCAGTTCGAACCGGGTGGTGCCATGACCGACACCACGGTCGCCTACCTGCCCTTCGACGCCGACGCCGACGGGTCGATGATCAGTACAGTTGCGGACACCAACAGGTTCTTCACGGCACTGGTGCAGGGCAGGCTTCTGGCCCCCGCCCAGCTGGCCGAGATGCAGCACACTGTCGAAGTCCCCGCCGACCGCGGCTTTCCACCGGGCACGCGCGACGGGCTCGGCCTGTTCTGGACACCACTGTCCTGCGGCGGCGGGTACTGGGGGCACAGCGGCGACGGATTCGGATACCTGGTGTGGCCTGCCACGACTCCGGACGGCCGGACCGTCGTCACGGTCTCCTTGCACAGCCGACCGGGCGATGAAAGCAGCGCCACTCGGCAGATGCAAGACGTCACGGCTCTCGTCGACCGCGCACTGTGCTCCGCTCGTCGATCGCCGACGTCCACATGAACAGCACTCACCGACCACGCCGAACGAACCCGCACCGGCGTGAAGTCGGGCCGACCGGCCTGCTCTCCTTACCCTTTGCCGCTACCTGCCGGCGGGCTGGGGACTACCGGGGAGTCGGTCGTAGGTGAGGAAGGCCGCTCCGCCCTTGAGGACGGTGTGGTCGGTGAGTTCCCAGGCGTTGGGCGCGAAGGCCGCGGTGCGCCCGAAGAGGGGTATGCCGGCGCCGACGGTGAGCGGACTGAGCTTGACGATCACGCGGTCGATCTCGCCATGGAGTGCGCCGGCGAGTTCCCCTCCGCCGACGAGCCAGATGTCCTTGCCGCCATCGCCCTTCAACTCCCGCAGCTTCGACTCCGGGTCGCCGCCGACGAGTTCGATGCCGGGGTCCGGGCTTTCGGTCAGTGTCCGGGAGAAGACCAGGTGCCTCAGGTGGGGGTAGGCATCGGTCACGCCGGCCGCGAGGCCGGTCTCATAGCTCTTGCGGCCTTCCACGACGGTGTCGAAGCGGACGCCTTCGGCGGTGACACCGAGCGCGGCCCGCGCCGGCCCCGGCAGGGTCTCGGGGTACTCCTCGACGATGTGCTGGATGTAGTCCGCGGACGGCGACCAGAAGCCGCCGGGGCCGGTGGGGTCGGAGCCGTCGGGACCGGCGATGAAACCGTCGAGCGTGGAGGCGATGAAGTACACGAGCTTGCGCAATATGGTTCCCTTGCCGATCGGTTGCAGTGGACGGGGGTGGGGTGCGCCGCCGCCCGAGGGGGCGCTGTCGGTGTCATTCCGTGGAGGTGGGGAACGGTCCGACGATGCGCTCCACTGCCTGCGCGACCAGTCGGTCGCGCTCGGCGTCCGTGAAGACCTCCGGCAGTGTGAGCTGCTCGACGATCAGCCAGTTCATGGCCAGGTACATCAGCCGGACGGCGGTTGCGCCACCGGGCAGGCCGGCGGCCTCGTGCCGGTTGACGTTCTCGTCGATGTCGGCGCGGACCCGCTCGGTGAGCAGCGTCCGCAACTCCGGCCTTCTGGTGGCCTCCAGCCGCAGCTCCAGCAGCGCCAGGTGCCCGGCCGGGAAGGCCGCGACCCTGCCGACGCTCTCCCGCAGCATCACGCCGTACGACGCGGCGTCCCGCGCCTGGCCGAACATCTCGGTGAGCGCGTTCTCTTCGGGTCTGAGGCGCTCGTAGACGCGGGCACCGGCCTGGACGAGCAGATCGTCGCGGTTGCGGAAGTAGTTGGACGCGGTGCCGATGGGCACCCCCGCCTCCTTGTCGACAGCGCGCTGGGTCAGGCCGCGTGCGCCCTCGCGGGCGAGAACCTCGATGGCGCCGTCGAGCAGTGCGGCCCGACGGGCCGGATTCTGACGCATCGCGTACTCCTTCCTCGCTCCGAACGACTCCGAGTAGACCACTCCAGTTGAAGTACGTCAACTGAAGTAGTCAGGTCCTGTGGATCAGTCGCCCACCGGGCGTAAGAGGTCGGCGGCATGAGGCAGTGGATCTCCGGCGATTTCCGGGGCGTGCCCGACGCGGGCCTCCCACGTGGCGTGACCGACGTGTGACGTTGCGGTTGTCCTGCCCTGCGCACTTCACCACCGGGGGCGGCCGCTTGTTACTCTTCCCGATCATGCGAGCCCTCTTCCCAGGATCCTTCGACCCCGTCACTCAAGGGCACCAGGACGTACTCCGGCGCGCTGCCCTCCTGTTCGACGAGGTCGTCGTGTGCGTGATGTTCAACGCGAACAAGAGCGGCCGCCTGCCCGTCACGGAACGGCTGGACCGGCTCCGCGAGGCGGCGACCGGCTTGAGCAACGTCACGGTCGACTCCCACACCGGCGGCCTGTTGGTCGACTACTGCCGCGGAGCCGGCATCGACGTCGTCATCCGCGGAGTCCGCGGTGTCGCCGACCTGGACTACGAGATGCCGATGGCCCGCATGAACCATGAGCTGGCCGGAGTCGAGACCTTCTTCATCGCTGCCGATCCCGCCCTGGCCCATATCTCCTCCACCCTCGTCACCACGATGAGTCAACAGGCCCGTGAGCCGAATGATGATGCGAGCGAGCTTCTGCCGGCGGTCGGGGGCGGCAGCGAGGGTTCCTGACGTGTGCTGCGTGATGCGTTCATCAATTTCCGGGACTACACGTTCCGGGAGGCGAGATCGCACGGCTTCGGGTGGGTCGACATCAAGCGGCTGCGATTCCCCGCGGAGTCCGCAGGGGCTGGGGAGCTACTCGGGGCGCTCATCGGTCATGAACAGTTCCGGGACGACTATGCGGGCGGTGGGGTCCTGGCGGAGGGTGCCAGGCACGGCCCGTACTGGTTGAGGCTGGCCACCCTTGACGTGTACGAGATCGTCAGCCGGGAGAAGAGCGCGCACGTCCTGCGGGGATGGGCGAACCAGTTCGGGGACATGCCCGCCGACCTGGAGGCGAACCTTCAGCAGGAAGTGTTCGATCGCTTGGCTGCGGCCGACCACATCTACCACCTGAGCGGGCTCGCAGACGAGGCCATTCACGACTGGGGGCGTGTGCACGAGAACTTCCACGAATTCGTGCTCATCGACCGCTCAGCCGGACGGACAGGCCGTGTCGCTCACCGAGGCCTTGGCAGAGGCCCTGCGACAGCGCGGAGTCCCGGACCGGCTGGCCGCCCTGGCAGCCCACACCGGCTGGGCCACCTTCCACCAAGTGGCCCAAGCCTGTATCGCCGACCCGTCACAGAGCCTGAGCGAGCACCTCGCCCAAGCTTTCGACGATCTGCGCGCCCTGTCCGCGACCGCCCCACCGGCACAGACGCAGCCCGAGAACTGACAAGCCCGCACGCTCGTCGCCGAGAACCACGGGCTCAGTTCGTCGCCTACCGCCCCGGCCACGGACGTACGAGAGCGCAAGTCCCGCGCAGTGTCCGGCAGCAGGTCGAGCGATCGGAGTCGGCCCTTCGCCCCCCAGGGGCATCGTGCCGCCCCGTTGCCGGGATGGCGGGCGTGGCCGGCCCGCGCTCGACTGTTGGTGACTGATAACGATCTGGGCGCGCACCTTGCGTAATCCACCTGCCGCTCTAGCCTCCGACCATGGCTTTTCTATCGCGTCGCCGCACCGGGGCCCGCCTGTCGCCGGAACTCGGTGACCAGGAACTGGGCAGGCTGCTGAAATCGCTGCTGGCGACCACGAGGACCGGGACCTTCGCGACGACGGACCTGTGCGCCGCGCAGCTGTCCCGGCTGCTGGGCCAGGAGCCGGGCGACTGGGACCGCCGGACCCACCGCCTCGGGGTGCTGGCCGATTTCCTGACCGGGTCGCATCTGGCACGATCCTGGGCCACCCGCGAACCACGCAACGCCGACGCGCTCGTCCTGCACGCCTGGACCGACGTCGCCCGTGCCCGCGCGCACGGGAACCTGGAGGACGCGGCCGGCACCGTGGACAGCTGCCTGCGGGCCGCCGAACTCGCGCCGGAGGACCCCACCCCCTGGATCGCCCTCCTGGCGGTGGCCCGCGTCGAACGCTGGGCGCAGCCCCGGGTGTTCGGCGTCTGGAACGAGGTGCTCGCGCGTGACCGCTGGAACCGGGAGGCCTACTTGGCCATGCTGGGCTACCTGAGCCCGCAGGAGGCCGGGTCGCGCATGCAGGTCCTGGAGTTCGTGGACACCCTGCGGGCCCGCATGCCCGCGAACGCCCCCTGCGCGGCGACGGAACTCATCGCCCAGGTCCAGCAGTACCAGGCCGTGCTCGACCGGGGCGGGTTCGAGGCTCTGGTGGCGCGCAACCACTGGTCCCAGGTCATGGCGGCCCAGGCTCTCGACCGTGTCGTCCACACCTGGGTGCAGCCCGGCTTCCTGAAGCACGCCGCGGCCCCGGCGGATCTCAACGTCCTCGCCTACGCCTTGCTGGCCGCCGACCGGCGGGTGGAGGCCCGCGCGGTCTTCGAGGCCCTGGACGGCACCGTCACTGCTTGGCCCTGGCGGGTCGGCGGCGACCCGGTCCAGGAGTTCGAGCAGGCGCGGCGCAAGGCGACGGCCGGTATGTGACCGGCGCCCGTGCCCCTGCCGTAGCGCCCCGGTGAGACCACCGGCCGGCGAGCCGTACGCGCGGCAGCCGTACCGCCGGATGAGCCCTACCGCCCGGCTCCGCCGTGCCCCGGGGGCCCGGCCGTGTGTGGTCACCCGTGGCCGTGGGTGGGCCCCGCCGCGTTGCACGCCGTCGGGGTGCGCACCTGGGCCAGGGTCGTGGCCAGGGACTGCCAGATGTGGGCCGCCAGGTCCGGGTTGCGGGCCTCCGCCGCCTGGTGGCCGAGCCGTTCCAGGGCCGCGATGCCCTCCTCGACACGGCCGTCCAGGATGGTCAGCCGGCCGTCGAGGACGGCCAGCCGCACCCGGTCGCGGCAGGGCAGGCGCAGTCCGTCGTCGTGCAGCAGCGCACGGCACAGGGTCCGGGCCTCGTCCAACCGTCCCTCGTGGAAAGCCAGATGGGCGCGCACCGCGCGCAGCTCCTGGCCGAGCCGCGGGGTGCCGGTCAGTTCGGCCAGCGGCTCCGCCTCACCCAGCCAGCGCCGGGCCGCCTCGGGCCGCGGCGGGGACATCTCCAACGCGGTGGCGGCCGCGGCGGTGCGCAGTCGTGTCCACAACTCCGGGTCGTCGCGGGCGCGGAGCAGACTCAGCGCGGTCTCCAGGCGGTTCCGGGCCGCGGTGTGGTCCCCTTGGCGGTGGCTGACCAGGGACGCGGTCCACAGCGCCTCGGCGGCCTGGGGGGCGCTGGCCGCGGGCAGCAGGTCCCGCTCCAGTTCGTGGACGTGCCGGCCGGCCGCGTCGAGGCGGCCCGACTCGGTCTCGACGCCGATCAGCATCACCAGCGCCGTCATGGTGTCGGCCACCTGGAGCTCTTCCTCGCGCGCGACGGCGAGCGCGGTCACCGCCGCCGCCTCCGCCGTCCCCAGGTCGCCCAGCGCCCGAAGGCACCGCGCGTACTGGACATACGCGCGCACCCGCAGTTCCGGTATCGCCAACAGTTCGCTCAGATCGATGAGTTCGCGCAGCCGGCCGCGTTCCGCCTCGTAGTCGCCGTTGCGGTCGTCGGCGCGGCTGAGCAGCCACAGCGCCTGCCAGCGGCTGGAGGGGTCCGCGTGGTCGTCGTCCCGCAGCGCGTGGACCAGGGCGACGGTGCTGTCGGTGCCGGGCGGAGCCGAGGACGCGGCCGCCAGTGCGTGACTGAGGGAACCGCAGCCCAGCGGCTCGCTCAGCGCGGAGACGTCGACGCCGAGCCGCTGGGCCAGGTAGGTCACGGCGCGCGGGGTGGGCCGCCGTTCGCCGGACTCCAGCCGGGACAGGTATCCCGTCGACATGCCCTCGCCGACGACCGCCATCTGGCTCAGCCCGCGTTCCAGCCTCAGCTTCCTCAGCCGTCGTCCGAAGTGAGGCTGCTCCGGCATTCCCACCCTCTGATCCCCCGAGGTCTTCGTGAGTCCGCTTCCTTCCGCGCCTCCGCCGGCAGCGTGCGGAAGCCGTCCACACTTTACGAAGCGTCGACAGCGCGGGCAACACAGTTGCAAACGCGGAACGCGCCGGTCGATCAACGGTGTTCGCCCCGCATCGCATTCCCGTCGTCCCGAGCGGCGGGGCACGATCGGCCGAAAACGGGCCTGGACAAATGGAATTGACGAGAGTTCAGAACGCCAGGCAAACCCTTGCCAAGGGCCTTGCCCACGCTTAGTCTCCAAGATGCCGACCCGATGCGATCTCGCCCTCGTCTCCGGAGGTTCCCGTGCCCCCCTCGCGTTTCGTCGGGCTCGTCGCGGACCCCGACCGCGCGGAAGGCCGCGGCAGCCGCTTCCCGGGCGCCGGCAGACGGTTACGCGCCACCGGCGCCGTTTCGGCACGCCCGTCGGGCGTAACGGTGGGCGTGGTGGAACCTGCGTGGACAACCTCGGGGAAGAGGAGCCCCGACAACGTTGTCCGGAGGTCGTGGCGCATCGCAACCCCCACGTGCACAGAAAAGAGGGTACGTCCGTGGCCACCATGAGCACCGCCTCCTCTCTCTCGTCCCCTGCCTCTCCCGACGGCGCGGAGGCGGCCACCGGCCCCGCGTGCCGCGCCTTCCCGCCGGACGCCCACGGCAGCCGTAGACGTCGTACGTACACGGCCCACGTATCGGCCGGGGACACGACCGTCACCGCCGCGGAGCCGGAGTTCGCCGGGGCCTTCGGGCTCAGTCCCGGCGAGATATGCGGCCGCGACCTGTGCGACCTCCTCCTCGCGCGGTTGCCCGGGAGCCTGCGGCGCCGGCTCGCCGATCTCTCCGAGGGCCGGTCGAGCTGCTTCACCGAGCGGGTCACCGGCCGGGACGGCACCGGCCGGACCTTCCGCGGCCACCTGACGGCCGTCGCGGTCGCCGACCCGGACGGTCCCGCCGGACTCGTCATCCTGCTCAGCCCCGCCGAGGACCGCGAGCCGCCGGAGCGGCAGGACGGATTGACGCTCAGCCGACTGGACGCACACGTGCTGGAGGGGGTGGCGAGCGGAGCGTCGACGGTGCAGCTGGCCAGCCGCCTCTACATGAGCCGCCAAGGGGTCGAGTACCGCGTGGGGCGGCTGCTGCGCAGGTTCGACGCCCCGAACCGCCCCGCGCTCGTGGCGCGCGCCCACGGACTGGGCATGTTCGCGGCGGGGCAGTGGCCGCCGCGCGTCCTGCCGCACCTCGTCGAGTAGCCACAACGCGGCCTCCCCCCCGCCCGGCGACCGCGGACGGCGCGCACACCGCCCGCGGTCGCCCCGCCGTCCGCGGTCACCCGCCGTGCCGGTCGCCCCGCCGTCCGCGGTCACCCGCCGTGCCCGCGGTTCGACCGGCCGACGGCCCGATAGGCCGTGGGCCCCTTCGGGCCGCTCGTGGACCATGGTCCCGTCGGGCCGTCCGGCGCCCGCTCCGGCCGGCCGGTCTACGCGGCCGAGGGCAGCCACGCCTCCCGGAAGCGTCGGCGCGCCCGGTGCAGCCGGGACCGCACCGTACCCACCGGCAGGGACAGGACCTGTGCCATCTCCTCCTCGTTGAGGCCGTAGGCGCGCAGGGTGAGCACCTGCCGGTGTGAGGTGGAGAGCCGCTCCAGTACGTCGGTGATGTGCACGGTGTCCAGCGGGTTGGCGTCCTGCCCCGGATCGACCGGCACGTAGGCGCCTTCCTCACCCGCGCGTCTCACCGTGCGGACGGCCTCGCGGAGGGTCACCGAGCGGACCCAGCCGTAGAACGCGGCCGGCTCGCGCAGGGTGCGCAGGCCACGGTAGATGGCGAGGAGCGCCTCCTGGGTGGCGTCGGCGCCGTCGTCGTGGGTGACGGACCGGCACAGCCGGGCGACGTACGGCGTGATCGCGGTCAGCAGGCGGTTCATCGCCTGCTCGTCGCCCGCCTGCGCCAGGGGCAGCAGGGGGAGGGGAGTGGGGGCGGGGCCGACGGTGCTCATGAGGGGAAGTGCTCCTTGGGGCAGCCGGTGCGGTCGGGCGCGGTGGGCCGGGGTGGCCGTCCTCACCGTGCGGGGGTGGGCAGGGGCTCGGTGACGTCCGCGAGGGCGAGCAGTGCGGCGAGGACGTCGTCGCGGAACCCCCGCATGAAGGAGGGGCTGAAGCAGGCGGTGAAGTGGGGGAACTCGATGGCGAGCCGCCCCTCGAAGGAGACGACGCACGCCATGACGGGACTGCGGCCGGCCTGCGGGAAGTAGTGTTCGCGGGCGGGCACCAGCCGGACGTCGGTGGCGCGCAGCCCGGCGGGCAGCCGGGGGCCGGGGACGACACCCATGTTCGTGACGATCACCGTGGCCAGCTGGAGCGCCGGGTTTCCGGGGATCTCCGGCGTGATGCGCATCTCGCGGTACTGGTCCCCGCGGTCCAGGAAGTCGCGCAGCCGAGCGTGGACGGTACGCGCCAGCACCATCGGGTCGCTGTCCTCGGCGACGTCCAGGGTCTGTAGCTGGGTGGTGACCGCCGGCACCATCAGCAGGGCCGGCAACGGCGGGGACAGCCGGGAGCGCAGGTCCACGGGGGACAGGCAGCCCAGGGTGCGCGGACCCTCGCCCTCCAGACGGCGGCGTGCAGCGGTCAGCACCGCGGCGGCGACGAGGGCGTGCACGGAGACCCCGGCCCGGCGCGCGGTCCGCCGCAGCCGGCCGGTGCGCTCCTCGTCGAGACCGAGCCGGCAGACCTCGATGTGGCCGCCATCGGCCTGTTCCGCACCCGGTGAGGCGTCGGTGCCGGCCGATCCCGGATCGCGTCCGGCGTCGGCGGCGGGCCCTCGCGGCACGTCGTAGGGCACCAGTTCGACGGGGTGGCGCCGGATCCCCTCGACGCGCCGCTCCAGGTAGGCGGCCGTGTCGGCGGGGTCGGCGTCGGGCAGCTCCCGGCTGACGGGCCGCGGCCAGTGCGGGAGCGCGTCCTCCTCCTCCGGGCCGTGGGCGGCCGGGCCGGCCACGGCCGTCCTCTCCTCGTCCCCGCCGCCCTCGACCAGACGCCGGTAGTGGTCCCAGACGGCGTTGTGCAGGGCGATGCTGCTGTGTCCGTCCGTGATCGTGTGGTCCACGACGAGGACGAACAGATGCCGGTCGCCCTCGGGCGCGCTCACCAGGACCGCGCGGCTGAGCGGGCCGCCGACGGGCAACGGGGTGTTCAGCTCCGCCGCGTACACCTCCTCGCCACCGGTTCGGATGATCAGCCGGGGCCGTTCGTCCTCGCCGAGCGGACGCAGCGCGAAGCCCTGGCCGTCCGGCACGATCCGCGCGCGCAGCGTCGGGTGGTGCTGCGTGACGGCGTCGAACGCCGCGGACAGCGCCCCGGCGTCCACCTGTCCGCGCAGGGCGCAGGAGAGCACCGCTCTGCTTCGCTGCCCGACGTACAGCGTCTCGACCGGACACAACGGACGGTGCATACCGCCAGCCCTCTTTCGTGGATGTCGTTGCCTGTGTCTGCGAGGCGGTGACGGACCGTCAGCCGCCGGGGCCCGGATGCCGGCGCCCGTTCGAGAGTGCAACGCGGCGGGCGGCCGGATCCACCTGTCACGGGGGTCCGGACCGAAGTTGCGGGAATTCCCTGGAAAACCGCCGGGACGGGCACTATCCCGGCCCTCGCGTTCTCCAGGGAAATACCTGAATTCCCGCCGGGGCCCCGGTCCCGGCTTGATCGCCGCGGCCGCCCCGCCGCACGCTGAAGGCACCAGCAGGACCGGCGGTGCGGCCGTACCGACCCCGCCCTTTCGGCGTGCGGCCGCCCTTTGCCCCGTTGCGCGGGCCGAGGCCGCACCCCCCGTCCGCCCGGCCGGGCCGTTCCGGCCGGGACATCACGACTTGCCACGTGAGGGTTGTGCCATGTCACTCCACGAGGAGTCACTCAGCGAGCACGATGACCGGCCCCTGTCCGGAGCCCAGGAGGGACTCTGGTACGCCGCACGGCTCGCGTCCGACAGCGCCGCGTACAACACCGCAGAGGCGGTGGAGATCCACGGCGCCCTCGACACCGACCTGTTCGAGACGGCCCTGCGCCGGACCGTGGGTGAGGCGGACACCTTCGCCCTGCGCTTCCTGGACACGGAGGACGGCCCCCGCTGCCACCGGGCACCCGACGCCGACGACTGGGAACTGTCGCGGATCGACGCCGGTGACGCCGGTGACCCGGAGGAAGCCGTCCGGGAGCTGATCCGCACGGAACTCGCGACGCCGGTGGACCTGGACAAAGGGCCGCTGTTCTCGCACACCCTGCTCACCCTCGCCCCCGACCGGCACCTGTGGCTGCTGAGGGCCCATCACATCCTGCTCGACGGTTGGAGCTACAAGCTCCTCGGCCGCCGCCTCGCCGACACCTACAACGCGCTGGCCGAGGGCCGCGAACCCGAGCCGGGCGTCTTCGCGCCGGTGAGCCGGCTCCGTACGGAGGAGGCGGCCTACCTCGCCTCCGAGCGCTGCGTCCGCGACCGGGAGCACTGGTCGCGGCGGCTGGCCGGACTGCCGGAGCCCGCACGGCTCACGCGCCGGACGGCCGCGCCCGTCGCCCCGTTCCTGCGCCGCACCGTCGAACTGGAGGAGACCGACGCCGTCGCCCTGACGGACGCGGCCGCCCGGCTCGACGTCACCCGCACCGACCTGCTGACCGCCGCCGTCATCGCCTACCTGCACCGCATGACCGGCGCCGACGACCTCGTGCTGGGCATGGCCACGATGAGCCGGCCGGGCAGTGCCGCCCTGCGCACCCCGGGCACCGCCTCCGACGTCCTGCCGCTGCGCGTGGCCGCCGGCCCCGCGACGACCGTCGCCGAGCTGGCCCGGGCGGTCGCCGACGAGGTCCGACTGCTGCGCCGGCACCAGCAGTACCGGGGGGAGTTCATCCGCCGGGACCTGAATCTGCTGGGGACCGGACGCCGGCTGTACGGGCCGGTGCTGAACATCGTCCCGTTCACCGAGTCCCTCGACTTCGGCGGTCACCCGGCCACCTGGCACCACCTCTGCGGCGGCGCCGTCGACGACCTCCAGATCACCGTGCGCCCCGGTACCCGGCCCGGTGGCCTCTGGCTCGCCTTCGACGCCAACCCCGCCCTGTACGACGAGGACGAACTGGCCCTGCACCGGGACAGGTTCCTGGCCCTGCTGCGACGGCTGACGAACGCCGCGCCCACGACCCCGGTCGGGGAGCTGGACCTGCTGCTGCCCGGTGAGCACCCGCGCGACGTGCCGGTGCGGGACTTCCCGGTCACCGACACCCTCACCGAGCTGTTCGAGCGACAGGTGCGGGCCCGCCCGGAGCACGTCGCGGTGTCGTACGAGGGGGAACGGCTCACCTACGCCGAACTGGACGCCCGCGCCGACCGCATGGCCCGGCTGCTGGCCGAGCGCGGCGCCGGACCGGGCCGGGTGGTGGCGCTGGCCCTGCACCGGAGCCTGGAACTGCTGCCCGCCCTGCTGGCCGTCCTCAAGACCGGTGCCGCCTACCTGCCCCTGGACCCCGGTCATCCCGCCCGGCGGCTGCGGCTGGTCATGGAGGACGCGGACCCCGTCCTCCTCGTCACCGAGACCGGCCTCGCCGCGCGCTTCACCGGAGAGGTGCCCACCGTCGTCCTGGACGACCCCGCCGTCGAGGCGGACCTCGCCGCGCGGCCTGCCGGCCGACTCACCGACGCCGACCGCCCGGCCGCGGCGAGCCCGTCGGACACCGCGTACATCATCCACACCTCCGGCTCCACCGGCCGCCCCAAGGGCGTTCCCGTGGCGCACGCCAACGTCGTCCGCCTGTTCGCCGCCGCGGCCGAACACTTCGAGTTCGGCGCGGACGACGTGTGGACGCTGTTCCACTCCTACGCCTTCGACTTCTCGGTGTGGGAGATCTGGGGCGCCCTGCTGCACGGCGGCCGGCTCGTCGTCGTCCCGTACGCCGTCAGCCGCTCGCCCCGGGACTTCCTGCGGCTGCTGCACGACGAGGGCGTGACCGTCCTCAGCCAGACCCCGTCCGCCTTCGAGCAGCTCATGGACGCCGACGCCGACGCCGAACAGCCGCCGGGCGGCGGTCCCGAGCCGTCGGGTGCCCTGCGCCACGTCGTCCTCGGGGGCGAGGCGCTGCGCCCGGAGCGGCTGCGGCCGTGGGCCGACCGGCACGGGCTGCGGAGCCCGGCACTGGTGAACATGTACGGCATCACCGAGACCACCGTGCACGTCACCCACCACCGCCTCGTCCCGGCCGACCTGACCGACCCCCGCCGCACCAGCGTCATCGGCAGCCCGCTGGCCGACCTGCGGGTACACCTGCTGGACCCCGCGGGCCGGCCGGTGCCGCCCGGCGCCGTCGGCGAGATGTACGTGGCCGGCGCGGGCGTGACCCGCGGCTACCTCGGCCGGCCGGAGCTGACCGCCGAACGCTTCCTCGACGACCCCTTCGGCCCGCCCGGCAGCCGGATGTACCGCTCCGGCGACCTGGCCCGGCGCCGCGCCGACGGCACCCTGGAGTACCTCGGCCGTGCCGACCAGCAGATCCAGCTGCGCGGCTTTCGCGTGGAACCCGGCGAGATCGAAGCGGTCCTCGCCGCCCACCCGCACGTCTCCCGCGCCGCCGTCGTCGTACGCCGGGCCGACAGCGGTGTCCAGCAGCTCGTCGCCTACACGGTGCCCGCCGGAGCCGAGGCGCCGGCCCCGGCGGAACTGCGCGCGCACGCCGCCGCCCACCTGCCCGACCACATGGTGCCCGCGGCCTGCGTCAGCGTCGACGCGCTCCCGCTGACCGCCAACGGCAAACTCGACACCGACGCCCTGCCCGCGCCCGACTTCACCACCGCCGCGGCCGGCACCCGCCCGCACACCCCCCAGGAGGCCCTGCTGTGCCGCCTGTTCGAGGACGTGCTGCGGCTGCCCCGCGACACCGTGGGCGCCGACGCCAACTTCTTCGACCTGGGCGGCGACTCCCTGCTCGCCACCCGCCTGCTGGCCCGCCTGCGGCACGACAACGGCGCCGAGGTCCCCATCACCGCCCTGTTCGACGGCCCGACACCGGCCGCCCTCGCCCGGCGGCTCCCCGCCGGGCCCGTGACCGCCCCCGCCCGCCCCGCGCCCGGCGCCGTCGACCGCCCGGAGCGCGTCCCGCTGTCCTACGCCCAGGAACGCATGTGGTTCCTCAACCGGCTCGACGACTCGGCGGCCACCTACAACATCCCGCTGGTCGTGCCGCTCGGCTCCGCCGTGGACGCCGAGACGCTGCGCGCCGCCCTGGGTGACCTCACCGACCGGCACGAGAGCCTGCGGACGGTGTTCGCCGAGCGGGACGGCGTACCGCACCAGAAGATCCTGCCGCCGGGGGAGCTGCGACCCCGGCTGCGCACGGTGGACTGCCCGGCCGACGAGATCGCCGCCCACGTCACCGCCGCCTCCCGGCACCGCTTCGACCTGACCGCCGAAAGCCCGCTGGCCGCCTGGCTGTTCGGGTCCGGCGAGAAGCGGACCCTGCTGCTGGTGCTGCACCACAGCGCCGCCGACGGCTGGTCGCTGCGCCCCCTCGCCGAGGACCTGACCACCGCCTACGCGGCCCGCCGGGCGGGCCGCGCCCCGGCCCTGGACCCGCTGCCGGCGCAGTACGCCGACCACGCCGTCCGGCAACGCGCGCTGCTCGCCCCGCGACCGGACGGCCCGGGCCGGCTGGAACGCCTCACCGCGCACTGGCGCGAGGCACTGGCCGGCCTGCCCGAGGAATGCACCGTCCCCGGCGACCGGCCCCGCCCCACGGCACCGCGCGGCGCCGGCGCCCAGGTCACCCGGACCGTGGACGCCGCGCTCCACCGGGACCTGCTCGCCCTGGCCGAACGGGAGCGCACCAGCCTGTTCATGGTGCTGCACGCCGCGGTGAGCGCCCTGCTCACCCGCTGCGGGGCCGGCGAGGACATCGTCCTCGGCACCCCCGTCGCGGGGCGCGCCGAACCCGACCTGGACGACCTGATCGGCCTCTTCACCAACACCCTGGTGCTGCGCGCCGACACCTCCGGCGACCCCGCCTTCCGCGAACTCCTCGCCCGGGTGCGCCCGCGGGACCTCGCGGCCCTGGACCACCAGGACCTGCCCTTCGACCGGCTCGTGGACGAACTCAACCCGCCCCGCCGGCCCGGCCGCCACCCCCTGTTCCAGGTCATGCTGGCCCTACAGAACAACGAGCCCGCCGTCCTCCGGCTGGACGGCCACGAGGTGCCGCTGCGGCCCACCGCCACCGGCACGGCCAAGTTCGACCTCTTCGTCGACGTCCACGAACGGCACGGCGCGGACGGCACGCCCGACGGACTCGACCTGCACATCGAGTACGCCACGGACCTGTACGACGCCACCACCGCCGAGGACTTCGCCCATGCCCTGCGCGAAGCGCTGCGAGCGGTGGGCGCGGACCCGGACCGCCGGATCGGGGACCTCCCCGCGCCGCCCCCGCGCACCCCCGCCGCGTCCCACGGGGCGGACCCGGCCGAGCCGGTCGACGCGGCCCTGTCCGTACCGGGCATCCGGGACGCGGCCGTCCTGCCCGGCACCGACGGCACCCCGCCGCACCTGTACGTGGTGCCCGGCCGCGCGGACGCCGTCGAGCGCGTCGAGCGGGACCTGGACCGGGCCGGCCACGGAGCCGTCCACGTCACGGCGGTCAACGCCCTGCCCCGCACCGGCGACGGCGCCCTCGACACCGACGCGCTGCGCGCCCTGCCCCTGGCCGACCGCGCCACCGCCGAGTCCTGGCGGCAGCGGCTCGCCGCCGTCCCCGGCGTCCGCGCGGCCGAGGCCGTGGCCGAGGCCGTACCGGAGGAACTGGGCCGACGGCACGCCGGCCCCCCGCGCCGCACCACCGCACCGGCGGCGGCCGACGGCCCGCGCACCGCGGCCGGCGCCGTCCCCGCGCTGAGCGAGGGACCGCCTCCGGCCGAACCGGCCGTGCCCGGCTGGGCGCAGGCACTCGTCCGCGCCGCCGAACGCGGCCACGGCGACATCGTGCACGTGCACGCCGACGGCAGCGAGACACGCCGCGACTACGCCTCCCTGGTCGCGGAGGCCTCCCGGGTGCTCGCCGGGCTGCGCCGGGCCGGGCTGCGCCCCGGCGACCAGGTGATCCTCCAGTGCGACGCCACCGAGGACTTCCTCGCCGTGCTGTGGGGCTGCGTCCTCGGCGGTTTCGTCGCGGTCCCGCTGACCGTCCCCGCCTCCTACTCCAGCGCCTCGGCGGCGCTGACCAAGCTGGAGGGCATCTGGCGGATGCTGGGCCGGCCCTGGATGGTGTGCTCCGCGCCACTGGAGCCGGGCCTGCGCGGCCTGGCGGCCCGCCAGGACTGGCCCGGGCTGCGGCTGACGACCGCCGACGCGCTGCGGGACGCGCCCGAGGACCGTGACTGGTACGCCGCACGGCCCGACGACCTCCTCCTGATGCTGATGACGTCCGGCAGCACCGGGCTCCCCAAGGCGGTTCGCCTGACCCACCGCAACGTGCTGACCCGCTCCGCCGCCACGGCCGCGATGAACCGGCTCGGCGAGCAGGACGTCTCCCTGAACTGGATCCCGCTCGACCACGTGACCGGCGTGGTGATGTTCCACCTGCGCGACGTGTACCTGGGCTGCCGGCAGATCCACGCCCCCACCTCCTGGATCCTTCAGGACCCGACACGCTGGATGGACCTCGCCCACCGGCACCGGACCACCGTGACCTGGGCGCCCAACTTCGCCTTCGGGCTCCTCGCCGAACACGCCGACCGCTTCCGGGACCGGGACTGGGACCTGACACCGATGCGGCTGGTGATGAACGCCGGCGAGGTCGTGGTGGCCGCGGCCGCCCGCCGGTTCCTGCACACGCTGAAGGAGTTCGGACTGCCGCAGGACGTGATGCACCCCGGCTGGGGCATGTCGGAGACCTGCTCGGTGGTCACCGACGCCGTGCTGCCGGCCGAACCGGGGGACGACGACACGTTCGTCAGCTGCGGCCTGCCCTACCCCGGCTTCGCCATGCGGATCGTCGACGAACACCACACCGTGCTCACCGAGGGCGACGTCGGCCGGCTCCAGGTCCGCGGCACCTCCGTGACCGGCGGCTACCACGACAACGCGGCGGCCGACGCGGAGGCGTTCACCGACGACGGCTGGTTCGACACCGGCGACCTGGCCTTCCTGCGCGAGGGCGAGCTGCACATCACCGGCCGCGCCAAGGACGTCATCATCGTCAACGGCGTCAACCACTACAGCCACGAGATCGAGGCCTGCGTCGAGGAACTGCCCTGCGCCGTACGCAGCTTCACCGCCGCCTGCGCCGTGCGCACCGACCCCTCGGCGGCCACCGACGAACTCGCCCTGTTCGTCCACCTCGCCCCCGGACACGATCCCGCCACCGCACTGCGCGAGATCGCCGGCAAGGTGACCCGCGAGATCGGCGTCCACCCCGCCTTCCTCGTACCGGTCGACGCCGCCGCCATCCCCAAGACCGAGATCGGCAAGATCCAGCGGACCAAGCTGCGCAAGAGCTTCGAGGCGGGCGCCTTCGACGACGCCGTCCGGGAGGCCCAGGTACTGCTGGGCACCGCCGCGACCCTGCCCGACTGGTTCCTGCGGCCGGTGTGGCAGCGGGCCGGACACCACCGCCCGCCGGCGGCGACGGCCGGCCGGCACACCCTCGTCCTCACCGGCGACGACCCCCGGGCACAGGACCTCGCCCGGCGCCTCGCACGGTCGGTCCGCGCCGACGGCGGCCTGTGCACCCAGGTCACCGACGGCGAGTCGTACACCCGGCTCGACGCCGCCCACTACCGGGTCCGGCCGGCCGAGGAGGCCGACCACACCGCGCTGCTGCGGGCCCTCGCCGCCGACGGACGACCCGTGGACACCCTGGTGCACCTCGGCGCCCTGCACACCGGCGACGCCGCCGACCCGGCATCCGCCGAGACCGCCACCGCGGGCCTGCTCGCACTCGCCCGGGCCCTCGCCGCCCGGCCCGGCGAACCCCGCCCGGTCGACCTGCTGTACGTGACCGCCGGCGCCCAGGCGGTCAACCCCGGGGACCGGCCCGCACCGGCCCACGCCATGGCCGGCGCCGTACTGAAGTCACTGCGGGAGGAGACCGGCGGGCTGCGGTGCGTCCACCTCGACCTCGACCCCCAGGACGACGAGGACCCCCTGCCGCTGCTGCTCGCCGAAGTGACCGGCACCCCCGCCGACACCGAGGTCGCCCACCGCGGCGGCCAGCGCCTGGTCCGCCGGCTGGCCCCCCTGCCCGACCCGGCACCACGCTCCGAACCCCCCGCCGCCGACGGCTTCCACCTGGTCAGCGGGGGACTTGGCGGTGTCGGTACCGAACTCGCCGCCCACCTGCTGCGAACGCCCGGCACCCGGCTCCTCGTCCTCGGCCGGACCCCGCTGCCCGCGGAGGACACCTGGCCGCGTCACCTGGCCGCCCCGGGGCCCACGGCCGCCCGCATCGAGGCGTACCGGCGGCTCCGCGAACTCGGCGAGGTCCGCTACGCGTGCGCCGACGTCACCGACGAACGGCAGGTACGGGACGCCGTCGACGCGGCCGCCGAGCACTGGGGCGCACCCCTGGTGTCGGTGCTGCACCTCGCCGGCACCCTCGTCGAACGCCCCCTCGGCGAACTGGACCCCGCGGTCTGGCGCGAGGCCCTGGACGCCAAGGTGCGCGGCGCCTGGACCCTGCACCGTGTCAGCGCCGACCACCCCGTCGGCTCCTTCGTCACCTTCTCCTCGGTCAACGGCTACTTCGGCGGCGCCCTGAACACCGCCTACGCCGCCGCCAACGCCTACCTCGACGCACTCGTCCTGTACCGCCGCCACCAGGGCCTGCCCGCCCAGAGCCTGGCCTGGAGCATGTGGCGCGAGCGCGGCATGAGCGCCGGCTACCGGCTCGCCGCGCTCACCGACGCCCGCGGCTACCGGGTCCTGGACACCACCGCCGCCCTGCGCTCCTTCGACCTGGCCCGCACCCTGGACGAACCCCACGTGCTGATCGGCGCCGACCGCAGCGCACCGTGGGTCCGCAGCCACGTCCTGGAACCCGCCCGGCAGGTGCGGCGCCTGGCCGGTCGCGTCGAGCTGGAGGAGGGTGCCGACCTCGGCGCGCTGTACCGGGCCGCGGCCGATGCCGCGGGCGGGGATCACTGGGTGCTCCGCGCCGCCGGCGGCACCGGGCAGCCCGCCGCCTCCGGCACGGGGGAGCGGCTGCGGAACCTGGAGAACCGGCTCACCGGCCTGTGGTGCGAGGTCCTGGGCCGCGACCGGGTCGGCCGCGACGAGAACTTCTTCGACCTGGGTGGCAACTCGCTGCTCCTGGTCGCCGCCCAGAACGCCGTCAACCAGGCCTTCGGATGCGACCTGCCCATCGTCGACCTGTTCGCCCACCCCACCGTGCGCGACCTGGCCCGCCACCTGTCGGACCGCACCGGACCACAGGCGGCCGACACGCCGACGGCCCACACGCCGACGGCCCACACACCGGCACCGACCGGGCCCGGCGCGAGCGGGCCGAGCGGCCTGGACCGCGCCAAGGAAAGGGCCCAGCGGCAGCGCGCGGCCCGCGCCCGCCGCTCCGCACGGCACGGGAAGGACAAGGACCATGCCTGACACCACCGCACCGCAGGACGAACAGGCACCGGCCGTCGCCGTGATCGGTATGGCGGCCCGCCTCCCCGGCGCGGACGACCTGGACACGTTCTGGGACAACCTCGCCGCCGGACGCGAATCGGTACGGCCCATCACCGACGAGGAGTTCCTCGCCGCGGGCGGCACCGAGCGCGACCTGAAGGACCCCACGCTGGTACGCATGGCCTCCGTCGTCGAGGGCATCGACCGGTTCGACTCCGGGTTCTTCGGCTACAGCCCCGCCGAGGCCGCCGTCGTCGACCCCCAGCAGCGCCTGCTGCTGGAGACGGCCTACCACGCCCTGGAGGACGCCCGGTGCCTCGGGCCCGGCGCCGACACCGGCACGTTCGGCGTGTACGCGGGCAGCGGCGACAGCCGCTACTACCCCTCCCACGTGTACCCGCGCTACGCCGGACAGCCCGGCTCCGTGGAACTCGTGCACGCGGCCACCGCCAACTCCCTGGGCACGCTCGCCACCCGCGTCTCCTACGAACTGGGCCTGACCGGCCCCAGCATGTCCCTGCACACGGCCTGCTCCACCGCGCTGGTCGCGGTGCACACCGCCTGCCAGGACCTGCTCGACCACCGGTGCGACACCGCGCTCGCCGCCGCCGTCTCCCTCAACCCCTCGGCGTTCCTCGGCTACCGGCACGTCCCCGGCGGCCCGTTCTCACCCGACGGCCACTGCCGTGCCTTCGACGCCGACGCGGCCGGCACCTCCTCCGGCGACGGGGTCGGCGCCGTCGTCCTCAAACGGCTGGAGGACGCCCTCGCCGACGGCGACCGGGTCCGCGCCGTCATCCTGGGCAGCGCCGTCAACAACGACGGGCGCCGCAAGGTCGGCTTCAGCGCACCCAGCGCCACCGGGCAGACCGAGGTGATCCTCGCGGCGCAGGCCCAGGCGATGACGGACGCCGCCGGCATCGGCCTGGTCGAGGCGCACGGCACCGCCACCCGCCTGGGCGACCCCATCGAGGTGGCCGCGCTCACCGAGGCCTTCCGCCAGTCCACTCGGGGCCGCGGCCACTGCGCCCTCGGCTCGGTGAAGACCAACATCGGTCACCTGGGGGCGGCCGCCGGCATCGCCGGGTTCATCAAGGCCGTCCTCGCCCTGGAACACCGGCAGATCCCGCCGAACCTGCACTTCCGACGGCCCAACCCGCACATCGACTTCGCCTCCGGCCCGTTCCGGGTGCCCACCACCCTGGAGGACTGGCCCGCCGGCGAGCACCCCAGGCGGGCCGCGGTCAGCGCCTTCGGTATCGGCGGCACCAACGCCCACGTCATCCTGGAGGAAGCGCCGCCCGCCGCGCCCCTCCCGCCGCGCCAACCCCCGGCCGGCCACCGCCTGGTGCTGCCGCTGTCCGCGCGCACCGCCGACGCCCTGCGCGGCCAGGCCGAGGCACTCGCCCGCCACCTGGAGGGCCGGCCGGAGCAGCGCCTGGACGACACGGCGCACTCCCTGCGCGCCGACCGGCCCGCGCTGCGCCACCGCCTGGCGGTGACCGCCGCCTCCCGCGCGGAGGCCCTGGCCGCCCTGCGCACCGCCGTACCCGGCACACCGCCCACGACCGACGAGCCGGCACGGGTGGCGTTCCTGCTGCCGGGCGGCGGCACCCAGTACCCGGGCATGGGCGCGGGCCTCTACCGCGAGTACGACGTGTACCGGGACACCGTCGACGAGTGCGCGCGCATCCTGCGCCCCGCCCTCGGCGCGGACGTGCGCGAGGCCCTGCTGGAGCGCCGGGAGGCCGACAGCACCCGCATGTTCCTCGCCCTGGTGGTCACCGAGTACGCCCTCGCCCGCACCCTCATGGCCGCGGGAGTACGCCCGGACGCGCTCATCGGCCACTCGCTGGGCGAGTACACGGCCGCCTGCCTGGCCGGCGTCCTCGACCTCGACGAGATGCTGCCCCTGGTCACCGAGCGGGCCCGGCTCATCACCTCCGCGGGCGGAGCCACCGTCGGTGTCGCCGCACCCGCCGAGGAGATGCTGCCCCTGCTCGGTACGGAACTGTCCCTCGCCGCGGTGAACGGCCCCGCCGCCTGCACCGTCGCCGGACACGAGGACGCCGTCGCCCGCTTCGAGGCGCTGCTCACCAGCCGGGGCACCCCGTTCCGCCGGCTGCGCATACCGGTCGCCGCCCACTCCCACGTCCTGGAGCCGGTGCTGGGCACGTACGAGGAACACCTGCGCCAAGTCACCCTGCGGGCGCCGCGGATCCCGTTCGTCACCAACGTCACCGGCACCTGGATCACCGACGCGCAGGCGACCTCGGTCCGGCACTGGATCGACCACACCCGCGACACCGTGCGCTTCGCCGACGGCATCACCGCCCTGTGGGAGACGCGGCCCGTCCTGGTGGAGATCGGGCCCGGTGACACGCTGACCAAGCTGGCCGCCGCCCAGCTCGCCCAGGACGCCCCGGTGACGGTCACCACGATGCGGCACGCCAGGGCCGAAGCCGAGGACGGGTTCGTCCTCGCCGAGGCACTGGGCCGGCTGTGGAGCGCGGGAGTGGACACCGCGCTGCCCCCGGTGCCGGGCACCCCCCGGCACGTACCGCTGCACCCCTACGCCTTCGCCCGGCACCGGCACTGGATCGACGCCCCCGGAGCCCGCACCGACTCCGGCGCACCTGACCCCCGGGCCGTGACGGCCGCCGCGCCCGCCCTCGCTCCGCGGCCCCGCCTGACCACGGAGCACGTGCCCGCGCGCACCGAGCGCGAACGGGCGGTGACCCGGGTGTGGGAGGAGACCCTCGGCGTCGGCGGCATCGGCGTCCACGACAACTTCTTCGACCTTGGCGGCGACTCGATGCGCGCCGTCCTGCTGGCGGGCCGGCTGCGCGGCGCCGGAGTCCTCGACGTGCCCGCCGCGGCCCTGCTGACCGCGCCCACCGTGTCCGGTCTCCTCGCGGCGGCCGACGACACCCCGGCCCGGACGCCGGGCGCGGGCCCCGACGCCCTCGCCCCGCTGCTGCCGCTGCGGACTCAGGGCGGCGAGGTCCCGCTGTTCTGCGTCCACCCCGGGGCGGGTGTGTCCTGGCGCTACACGGGGCTGCTGCCCCACCTCGGTGGCGACCAGCCCGTCTACGCCATCCAGGCCGCCGGTCTCGACGGCACCCGGCCGCCCGCACCGGACGCGGCGTCCATGGTCGCTTCCTACCTCGACCTCCTGCGCGAGGTGCGACCCCACGGCCCCTATCGCCTGCTGGGCTGGTCCTACGGCGGTTTCGTGGCGCACGCGATGGCCTGCGCCCTCCAGGAGCGGGGCGAACGGGTGGAGCTGCTGGCCATGCTGGACGCCCCCCAGCCGCACGGCCTGCGGTACGACACCGCGGCGGTCGAACGTCAGGTGGCCTCCCTCCTGGCGAGGGTGGCCGGCCTGCCCGTGGAGCCGGGGACGGCCGGAACACCGGACGTGGCGGAGGTCCTCGCCCGCATCGACGCCGGGCCGGCCGCCGGCACGGGTTCACCGGTCACCCGGGCCGAGGCCGAGGCGATCGCCACGGTCATGCGCAACAACCTGCGCATCGCCCACCAGTTCACGCCCGGTGTCTTCCGCGGGGACGTGCTGTTCTTCAGCGCCGCCCGGGAGGAGCCCGCCGACTTCCCCGGCGACCTGGCCGTGCTGCCCGACAAGGCCGACAGCTGGCGGCCCCACGTCCAGGGGACCTTGCACGACCACCGGGTGCCGTGCGGCCACTACGAGATGACCGAGCCCGAGCCCGTCGCGCTGATCGGTGCGGCGGTCGCCAAGGCGCTGACCGGGGCGTCCGACTGACCCCGGCTCCACCGACCCGAGCGGGCCGGGGCCGCCGAGGACTCCACCTCGGCCCCGGCCCGCAGGGCTCGGCGCGGACCGGGGCGCGCGGGCACGCGACGCCCGGCCGGGGGAGCGGCCCCCGCCCTCACCGGCCGGCAGGACGAGCCGAACCGGGCCACCTCTCGGCGGGCAGACCGGTGCCGCCTCGTCGGTCCGTGGCTGTGCCCTGCCCCCCGCAGACTCCGGCCTTCGCGGTCCGTGACGTCTGTCGGGCACCTGCCCGGAGGCGGTGCTCAGCGACGCCCTCACGTTCCGGCACCGACACCCCGTCCGCCTGACACACACCTCTCCGGTCCGGCCCATCGGCAGGGGTTTCACCGACCGTGCCGGCCGTGCTCAGGCGCGGGGAAGCCACCGGCCCGGCGCGTCGGCCCCTGCACGACGGCCGTCACCCGACGGGCGACCCCGCGGCAGCGGCCCCCGCGCCGACCCGTGAACGCCGACGGCCCCCGCCCCGCGCGTCGTACGCGGGACGGGGGCCACGGAGACCGGCGGTCGCGGTCAGGGGCGGCGGACGGCGGACGACGGACCGCGGACGACGGACCGCGGTCGGCGGTCACGGTCGGCGGTCGGCCCAGCCGAGGACCGTACTGAACACGCCCGCGCCGACCGCCACCACCTCGACACGCACGGCGCGTGCCGGACCGTGCCGCGTCTCGACCCGCAGTCCGCGTCCGAGGGGAAGCGCCCGGAGATCGCGCAGACTCCCGAGCAGGCCCACCGGCAGGGGGTCCGGCCCGCCGTGCAGGGCCTTCCACGCGGCCTCCTTCGCCGAGAACAGCGAGGTCACCGACCACGGTGTCGCAGCCGGTCCGGGAGCGCGCAGCAGGTCCTCCTCGTCCGCGCGCAGCACCAGCCGTGCCGCCCGGGCGGGCAACCGGCTCAGTTCCAGATCGCAGCCGGTCGGAACGTCGTGGCCCGGCGCCCGGGCCACGGCCACCGCGACCCCCGCGCTGTGCGTGATCGACGCCGCGCACCCGGGAGGGAACCGCGGCAGGCGGCCCACCCGCGGGATCTGCCCGCAGACCAGTCCGACCGCGCCCAGTGCGCGCCGCGCCGCGAGCCGGCCGGCCAGGAACTCCAGCCGCCGCCGTGGCGGCATGGCCGCCGCCGCGGTCTCCTCGTCGGGTCCGGCGGCGACGACCCGCGGGTCCGAGACGACGGCGATGCCCAGCCCGAGCCCGGCCGCCGCCCACCCGGGCCGCAGCGGGCCGAGCCGGGCGGTCACCTCGGGGCCCGGCTCGGTCGGCGTGCCCGGGGGAGGGCCGGCCGGATCCGGGCGGGGGGAGGGGCGCACCGGTCAGGCCCGCAGCAGCTTCTTGACGATCTTCCCGGCCGGGTTGCGCGGCACCTGCTCGGTGAACTCCACCCGCCGCGGACGCTTGTACGGCGCGAGGTGCCGGCCCACGTGGGCGAGCAGGTCCGCGGCCCGGGTGTCCGGCTCGGCGACGACGTACGCCAGCGGCACCTCGCCGTAGTCCTCGTCGGGCATGCCGACGACCGCGGCGTCCCGTACGGCGGGGTGGGACATCAGGGCCCGCTCGACCTCCGAGGGGTACACGTTCTGCCCCGCCCGGATGATGACGTCCTTGGTGCGGTCCACGAGGTGGATGCGGCCCGCGTCGTCGACGAAACCCAGGTCCCCGGTGCTGATCCAGCCGTCGCGGCTGATCTCGCGCGTGGCCTCGGGGTCGTTCCAGTAGCCCCGCATGACGCCGGGCCCGCGCACGACGATCTCGCCGATCTCGCCGCGCGGCACCTCCCGGCCGGCGTCGTCGACCGCCCGGGCGGACATGCCGGGTACGACGCGTCCGCAGGGGATGCGGGCGGTGACGTCCCCCGGGGCAGGGTGCTCGTCGGGGCCGAGGGTGACGAACGGACCGCCGACCTCCGTCATGCCGTACACCTGCCGGAAACCGCAGCCGAGGCGTTGCACGGCTTCGGCGTACACGTCGAGCGGCATGGGGGCGGCGCCGTACAGGATCTCCCGCAGGGAGGACAGGTCGGCGCGCTCGGCGCCCCTGGCCTGGAGCAGGAAGCGAAGCATCTGCGGCACCAGCCACATGTGGGTGGCCCGGTGTTCCTCCACCGCGGCCAGGGCCCGTTGCGGGGTGAAGCCCGGCATGAGCACCAGGGTGGCGCCGGCGGCCAGGTAGGTCAGGGACACCACCATGCTGCCGTGGTAGAGGGGACAGCAGTTGACCATGACGATGTCGTCGGTGGGCCGTGCCATGACCAGCCAGCCCAGCGCGATGGCGCGGAACGAGGCGCTGTCGACCGTGACACCCTTGGCCTGCCCCGTGGTCGCCGAGGTGTGCAGTACGGCGACCGGGTCGGTGTCGGCGGGCTCGGGCAGCTCGCGCTCGTCGGCCAGGGTGCCCAGCGCCTCGAACACCGGCTTGTCCAGGGCCATCCTGATCCGCACCGACGCCGGCAGTTCGCGGTGGCGGTCCAGCAGCTCCGACTCGCCGATGACGGCCACCGCTGCGACCCGTTCCACGATGCCGGCGACCTCGGGCACGGTCAGGCTGTGGTTCAGCGGGACGAACAGCGCGCCGAGCCGGGCCAGCGCGAAGTACGTCTCCAGGACCTCCACGCGGTCCTTGGACAGCACGGCGACCCGGTCACCGCGCTCGATGCCCAGATCGGCCAGTCCCAGGGCGAGTTCGCGCGTGCGGTCGTACAACTGCGACCAGGTGACCCGGCGCCGCTCGTCGATCAGTGCGGGCCGGTCCGGCCGGCACTGGCGGTTGCGTTCCAGCAGTTGCGTCAGCCACATCAGGCACCGCCGGCGCCGGCGGGGGAGCGCTCGGCCGTGAACCGCTCGTAGTCGGCGATGGTGTGCAGCTGTTCCATGTCGTCGGCGGTGATCTCCACCCCGAGCCGCTGTTCCACGAGCAGGACCAGACGCACCAGGTCACCGGAGTCGATGCCGCTCGCGGCGAGTTCGACGTCGTCACCGACCCGCTCGGTGTCGGCGAACTCCTCGGTGCCGGTGAGTTCGACCAGCAACTGCCTGATGGTGCTCATGCTCTCCCCTTCCGCCGCGGCCGGTGGCCGCCGGCGCTGTTGATGGGTGCGGTGTCAGCCGAACAAGAGGCCCGCGCGACGGACGGCGATCCCCGCGCCCGGCGTGAGCTTTGTCACGCGCCCGCACCGGCCGGCCCGGGGATAGCGGGGCCCGTGCGCCGCCTCTTTCCGAGACGGAGACCGCACCCCGCGACCCGTCCGGCACCACGGGCGCCGTGTCGCGCGGGGTGTGCCCGAGTCCGGGAAACGCCGAAGGAGTGATGCCAGTGCCCAGGCCAGACGTCCGGTCCGAGGGCCGGTACGTGCCCGCCGAGACGGAGGCCGGCCGCGGAGGCACCGCATGAGCGCCCAGCCGGCCGCGCCCGCGCCCGCCGCGTCTTCCCCGCCCGCCGCGCCCCCCGATCCCCCTGCGCCCCCCAAGTCCCCCGTGCCCCCCGCGTCCACAGCGCCCGACGAGCTGCTCGCGCACTTCGACGGCCTCATCGCCACTGGGCGGACGATCGAGCCGCGCGACTGGATGCCCGACGGCTACCGCCGGATGGTGATCCGCCAGATCGCCCAGCACGCGCACTCGGAGATCATCGGCATGCAGCCCGAGGGTGCCTGGCTCACCCGGGCACCCTCCCTGCACCGCAAGTCGGTGCTCATCGCCAAGGTCCAGGACGAGGCCGGGCACGGGCTGTACCTCTACTCCGCCGCCGAGACACTGGGCGTGGACCGGGCCGACCTGCTCGACGCCCTGCACCGGGGTCGGCAGCGGGCCTCGGCGACGTTCGACCACCCGGCGCTGACCTGGGCCGACACCGGCGCCATCGCCTGGCTCACGGACGGCGCCGCCGTCATCAACCAGGCCCCCCTGTGCCGTACGTCCTACGGGCCGTACGCGCGGGCGATGCGCCGCGTCTGCCAGGAGGAGGCCTTCCACGTCCGGCAGGGGTACGACCTGATGCGCGCCCTGTGCGAGGGGACACCGGAGCAGAAGGCGATGGCCCAGGACGCGGTGGACCGCTGGTGGCTGCCGGCCGTGGCGCTGATGTTCGGCCCGCCCGACACCGAGGCGGGCGGCGCCGAAGCCCGTACCGCGCCCCTCGGCGCCGCGGTCTCCCGCCGCGCCCTGGCCTGGGGCATCAAGCGGCACACCAACGACGAACTGCGCCAGCGTTTCGTCGACAGCTGCGTCCCGCAGGCCGAACGCCTCGGCCTGACCCTCCCGGACCCGGCCATCCGCTGGAACGAGGGACGCGGCCACTACGACTTCACCCCGGTCGACTGGGACGTCTACCGTGCGGCGCTCGGCGACGACACGCACTGGTCCCGGCAGCGCGTCGCCCATCGGCGCGCGGCCCACGAGGACGGCGCCTGGGTACGGGAGGCGTCCGCGGCGTACGCCGCCCGCCACGGCACCGACGGACCACCCCGGTCCCCGGCGGCGGGCCCCGGAGCGGACCCGGTGACGCGGACCGGCACGGACCCGGCCGGGGGAGTGCGGGAAGGGGCGGGTGAGCGCGGATGAGCCGGGAACAGGAGGGCGCCCCGGCGTCCTGGGAGGTCTTCCTCCGGCCCCGCCGGGGCCTCGCCCACCAGCACGTGGGGTCCGTGCGCGCCGCCGACGCCGAGACCGCGCTGCTGCGGGCCCGTGACCTGTACACCCGGCGCGGCGATCCGCTGTCGCTGTGGGTGGTCCGCTCGGACGCCGTGCACGCGGCCTCCCCGGAGGAACGCGACCCGTTCTTCGCGGGTGCCCGCCACAAGCCGTACCGGTATCCGGAACAGTTCGCTCCGCTGACCGAGGAAGGTCCCCACGGTGACCCTCTCGACTGACCCCGCCGCCACCGCGGCCATCCGCGCCGACGCCCACCTCGCCGTGCACCTGCTGCGCCTCGGCGACGACGCCCTCGTCCTCGGCCAGCGGCTGTGCCAGTGGATCACCCGGGCGCCGACCATCGAGGAGGACATGGCCCTGTCCAACATCGCCCTCGACCTGATCGGTCACGCCCGCGTCCTGCTCACCCTGAGCGGACAGGTCGACGGGACCGGCCGCACCGAGGACGAGTTCGCCTACACCCGCGGCGACCGGGAGTTCACCAACGCCCTGCTGGTCGAACTGGGGAACGGGGACTTCGCGGCGACCGTCGCCCGGCAACTCGTCTACACCCACTACGCCGTCCTCCACTACGAGGCCCTGGCCGGGTGCGCGGACGCCCGGTTGGCCGGGTTCGGGGAGCGCGCCGCCAAGGAGGTGGCCTTCCATCGCATGCACGCCGACAACTGGACGCTGCGGCTGGGGCTCGGCACCCCGGAAAGCTCCCGCCGCATGCAGCGGGGCCTGGAGCGGGTGTGGCCCTACACCGCCGAGCTGTTCGACGAGGACGAGGTACTGCGCCACCTCGTCGCGGAGGGCACGGTGCCCTCGCCGGCCCCACTGCGACCGGTGTGGGAACGGCGGATCGGCGAGGTGGTCACCCGGGCCGGCCTGACCGTGCCGACCCCGCGCTGGCAGGCCCGGGGCGGTCGGGCGGGCCTGCACACCGAGGAGTTCGGGCCGCTGATCGCCGAAATGCAGTCCGTGCACCGCCAGTTCCCGGGGGGCCGCTGGTGACCCGCCGGACCACCGCGGCGACCGCACCGGCCCCGTCCCGGACGGCCTCCCCGGCGTCGGCGCCCGTCGTACCCCTGCGCCCCGCCCGCGAGGTGGCCGAGGTCCGGGCCCTGGTGGAGGCGCTGCCCGACCCGGAGCTGCCGATGCTGAGCCTCGGCGACCTCGGCGTGATCCGCTCGGTCGCCCCCGCCGCCGACGGAGTGCTCGAGGTCCACGTCACCCCGACCTACCTGGGCTGCCCGGCACTGCCCGCCATCGTCTCCGCGATCCAGGACGTCCTGACCGCCAACGGCCACCCCGAGGGGCGGGTACGGCAGGTGCTGTCCCCACCGTGGACGACGGAACTCATCACGCCGGCCGGCCGGGAGGCGCTCGCCGCCCACGGCATCGCCCCGCCGGTGTCCGCCCCGGCCGGCGGCCCGGTCGGCGTCGCGCTTGCCCAGGCGCCCTGCCCGCACTGCGGCTCCCGGGCCACCCGGCCGCACAGCGACTTCGGGCCGACCCGCTGCCAGTCCGTGCTGCGCTGCACGGCATGCCACGAGCTGTTCCCCCACCTGAGCGCGCTGTGAGGCAGACCGTGAACACCCTCGACACCTCCGGACCGGCCGATGCCGCCACCAGCGCGCTCCCCGCTTGCGGAGCGGGCTCCGCCACCCCGGGAGCCGCCTTCGCCAGGCCGGGCGCGCCCGACACCACCCCGGGAGCCGCCTTCGCCAGGCCGGGCGCGCCCGACGCCACCCCGGGGGCGGCCTCCGCCACCCCGGGAGTGGCCTTCGCCAGGCCGGGCGCGCCCGACGCCACCCCGGGAGTGGCCTTCGCCAGGCCGGGGGCGCCCGACGCCACCCCGGGTACGACCGCCGCTGGGAACCCCACCGGTACGGCCACGGACCTGCCCGCCACCATGGACACCCCGCCCGCCCCGGACACCACCACCCCGCCCGCCCCTGCCGGCACGGCTCCGCCCGCCGCCCGCGCCGAACCCGCCGGCCGGCCCCGGCGCACCGGCTGGTACCGGCTCGTGGTCACCGAGGCCCGGCACCTGCCCGGGGACGCGGTGGCGGTCACCCTGGACGTGCCGGAGCCGTTGCGCGAGGTGTTCGCCCACCGGCCCGGCGAACACGTCGTGATCCGGCACCACCTGGCCGGCACGGAACTGCGCCGCAGCTACTCGGTGTGCCCCCCACCCGAAGACCCGGCCGCGCTGCGTCTGGTGATCAGGCGTGGCGCCCCCGGCGGCTTCGGCACCCACGCCGCCACCGCCCTGACGGCGGGGGACACCCTCGAACTCTCGCCGCCCACCGGCGAATTCGCGCTGCCCGCGCTGCCCGGTGGCCACCACGTCCTGATCGCGGGCGGCTCCGGCATCACCCCGCTCGCGGCCATGGCCGCCACCGCCCTGCGCGCGGACCCCGCCTGCCGGGTCTCCCTGATCCACTCGGTCCCGACCTCCGCCGACGCCCTGCTCGCCGACGAACTGGCCGGACTGAAGGACGCGTTCGTCGACCGCCTGACCGTCCTGTACGTCCTCACCCGGGAGGAGCGCGACAACGGGCTGTCGGGCGGCCGGATCGACGGGGTGAGACTGCCGCGCCTGCTCGCCGCGGTCGGCGCCCGTCCCGGCCCCGGCACCGCGTTCGCCCTGTGCGGCCCGGCCGGCATGGTCGACGCGGTGCGCCGGGCGCTCACGGCATGGGGCGCCCACGCGGACCGGATCCGCTGGGAGACGTTCACACCCGCCGGCCCGCCGCCCGGCCCGCCGCCCTCCGGGCCCCCGGCCGCCGCACACCGCACCGGGACCCGCGTCACCGCGCTGCTCGGCGGTCGTCGCCGCGCGGCGACCGCCGGACCCGGGGACGCCACGATCCTGGACGCGCTGCTGCGCACCCACCCCGACGTGCCGTACGCCTGCCGCGAGGGCGTGTGCGGCAGTTGCCGGGCCCGCGTCGTGTCCGGCGGGGTGACGTCGCCACCCCAGTACGCCCTGGACGCCGATGACCTCGCCGCCGGCTACACGCTCGTGTGCCGGGCCCGGCCGCTCGGCCCCGAACTCACCCTCGACTTCGACGCATGAACCCGGCGCACGTCCCGTGCGTCCGGGAGCCCAGCCCACTCAGCCAGAAGGAGACGACGTTGACCACCCCCCTGCGGCACGAGGGCAGGACCGCCCTGGTCACCGGAGGCAGCCGCGGCATCGGCCGCGCCATCAGCCGGCGCCTGGCCCGGGAGGGCGCCCTCGTGGCGGTGCACTACGGGCACGACCTGGCGGCGGCCGAGCGCACCGTCAAGGAGATCGAGGCCGACGGCGGCCGCGCCTTCCCCGTCCACGCCGAACTCGGCGTGCCCGGCGACGCCGACACGCTCTGGGACGCCTTCGACCGGGCCCTGGCCGACCAGGGCGTCCGGCCCGGACTGGACATCCTCGTCAACAACGCCGGCATCACCCTCCCGCGCCGGATCACCGACGTGACCGAGGCGGACTACGACCGGGTGTTCGCCGTCAACACCAAGGCGCCGTTCTTCATCGTCCAGCGCGCACTGGACCGGCTGCGCGACGGAGGCAGGATCGTGAACGTCTCCTCGATGGCCACCCGCGTCGCCTTCCCCGCGATCGTCGCCTACACCATGACCAAGGCCGCCCTGGACCACCTCACCCTGTCCCTCGCACAGGAACTCGGCCCCCGGGGCATCACCGTGAACGCCGTCGCCCCCGGCTACACCGAGACGGAGATCAACCCCACGCTGAGCATCCCGGAGGTCCGCCGCAGGTACGCGGACGCCTCCGCGTTCGGCCGGCTCGGCGACCCCGTCGACATCGCCGACGTCGTGTCCTTCGTGGCGAGCGACGACGCCCGCTGGGTGACCGGTCAGTGGATCGACGCCTCCGGCGGCGCCCACCTCGGCGTGTGAGCCCCCGGCCCGCCCCCCGCTCCCGGCCTATGGCAGCACCAGGAGATGCCATGTACGACAGCACGTCCGCCCTCGCCCCGCCCGCCACGGACGACCTCGACCCGTTGACCCGGCCCTTCCCCGGCGCGACCCCCTACGACGCCTATGTGCGCGCGTCCGTCCTCAACACCCTCCAGCAGCCCTTCACCGAGGCCCCCGACGAGATGGGCTTCCTCGTCACCACCCAGGTGATGGAACTGTGGTTCACCCTGATCGTCCACGAGTGGCGCACCGCCAAGACGGCGTTCGCCAAGGACGAGCTGCACGCGGCCATGGACGCACTGGTGCGCAGCCGCCGCGCCCTGACCGCGCTCAACGCCGCCTGGGCGCCCCTCGCCGCCCTGACACCGGCCCAGTTCAACGGCTTCCGGGCCGCGTTCGGCCGGGCGTCCGGCTTCCAGTCGGCCATGTACCGGCACATGGAGTTCCTGCTGGGCGACAAGTCCGCCGGGATGCTCCGGCTGCACGAGGGTGACGCCGCGGTCCACGAGGGGCTCGGCGAGACCTACCGCGACACCTCCCTCTACGACGAGGTGCTGCGCCTCCTGCACCGGCGGGGCCTGCCCGTCCCCGAGCACGTCCGCGACCGGGACGTGACCGCCACGTACACCTCGGACCCGGGGGTCGTCGAGACCTGGCGGCAGGTGTACACCGGCCCGCAGCACGACCCGCTGCTGGCCCTCGGTGAACTGCTCACCGACATCGCCGAACTCGTCACGCGCTGGCGCATGGACCACGTCATGGTCGTACGCCGCGCCATGGGCACGAAGACCGGCAGCGCCGGCTCCACCGGACTGGCCTGGCTGGAACGGCGCGCCGCCCGCCCCGTCTTCCCCGAACTGTGGGAGGTGCGCGGTGGTGTCTAGGACCATCTCCGCCTTCGCGGCCGAGGAGGAGAAGCGGGTGCTGAGCCTGAAGCCGGTACTGGCACCGGTGCACGGCTCCTACGGCGACCACCCCCACCAGGTCTACGACGCCTGGCCCGCCCGGGACGCCGGCGCCCCACTGGTGATCCTGCTGCACGGCGGCTACTGGCGCTACGACCGGATGCACCTGACCCCCTTCGCGGCCTACCTCTCCGAGCAGGGCTTCGACGTCCTCCTCCCGGGCTTCCGCCGCTCCGGCGGCGCCGGCGGCTACCCCGAGACGTTCGACGACGTCGCCCGGATCGTGGACACCCTGCCCCAGGGACGGCCGTACATCCTGGCGGGCCACTGCTCCGGCGGCCACCTCGCCCTGTGGTGCGCGGCCCGCGGCCTGCTGCCGCCCGGCTCGCGCTGGTACACCACCAACCTGCCGACCGCCGTCCTCGCCCTCGCCCCGCTCACGGACCTCACCGCCACCCGCCGCGACGACCTCAGCAACGGTGCCGCCCTCCAACTCCTCGGTGGCCAGGACATGTTCGAGGAACGGCTGCCCTCGGTCGACCCGCTCACCCTGCTGCGTGAGGCGGGCACCACCGGCGTCCCCACCGTGCTGCTGCACGGGGCGGTCGACGAGGAGGTCCCGCTCACCCAGTTCGCCGACTACGCCGCCGTACACCGTGACCTGCGAACCGTCGTGCTGCCCGGCACGGGCCACTACACGCTCATCGAACCGGGCGCGCCCGGAGCCCGCGCGGTCGCCGACACCCTGGGGGAGCTGTCGGCCGCGTTCGGCGCGGAGCGCCCCGACCACGACCGCCGGAAGGCCCCACAGACATGACGACCGCCCTCGCCGCACTCGACGAACAGGCCGAGCGGCTCGACGCCGACGACGTCCTGGCCCCCCTCCGCGACCGATTCCTGCTCCCCGACGACGTCGTCTACCTCGACGGCAACTCCCTGGGGCCCCTGCCCGCCGCCGTCCCCCCGGCCCTCACCGACGCCGTGTCCCGGCAGTGGGGCACCGACCTGATCCGCTCCTGGAACACCAACGGCTGGTGGGACGCGCCCCTGCGGGTCGGCGACACCATCGGCCGCCTCCTCGGGGCCGCTCCCGGGCAGACGGTGGCGGGGGACTCCACCAGCGTGCAGCTGTACACCGCGCTCGGCGCCGCCGCCGCGCTGCGCCCGCACCGGACACTGCTCGTCACCGACCCCGGCCATTTCCCCACCGACCGCTACCTGGCACAGGCGGTGGCCGACCGCCACGGCCTCGAGGTACGGCGGATCCCCCCGGCCGACCTGCCGCCCTTCCTCGCCGCCGAGGGCGAACGCGTCGTCGTGATCAGCTACTCGCCCGTCGACTTCCGCACGGGGGAGCTGTACGACATGCGGGCGCTGACCGAAGCCGCGCACCGCGCCGGCGCGCTGGCCCTGTGGGACCTGTGCCACGCGGCGGGCGCGCTCCCCCTGCACCTCGACGCCCTCGGCGTGGACCTCGCCGTCGGCTGCGGCTACAAGTTCCTCAACGGCGGCCCGGGCGCCCCCGCGTACCTGTACGTGGCCCGGCGCCACCACGAGGCACTCCGCACCCCCCTGCCCGGCTGGACCGGCCACGCCGACCCCTTCGGCCTGAACCGCGACTACACACCCGCGCCCGGCATCGCCCGCGCCCGCATCGGCACCCCGCCGATCCTCTCCCTGCTGGCCCTGGAAGCGGCGCTGACCGCCTTCGACGGCGTCGACCTGGCCCAGGTCCGCGCCAAGAGCCTGTCACTGACGGACTTCTTCCTGCGCTGCGCCGCCGAACTCCTCACCCCCCTCGGCTTCGCGCCCGTCACCCCGGCCGATCCCGCGCGCCGCGGCAGCCACGTCGCCCTGCGCCACCCCCACGCCCACGGCCTGACCCAGGCACTGGCCGACCGAGGCGTGATCGTCGACATGCGCGCCCCCGACCTGCTGCGCTTCGGCGTGAACGCCCTCTACACCACCCACCGGAACCTGGTCACCGCCGCCCGTCACCTGCACGCCGTCGTCCGGACAGCCGCCTACGACCCGGAACCCCCGCCATCGGGCCCGGTCACCTGAGCACCATCCCGGACCACCACGACCGCATTCCGCGACGGTGCCCCGCGCTCACGGCCCGGAACCGGTGGCCACGTCGTGTCTGCCGCATGGGGAACCGCCCCCGCGTACCGGGACACGGGGGCGGGGCCACCTGCACGGACGGCCCTCATCGGGGCCGCCGCCGGCCGGGGGACCGGCGGCTCGTCGTCAGGGGGGCGCTCAGGAGGTGATGGAGGCTGCCGCTTCGAGGCCGCGTGCCGCGACGAGCTCCGCGCTGCCGTCGGTCAGCCGGTAGCACAGGCCGACCACGGCGGCCTGGCCGGCCGCCACCTTGTCGGCGAGGGTCCGGGAGCGCTCCAGCAGCAGGTCCACGGTGTGCCGGACGTGCTCGGCGAGTATCTGCTGCGGCTCGACGTGTCCGGCGGCCCGGGCGGCGAGCACGCTGGGCGTCACCCGCTCGACCACGTCACGGATGTACCCGGCCGGTGTCCGGCCGTCCTCCAGGGCCGCGCAGGCCGCGCCGACCGCACCGCAGGAGTCGTGGCCGAGCACCACCACCAGGGGACTGCCGAGCACCTCCACGCCGTACTCGATGCTCCCCAGCACCTCCGGTCCCGTGACGTGACCGGCGGTGCGCACCACGAAGAGGTCGCCCAGACCTCGGTCGAAGATGATCTCCGCGGCCAGCCGGGAGTCGGAACAGCCGAACAGCACGGCGAAGGGCTGCTGGGCCGGCGTGATCTCGGCGCGTCGGGTGGCGTCCTGGTTCGGGTGTTCGGGCTCACCCGCGACGAAGCGCTGATTGCCGGCCAGCAGCAGCTCGAAGGCGTCGCGGGGAGTCGGGCTCTGTATCGCAGTCATGCAGGCAGATTACGAGTAATGGCCGGTCGGCGCATCGTCCGGTGGAGTGGTGCCCCCCGTGGACCGGGTTCGAGGCCGAGGCCCAGGGGGAGTCGGACACGGACATGGACATGGACGTGCGACCCGGACACCCCGTTCTGCCGGACCGCGCACCGGACGGCGGACCACCGGAGGGGGAGCTGATCGCGGGCGCCGCCGGCATCGGACTCGGCCGGCTGCTGCTCGCCAGGCACGCCCTCCGCTCCGGTCGCCGGCCGGTCGCGGACCGGCACCTCGCCATCGCCGCCGAGTGCGACCGGATGCTGGCCTCGGGCACCGCCCGGCCGGCCCCGACCGGTCAGGACACGCCGGGCAGCGCCGCGCTCCGCGAGGGCATCGCGCACGGCGAGGCGGGCGTCGCCTGCTTCCTGCTCGAGTACGGCCGCGTGACCGGGAACCCGGACGCCGTCAGCCGTGCCGACAAGGCCGCCGCGCACCTGGCCGCCGTGACACCGGACGTCATCGCGGCGGCCGCCGAGCCGGGCGCGACCCGCCGTTGCGGCTCGTGGTGCCGGGGCCTGGCCGGCATCGGGACCGTACTCGTCCGAGCCGCCGAATGCCTCGACGAGCCCGCCTACCTCGGCCTCGCCCAGCGGGCCGCGCGCGCCTGCGCCGCCCTGGCACCACGGATGCCGCTGGTCACGCAGTGCTGCGGACCGGCCGGGGTGGGCGAGCTGATGGTGGACGTCGCGGAGGCGTCCGCGTCCGAGGAGTTCCGGGAGGCGGCCGAGACCGTCGCCCTGCTCACCCTGAGCCGCAGCGGCGGCACCTGGTCCCGGCCCGTGTTCCCGGACACCGGTCTCGCCCGGCCCAGCGCCACCTGGGCCGGCGGCTCCGCGGGCGTCCTGGCCTTCTTCGGACGACTGCGCGATGGGGGCGGCCCACGGCTCGGCCTCGTCGCCTGAGCACCGCTCAGCCGGCCGAAGTGTTCTCCGTCGCCTCGCGTGCTTCGGTGAGGGCCCGCTGCCTGAGAGCGCCGCCGAACAACTGAATCTTGGTGGCGGCCAATATGTCGTCCCTGCCGATCGTCCGCCCGTCCCCTCTGCGGGCGGACGGGGCCCGGAAGGAATCCTTGAGCGGGGGTGGGACCGGTTCGCCCGACATCACCAGGGTGACCGTACCGAAACGCTTGAGCCCGCCCTCGCGGACGACCATGGCCGCGTCCCGGGCGAGGTCCGTCAGGAACACGCTCGCGATGCCGTTCAGGTCGCGGACCATCGCGGGGACGGCCGTCACCCCCTGGCCCCGCAGCAGCTTCTTGACCCCGGCCTCGAACCTGTGCGCGCCGACCACAGCACTCGGTTTGCGCGACCTGCTGCGCTTGGGAGACGGCACGACGACACCGTCGGCGTCGTACAGGACACCGGTGAGACCTCGAAACGTCGGGCTGTGGTCGTACCACTTGCCCCCCACCTCGAGCTCGACGTTCCGGTCGATCGCCGAGAGCAGGTCCCCGGGCATCAGCTTCTTCCGGGCTTCCTCCGCCGCAGCTCTCCTCGCGCCGTCGATGATCTCCGTCAGCACTGTCCGCGTCACCGACGCGGCGGCCCACGCGGCAGACCGAGAGACGTGCAGCGGGGTCACGTCCCCGAACACCGCTTTGACGACAGAAGGCTTGAACGGTGAGACACCCATGACCGAGGCGGTCTCGGGACCACGGCGCTCGGGGCGTGCGGGCTGTGCGGTCATCGGAGGAAACGCTCCTTGCTGTCGGAGTCATCGGATCAGAGGCCCCACTTCACCACGCAGACCCGCTCTCTTCCTCCATCCTGCGTCGAAGGGCATGGTGCGCTCTACGGTCCGACGGTGGCGGCCCAGTCGTCCCGAGGACTCCGCCGCCTCGCGGGCGATCCGGTGCGTGATGCCCCGCTCCCACCGACGCTGGATCGAGTCGTTCGATCCCACCCGATCGCAACCGGTGGGCCTTCCCGGTCGCAGCACGACGTGTTGACCGCCTTCGCCAGGCAGTGCTTGAGTCGGCGCGTGGACAGCATCGGCGCCAACCGGCGGTTCTGGAACCGGATCAGCAGCGCCTACCAGGACAAGCATGACCCGCAGATCGGCGCGACGCCCCGGCTGTGGGGTACGTACGCCATCCCCGACGCGCACCTGCACGCCCTGGGCGAGGTCACCGGCAAGCGCGTCCTCGAACTGGGCTGCGGCGCCGGCCAGTGGTCCAGGGCGCTCGCCGCCGAGGGCGCCACCGTGGTCGGGCTCGACCTGTCCGAGACCCAGCTCGCCGCGGCGGCTCGCGCGATGGGCGCGGCCCGCTACCCGCTGGTGCAAGGCGCCGCCGAACAACTCCCGTTCGCCGCCGACAGCTTCGACCTGGTGTTCTGTGACTACGGTGGGCTCAGCTGGGCGCCCCAGCACCTGGCCGTCCCACAGGCCGCACGCGTCCTGCGCCGCGGTGGGCGCCTGGTGTTCAACGTCGCCAGCCCATGGTTCGAAGCCTGTTACGACGAAGCCGCCGGTCGTGTGACCACGACGCTGCACCAGGACTACTTCGGGCTGGACGCCATCGCCGAGGACGAGGGCGCGGTCAGCTATCAGCTCACCTACGGCGACTGGATCAGGGTGCTGCGCGGCGCGGGTCTCGTCATCGACGACCTCATCGAGCCGCGGCCCGAGCCCGGAACAGCCAACGGATACAACCGAACCGACCCGCCTGACTGGGCACACCGCTGGCCGGCAGAAGCGCTCTGGGTGACCCACAAACCGTAAACACCGCCGCACCGAGACGTGAAGGTGACCCTTTCCCGGTCGCCCTGGAAGCTTCTGTCCCACGTGCCGTCCGGCCGCCTGTGGCACCGTCAGCGAAGAGGGCGCGGGCAGTTCAGAGAGATCCGATCAGCGAGGTCTCACCCGTCGCGCGCTTTGATCGTCGGACGCGCGACGTCCACCGACCAGGTTCTGTCGACCCGACTCCGGTGCGGCGTGGGGGACTTCGTCGATGGCCGTAGACTCATCACATGGCATTCATGAGCACTCCGCACTGCTGCTTCCTGTGATCGGAAGGCGTTGAGGGCGGTGCCGGACGGCGTCGCCCTCCTCGGTGTGCCTGCGTGAACGACGTTCTCCACACTGTCCGTTGCTTCGGGAAGCAGTGACCCGCTGAACGCGCGTGCAGGCACGGTTCCTTCCGTTCCTCCTCGCCTGGAGTGCCTCGTGCCCGTGTCGCTTCCCCCTGCCCTCGAACTCTCCCTCGACCTGCTGCGCTGCCCGACCTGCCGCACAAGCCGCCTGCACCCCGACCGCGGCGCGCTGCGTTGCCCGGTGGGCCACACCTTCGACATCGCCCGCCACGGCTACGCCGGCCTGCTGACGGGCATCCGCGCCACCAGCGGCGACGACGCGGCCATGGTCCAGGCCCGGGACCGCTTCCTGTCCACCAGCGCGTACGCGCCGATCCGCGAGGCCGGCATCCGCCTGGCGACCGACGCCGTGCCTGAGCAGGCCACCGTCGTGGACGTGGGATGCGGTACGGGCTACTACCTGGCCGGCGTACTCGACCAGCTGCCCGGCGCCCGTGGCCTGGGCCTGGACACATCGGTGCGCGCGCTGCGCGCGGCAGCCCGCGCACACGAGCGAGCCGCCGCGGCCGCCTGGGACGTCTTCCGCCCCTTCCCACTGGCCGACGGGGCAGCCGACGTCGTGCTGGACGTGTTCGCCCCGCGCAACCCGGCCGAGTTCCACCGCGTCCTGCGCCCGACCGGCCGGCTGATCGTCGTCCGACCCACCGACCGGCACCTGGCGGAGCTGCGCGACGGGGTGCCCGCGATGGTCACCGCCGACCCGACCAAGGAACAGCGCCTGCACCGGACGCTGGCCCCCTTCTTCGAGAGCGTCGTCACCGAGCCGGTGGAGTACTCCGCCACCCTGAGCAGGCCTGATGCCTTGGATCTGATGGCGATGACGCCGAGCGCACGCCACGTGAACCGCGCGGAGCTGAACGATGACGGCGTCCTGCCCGACCGGGTCACCGTCTCGGTGCTGGCCACCGCCTACGAGCCTCGGTGACCACGAGCGGACGCTGCGCGCGCTGACGTGGCGGGAAAGCCGGGCGGGAATGTTCCGTGGGGTGGGGTGGTTGGAACGGGTGTGATGGTGAAGGGGACAGTGTCCCCGGGCCTCATTCATCGCCTACAGGGAAGATCGTTCGGCTGAAGCCCTGTAGAGCCTTCCGCCGCGTAGGCGACCGCCCTTCACGATCACAACCCCTACGGGTTCAGCCCCGGTCCGATCTTCGTGGTCGAGCCGGGGCTGACTCGCACCCGTACCGCCGGAGCCGGAGAACGGCCGCCTCGTCGAACGCCCCGGGGAACCCGCCGTAGCACTCGGTCCGTGCTCAGGCGGCGAGGTGTCCTCCCGCGACGAAGGCCGCGAGCACGAGATAGATCGAGTTCACCATCACGAGCTTGAACTGGCCGAGGCGGCCATGGGTGACCATCGCGCCGACCATCAGAAGGATCCAGCACAGGGCGGTCACCGGGACCATGACCGGTGCGATGTCCAGCGCGGCGGGCAGGATGAGGCCCACCGCGGCCAGCAGTTCAAGGATCCCGAGAGCCTTGACGAACCCGGCACTGGCATTGCCGGTCCACTCGCCGCCATGCTGCGCGGCCAGCTTCTCCTTGGGGATGAACGTCTTGGTGATGCCGCCGAGCAGGGCGACGGCGGCCAGCAGCCCGGCAGTGATCCACAGCGCGAGGTGCATGAGGTGCTCCTGATCTGGGTGGAAGGGGAGGTCTGATCGTTCGTTTCGGGCCAGTCGCGCGTCGCACCCAGCTCCGGAGAGCTGCGGGCAGCGGTCGGACCTGCCGACGGGGTGGCGTCCGGCTACCTGACGTCAGGCATGCGCCGCCTGTCCGGTAGCGGTGTGTAATCAGCATCGATGCAGGTCAGCGGCGGATCAATGTAAGGTTCGCGCAGAGATCGATAACAGGGGGGTTATCCATGGAGCTGCGCGACATCGAGATCTTCCTGACGTTGGCCGAGGAACTGCACTTCGGCCGCACCGCCGAACGGCTTCACGTGTCCCAGGCCCGCGTCAGCCAGGCCATAGCCAGACAGGAACGGCGTCTCGGCGTGGTCCTGTTCGATCGCACCAGCCGGCGCGTGAGCCTGACTCCTGTCGGACGACGCCTCCGCGAGGACCTACAGCAGGCCCTCGACCTCCTCCAGGCGGGGCTGGCCCGTGCCGAAGCCGCCTCCCTGGGCGCCGGCCAGACCCTGAGGCTGGGCGTCTTCGGCCACGCGGGACATGAACTGCGCCCACTTGTGGACGCCTTCCTCGCTCGTCACCCCGGCTGCGACATCCAGTTCGGTGAGATCAACGGCAGCGACCCGTTCAGCGCCCTGCGTACCGGAGACCACGACGTGCACGTGCTGTGGCTGCCCGTCGCCGAACCGGACCTCACCGTCGGTCCCACCGTGCTCACCGGAGGCCGTGTGCTGGCCGTACCGACCGACCATCCGCTGGCCGATCGCGGCAGCGTGTCCCTGGAGGATCTCGCCGACAACCACGTCGTCGACCTCGACCCCGAGGCCCCCGAGTACTGGGTGTCGGCCATGGTTCCCACGCGCACACCGCTCGGCCGCTACATCCCCCGCGGGCCCGCCGCACGGACCTTCCACGAGATCCTCTCGCTGGTGACCGCCGGACACTGCGTCCACCCGCTCGGCGAGATCGCCGCCCGCTACAACAACCCGCCTGGCATCGCGTTCCTCCCCATCCACGACGCCCCCGCCATGCACTATGCCCTGACATGGCGCTCCAACAACGACAGCCCGGTCATCCGTGCACTGGCCCGGACCGCCGCCGACCTCGGCCCCATCTCCCTGTGACCAAGGGGACTCCTCCCACCTTCCCGCTCCCGCATGGAGAGTCCACGCACCCTCCTCCATCGTCAGGTCCAGGAAAGCCGAGCGGCCGTGCCGGGAACAGGCGGCCCGGTCGGCGCGGTTGCACCAGCGAGGGACCGGCGCCGCACGGCGGGGGACACGGAGGCCACCAGGTCGTCCGCCCCCACCAGGGCCCTGGCCTCAGGGAGCGCGGCACGCCCGCCGCGCACCCGGACCATGACGACGTTCTATCAGGAGACCTGTTCCGTGACTGACCGGCCCTTGACGCTGATGGCAGTGCACGCCCACCCCGACGACGAGGCCACCGGAACCGGAGGGGTCCTCGCGCGGTATGCGGCGGAAGGCATCCGCACGGTTCTCGTGACATGTACCGACGGCGCTTGCGGTGACGGACCGGGGGGTGTCAAGCCGGGCGACCCCGGGCACGATCCGGCGGCGGTCGCCTTGATGCGCCGTGAAGAACTCCGGGCCAGCTGTGACGTCCTGAAGATCAGCGACCTGGAGATGCTGGACTATGCGGACTCCGGGATGATGGGCTGGCCGAGCAACGACGCGCCCACCTCCTTCTGGCAGACCCCCGTGCAGGAAGGCGCGGCCCGACTCGCGGAACTCATGCGGCACTACCGACCCGATGTGGTCGTCACCTATGACGAGAACGGCTTCTACGGCCACCCGGACCACATTCAGGCCCACCGCATCACGATGGCGGCGCTGGAGATGACCGAGCTGGCACCGAAGGTGTACTGGACCACGATGCCCCGCTCGGCGATGCAGCGGTTCGGCGAGGTCATGCGCGAGTTCGGTGAGGACATGCCGGAGCCGGACCCTGCCGAGGCCGCCGCGATGGCCGAGATCGGTCTCCCCGACGAGGAGATCACCACGTGGGTGGACACCACCGCGTTCAGTGGTCAGAAGTTCGACGCGTTGGCCGCGCACGCCAGTCAGGGCGAGAACATCTTCTTCCTCAAGATGGGCAAGGAGAGGTTCGGCGAGTTGATGGGCGTGGAGACCTTCGTACGTGTGCAGGACTCAACTGGCGCCGCCGTACCCGAGAACGACCTCTTCGCCGGACTGCGCTGAGCCGGCGGCCAGGCCGGCCCGGGACTGTTCGGCCAGAGGCCGATCTCCCTCCTGAGACGAAATGAACGGACGCAACCCCTGAACTGACGCGCCGGACCGACCGCCATGCGAGCCGGGCGCCGGATGACCAGGGTGATCAGTGCCGGGCCCAGTCCACGAGTTCGCCGACCCGGCAGCAGGTCGCCACGACATGGGCGACCTGCTGCCGGGCCCGGCGCAGGCGGCGTCGTACCCCCGCACGCGCGCGCCCGCGCTCTCACCTTCGCGTATGCCCAGAGCAGGCTGTCGGAGCGGCCGAGCCGGGGCTGACTCGCACCCTGGAAGCGACCGGTCGCCCGGCGGCGGGCCGAGACGAGTGAGGGCCCCCAGGCCGATGTCGAGGGGCCCCAGGCCGAAGTCGATCAGAAAGCCGTGTGCTCGAACCAACGGTCGAGGACCGTGGTGTCTCCCGAGATGTCGAAGACGGGCTCCCGGTACGACCGGCGGCCGTAGAGCAGCAGCAGGAGATCCGCCGCGTCGCCCCGCACCGCTGCCGTGTCCGGCCGGGAACCGGGCTCGCCACCAGGCAGCAGCCGGAAGCCGTCCGGTTCCAGCCGTACCCGCCATTCCTCACCGTCCGCATCGACGTCCGCGCACCGGAACGCGACGGTCTCGCCGTCACCGCGCAGCTTCGTCACCCCGGCCGCGAAGACTCCCGCGTACGGCAGGTTGACCAGGAACTCGTCCACGCCGTCCGCCGCCAGCGTGGGATCTACCTCGGGCTCCCGGCCGACGGCACGTTCGGCGTCCACCCGGTGCACCAGGGTCTCGAACAGCATCCGCCGGGCCCAGAACCGCGCATGAGGGTCCTCGCCCCAGGTCCACATCGCCGCGGCGGGATCCGTGTCCCGCAGTACGGCCGCCACGGCGGACACACCCGCCGCCACCCAGTCGGCGTAGGCCTGCGGGTCGTCCGGCAGCCCCAGCTCCACGTCCCGGCTGCTGGGAGGGTTCTGCACCCGCTGAGCCAACAGCGCGCAGAACCAGCGCTGTAGCCCTCCTACGTGCCGGGTGAGATCGGCAAGCGTCCAGCCGGGGCAGGAAGGCACGGCCTGCGCGGGATCCCCGCCCCGCACCGCGTCCGCGAACCGATGTGTCTCCCGCTCGATCGCCTCGCGGTACGTGTCGTACGGCAGGGGGTGCCCCGCGCCGCTCGTCGTCGCCATGTGCTGCCGCCGTTCTGTCCTGGGCACTGTTTGTCGTGACGATCAGTGTGGCGGCTGGAGTGCGCTCCAACGCAAACCCGCCTTCCCAGGTGCGGGCGGTCATGGCTTAGGGTCGACCGTATCGGAGTAGAAACGTGCTCTGGAGCCGGACGGACAGCCGGACGGGGAGCACGCGCGCACGCGGTATCGGACGATCCGCCACTTCTTCCGCGGAAGGAGTGCGTCATGAGGGCAGTACGGTTCAGCCGGTTCGGCGGCCCGGAGGTTCTCGAGATCGTCGAGCTCCCCGATCCTCACCCCGGCGCCGGGGAGATTCGCATCAGGGTCCGTGCCGCCGGGGTCAACGCCGGCGACTGGAAGAAGCGTCAGGGTCTGATGGACCAGGAACTGCCACAGACCCTGGGCCACGAGGCCGCCGGTCTCGTCGACGAGATCGGCGAGGGTGTCTCGGGTGTCACGGTCGGCGACCGGGTCTTCGGAGCCTCACCGTACGGAGCCGCCCAGGCGGAGTTGGCCGTGCTGTCGTACTGGGCCCCGATCCCGGACTCGCTCGACTACGTGAGGTCCGCGGCGATCCCCGCGGCAGCCGAGACCGCGGCCCGCTCGCTCGACCAGCTCGGCGTCACGGCGGGCAGTACCGTGCTCGTCAACGGGGCGTCCGGCAGCGTCGGCAGGGCCGTCGTCCAACTCGCCGTGGAGCGCGGGGCACGCGTCATCGGCACGGGTGGTCCAGGCACGCACGACGCCCTCCGCTCGCTCGGGGCCGAGCCGGTGGCGTACGGCGTCGGGATGCCGGAAAGAGTCCGTGCCATCGCGTCGTCGGGTGTCGACTTCGCGCTGGACGTCGCCGGCAGCGGTGTCCTTCCCGAACTCGTGGAGCTGGTGGGCGCGCCCGAGCACGTGATCACGGTCGCCGACTTCCGAGGTGCACAGCGGACGGGCGTCCGCTTCAGCCGTGGGGACACCGGCCGCGCCACCTACGCGCCGGCCCAGGTCGCTCGCATGGCCGCAACTGGACGATTCTCCCTCCAGGTCGGCCAGACGTTCCCCTTGGCCGAGGTGGCCCAGGCACACCGTATCGGCGAAGCCGGGACCGTGCGCGGCAAGCTCGTGCTGCTCGTGGACTGACCGGCCTCCGCAGGGGCGGGCCAGAGGGCCGCGCCGGGTACGAGTAGCGGGTCGCGCGTTCCGCGTCGTAGGCATCAGACGCTCCGCGGGGTCGGGGGGGAGTGGGAGGCGCACACCGACGACCTCGGTGACGAAACGGTGTTGACGGCGGGTGTCGGCCGGCGCGCACCAGTCCGAGGCCGATGAAGCCCCGACCCTGTCGCGATCACCTCTTATGCCCGCTCACAGGCTTCATCCGACTGTGACGTTGATCTCACCATCACGCAGGGTGAGGAATATGTGAATTGAGTAAGGCCTCGGTAAGGCGATCTTTACAAGCCGCACAAGTCTCTGCCTCGTCCCCGCGTCCACGTCGCGGTTGCCAAGCGTAACCGCCCCTGGCCACAACGTCCTTGCCGTGAGAATCACCGGCATGCCTATGGTGTCGTCCGCTCCTGGACGGACCTGACCAGTTCCCTTGTCCGGGAGTGTCCGGCGCGTCCACGGGGGGAGCGCCCAACAGCACGTGAAGGCCCCATGCCCGGGGCCTGTTGTGTCCCTCCCAGGAGTGCGCCTCCATCAGCCACCCCCAGCAGAGAGGGATACGCGTGTTGCGTAGACCTGTGAGGAAGCCGGGCAGACGCCCCAGACGGCTGGCCGGTACGGCGACCACGGTCGTCCCACTCGCCACCCTGGCCCTTCTCGCCACCGTGGCGGTGCAGCCGGCTTCGGCTCTCGGCCAGAATCCTCGTACCGCCCCTGCCGCCGACTCCTATGACGGGTTCGACGCCAAGGCCGCCGAGCAACTGCGTTTCGACCAGTGCCTGATGGCCGACGGCCTGCGCCGGGGCGGGTCGAACGTGTACGGCCTGGCCGGCACTTCCCTGCCGCTGCCGGCGGACCAGTTGCACCAGAAGGCCGACCGCACCTACGGCACCGGCGCGTTCGCCCAGGCATGGCAGAAGGACAACGACGACTCCGACGCCTGGGTGAAGAAGACCGAGGACACCCGTCAGTCGTGGAGCACCGCCGTCAGTGGCCTGGACGACTACCCCGGCGCCGCCGAGAAGGAGAACTTCTTCGACAAGACGGGGCTCCTTCCCTGGCTCTACCAGTCGTACTTCAAGTCGGTCGACCTGCTGTCCCCGTTCTACGACCCGTCACCGCAGGCCGACGACAAGACGAAGAAGGCCGCCCTCGCGATCGGTGACCCGCTGTACACCAGCGGCGGGACGAGCCAGGAGCAGGAGGCCTGGAAGCTCTGGAAGAAGAACTCCGGGGACATCGTGCCCAACGAGATCTTCGTTCCGCGGGTGTTCTCCGACGACGCCCGCATCTTCCTCGCCTCCGGCGGCTTCCCCAGGACCGCGCCGGCGCCGGACAGCCCGGAGTTCCGCATCGCGGTCGAGGATCTGAAGACCCGGTTCGCTTCGTGCGCGTGGCACAGCCCGATCGACCCCGACCGGGTGCTGGGCAAGGAAGTGGCGCAGGCGTCCGCCGAGTGGCAGCAGGAGATCGCCTCACAGAGCACCCAGCGCAACCAGATCCTCGCCGCCAGCAGCAGCGCGGACAAGGCGCTCCAGGACGGCGCGTTCGCCCTGGGCAAGCTGCTGGGGCAGTCGTGGATCGCGGACTACTCCACCCGCTGGCTGGACTACTACACCGAGGGCGGCTTCAACTGGATCGGCGACGGCCAGCTGGAGATCCAGGTGCCGGGCGCCGCCGGCAAGTGCCTCGACGTCGCGGGCGGCGGCAAGACCAACGGCACCCCGGTGCAGGTCTACACGTGTAATGGCGGGGCCGCCCAGCAGTGGCAGATGTGGGCCACCTACGACGGTGGCCGGACCCTGCGCAACGCGAACTCCGGCAAGTGTCTGGAGGTGCTGAACGGCGGCAACGCCGACGGCACGAAGATCCAGATCCGGGACTGCGGCAGCGCCAAGGCCCAGCAGTGGAAGTTCGACGTGCGCAGCGCGACCCCGCTGGTGAACGCGGCGTCCGGCAAGTGCGTGCACCTGCCCACGTTCGACAACAGCAAGGACGCGGTGCTGTCGACGTGCAACGGCTCCGCCGCGCAGAAGTTCCGGGTCATCGCCAAGACCCACACCGGCAGCGCGCCGGCGAAGGCCGATGTGGACAAGGCCAAGGCCGCCGTCGCCGCCGCGCAGACGGAGGCGAAGAAGCAGCTCGCCGTGCTCAAGACGCAGCTGGGAACGGCGCAGAAGGCCGTGACCGCGTCGGGCAGCGCGCTCCAGGCCGCGTACGGCATCGCCGACACCAACGGCGCGCCGCGGGGCCGGGGTCTGCTGGTGGGCCTACAGAAGGACCAGGTGACCCAGGGCGCGGCCGCCGCGCTCGCGGCGCTGGAGAAGGCCGGTGAGACGGCGGAGGCCGCGACCCGTGCGTCGGCCGGGGACAGCGCGACCATCGCGCAGCGCGCGTTGGCGCAGGCCGCGCAGTCGAAGGCGGAGTTCCGCAAGAAGGCCGCCGAGGCCGCGGAGCTTCAGGCCAAGGCCGCCGCGGACGCCGCGAAGATCCACCGTGACAACGCCAAGGCGGACAAGGAGACCGCGGAGGCCAAGCTCGCCGTGACGGTGAAGGCCGAGGGCGACGCCAAGGCGGCCGCCGCCGACGCGCACGCCAAGCGGCTCGCCGCCGAGGCCGAGGAGAAGACGGCCGAGGCGGAGAAGGAGAAGGCCGCCGTCAAGCGGGCCGAGGCCGCCGAGCACAAGAAGAACGCCGAGTCGGAGGCGACGAAGGCGAAGGACGCCAAGGACAAGGCCGAGGCCGCCGAGAAGACGGCCGACGACCGGCGCGACGACGCGGTCAAGGCCAAGGACCACGCCAAGGAGATGCGCGACGACGCGTGGGACGCCGAGCAGAAGGCGGACGCGGCCCGCGCCAAGGCCGACGCCAAGCAGTCCTACGCCGACAAGCTGGAGTCCGGCGACGCGGCCGACGCCGCGCGAGCCGCCGCCGACGAGGCGTACCAGCACGCCGAGGACGCCGAAGCCGCTGCGGGCAGAGCCCGTTCGGAGGCCGACGCCGCGACCAAGGCGGCGGCCGACGCGGACGCCGCGGCCACCCGCGCCGAGGCGGCGGCGAAGCGCGCCCGCTCGGACGCGGATGCCGCGCAGGCAGCCAAGCTGAAGGCGGACGCGGCCGTCAAGACGGCCACCAGCGCCGCAGCGGACGCGATCACAGCCGCTCAGCACGCCGCTTCCGAGGCGAAGGCGGCGGTGAAGCTGGCCGACGAGGCGGAGCAGCACGCCAAGGACGCCAAGACCCAGGCCGACACCGCCAACGCGGAGGCAGGCAAGGCCGTGGCCGCCGCGGCGAAGGCCGCCGGGTTCGCCCACGTCACCGCGCAGGCCGCCGTCGACGCGGGCAAGGCGGCCCAGCAGGTCGCGGCTCCCGCCAACGATGCCGTGGAGCTGGGCTCGCCCTACGTCGACACCGACTCGGCGGCCGGTCTGGTGGTGCTGACGGGGCAGTCGTCGAAGACGATCGCCGAGCAGCAGCAGGCCGTCGCCGACGCGCACGCCAAGAACGCCGCCGCCGAGGCGGATGCGGCGAAGAACCTCGCCGACCAGGCCAAGGGCGACGCCAAGGAGGCGTACACCCACGCGGCGAACGCCGCCAAGTACGCCGCCGACGCGCGTACGTATTCCAAGGACGCCCTCGGTTACGCGGCCGACGCCGCCAAGGCGGCGGCGGCGGCACAGGCGTCGTTGGCCCGCGCCATCGACTACGACCGGCAGGCCGCCGACGACGCGGCAGCGGCCGACAAGGCGGCCGGCAACGCCGAGAGCGACGCCAAGGACGCCCGCGACTCCGCCGACGCCGCCGAACTCGACGCCGAAGCAGCCCGCAGCGCGGCCGCCCAGGCCGAACAGGACGCCAAGGACGCCCGCGCGGCGGCCGACCGCGCCGACGCCGCCGCGACCGAGGCCGAGCAGGCCGCCAAGGACGCCGCGAAGTACGCCGAGGAAGCCGAGGAGGCGGCCGAACGGGCCGAGAAGGCGGCCAAGGCCAAGCAGATCGGCGACGGAACCGTCACCGACGAGCGCGGCTCCGTCGGCAGCGTCTTCTACGTCATCGACCACATCGAGAAGATCGGCAGCCCGGAGGTCGTCAGCAAGACGGACGGCTGCGACCACTGGTGGAACCACCTCGCCTACCGGGGCAACTGCACGATCACCTCGAAGATCAAATACAAGGCCGTCCTCAGCCTGTATCTGTGCACCGCCGAGGACATCGACCCGCAGAAGTACACGTGCCCGTCGGGCGCCACGACCTACCTCGGCGAACTCACGACCGACGAGCTGTCGCAGCAGGTCACGCACAACATCACGATCGCCGAGTGGCAGGACGGCGTCGATCCGATCGACATCCTCTTCGGCAGCTGGATCAAGTGCGCGCAGAAGCTCGCCCCCGGTGGTGAGAGCGGAAGCTGGGGCGGCTGCGCCTGGGCGTCCCTGGACGTCGCGAGCCTGTTCGCGGGCAAGCTGATCCGGCCCGTCGCGGAAGCGCTGCGCGCCGTGGACGCCGCGTTCGTCACCGGCATCGGCGTCCGGGACGCCCTCAAGGCCCTCAAGGCCATCGAAGGCATAGACGCGGCGGCGGTCGCCGCGATCGAGCGGGAGGTCGAACTCTACGAGGAGGTCACGACCGCCTGCACGCGCAACAGCTTCCCCGGCGGCACCCAGGTGCTCATGGCCGACGGAACGCGCAGGCCGATCCGGGACGTCCGCGTCGGCGACCTGGTGCTGGCCACCGACCCCGCCTCCGGGCACGAGCGGCCGGAGCCGGTCACCGACACCTACCGGCATGACACGACTCACCTGGTCGACATCAGCGTGGCCGGTGTCGGCGTCCTGACCAGCACGACCGGACACCGTGTCTACGTGGACGGGCGCGGCTGGGTCCGCGTCTCCGGCCTGCGCGTCGGGGAGCGGCTGCGCACCGCCGACGGCTCCCTGCGGACAGTGACCGCTCTGCGCGACCGGAGCGGCGTCACCTCCCGGCGTGTCTACGACCTCACGGTCGACACTCTCCACACCTTCTTCGTCCGTCCGCAGGGCGGCCGGTCCGGGGAGGTGCTCGTCCACAACTGCATGAACCTGGTGGGGGACGAGGGCGTCGAGGGGGCTCACACCCTCAGAGACCATGTCAATCCCCCAGATGGGGACATGCCTGCGGAGGCCGTGAAGAAGGGGCGCGCCACCAAGTGGAACGACCAGGAGACCGCCGTCAAGAGCGTGCAGGCCGCTTTCGAGAACTGGATCAAGAAGAAGAGCAACGTCAAGCGCTTGGAGAAGTGGCTCTCCGACCAGTCCCACAACAAGTCCTTCGACCCTCGCTACGATCTGCTCGAGGTCAAGTGGGAGCTACGGGACCAGGGGTCCCTGGGACGCGTATGGGTCAAGGACGGCCCGCAGGGTGTGGCGACCGGTAACAAGGTGGTCATCCAGCTGAAGTACGCGCCCAAGCACAAGCCGAGCCGATACGTCGTCTACACGGCCTTCCCGGAGTGAGAGAGTGACGCTCATGGCAAGGGTGGACGCGGAGCGGGGAAGCGCCGGGCGGCAGGAGCTCGTGGTGGACATCGGGCTGAGCTGGCTGGCCATGAAGTCCGGCTATCCGGTGTTGCTGTCCGCCGGGGACCACGACGCGTTCGTGGCGAGCGGCGGACCGGTGGACGTCCAGCTTCGTCTGGTGGAGGACGCCGGCGCCGTGGTCGGCCGCACCGTCGTCGAGCAGATCGGTGAGGACGTGCGGAGGCTGCTGGCCTCGGAGCTGCCGGACGAGGTGCTCCGTGCCGTATGGCTCGGAGCCACGAAGCGCTACTTCGACCCCGCGCGGCACGGTCTGACGGGGCGGGAGTGGCTGCGCCGCATCGAAACGGCGTGGGTCACCGGTCTACGGCGGTCGGACGCGGCCTTCGTCCCGACACCGCCGCGGCCCGTGACGGACGTGAAGCTGCGCCGTGCGGTCCTGGAACAGATCGGTGCCGTCGCCGACGCGCTGGAACGAGCCGCCGTCGACGGATCGGTGCCCGGCCTGGTCCAGGCGCTGGAGCGGGTGACCGACGAAGCCTGTGCCGACGTCGGCTTCCGGCTGTTCCTGAGGTCCATGAAGGCGTACTTCGTGGCGATCGACGAGGACCGCTGCGACGCGTTCACCGCCCTCGGAGAGCGTTTCGGCTATCCGGAGTTCCTCGTGGACGACAACCTCAACGTCGGCTAGGGTCTTTCGTTCGGATCGGGCCGGGCCCGCGAGCCCGGCATGATCCGAACGAGAGGCCCCTAGCTCCGACCGGTCCGACGGTCGTCACACAGGCCCCGCCGGGACAGAGCCTTACCGGCCCCTGTCCCGGCGGGGCCTTCCGCGTTCCCTGCGGGGCGTGGCACCACATCCGACCGGTCGGCGCCGGCGGCCGGTGATCCGCCGGGGTGCGTTCAGGTCACCAGACGCAGCGACGACGCCGCGATGCCCACCCGTACGCTCTGTCCCCAGGTCAGTTCCAGGGCGTCGGCCTCCATCCCGTCCCCGAAGACGGCCATCCGGTCCGACTCCACGGTCAGCCGCAGCACCTGCCCCCGCTCCAGCTCGCCCGCGACCCTCGACGTCCCGGTCGCGGGCGACGGCCACGCCTCGCGCACGAACCACAGGAGCCGCGGATCGCGCGGCGCGGGCATCGGCACGGTACTGCCGCGCTCCAGCCACAGGGAGCGCAGCCATCCGGTGGCGCCGGTGCCGGTGCCGACGAGCACCCCGGAGGAGGCCTGGGCCTCGCCCGGGTCCGTCCCGCCGCCGGTGCCCAGGCGGTAGCGGGCCGTCTGGTGGCCGGGCGGGCCCAGGTAGATCTCGTTCAGCGCGAGGAGGCGCTGGGTGTCGTCGGCGACGGCCTCGACCATGGTCAGTTCCTCCACCGGGGCCCCGGCGGTGGTCGCGGCACGCAGCAGGCCGGCCGCGTCGGCGCAGCGGTGTCGGACCAGCACCCCCGGGTTGCGCCCCGGGTCGGTGTCGATGCCCACCACCGGCTGCCCGGAGAGGTACTTCGCGGTGTTGGCGACCAGGCCGTCCTGGCCGACGACGACCACCACGTCCTCCGGGGCGAACAGGAAGCGGTCCAGGTCCGCCCGCTCCACCCTGGAACTGCGCCAGGTGAGCGGCACCGCAGACGCCACGTCCCGCAGCGCCCGCCGGGTGTCGTCGTGGCGGCGGGCCACCTCGTCGATCGAACGGCCGCGGCTGGAGAGGAAGAACGCGGCCTGTCCGTGCGTCCCGTGCCGGGCGAGGAGTTCCTCGTACTCGGTCCTGCGGTGCACGAGTACCACCCGCGGTGCCAGGCTCACGCGTCCGTCCGGCCGTCCGGACGCCCGAACCTGGCGAGGAGCCCGGTGAGCACGTCGGGGGAGAGGGTGACGCTCTCGATCCGCGGCAGGTTCTCCGCCAGCCGGGTCGCCGCCAGCGCATGCAGCGTGGCCGGGTCGACCTCGCCGTGCACCCCCAGCCAGGCGGCCTGCGCCTCGGCGCGCGCCGCACCGGCCGCGCGGGCGGCCTCGGCGTCGGCACGGGCCAGGCGGACCTTGCGGGCCGCTTCGGCCTCGGTCCGTACGCCGTCGGCCGCCGCGTTCTCCTCCGCCTCACGCCGGGCGTTGGTACCGCGCTGATCGACCAACTCCTCCTCGCGCCGGGCAAGTTCGATCTGGCTGGCCAGTTCGTTCTCGGCGATGGCGCGCTCGCGTTCGACGGCGACGGCCCGCCGTTCGTAGGTGGCGCGGTCCGCTTCCTGCTGGATCAGTTCGCGGGCCGGGGTACGCAGGGCGCGCTCCACCTCGGCCTCGGGACGGATCGCGACGACGCGCACGGCCACCACGTCGATGCCGGTGGCCGGCAGGCGGGGCTCGGCGGCCAGACCGGCGGTGACCCGTTCGCGCACGGAGGCGACGCCGTCCACCAGCGCGACGGCCAGCGGGGTCCGCGCCAGTACGTCCAGCGTGTGCTGCTGCGCGGTCTCGGTGAGCAGGGTGGCGATCTGCTCCAGGGGTGTGCCGCGCCAGTTCCCGCTGTCCGGGTCGACGGAGAAGTCGAGCCGCATCGCCGCCTCGGCCGGGTCGCTGATCCGGTAGGTCACGGTGGCCTGCACGGTCACGTCCTGGAAGTCGGCCGTACGAGCGTGGAACGCCATGGCCAGTTCCCGGTCGTCGACCGGTACTTCGGAGAGCGCCGCCGACAGTGACCGGTACCAGAAGCTGAGCCCCCGGCCGTCGTGGACGAGTCGGCCGCGCTCGTGGTGGCGGATGTGGGCGGTGGGTGCGGAGCGCAGATGGCGCCATCCGAAGCGCCGGGTGATGTCGGCCATGGCGGCCCCCCTTAATTTCGTCAGTGCGACGATAATGGGGAGCGTGAATATCGTCAACAGGACGAGAAGGGGGTGTGAGGGGCCGCGCGGACCGGTGTCGGCGACCGGGCGACCAGGAGGAGGTGGGGAGGGCGGTACCGCGCCCACAGGTCGGTGCCCGCTTTCGGTCGGATGCGCGATGGCGCGCCAATGGACTCAGGGGTGCGCCTAGTTGACGGTCACGCGGGAGTTGGCGAAGTGGTGGACGACTCCGTCTGGTTCCTGGTGTGATGTGTGCGATCGCGTGCGCGGTCTAGTCCAAAGGCACGAGGATCGACGGCAGGGCCATGTCCGGGGTGGCCGGTTCGGCACCACCGCGCCGCCGCCGAGGAGATCCGCCCGCTCCGGGCGGTCGCTGCCCGGACGTCGGCGGCCCGGGGCCATCGGCGCCTGAGCCGCGGCCACCGACCGGACCGGCCGGAACCCGACGGCTTCGGTCCGGCCGGGCCGGGGGGCGAAAGGTTCGGAGGACGAAGCGACCTCCCCGGGCGGGGAGCGGAGGGGGAGACAGCGTGCGAGCCACGACCGGCGGACGGACCGGACCCAGCGGCATGGCCCTGCTGGTCCTGCTGATCGGGCAGGCGATGGCCAACATCGACCTGGCGATCGTCAACCTCGCCGCACCCGCCATCAGCGCCGACCTCGACGTGAGCAGCTCCGAACTCACCCTCATGGTCACCGCCTACGCGCTCTGCTCGGCCGTGCTCATCGCCCCCGCCGCCCGGCTCGGCGAGCACCACGGGGTGCGCCGGGTCTACCTGTGGGGCCTGGCCCTGTTCACCCTCGCCTCCCTCGCCTGCGGCCTCGCCCCCAGCGCCGCCGTCCTGATCGTCAGCCGCTGCTTACAAGGCGCCGCCACCTCGCTGATGACCACCCAGGTCCTGGTCGGCATCCACCGCTGGTTCACCGGTCCCGACCGCGCCCGTGCCCTCGGCTGGAACGCGGTCACCCTCTCCGGCGGAGCCGCGGCGGGCCAGATCCTCGGCGGCACCATCGTCTCCGCCGACCTCCTCGGCACCGGCTGGCGCGCGGTCTTCCTGCTTAACGTGCCCGTCGTCGCCGTCGTCCTCCTGCTCGGCCTCGTCCTCCTGCCGCACGACCGGCCCACCGGCGCCGACACCCATGAGGGCACGGGCAACGGTGACAACGACATCCCCGGCACCGTGCTGCTGGCCGCCGCCACTCTCGCCGTCCTCGTCCCGCTGAGCCTCACGCACCCCGACTGGATCCGGCTGCTCCTGCTCGCCGCCGTCCCGCTCGCCGCCCAGCTCCTCCGCACCGAACGGCGGGTCATCGCCCGCGGCGGCAAACCGGCCCTCGACCTGCGCCCGCTCACCGCCCCCACCGTCCGCTGGTCGCTGGCGGCCTACGCCGGCACCACGCTGACCTACATCGCCATGCTCTACCTGCTCTCCCTCCACCTCCAGCAGGTGCTGGGGCTGCCGGCCTGGCAGGCCGGCCTCGTCCCGCTCGGCTGGGTCTGCGCCTTCGGTCTCGCCGGCCCGGTCCTCGGCCGGGCGCCGCGGGCCGTCGTGCGCCTCCTGCCGTTCATCGGGTGCGTCCTGCTCACCGCCGCGTACGCACTCGCCCCCGTCGTGCCCGCCCGAGCGGGTACCGGCATCTGGCCGCTCACCGCCGTGCTGTGCGTCGGCGGCTTCGGTCTCGGCCTCGCCCACACCGCGTTGCTCAATGTGCTCACCGGCGCCGTCCCGCCACGGTACGCCGCGACGCTCAGCGGCACCGTCAACACCCTGTCCACCGTCGTCGGCGTCACCGGCGTCGCCCTGTTCGGCGCCGGCTACGCCTGGCTCGGCCGCGGTGTCTGGGCGGGACCCACCGCCGCCTGGGTCTGTTCCTGCGCCGGACTCGCCCTGATCAGCGGCCTGTGCGCCCTGGCCGCGCTGCGCGCCGTGACCACGGCGCCCGCCCCGGCGAGCGCGACCACCGAGACCGCCACGGCCGCCGTGGTGTTGACCCCGCAGGGCCGTCCCGCCGGCACCACGCCCACCGCCGACCGCCCCGGCCGCTCCCGCGACGCGCGCAGGACGAAGGACGACCCGTCATGACCGAGCCCGAGCACCGCCACGTCCGCGCCGGGGCCGTGCTCCTCGGCCGCGACGGCACCCTGGTGGCCACCGGGCATCGCGGCCGCGTCGCCCGGACCCGCCTGTGCACCAGCCACGGCCTGCCCTGCGAAGACGCGCTGCCGGGGTCCTCCGTGGGCCGGCGGGGCCAGGAAGCCCTCGCCGACGACGCCCACCCGGCCGCCGACCCCGCCTTCGTGGATGCTCCGGCGGGCGTCCGGGTCGTCCGGGCCGCCGCACTGCGCGGTGTCGCCCGCACGACCACCCACGCCGGGGCCGGCTTACCACTGCCCGGCCTGGCCACGCCACGCCGGGCCCGCAGCACCGACGGCAGCTGATCACCCAGGGCCCGGTCAGCCCCGCACGACGGTGCGGTAACCGGCCTTTCGGCGCTGTCCGGTACCACCCACCCGCGCCGCCCGCCTGCCGCCGCCCGCCTGTCACCGCCCGCCCGACACCACTGGGGGAGAACACCACCATGTCCGCCGCCCGCCCGTCCGAGCCCGCCGCGCTGGCCGCTGCGGCGACCAGCAGCCTCGTCCTGGTCCACGATCCGGTCTCCCGCGCGGTCGCCCCCGACTACTGGAACTGGTCGGCCGACGCTCACCACGCCACAGCGCAGGCGCTCACCGCCCTCGACGACGACACGGTCCGGGCCGCCGCCGCCCGGCTCACCCAGGAGCCCGCCGACGGCTCCGCCGCCGCCGCGCTCACCGCCGCGCTCACCGCTGTGCTGCGCCGTTGCGGCGTCGCGAACGCGGGCGTCGACCGGCTCCGCGCCGCCGCCGCCCGTACCGAATCGCTGTCCCGGCTGCTCGTCCAGCCCGGCGCGCCCGGCCGGCCGGCGGCGGGGCGGGCCGCCGAGGCGCCCGGCACGGCGGACCTGCTGGCCGCCCTCGCCCGCAAGCCGCACGGCGGCACCCACCCCGTCGACGCCGCCGTGGTCATCCCGTTCCGCGCCCCCGACGACGCCACCGGCCGGGTCCGCAACCTCGCGGCCGTCCTCAACGCGCTCGCCGACCAGTCCCACCCCCGGGACCACTACCGGGTCGTCGTGGTGGAGAGCGACGAACGGCCTCGCTGGCGTGAGCTGTTCGCCGACGCCTGCGACGCCTACGTGTTCGCCCCCGACCCCGGCCGATTCAACAAGTCGTGGACCGTCAACGTCGGCGTGGTGCACGGCGCCCGCCCCGCCGAGCTGGTCTGCGTCCTGGACGGCGACATCCTCGTCGATCGCGACTTCGTCGCCCGGGCGGTCGAGCGGTTCCGGCGGCCCGGCACCCAGGCCCACTGGCCGTTCGAGGACATGCTCTTCCTCGACCCCGCCTCCAGCGCCGAGGCCGTCCGCACCCGCTGCCTGGACGCCGCCCCCGACCCCGGCCAGGACCGGCTGCGCGGTGTCCACCTGCGCCGGCCCCCCGGCGGCTGCGTCTGGCTGCGCGAGGACCTGTTCACGCGGATCGGCGGCATGGACGAGCGGTTCTGCGGCTGGGGCGGCGAGGACCAGGACTTCGTGTGGCGGGCCGAACGGTACGGCCCGATGGACCGCCACCGCGACCCGCTCGTCCACCTCCACCACGACCGCGCCGCCCACCGCGGCGACGACGGCGTCCCCTTCTACGAGGAGGTCGAACGCGCCGGATTCTGTAGTTGGCCCTGCGACTCCGACTTCGGCCGCCTGGACCGCAACTCCCCGCGGTCGGCCGGAGAGGGAGGCGGCCGAGGCGGTCTGTGAGCATGACGGAGCCCCGGCCGGCCCTCCACCCACGGGGGCCGGCCGGGGCCGGTCTGTGCGGTCGTGCGTGTGCGTCGTGCCGTGCGGTGACCGTCAGACGCGCTGCCACAGGGCGGGGACGTTCGGCGGCTCCCAGCCCGGGTCGGCGGTGTGGCCCTGGAGGCACCGGTAGCTGACGCCGTCGTAGGTCACGACGTCACCGGCCGCGTAGGTGGCGCCCACCTGCCAGGTGGTGTCGCCGCCGCCACCGCCGGGCACGGTCAGGGTGTAGGTGGTGGTGTGGCTGGCCCCGCCCGTTCCCGTGATGGTGAGGGTGTACGTGCCGCCGGACGTGCCCGCGGCGACCTGCACGGTGGCGGTCGAGGACTGGCCGGAGGTCACCGAGGACGGGCTGAACGACACGCTCGCACCCGCCGGCACACCGGACGCCGACAGCCTGACGCTCTGGGCGTTTCCGCTGGTGGTGGCGGTGGATACGGTCACCGTGGCGGACGAGCCGGGCGAGACCGTGCCGGTGGCGGGGTCGGCGGAGATCGAGAAGTCGTCGGCCGGTGCGGGCGCGTCACCGACGGCGGTCTTCCAGATCGTGTACGCGATCCCGTCCGCGCTGCGGTTCAGCGCGGTGGCGTTGATGTTGCCGGTGGTGTCGCAGGCGGAGTGGTAGCACGAGTCGTAGGCGCGGCCCGCGGTGCCACCCCACTTGGCGGCCTCGCCGGCGGACTTCACGGCCGAGGCGCCGGTGGCGTAGCCGGAGGTGGGGATGCCCACCTGCTGGAAGGAGTAGTCGTCGGAGCGGCCCTGGCCCTCGACGTTCTCCTGCGGGGCCAGGCCCAGGGAGTCCCAGTAGGCCTTCAGCGGCGTCGAGGCGGCCGAGTTCAGGTTGTTGACGAAGTATCCCGCGTTGGTCGAGGCGACCATGTCGAAGTTGTAGTACGCCTTGATCCGGGCGCGCTCGGTCGTGGAGAGCGAACGGGCGTAGAAGTTCGAGCCGTTCAGACCCTGCTCCTCGTCGGTCCACCAGGCGAAGCGGACCCGGTTCTTCATGGTGGGGTTGGACTGCGCCAGGGTCAGCGCGGTCTCCAGGAGCGAGGCGGAGCCGGAGCCGTTGTCGTTGATGCCGGGCCCGGCGGACACGCTGTCGAGGTGCGCGCCGAACATGTGGACGTTGTTCGCGTCGCCCTGCGGCCACTCGGCGATCAGGTTGTTGCCCGCTCCCGCGGTGCAGCCGGAGGTGCAGCTCTGCTCGGTGACCGTGTAGCCCGCCGTCTGGAGCCGGTCCTTGACGTAGGCGAGCGAGGCCCGGTAACCGGCCGTGGTGGAGCGGCGGTTGCCGCCGTTCTGCGAGGCGATGGCGTTCAACTGGGTCAGGTGCGCCTGCACCTTGGCCACGTCGACGTCCGGCGGGGTGGACGGGTTGCCGCCGCCACCGCCGCCCACCCTCAGCGCGTACTGGGCGGTGTGGGTCCTGGCGCCGGCGGTGCCCGTGACCGTGATCTGGTAGGTCCCGGCGGCCGTGGCCGACGAGGAGATGACCGTCATCGTGGAGCTGCTGCCGGAGGTGACCGTCGCCGGGCTGAAGGACACGCTCACCCCGGCCGGCGCGCCGGAGGCGGTCAGCGAGACCTGCTGGGCGCTGCCGGAGACGGTGGTGGTGCTGACGGTGGTGCGCGCCGAGGAGCCCGCGTCGACGTCGCCCGAGGTGGGGCTGAGCGCGAGCGAGAAGTCGGTCTGCTCACCCGTGCAGGTCGGGTCGCCGGTCTGCGCGGGCACACTGATCGCGTCCCAGGCGGCCTTGGTGGAGTTGAACAGGGAGCAACTGGCGTCGATGCTCTTCGCCGTGGTCAGTGTGGCGGTGCGGTAGCGCTTGTACGTCATGCCGCTGGTCTTGAGCAGCATGCCGCCGTAGAAGACCTTGCCGGCGTTCTGGATGCCGACGCCGCTGACGGTGGAGTTGTTGCAGGTGGGGCTGGAGGGCTTCCCGCCGCCGGGGTTGGAGCCCTCGGCCAGCAGGTAGAACCAGTGGTTGAGCGGGCCCGCCGCCGCGTGCTCCTCGGTCTGCGGGATCGACGCGGAGTAGCAGCCGGGGTCGTTGTTGACCTGGCCGGGGTTGTACATGTTGCGGATCGGGCCGCGGCCCTGAAGGTTGATCATCTCACCGACGGTGTAGTCGGGAGTGTCGTACGGCGCCGGTTCGTTGGCGTACGCCTCGGTCAGGGCGCCCATGATGTCGCCGGTCGCCTCGCCCAGTCCGCTCTCGTGGTTGGCGCCGCCGGGGGTGAAGGAGTCCAGGCCGTGGCCGAACTCGTGGCCCACCACGTCGATCCCGGCTATCCACTCGTTGGCGCTGTTGTGGCCGATGGTGATGGTGGAGCCGTCCCAGTACGCGTTCAGTTCGTTGAGGCCCACGCGGACCGGCCAGCTGCCGCCGTTGCCGTCGTGCCCGTTGCGGCCGAGCCAGTTCTTGAGCATGTCCGATTCCTTCTGCGCGGCGAACATCGCGTCCACGCAGCCGGTTTCCTTGCTCGTGGGGCTGCCGGTGCCCCAGTTGTCGGTCGTCTTGGTGAACAGGCCGCCGCTGTAGTCCGAACACTGGAGTCCGGGCCGGGTGGTGTCGCGCAGCACGTAGGAGGAGCCCGACCGGGAGGTGTCGATGGTCAGCGGGTTCGGCCCGTTCCACTTGCTGGTCCCGCTGCCCGCCCGCACGTCGTCGTAGGCGTCGACGACCTTTCCGGTGCGCGCGTCGACGAAGACGTGCAGCCGGCTGGGGACGTTCGCCTTGGTACGTCCGGTCAGCACGGTCTCCCAGGCGAGGGTGGCGCGGTCCCCCTCGGCCCGCACCACCAACCGCCGGGAGTCGACCTTCTCGGTCGTCGCGAGCCTGGCCCGGCTGGTGCGGACCGCTTGTGCGGCGGTGACCCGCGCCTTGGTGGAGAGCGCGATCCTGGCCTTGGTGGCGGACTGGACCGAGCGGACCCGGCCGTCGCCGTCGGCGAGGACGACCGCGTCGCCGCCCACCACGGGCAGGCCCCGGTAGGTGCGTTCGTAGGCGACGGAGTACAGGCCCTTGACCCAGGGGGTCACCTGCCGCCGGTCGTACTGCTCCTCGGGGCCCTTGGCCAGTGCGTCGAGGCCGCTGCGTGCCGCCTGGTCGGCGGCGGCGACGGCTCGGGCGACGGGCGCCGGTTTCGGTTTGCCCGCCGGGGGCGCGGCGTGGGGCGCGGCCGAGGCGAAGGCGGCCGGCATCACCACCCCTCCCAGCGTCAGGGCCAGGGATGTCCCGGCCACCGCCAGCTTTCTCAGCATCGTTGCTCCTTGTGAGAGGTCGTGAGGCTCGCTCGGCGCCCGAATAGGCATGCCCATGCCAATTGGTTCACCGGTGTCCGCGGTACGTCGGTGTCTCCGCCCGGCCCGCGCCCGGTGCGGCAGTCCGCACGACCGGGCTGGCCGAACCCTCACATCGCCCCGCGCCCGGGTCAACGGATCGCGGGCCGCCGTCCCGTTCTGTCAAAAAACGGCAAAGGGACGGGGGGCGGGACGCGCTCAGATCCCCGCGGCCGGCAGCCGCTCGCGGTACTCCCTGACCTCCGGCACGTCACCCCAGCGGGGGAGCAGCCTGCCGTGCAGTCCGCGCAGTTCGGCGCTGATCGTCAACTCACGCGAGGACACCGCCTCGTCGAGCACCGGGGCCGCCAGGGCGACCGCCGCGCCGGGGTCGCCCGCGCAGACCCAGCTGTCGGCCAGGCGCAGGGTGAGCAGCAGCAGGGTCTCCCGCATCGGTGGCGGCAGCCGGGCCCGCGATCGCGCGGTGGCCTCGACGGCGCGCCGCGCCGTCACCCGGTCGCCGGTCGCGGCGGCGAGGTCGCGCAGCGCCCCGCCGATCGCCGACTCCACCCTCATCTCGCCCTCGGCGCCGGACAGCCAGGGCGCCTCCAGGTGGTCCCGGTGACCGAGGCGGGCGAATCCGCGCCGCGCCAGGGCGATGTGCCGCCGGCACTCGGCGACGTCGTGGCCGAGCGCGTGTCCGCGTGCCCGGTACAGGTGCGAGAGGGTGACCACCCATCGCCGCCCGGGGTCCACGGCGCCGATGGCCTCGGCGTACGCGAGCGCCGACCCGGCGTCCAGGTCGAGCCGGACCAAGGTGCACATGTCACTGAGCAGGGTCGCCCGGGCCGGGATGTCGTGCGCCGCTTCCGCCCAGCCCAGGCCGTGGCCGAACCAGGCCATGCCGATGCTGCTCTGCCCGCGCTGCATCCGCAGCCGCCCGGCGACCTGCGCGTACTGGGCGGCCAGCCGGAGCTGCCCGTACGGCAGCCGGCCGGTGGAGTTCACCTCCGCGGCCCACCGCACCAGGGCCCGTAACAGCCGCTCCACCGTGGCCATGCCGTCCGGCGCGCCCCGGTGCAGCGCGCCGCGGATCAGACAGGCCAGGACCGCGGTGAGCGCGTGCAGCAGCTCCGGCTCGCCGCCCGTGAGGCCGCCGAACCCGCCCTGCGGCGCGGTCAGCCCGTCCAACAGGGCCGGTGTCCCCGCCCGGTCGGGCACCGTACAGCCCACCGTGCCGTGCAGCGGGCACGCCAGTCCCTCGGCGGGCAGCTCCGACGGCCACAGCACGGGGTCCAGCAGACCATGGTGGACAGGGGTCTCCCCGCCGCCAGGCACCGGGGTGAACAACCGGGGGTCCGCCGGCGGGCGTTCGGGGCGGTACGGTGTCCCGCACGGTGCGGCGACGACCGCCGCCAGCTCGCCGCCGGTGCCCAGGACGGAGTCGAGCCGGCCCACGAGCCCGGCCGGTGGTTCGCGCAGCCCCGCTTCGAGTCTGCTGATGAGACTGTGGTGGTACCCCACCTTGATCCCGAGCTGCGACTGGGTCAGCCCGGCCTGTCTGCGCAGGGCCCGCAGTCGCCGCCCGAACTCCGCCCAGGACTCCACCGGTTGTGCCGTCTCCACGGACCTGTCCCTCCTGGCGAAGGCCCCGGCGCCGGCAGGGTGACGCCGGGTGCTCCATGTCGCGCGCATCCGGGCCGGGCGGTGCCGGCCCGCGCGCCGCGTGCCCCGGGCATGGGTGGGCGCGCGCCCCGGGGAGCGCGCGCCGGACGTGGCCGGGGTCAGGCCGGGCAGGCTCCCAGGTCCTCCCAGACGCCCCACTGGCCGGTGGTGCCGGGCTTGTCGCCCGTCACCCACCACTTGGCGCGCCAGGTGTGGCCGCCGTAGGAGACGCTGTCGCCGCTGTTGTAGACACGTGCGGCGTCCCAGGGCGCGGCGGTGCACGTGGTGCCACCGCCTCCGCCGGTGCCGCCGCCACCTCCGCCGGTGCCGCCGATGTTGACGTCGACGCAGGAGTAGAAGGCGTTGGCGGTGTCCGCGATGTTCCAGACGGCGAGCACCTTCTGACGGCCGGTGAAGCCGCCGAAGTTCACCTGCTGGCTGACATCGGCGCCGGGCTGCGTGTTGTTGCCGGCGAACTCGGCGATCTTCTGGTTGCCGATGAAGTACTGCCAGTTGCTGGTGGAGTGCCGCGCCGTGTTGTGCCAGGTGAACGTCGCGCTCGAGCCGACCGGCGTGACCTGCCAGGGCTTGCTGTCGTCGTCGAGCTCGGCGTACTCGGCGTGTCCACCGCTACAGCTGTGCAGGCCCTTGGGCCCCTCGACGCTCTGCGGCTCGTACTTGATCTGGCCGCACGCGACGATGCCCTCGGCGCACTGCTCCTGCCGGCTCGTGGGCAGGGTCACCCAGCCATGGGCGCTGGCCGAGCTCGCCGGAAGGCTGACGGCGAGCAGGGGGGCGACCAGTGCGCCGACGGCGACAGCCACTCGTCGTGTCGTGCTCATGCCATGCCACTTCCTTCGGTGTGATCGAGACCGCCGCCACGGGTCCGGGGGCGGTAGCCGACTCTGGTCCAGACCAGACTCACTAGGTCTAGACCATAGCGATGAACCGGGCTCGGTCAAGAGCCTGGGCGCGGCGAACTGCCGGCCCGCGGAAAGCTACTTGGGAGTTCACGTCTCGACGGCCACGTCCGAGAGTTCTGGGACGGACGGTGTCACCGGCGAGCGGCAGCGACGAGGTCGGCGGCGCGGCCTGGACGCCGACGCCGGCGAGCAGCGGCTGCGCGCCCGGCCTGCCCCTCCCGGCTCCCCATCGGCCCGCCGCAGGTTCCCGTCAGCGCCTCGAGGATCAGCCCGTTCGGATGAGGAACCGCTGGTCGGAGGCGCCACTGCACGGTACCTCGGTCGCTTCGGCTCCCTCCGCGGTCTCGTCACCGACGATGCCTATGCACCTGTCGCTGCCCGCCGGGCGGAATCGGAACCCACCGGTCTTGCCGACGCTGGTGGCTTCCAGACGGAACAAGGTGGCCCGGGCGCAGTTGTTGCGGGGTTCGAGCATCCCCTTGGCCGGGCCGGAGCTCATGACCGTCAGGCATCCCTTCCCCTGCACGGGGTGGTGCCACTGGATGCGGTGCAGGCCCTCGCCGACGGGTTCGAGGTAGGTGCGTGGCACGGTGACCCGGGCGCAGGGGAGTTCGACGGCGACGGCGCTGTCGTAGGCGCCGCGGCGGTCGCGGCCGTCGGTCAGGCAGAGGTCGGGCCTGCCGGCGGGGCGGATGGTGACCCAGCCGTCAGCAGGGGACCCGGAAGCCGGTACGCCGGGATCGCCGGAACTTCCGTGGAGTACCCCCCAGGTGGCCATGGCGAGCAGCAGGACGATGAGCCCGGAGGCGAGCACGACCGTACGTCGCTCCGTCCGGCGTGGCCGCGACGCCGTGGCCTTCTCGGCCTGGGGCGGGGCCACCCCGGCTCGGCGCTCGGACTCCGTGGTGGGCACGTCGGAGCCCTGTGCGGCGATCCGGTCCCTGGCGTCCAGCCAGGCTCCGAGCTGCCGGCCGTCCCCACAGGCACGGACGAACGCGGCCACCACATCGGGCCGCGGCAGGTTCTTCCGGCGCAGGGTGTCGGCCAGTGTGCTGCGCGCCAGCACGTCGCCGCTCCGGGCGGCGACCTCCTCCAACTCACGGTACGTCAGCCCGGAACGCTCCTTCAGCTGCCGCATCAGAGAGACGAAGCCGGCAGCGTCTCGGGCCTCGTACGGCGACAGCTCCCCCATGAACATCATCCTGTCGTGGCCGCACCCCGACGGTAAGGACGGATTGCGCCACGGCCACCGGGACGTCGTTCGGGGGCCTGCGGAAGACGTCAAGCACCCGACGGGGGGTCAGGATCGACGCCGTTCGGGCAGACCGTGCTCCGCCGCCTCGACGATCTCGGCGCGCAGCCGGACGCAATCGTCCATCTCGCGCGCGTACAGGTCGGGGTCCACGCCGGCGAGTGGGGCGAGGCTTCTCTCGGAGGCCGCCACCTCCCGCAGCGCCTCGTCGAAGGCGCCGGTCCAGGGGAGGGTGTCCGCGAGGTTGTAGTGGCAGGTCGCGACGGCGAGCGCGTACTGGTCGGGCTCGGTGTGGGGCTGTACCTCGTGGGTCAGTTCCAGCGCCCTGCGCAGATGGGGGAGAGCCTCACGCTGATGGCCCATCCGGGAGAGCGCGCCGGCGTACTGGGCGAGGGTGCCGGCCAGGGCGACCCGGTCGGTGGGCAGGCCGCACACGTCGAGGACCAGTTGCCGGACGGCGACCGCCTGACCGAGCAGGCCCTCCGCCAGCCCCAGCTGCCCGGCCTCCAGGCATTCCCCGGCCCTGGCCTCGAGCTGGGCCGCCACGTTGTCGCCGTGCTGCTCGGGATCACGGCGGACCAGGACGCGGCGGACGAGCATCGTCAAGGCGATCACGGCGCGGGCAGACCGGCGGTGGCCGAGGGCGAAGTACAGGTCGACGGCGACGGACAGCATGGCGGCGTACTCGCCCAGATGGTCGCCCGGGAGGTTATTGAGGTCGCGCCCGTAGGCGCGCACGGCCCGGTCGACCAGTCGCTTCGCCCTGCGCAGGTCGCGCCGGTGGTCGGGATGGTCGGGGTTCCTCCGGGCCAGGTCGATCAGGTTCTCGGCGAGCATCATCTGGGCCTGGGCCCGCACCCGGGGCCGCGAGACCTTGCGGCGGACGAGCTCGGAGCCGACCTCCAGGCACTCCTCGGCGGCGTCCCGCGCCTCCTCCAGGTGGCGCAGTTCCGTCAGCACGGACCCGTATTGGAGGAGTGAATTCCAGAACAGCTCGTCGGGGGCGCCGTCGTCCGTCGCGAGACGTCGTCGGATGGCGAGCCCCCGGCGGATCGGCTCCAGCGCCTCTTCGGGTCTGTTCAGGGAGACGAGTGTCGCGCCGATGTTGTTGAGGACGACGGCCAGGGAGGCTGCGGCCACCGGGGTGGCCAGACTCTCAGGCCGGTCGATCACAGTGAGCACGTCGCGCAGAACGGTGAGCGCCTCCTCGTCCCGGTCCAGCATGCGCAGCCGGTTGGCTCGGCCGACGAGGCTGCCCAGCGCGTCGTGGCCGAGTGCGTCGGGCCGCTCGTCGGCCAACTGTCGGAGGGTCCGCGCGGTGGGCTCCGACAGCATCCGGGCGGCGGCGCGGAACTCACCCTTGCGATGGAGGGTGAGGGCGAGTTCGGCCTCGGCGTCCGCGAGGCGTTCGAGTACGGCGGGGTCACCGCCGTCGGCCAGGGAGGTGAGGAGGGTGACGCGTCGCTCCTGGAGGGGGCGTGCGGCAGTGTCGTCACCGCCGACGACGAGGACCCGGGCGCGCTCGCCGAGGATCTCTGCCTCGGTGACGGGCCGGTCGGCCGGGGTGAGCGTGTCCAGCAGACCGGCGGCCAGGTCCAGGTCGGCCAGTGCCTCATCGGTCTGGCCGCTCCACCGTTGCGAGCGGGCCCTGGTCAGCAGCGTGGTGAGCCGTGCGGCAGGGATGGCTTCGGCCTCACCGGAGTCGTACAGCCGTAAGGCCTCGTCGCATCGTCGTACGGCCGTCCAGTGATCCCCGGTGGTCTGCCGCCACCCCGCCTCATGTACGAGCGCGACGGCGCGCAGGGCCGGCGGAAGCCCTTGCGCGGCCATCGCGGCGGTGCGCGTGGCCCACCCGGCGAGCACTCGGCTGCGTCCCGTGCCCAGCCGGTCGAGCAGTTCCAGCAGCAGTTCCGGCTCGCTGCCGGGTGCGTCGGTGAGCCGGTGCAGGGCGTCGAGGAGCGGCTCGGGGGACTCGGTGAGGGCGGCGGCCTCCATGACGCTGCCGGCGAGGGCCGGTTCGCGGGTGAGTGCCTCGTCGAGGGCGTGGCCGACGGGGGTCCAGTGGCGGGGGAGTGCGGCCACACGGGAGAGGGTGACGAGGGCGGCGAGGAGGGTGTGGGCGGCGGAGGGGGACGGCAGTGCGGAGCGCGACTCGAGGGTCCCGGTGGGCGTCGGCTCGTCCACTCGGGAGCGCCGCGGTGCCGGCCCGTCCCCTGCCCCCGCCAGCGTCAGCAGGGGCAGGATCACGAGGTGGGCGTCCGCCCGCGTCCGGTCCCCCACGTGGTACTCACCCAGGCGGTCCGGCTGGAGGGCGTCCCAGCAACTGTCGCCCGGGCCGGGGTACATCTCGCCGAGCCAGGCCGTGCCTTGGTCCAGGGTAGGGACGTCGGCCGTGCGGAAGCCGGGCGAGGAGCGCAACAGCGGAGCGGCGAGTACCGATTCGGCGCCGGCGGTGAGGACCGCGGTGCCCACCGCGTCGGCCAGAGCGACGGGGCCCGCCTCGGCCAGGCGAGGACGGCCGGCGGCGCTGTCCTCCCAGTACGCGCGCTCGTGCAGGAGGAGTTGCTCCTCGACCCGCAGTCCGGTGTCGTCCGGGCGGGTCGCCGGATGGGTGGCGAGGAGGTCGGTGAGGGCGGTCATGTGCAGGGTGAGGGCGGAGCCGTACTCGGGACCGCTCACGTCGCGCGGGGCGACGAGGGCGACGCGTCCCGTCCAGTCACCGGTGACGTCCCTCAGCGCTCGGGGCAGTGCCTGGGGGAGGCGCCGGGCGAGGTCGGTGAGGGCGTCGCGGTAATGCGTGTCGCGGTCCGACGACTCCGTCAGCGGTGGCAGTTCGCGGTGCGGGGCGTCGTAGGTCAGGTTCCTCGTCTCCCGCGTGCGGGCCCTGAGCTGGTCCCACCAGCCGCCGGTGGAGTCGCCCCGCGCCCGCGCGGTGAGCAGCAACCGCACTGCGGGGCGACCGTCGGGACGTCGGTCCAGGACCGTGAGCAGGGCGGTCAGCTGGGCGATCCGCAGCTCGGCGTAGTCCGCGACCAGGATCAGCGGGCGGTCCACCTCGGCGAGCACGTCGAGGTCCTCCACCGGGCGGCGCTCGTCCAGCCAGCCGCAGACCCAGCCGTGCCGGTCACGCAGCCGCGCGCACAGCTCGCGGGCGAGCCGGGACTTGCCGGCACCGCCGGGCCCGGTGAGGACGGCGAGCCGCACGCCGTCACCCTCGCACCAGTCGCCGATCAGTTCCCCGAGCAGATGTTCGCGGCCGTGGAAGCGCACCACTTCGGCGCGCTGGTCCAGCAGTGTCGCCGGGGAGCGGACCCGCCAGTTCGCGGCGGGTGCGACAAGGTCCTGGAGGTCCACCGGCTCCCACACGGGCGCGGCGGCGGTGTGCCGGGCGACCAGGTCCGTGAACCGCGGGTCGGCCAGCAACGCGTACACCGGTACGGCCTCCCAGCGCGGCAGCCCCCAGCCGCTCACATCGGTGACGACGACGCCGGTCAACAGCCCGCGGCTGAAGAGGGCCGCGCCGGACTGGCCGCTCCACGGGGAGGGTGCGCGTCGGCCGGGGTCGGCGGGTGGCGCGCTGGCGAGTTCCACGGTGTAGCGGTGGGACAGGGCGCCGGTGCCGGGGGCCAGGGTGGCACGCGGCTGTTCCAGGTCGAGGGCGCCGCCGGCCCGGCGCCCGGCCTCGGGGTAGCCGGCGACGTCGCAGGGCTGGTGCCGGGCGGTGACGAGCCGCCCCCAGCGGACCGGGGCGACCTGCCGGAGGACGTCTGTCCCGGCGAGGAGCAGGGCCGCGTCGACGTGACCTGTGCCGCGCCAGACGACGGTGCAGGGGACCGTACGGCCACCGGGCACCTGTACGTCACAACTGGTCCTCCCGTTCAGCACGTGCCGGGCCGTCAGCACGAGTCTCGGGCCGAGGAGATAACCGGTTCCGTTGCCGCCGTATCGCTGCCGTGCGTCCGGCAGCAGGACCGCGACGACACGGTTCAGTTCCATCCGTTCCCCCGTTCACCGTCATACGCCCGCGGCGTGTTACCGGATCAGGCCGCCTCCACCGGCCAGACCGCCCGTCGGAGCGTCGCTGTTGCCGATGCGGATGCCCTCGCCGTCCTGGTCGACCGCGCGCAGCGTGAACGACATCCTGTGGGTGGCGGTCTCCGCTCGCACGGCCTCCGCCTCCCCGGACACGACCCACGCCTTGACGGACCCCTTCCCGCTCCGCTCCCGACGCAGCTCGACCGTGAACTCGAGTGAGATGTCGCCCAGTTCGAAGCGGACACCGGAGGTCGCGGCACGATCGCGGGCGGCGGTGAGTTCGGCTCGCAGGTGGTCGATGGCTTCGCCGACGGTGATGTCGTTCATGTCGCCACCGTAGCGACGTGCCGGGGCGGCTGTCCCCACGACGGCGGAAGCGGTCAGCCGGACGGGCCGACCAGTGTGGGGACCAGGTGCCGCTGCACATGACGGACGTACTTCCGTGCGCGTTCCCATCCGTCCTCCTCTCCCACCACCCGGGTGCGCAGCCCCCAGGCCTCGGGCAGTGCGTGCTCCTTGACCCACAGCATGTAGCGGCACACCGCCTCCCGCCGGTCGCCGATCGCCTCCAGACGGCGTGCCAGGGCGCCGTCGCGGCGGGCGCGGGCGAGGGCGGCGAACATGTCCACGACGGCGTAGTGACTGAGCACGGCCTCGGTCGTGCGGTTCACACAGGCCAGCACCACTTTGGCGTCGTGCCGCGCCCGTTCCTCACGCTGCCGGGTCCGGCCGAGCCGGCCCGGCCGTCCGGAATGGAAGTGACGCCGGATGTTGTCGAAGTCGGGTACGAAGAAGCCGTTCTCGCCGGCTCCCAGGATGAGGGCGTTCATCGTGTGGACGTACGCCGCGCAGTCCGCCTGCGTCTCCAGGCGTACCTCCCGGGGCAGTCCCGCGGTGAAGGGAGCCAGGGGCGGCTCGGCCCCGTCGTACCTCCCCTGGAGGATGGGGGTGAGTTCACGGGCGATGAGGAAGAGGGTGCACGCGTCGAAGACCAGGTAGGGGTCTCCGGGGCCGTAGCGGCTCTCGTCCTGCGGCATGGCCTGCGGGATGAGTGGCTGGAACGGCAGCGGGGCGGTGGCTCGCGGGGGTCGCCAGGAGCGCAGGTACGAGGCGACGGTGGCGTCGATGTCGTCCCAGGCGGGATCGTGGTCGGGCGCGCGGCAGGCCGGATCGGCGGCACCGAATGTCGCGGTCCCGGGGACGGCGAAGAGGGCGGGCAGGGCCCAGGAGACGTTGGCCATCAACTCGGCGGTGTGCGGTGGCAGTCCGATGACGAAACCCTGTCGGCCGTCGGCGAGGGAGCGGACCAGCACCCGGGACTCCGGGTCGGTGGACGGCTGGACGAAGACCTCGACGGTGGCGGCCACTCGCCGGACCTCGTCCGGTCCGGGCAGGCGCGGGTCGCGCACGCGGTGATCGCCGCCGTCGGTACGGGAGAAACCGTGGGCGAGCAGAAGCAGGTCGAGCAGGGCGCGGGGCCTGCTGGACACGTCCGCCAGCTTCTCCGGATCGTCGAGCAGGGCGCCGGTGGGATCCAGGCCGCGGACGAAGTCCGGATCGGTGAAGACACGGGCGAGGCGGGTTGCTTCGGCGGCGAGCTCGGCGCTCTGGTGGTCGTCGAGAAGGACGCTGGGCGGGTAGGGGAGGGGCGCCGGGTCAGGCGCTCCCGGTGCGAGTGGGCCGTCGAGAGCGGCGCGCAGGGCCGCGGCGTCCCCTGCGAGCACGTCGTGGCCCGGCGCGCGGATCACGACCTGCCCGTGCTCGATCCGGGAATCCGACCGTACGACGACGTCGGCCGGCCCCGCGAGGCGTACGGCGATCCCGTTCCGGAAGAGGTGGCGAAGCGCGGTGACGATGTCCACGAGCGCGCTGGGGCCGGCGGTGCCGACGAGGACGTCGTCGCCGGGAGTGTCGACACCCGGCGGACGTAAGTCGACGTACGCGACACCGGCCCGGCGCAGCACATCCCTCGCGGCGCCCGCCTCCTCGGAGTCGGACGCGGCGAAGAGATGGAAAGCCAGCCGCGCCTCGCAATCGACACCGGTGGCTGTCGGTGTCCTCACTTCCCCCATACCTCGACAGCATGGCGGCACGGGGCGGGGCAGAACAACCGATGTGACGGTACGACTCGTGGGCGGTGCCCCCGCCGGACGCGTGCCGTCGTCGGCATCCTCGGTCTCCCGGCCGCCGCGCCCTGCGGGAAGAGGCATCCCCCCGGCTTCGTCGCGGCGCCGCGCGCCCAGGCCGAAGCGTGTCGGCCGCGTATGCCTCCGGCGGATCTTGGTTCCAGCCGGTTGGCCTGTCGGCCTGTCGTGCTGCCCGCGCCCGGCAGGACCCCCGCCGCAAGGCACAGCCACCGACGACGCCGAACGGATGTGGTCGCGCACCGGCGCCGCCAGAGCGGCGAGAGCCTGGATGCCGTCGGGTCAGAGCGGTGCGACCAAGAGCCCCCCATCACCTCGACGTGACCCGGCAGCACCGGGCACCATGCCGCAACGGGTGAGGCTGCCCCTGCACGGCGGCTGCCGGAGATCGCCGGATCGGATTCCAGTGCCCGCCGACCGACCACCGGCCACCGGTCGGGGGCACGGCCCGGCCGGTGCTTCCGGACGGCGATAGTGGGCGCTACGCCCACAGCTGGTGGCTCTCGCGGACGAGCGCCCCCATGTTGCGCTCCATCATGCGCAGCGCCGCCTCGGCGAGGTCTTCGTGGATGTGCGCGACCGCGTCCTTCGGTACGACCACGTCGAAGTGGCGGATGTGCGCGTCGAGCGCCGAATACAGCACGCACTGCTCGGTCACCTGACCGGACAGCACCAGCCGGTCGATCCCCTGCTCCGTGAGCAGGTAGTTCAGTGGTGTCTCGAAGAAGATCGAGTGCCGTGCCTTGAGGACGATGAGCGAGTCGTCGTCGGGCTTCACCGGCTCGATCAGGTCCGCACGCGGCCCGGCGAGGGCCCGCTCGAGCTGCTCACCGTGGTGTGAGCGCCACTCGCCGAAGTTGTCATTGACGTAGATGACCGGAACACCTCGGTCGCGAGCCCGCCGCAGTAGTCCGGCCAGGGCCGGCACGACCGATTCCACGGAGGGGATCAGCAGGTCGGCATCCTTGTGTTCGTATGTATTGATCATGTCGATGACGATCAGCGCGCTCTTGCTCATGCGGCCCGGGTTCCACGATCGGGGCTGGTGACGCAGACGGTCGCGGTGATCCCGCAGGATGCGCCGGTGCCCGGGACGGAGCACCCGGTGACACGGTCCCGAGACAGCGCGCCTGGGCCCTCGCCCGGGGATCACGAGGGGCTCGCGGATCCGGGGCCGCCCTTCCACACGCGCTTCGCTCGCGCCGATGGTATCCCCGCCGCCGTGTCGCCGCCCGTTGCCACGGCTCCGCCGGGACGCCCGCGCACCTGCGGCACACGGCACGGGTTCCCACCCTCCCAGCCGGCCCGAGCCGGACACACCACCCCGGTGGCACGGTGTCCGGCGCCCGGGGTGAGAGATCGGGACGAAGACCCGGCGCGGCTGCTGAGGTGGCTCCGCCAGTGTCGGGCGCTGGACCCCGGGCGACCGTCGTGCCGCTCGCCCCGGCCGGTGTCCCGCTCGCCCCGCTGGCCTCGCCGACGCCGTGGCCACGCCGGGACCGGTCCCACGCTACGAGCAGGTCCGTGCACGGATCGCCGACCTGATCGGCAGCGGCCCGCCGGCCCAGGACGAGCGCCGCCCGACGGTGCCGCGGCCGGCCGCGGACCTCGGCCTCGCCGCGGGTACCGTGGCCCGCGCCTGTCGGGAGGGGCTCCGTCGCATCGGCGGCGCTGGGCTTCGCGGGGACACCGTGCGAGGCGCCTTTCCGGGAGCGGAGGACCTGACCCGCCGCTCCCGGACGGGGTAACCGGAGGGGGACACCTCCACAACGTGCCGGCCGTCACCCGGCGGACAAGGGGAGCCTGCGGGCGCGTGGAGCGGGACGGCCGGGGATGGGGTCAGGCGGCCGGGCCGCCCGCGACCCACTCGCTCCACGGCATGTTCCAGTCGCTGAGACCGTTGCCCGGGGCCAGCGCGGTCTTGTCGCCGGAGTTCTTGACGATCACGACGTCACCGACCATGGAGTGGTCGAAGAACCACGCGGCGGGCTGCTTGCCGTCGTCGCCCCGGACATCCCTGAGGCCCACACAGCCGTGGCTGGTGTTGACCTTGCCGAAGACCGAGCCGGCGCTCCAGTAGTTGCCGTGGATGAAGGTGCCCGAGTCGGTCAGGCGCATGGCGTGCGGGACGGCCTGGATGTCGTACGACGGCTTGCCGTCCTTCTCGGTGAGGCCGACGCTCGCACCGTTCATGTGGACGTGCCGGAACTTCTCGGAGATCACCATCGTGCCGTTGTACGTCGGGTGCTCGGGGCTGCCCGACGAGATCGGGATGGTCCTGATCACCTTGCCGTCCCGGACGACGGTCATCTGTTTCGTCTTCGCGTCGACGGTGCTGATCTGGCTGCGGCCGACCGTGTAGGTGACCGTCTTCCGGACGCCGTCGCGGGTGAGCGTGACGGTGACGGTGGAGCCGGCCTTCCAGAAGGTCTCGGGGCGGAAGTCCAGGCGATGGTCGTCGAGCCAGTGCCCGACGACGCGCTGGCCGCTGCTGGACCCGACCTGGATCTCCGACTGAACGGCGGCCTTGTCCCCTACCGCCCGGTCGAAGGTGACCGTCACCGGCATGGCCACGCCGACGGTCGAGCCGTTCGCGGGGGAGACGTGCCCGATGAAGTCGTTCGCCGGGGATTCGGTGGTGATCGTGGCATTCCCGGTGGCGGGCCGGCCCTGGGCGTCCTCGGCCTCCGCGGTGATCTGGTACGTGGTGGCGCGCTGGAGGCGGCCGTCGGGCTTCCACGAGGTGCGGTCCGCGGACAGGGCGCCCGGTATCTCGGCACCGGTGGTGACGTCGGTCATGGTCACTTTGGTGAGGACGCCGTCCCCGACGGTGACGCCGACCGGGTCGTTCGTCCGGACACCGTGGGCGCCCTGGCCGGGCGTGATCTTTATGCGGGCGTCCGAGGCTTTCGGCGCGTCCGCCGGGGCGGCCTGCGCGTGCGCCGGCGTATCGCTCCGACCGCTGTCGCCGGTGGCGGCGCTGCTCGTACCGCCGAGGGCCGTGACGGCGAGTACACCGCCGAGTACGCCAGCGGTGGCCGCCAGTCCGGTGCGTCGTGTACCGACCGTCATCAAAGGCTTCTCCGTGCTCCTGGTTCGCGTATCCGATGAGCTGATCGCAGGAGGAGCGCGACCAGCTACCCCTCCACTTATAGGCACATGTCTCTCCAGAAAGGGGCATATTGTGTCTAACGCCACCCGCTGTCCAGGCGCGCCGGCCGGACACCGGCCCGCGTGCCCTCCGACGTGCCGAGTGGGAGCCGCTGGATGTCAGAGCGGGCGCGGGCTCTCCGTGGTCGCCTCCGCCAGCGACTTGCGGGTCAGGTGCGGGACCTCGCAGTCGGCCGCGGCGTAGCCGATCGGGAAGAGGACGTACGGACGTTCGTTACCGGGCCGCTCGCAGATCCGGGTGAGGAAGCCCATCGGGTTGGGCGTGTGGGTCAAGGTGCTCAGACCCATCGCGTGCAGTGCGGCGATGAAGAAGCCGCAGGCGATGCCCACGCTCTCGTTCACGTAGTAGTTCTTGCGCAGCGAACCGTCCGGCATCGCGGTGCTCTTCTCGGCGAAGCAGACGACGATCCACGGCACGACGTCGAGGAAGCTCTTGTCCGCGGTCGTTTCGAGGGGCGCGAGCGCGGCGCGCCACTCGGGCGGGATCCGGCCGCCCTCGTAATTGACCCGCTCCTCCTGCTCGGCGGCGACCCGGATGCGGTGCTTGGTCTCGGCGTCGCCGATCACGGCGAATTTCCACGGCTGCAAGTGGGCCCCGGAGGGGGCGGTGTTGGCTGCGGCGATGGCGAGGTCGACGCACCTGCGCGGGACCGGCTCGTCACTGAAGAACCGGACGCTGCGCCGACGGTCGAGGAAGGACACGAAGTCCTGCCCCCGCCGCACCGTCTCGGCCTGGTCGTACCGAGCGGGCCGGTAGGGGACGAACGGGTGGCTGTGCTGCCTCACGACTGCTCCTTGTCGACCGGGAGGCCTCAGCGTGGGACAGCGACTGCCGGACTGGCAACAGCTCCCGTGGTGCCTTGCTAATCTGTCAGCGAAAAGGGCGCGGGGATGCCTTTCAGCGCACAGATCGGCAGGTGCGGTGGCACGACAGGGAATCGACCCGCTCGACGGCAGGATGCTGCGCCTGCTCCGGGAGCACCCGCGCGAGGGCCTGCTGGAGATCGCCCGGCGGATCGGCGTCGCGCGCGGCACGCTCCAGGCGCGCTTGGACCGGCTGACCGGCCTCGGGGTGGTGACCGGTTATGGGCCGGACGTGGACGTCGCGGCTCTCGGTCACGTGGTCGAGGCCTTCACCACGTTCGAGGTGCACCAGTCGGCCCGTGAGGCCATCGCCGCGCGCCTGCGCGCCGTGCCGCAGATCCTCGAGGCCCACATCGTGACGGGCCCCGGCGACATCTGGTGTCGCATCGCGGGCACGAGCAACCAGCACGTGCAACAGGTGATCGACCAGGTCCTCGAGGTACCAGGCGTCCGCCGCAGCACGACGGTCATCGCGCTGAGCGCGGTCATCCCCTACCGGGTCCAACCCTTGGTCGACGAGGTGGCCGGTCCGCCAGGCCATCGGGGTGCCCACCGTGGATGACCGGCAACCGGGACCTGTCCCGGTGAGGGGACTCGCTGTACACCTGCCCGGCGTTCCTCCCGGGCGAGTCCGAGGTGGTGGCCGAGCGCCGCGTGCGGCCGGAGCTCGTCGAGGTGCCGGTGCGCGGTCGGCGGGCGCGGCTGGTAGACCGCCCGGGAGCCGTCGGCCAAGGTGAGCACCGCGGTGCTGCGGCCGTGCCGGTGCCCGTCACCGGTGGTGGCGCGGAGCGGGACCAGGTCGCGCCCCTGCCTCAGGCACACGCCGACCGACGCCCAGGACCACCGCCCGGCAGCCACGGTCACCGGTGTGCCGGGCACCCGGTCCGACCAGCGGGAAGCGCCCCCGCGGGACAGACGCGAGCGGGTCAGCTGTCGGCCCCGTCCTCCTGTGCGGGCGCGTCACCGATGGCGACACGCAGGTCGTGCATGCCGTGCAGGACGTCGATGAGGGCTTCCTCGGCCCCGCTCAAGGCGTGCCGAGTCCCCTCCCTGTCGCCGCGCTCGGCGTGCAGCTGGGCGCTGAGCGCGTACACCGCCGTCATGACGGCGGCGAAGGCGGCCTCCCGGCCGGGCGGCACGTCTTCGTCCTCGGGTTCGCAGACCTGTAGCGCGGTGCGCTGGAGCCGGTTCGTCAGGACGTTGACCGCGACGTCCGGATCCCCTCCCAGCTGTTCGTGCCAGCCGAGCGACGTCTCGAGGACGTCCTCGATCTCGTCCTCCTCGGACAGCCTGGTCGCGGCGGTGATCTCGAGCTCCGTCTTCGCCAGCAGGCTGCCCAGCAGATGCAGGCGGTGTTCTTCCCGGGGCTCCTCGTGTCGCTTCTCGGGATCCGCCGCCGGCTCGGCCGCCAGGGCGGCCAGAGCCGCGGAGATCTGTTCGGCACCTGCCCGGCGCTCGTCACTGATGTTCACGCCCTTCAGCTTCACCCCGCGAAGGCGGATCCGCCCGCCCGGACGGCCGCGCGTGTCACACCGGGGCCGGTACGTGTCCACTTTCCGGCCGACCCCACCGCCCGGAGGTGCGGCCACCCGGAAGCCGTCCACCCCGCGGCCGGGGCGGGTCCTCTCCCCGTACGCTGCGCCCCCGCCGCCCCGAGGATTCCGGCGCTGTGAGCGGGTGCCCTCAGCCCGTGCCGCTGTACACGGTGGCCGTGTTGGGGCGCGGCGGTGGCGCGTGGTGAGCCGCCGGACCCTGGGCGAAGGTGCGCAGCAGGTTCTCGGTGGTACGGGTGACGAAGGCACGGGTGCGGCCGTCCATGCCGTGGTCGCGGCCGACTTCACCGGTACCCGCCATCAGGGCCTCCACCCACCGCATCGTGCCCGTGGCGAACACCCCGGACCCGCCGGGGACCGTGTAGTACGCCGAGTCGCTGTGGCTCGGCGTGCCGTGGCACACCAGCGGTGAGTGCGCGGTGATCTCCAGCGGGCCCGGGGGCCGGGAGCCGTGCGGCACCCGGTCGTACTCCACGCCGACGAGGTGGGGGAGACCCTCACCGGCGCGCATCCCCGTGCCGTCGTACAGCCAGTGGTCGGCCGCGTGGACCACGTATGGCGCGTCGACCGGAAACCCCTCGTAGAGCACACCGGTCAGCGTGGACTCGGGGTCGGGGGCCGGCGGCAGGCGGAAGTCGGTGGTGACCTGGGCGGGGCGGGAGCCGTAACAGGGGTCGGCGCGGAAGGAACTCTTGTAGCAGACCACCGTGCGGGCGTCCGCAGCCGCGCCGGGTTCCAGCCGGATCCGGCGGAAGCACGTGTTGGCACCCAGGAAGGCGATGTTCGTGCCCGCGTCGCGGGCGGCGGTGACATGGGCACGCTGCTCGGGCGTCCAGTACTCGTCGTGGCCCAGGCACACCAGGGCGCGCGCCCCGTGCAGTACCGAGGGGTCCCGGTGGACGTCCGGGCCGGTGGTGTACGCCAGCGGGATGCCGAGCCGCTCGGCCAGCACCACCAGCGCCCGCTCGTACACCAGGAACTTCTCGGCGCCGCTGCCGTCGTAGGGACGGTCGAAGCTCACCGCGAGGGAGCGGGAGGCGTAGTCGCCGAGCGGGCCGGCGTAGAGACTGCTGCCGCCCCAGTGGTTGTACGCCTGCCACGTGGCCGGGGCGTGCAGCAGGACCGTGCGGCCCGCACCCTCGGTGGAGCGGACGATCAGGGGGACGTAACGCCGGTGTCCGCTCTCCGCCCGCAACCGCAGCAGGTACGCCCCTTCCGGCCACCCGGCGGTGTCCACGGTGAGGGCGGCGGGCCAGTCGGCGCGCACGGTACGCGTCGTGGGCAGCAGCCGCGGCCCGGGCCGGGCGCGGCCGGGTATGCGGCCCGAGGCCCAGACCAGCCGGGCCTGCCGTCCGCCGTACCAGCCGACCCGGAAGGCATCGACCCGGAAGGACGCGGCGGTCGTCGACACGTGCAGAGCGAACGCCTCGCCGGGTGTCACGCTCACCCGGTCGGTGTAGCCGGCGACGGCGTCCGGTGGGCCGGTCGCCCCCAGCCGCCAGTCGGCGGTGCCGGGAGCGTCCCGCTCCGCCTCCGGCCGGTGCCGCTCGGTAGCCGGCGCGGTGGTGTGCGCCAGGCCCGGGCCGCTCGTGCACGCGGCGGTCGCACCAAGACCCGCCCCGGCACACAGGCCGAGGAAGCGCCGGCGGCCCGTCCCGCCCGGTGATCCGGTCCCATTTGCCGTGGTCACGTCACCTCCCGCTGGATATGGGCCCGCTCCAGCGTCCCGACGGTCCGCATCGCCGGCAACCGGGCCGCGCCGGCGCCGCAAAAGCCCCGGCGTACCGAGGCGGCTCAGGCGTGCCCCCGTGGACCGGACGGCACGCGCCGCGGGCATCCGGCCGCGCGGGTACGGCCGGACGGGTGACGGCGCCCTGCTGGCCGCCGACCCGCACCCGACCGAGGCTCCTCCAGGGCCTGTCCGGTCGGCCCCTTCACCACGACCTCCAGCAGTACAACCGGAGTGACGAGCGACCGACACGGGGGAGCGCACGTGACGGGTGTTCGGCAAGGAGCCTCCGCCGACTTGACGACCTAGCCGTCAGCGTCGCCTCGTTCTCTCCGGGCGGTCGACGGCGTGCGAAGGGAACAAGCCGTCGGCCCGGAGGCCGGATGGCCTGCCGGGCCGGTTCAGCGCCGTCGGCTCGCGGTGGTGAGGCCGGTCAGACCCAGATGGACAGGCGGGCGGTGGTGGGGGTGGCGTCACAGAAGTAGCTGACGGCCTGACCTCGGGCCACGTAGGCCTTGCCGGCCGCGTCGCAGGAGGCGGCACTCGGGTACATGCCGACGTAGACGTACCCGGCGGCCTGGGCGGACGGGGCGAGCAGCAGGGCGGCTGCGGCCAGCAGTCCGGTCAGGCTCAGGGTCGAGATCGCTTTGCGCATAGGTGTGTTGCTGCCTTCCTGTTCCGGTGGCGAGCGCTCCGGTCATGATGATCCGGTGCGCGGTGAGCAGCTTCCTTCACAGCTGGACCGGAGAGCAATGGTCCAGACCAAGTTATTTCAACCAGTAGTCGTCGGAGCAGCCCCGGCTGGGGCGGGTGGCGCGGTCTGCCGGCCGGGTGGTGACCGCCCGACGGGAGTCGGGGAGGCTAGGTTCCGGGTGGTGGGCCCGTCGGCGAAGCACCGGGCCGGAACGCGATCTTCCGCGGCTCCTGGACCGGTGGGCCGGGGCGGTAGGAGGGCAGCCTGAACAGGGCAGAGACCCGGACGGCCCTCGCCCCCACCGGACCAAGGCCGCGACACTCACCCTGCTCCGGCTGCGCGCCGCCCTCAAGCGCGGCGACCGCACTCGCGGCGACACCGAGCCGCCTGCGGGACATCTTCCGCCAATGGCCACCGATCGCCTTCGTCGGAGCCGACCCTTGCGGCAGCCATTCAAAAAGGCTCCCCAAGAGTCTGTGAAGGCCGTGTAATATCAGGCGACTTCCGCGGGGGACGGAACAGGCCGGGGCCGGAGAAGAACGTGAGCGGCGTGCGTCCCCCACATGTTGTTCGGGGAGGACCCAATTTTGGCCAGCCATGCCCATGTTCACCACTCCCGCGCGGGACGGGCGGCGGTGGCCGTCGCCGCCTCCGCCGCGTTGGTCGCCGCCTTCGGGCCGTGGGAGGCCGTCGCGGTCGGCGAGGCGCGGGAGACGGTCGTCCCGGCCACCTACCGCAGCACGAACGCGGTGGCCTCACTCACCGGTCCGGACACCCGCGACGGCGGTGACGGAGCGGGCGCGCGTGGCGTCTTCCATCGGCTGGAGGGCCATCCGGGCGTGGTGTGGACGCGGTACTCGGACGGCCGGTCCTTCGACGAGCCGTCGACGATGGCCGGTGGACTTCGCCAGGGCACCGGCAGCGACGTTCTCGCCTACAGGTTCGGTGATGGCCGGATCGGCTTCTGGAACGCGGTCGACGGAACCACGAGCGTGCTCCGTGTCCCCGAAGGCCACACCCTGTACGGCATATTCGGCAGCACCCTCGCGACGTACCAGGACGTCACCGCCGAGGACGGTACGGTCGCCCGGGTCCAGCACCTGCTGACTCCGGAGCCCGACGGCGACATGCGCGATGTGACTGTGCAGGGCGCGCCGCAGGGCATGAAGGTCGGCCGGCCGGTGCGCGGCGACAGCTCCGGGCTGTTCTTCTACGCCGACCTCGACGGCTCGCGCCTGGTCGAGGTGGACCCGGAAACAGGCCGGCTCGGGAGTTGGACGCCTGTGCTGCACGGCTACACCTTCGTCAAGCTCTCGTCCGAACGCCTCGTGGCCTACGCCGGCTCGGACGCCACCAAGGCCTACGTGTACTCCCGTGCGGATCTGTCGGCCGCCCCGACCGAGGTCACCCTGGACAGCGCGACCGGCACCGATACGGCCGACGACCTCTCGGTCGTGGGCGACTGGATCGTCCACCGGCCGGGCGGCAAGGCGCAGGTGACGGCCGTACCCATGGCGGGCGGCGCCCCGGTCGTCCTCGTCGCCTCCTCCAGCAGTGGGATCTCCGCCGCCCCCGACGGCACCGCGCTCGTCGTCGGCCGCACCGGCGCCGACGACTGGGGCGTCCAGCGCATCCACCCGGGCGCGGACGGCAGACCGGTCGTCACCATGGTGAAGACGCTGCCCAAGCCGCCGTACCCGATCCAGGGGCTGTCGCTGGACCAGGGACGGCTGGTCGAGGCCGACGCCAGTGGGGGCGGCACGCGGGATACGTACGGGCGGACCGTCGCCGTGACCGGAACCCCGGAATACGGTCCCCGCTCGAACTACGACGGCACCGACCTCCAGCTGTACGGCTGCCCGGCGAAGGACGTCGGGTGCTCGCAGGTGTTCGGCACCGCGGCGGGAACGACGGTGTGGCTGAACCGCGACTCCGGGGACTACGACCGGCTGCGGGTCGACGGCCCCGGCCACGGTTGGTGGGAACGCGGGGTGCCGGCCGACGGACGGATCACCGACGTCTCCGGCGAGTACGTCCTCTACACCACCGCCACCCAGCAGTACGTCTACAAGATCGGCGACGATTCAGCGGCCAAGGTCACCCGCGCTCCGGGCGCCGCCGCCCTCTCCGGGAACCTGCTCTGGACGGCAGGCACGGCCCCCGGTGAGGTGACGGCGTTCGACCTGACCACGAAGAAGACCGTCGAGACCCTCACGCTCGACACCGGCTGCGTGCCCACCGAACTCCAGGCGCTGGGCCGCTACCTGTACTGGACCTGCGGCGATCGGGCCGGGGTGTACGACCGTACGGCCAAGACGTCCGTGCCGGTGCCGGCCGACGAGGCGAAGCTCGGGGACGGGTACGTCGTCACGCACGACAAGCGGGCCGGAAGACTGGTGCTGACGACCGTCGCTGACGGGACGCCGGTCAGCCGGGTCATCGGCGACCTGCCGGACACCGGTGTCTCGCAGCGCGATGTGCGCTGGACGGTCGACGAGTCCGGGCCGAACGCGGCCTACGTCGACGACCAGGAGCAGATCCACCTCGTACCCTCAGGTGTCGCCCAGCAGCCCCTGCGACTGCTCGCCCCGGCTCAGAACGCGTCCTCGGTCACCCCGCACCCGGTCGACACCACGGCGGACACCCTGACCAGGGTGCTGCTGTCCAAGCCGGCGGCCGGCTGGCGGCTGACCGTGCGTTCCAGGGCGACCGGCAAGGTCGTCGACAGCGCGGACAGCACGGCCGTCGCACGCGGCGAGCTGAACGTGCCCTGGTTCGGCATGGACCGGGCCCTCCCCGGAGACGTGCCCCTGCCGAACGGGACGTACGGGTGGACGCTGTCCGTCGCCCCGGCCGACGGGGTCGGCGCACCGGTCGAGCTGAGCGGTTCCGTCCGGATCGAGGAGGGCACCCCGGTGCGTCACGACCACATCGGCGCGGACGGGTTCGGTGACCTTCTCACCCTCGACTCCTCGGGGCTGATGACCTTCCACCAGGGAACGGGCAAGGGCACCTTCTCCGGGAAGGCCGCCGGCGGCGGCTGGTCGACGAAGGCGGTGGCGGTGCCGTTCGGAGACCTGGACAAGGACCGGTGCGATGACGTGCTGGCGCGCATGAGCGACGGTTCGCTGCGCGGCTACAAGGTTCCCTGCCAGAACGGCCTGGGCAGCGGGATGCCGTACACGAAGCTCGGCACGGGCTGGAACGCGTACGACGTGCTCACCTCGCCCGGTGATCTGACCGGGGACGCCCGGGCGGACCTCCTCGCGCGCAAGACGTCCACCGGTGACCTGTATCTGTTCGCCGCCAAGAGCAACGGCACGCTCGCGGCCGGCAAGAAGATCGCCTCGGCCTGGAAGGGGTATACCAAGATCGTCGGCGCCGGAGACCTGAACGGCGACGGGATCGGGGACGTCCTGGCCCGGGACAAGGCCGGCACGCTCTGGCGCTTCACCGGCGCCGGCAACGGCAGCCTGAAGGCGCGCGTGAAGCTCTTCTCCGACTGGGGCGGCTCGTACGACGCGATCGTCGGTGTCGGTGACATCACCGGCGACGGCAGGAGCGACCTGGTCGAACGGGACACGGCAGGCAACCTGTACCGCAACGCGGGCGACGGAAAGGGCTCGTTCACGGCTCGCGTGAAGATCGGCACCGGCTGGCAGGGCTACAAGGGCCTCTTCTGAGCCGTGTCCCCCGGATCACCTCGCCGACCGGCTGAGAACGGCGGCGAGGTGGAAGGGGATTGCGGCGGTCCCGTAGATCAGGTCGTATCCGAAGGCGCCGTACAGGCCCAGCCATGTCGGTCGGGGAAGCGCGTGCCGCGGTGGAGGGGTGGGACCTCTTCCGGACCGTCTCGAGCGACGAGGAGTCGGGGCAGATCGGCCTCACACACGACGAGTCCCGGCTGAACATCGTCCTCGGGTTCACCGACGGCGCGCTGAGCGGCGTGGAGCTGTTCGGGTTCCAGGACGAGGACGCCGAGGTGCGGGTGCTGCTGGACGGGCTCGACGTCTTCCGCACCCCGAGCGAAGACCTCTATGAACAGCTGGCGGAGCGCGGTCACGCCATCGAGGAGAACGACCTCGGCTTCGATGCCCTGCCGGAGCTCAACGTGATTCTCGCGAACCGGAGCAGCTACCAGCACCCGGTGGACGAGGAGGGCGACCCCTGTACTACGACTACGTTCGGGTCGCGGACCGCGTCTGAGCGACCCGCCTCGCGGTCGCGTCGAGCCCCCTGGGCGTGACTCCCGACGAGGCGACCGCGGCCGTGTCCGGCTGAGGCGGACCCCGATCGCCCACGTACCTCTGGTCGGTCGCTATGCCTGGTTCGCCGCCTGCTTGACGGTCTTGATCACCGGTGCCGTTTCGAGATTCGTGATGGCGGGGAGTGCGGCGACTCGAGTGGTCAGGTAGCGGTACAGCTCCTGTTGGTTCGTGCAGACCACGCTCGCGTACAGGTTGGTCGGGCCGGTCGTGGCGGCGGCGAACGCGATCTCCGGATGCCCGGCCAGTGCCTGGCCGGCCTCCTCCAGGTGTGCGGGGGCGACCGAGAGCCAGAGCAGGGTCCGGGTGTTCACGCCGAACATGCGCCAGTCGACGTCGATGTCGAGGTAGAGCAGACCCTGTTCGCGCAGCTCAGTCATCCGGCGCCGGACCGTCGTCGGCGACCAGCCGGTCGCCGCGGCCAACTGCTCGAACCCGGCCCGGCCGTCCGTGGCGAGCAGGCCGAGGAGCTTGCGGTCACCGTCGTCGAGCCGCACGGGCCCCCGCCGATGCCGCACCGGAGGCGGGCGCAGTCGCTCGACCGCCGCCGCGTTCAGCGACCCGAGTTTGCCGACCAGGTTGTCCGGGCCGCCGTAGAAGGAGTGGAGCAGGGAGTGCGCGGTCACGCCCTCCACGCGCGGGGTCCGGGGGAGCTTGGCCAGCAGCAGTGCCTCGCTGTCCGCCTCGCTCTCGGTACGGACCACGCAGGTGATCTCGGTGCCGCCGGAGCTGAGGCTCACCCAGGACGTGTCGGGGCGTCTGGCCAGCGCCTCGGCGACCGGGAGCGCCGCGGCGGGCGCACACCGCACCCGCAGGAACCACAGGATGGCGCCCAGCGCGGCTGGGTCGACCCCGCCCAGCACCCGTACCGCCCCGGCCGACCGCAACCGGGCGTACCGACGGGCGACGGTGCGATCCGATACGCCGAGAACCTCGGCGATGGTGCTGAACGGGGCGCGGCCGTCGATCTGAAGGGCGTGCACCAGCCGACGATCAAGCTCGTCGTAGTCGGATTCCACCGAGCCGACAGTAGTCAGTGTCAGATATCGACGCAATCGGGCCGGTTCCTGGCTCGGGCGGCTCGGCCGAAGGAGCGTTGTTTCCGTCCTGATCGACACAGCACCAGGAGAATCCATGGACACCGATGTGCTCATCGTCGGCGCCGGCCCGACCGGAATGACGCTGGCCAACGAGCTGCTGATGGCAGGTGTGTCGGCCATGCTGGTCGACAAGCTGCCGCAGCGCAGCGACCTGTCCAAGGCAGGCGGCGTGCAGCCCCGCACGCTGGAGGCGCTCGATCAACGAGGGCTGCTGGAGCCCTTGCTGGCCACCGGGGATCACCCCGTCACCACCGGCCACTTCGCCGGTGTCCCACTCCCGCTCGACTCCGATCGGCGCCGTCTGCCATGGCGGTCCGTGCCGCAGGTGGTGATGGAGGGGTTCTTCGAGCAGCACCTCGCCGCGCACGGCCTCCACGCCCGCAGGGACCACGAACTGGTCGGCCTCGCCCAGGACGACAACGAGGTCACCGCCACCTTCGCCGACGGCGCGACGCTCCGCTCCCGTTACCTCGTCGCCGCCGACGGCGCCCACAGCACCGTACGGTCGCTGCTGCGGGCGGAATTCCCCGGTCGGCCCGGTACGTTGACGATCGTCGCCGCCGATGTGCGGCTGAGCGGCGCGGACCCGTCCGCGTCGCACACCTGGAATGAGGACGGGCACTGGGCGGCACTGTTCCCCCTCGGCACCGATCCGCAGGGCAGGCAGCTGCGCCGGCTGGTCCTCGGTGGGCCGGGCCGCTCACTGCCGAGGGAGACCCCGATCACCGAGGACGAGATCCGCGACGGCCTGAGCACCGTGTTCGGATCGCGGGTGCGGCTGCTCGAACTGCGTTATGCCCGCCGTATCACCGACGCGTCACGGCAGGTCGAGCAGTACCGGCACGGGCGGGTGTTCCTGGCGGGTGATGCCGCCCATGTCCACCTCCCGCTCGGCGCGCAGGGCATGAACACCGGGATGCAGGACTCGTTCAACCTGGGCTGGAAGCTCGGTGCCGCCGTGCACGGCTGGGCACCGAAGAGCCTGCTCGACACGTATCACGCGGAACGGCATCCGGCGGGGGCCGCCGTGTTGCGCAACGTCCGGGCGCAGAGCCTCCTGATGGACTGGGCCGGCACCCGCGATCCGGACGTGCTGGCCGCCCGGGAGATGTTCACGGCCATGGCCCAACTGCCGGACGTCCAGCACTATCTCGCCGACCTGATATCCGGGACGGCCGTCCGCTACCCGATGCCGGGAACCGAAGTCCATCCGCTCGTCGGCCGGCCCGCACCGGACCTGGACCTCGGTCCGGCCCGGGTGAACGAACTGCTGCGGTCCGGGCACGGCATCCTGCTGGACCCGGCCGACACGTTCGCCGAGGTCGCCGGTCCCTGGTCGGACCGGGTGGCCCGGGTGGGCCAGGGTGCCGACACCGAGCCGATGCTCATCCGGCCGGACGGTTACGTGTGCTGGGCCGGTGCGGATGACCCGCGACCGGCGCTCCGCCGCTGGTTCGGCGAGCCCCGCTGAGCCGACGTCGAGGAAGCCGGCCGTCGAGGAGAGGCCGGCGGTCACCAGCGGACGCCGATGGTGACAACTGGCGGGCAGCCGGCCGCAGCAGGTCACGCCGGCAGCTCAGGGCAGTGGGCGGTGCAGCCCTTCTCCGGGTGCCGGAAGCCCTCCGGCAGGGCGCCCGGTACCTCGAAGCCGAGCGAGCGGTAGGGGCGCACCGCATGGACGTCGGTCTCGACCACCGCGTTGACCTGCATGCCTCGGTGGCCGGCCTCCCGGGCCCGCTCCAGGGAGTACTCGCAGAGCGCCCGGCCCACCCCGCGCCCGGAGTGCGCCGGGTCGTCCGGCCGCCACCCTCCCAACGGGCGGGCGGCGGGCCGGATCACCGGAGGCTGTGGAGAGCCCGGCCGAGCGCCTCCACGTCCTCCAGCGTGTTGTAGTGGTGCACCGAGAGCCGCACCGCGGTGTCGACGCCCCGGGCCGAGAGGTAGAGCGGGGTGTGGTCGCCGGCGATCTTCCAGGCATTGATGCCGTGGGCCGCCAGCCCGTCCCGGACACGCTCGGCAGGCAGGGTGCCGTGCCGGAAGGAGAGGATGCCCGACTGCTCCTTCCCCGGGCTCAGCAGCTCGGCACCGGGGACCCCGGCGACGCAGGCGTGCAGTGCCTCGACGACGTCCTTCAAGGGGAACGCCCGTCCCTCCCGGGCGAGTTCGAGGTGGTGGCCGAGCGCGGCGTGCAGCCCGAGCACCACGGCCGTGCTGCGCTCGCCCAGCTCCAGGGTGCGGGCGCTCTCCTCGTGCACCGTGACGGCGGTCGGCGAGCTGACGCAGGCCACGTGCAGGTCGGTGAAGTCGGGCAGCAGCGCGGCCCGCAACTCCGGTGTGGTGTAGGCGAAGCCGCTTCCACGCGGCCCGCACAGGAACTTCCGCCCGGCCCCGGTGAGCAGGTCGCAGCCGATGGCGTCCACGTCCAGCGGCAGTTGCCCAACGGCCTGGCAGGCGTCCACCGCGTACCAGGCGCGGTACGGGGCGAGGAGCCGGCCGATCTCCGCGACCGGGTTGATGATCCCGCAGCCGGAGGGCACATGGGTGACCGAGACCAGGGCGACCCGGTCGCAGATGTTGGCCGCCATCCAGTCCAGGTCGAGGTCCCCGTCGGGGCGCAGCGGGATGGTCTCGATCGTGCAGCCGGTTCGGTCGCGCAGGTTGAAGTACCCGATGAGGCTACCCGCGTACTCGTACGGGGTGACCCAGATCAGGTCCTCCGGGCCGAGGTCGAGCCGGGAGACCACCCGCCACCAGGCACGGGTGGCGCTGTCGAAGACCGCCAGGTCCCGGGCCTCCGCGCCCACGACCCGGCCGAGCCGCCGGTAGAGGTCGTGCTGGAGGATCTCGTCGTGGTGCAGCTCGGTCTCGTAGCTGCCGGTGGCCGCCTCCCGGGCCAGGCAGTCGGCCATCGCGGTGGAGACCGCTTCGGGCATCAGGCCGGCCCCGGCCGTGTTGAGGTGGATCAGCTTTGCGGTCATGGATGACGCCCTGTCAGTAGTCGGTGCCGAAGGCCGTGGCGGAGGGGTCGGCGAGATCGGCCAGGGCGCGCAGGGCCATGGCGGGGTGCTCGGCCAGGCGGTGCAGCAGGTGCAGCCACCAGCTCCGACCGTAGGTCGCGTAGACCCGGCAGGCGTAGCCGGCTTCCCGGTAGTGCCGGAGCAGTGCGGGGCGGACCCCGTGCAGCATCTCGATCTCCTCGGCCCCGGCGAGCAGCCCGCGCTGCCCGGCGGTGGCCAGCAGTTCGGCGTGCTGGGTCGCCAGGGCGAGCCGGGCGCCCTCGCCGAGGACGTACTCGGCGAACTCGAGGTAGCGCTCGTCGAGTTCGGGACCGCGGCCGAGGGCAGTCTCCGGAGCCTCCGCGTAGACGCCCTTGACCAGCCGGATCTTGCGGCCGAGCGCGACCAGGTCGGGCAGGTCCCGCTCGGTGCGGTGCAGGTGGGCCTGGACGGTGATGCCGACGTTGTGGTGGGCGGTGGCCAGCTCGGCGAAGACCGAGACGATCTCGTCCACCAGATCCGAGCGCTCCATCGAGAGCACCACCTCGCTGCCCCGCGCGGCCGCCGCGGTGAGGAGCCGTGACGTGTTGCGCACGGCCAGGTCGCGGGAGACCAGCAGGCCGACGTTGGAGAGGTCGAAACCGAGCTGGAGCGGCCCGGCGTCGGCGGCGAGCAGGTCCAGGTACGCCTGGACCACCTGCTCGATCTCGGCCTCGTCCCGGATCTCCTCGCCGACGTACTCGGCCGACACCCGGTACCCGCGGGTCCGGAGCAGGTCGAGCCGGGGGAGCAGCCCGGTCAGGTCGTCGGCGACCAGGTAGCGCCGGGCCGCCGGGTAGGCGACCTGACGCAGCAGTGAGCCGGGCTCGGCGAAGGCGCGCCGGCAGCGGTCATCCGCGGCCAGCAGCCGCAGGCCCAGGCCCGCGTCCCGGTCGGGCGTGCCGGCGGTGTCGACGGCGGGCGTCGTGGTGGTGACGGATGCCTCGGTCATCAGGGCCTCACGGTGGTCGGTTCGGACTGCTGGGGGACGGTGACGGTGACCTGCCCGGCGACGAGCATCATCGACTGGGCGAAGGTGCGGTCCGCGGTGGTCGGGTCACCGCCGTTCCGGCGCCAGGCGCGATACTTGGCCGCGTAGCTGATCACCGTCTCCTTGCCGCGCCGGGAGCGCGGGCGGCTGAGCACCCCCGCCCACATGCCGTCCCAGCCGGCGTACGCCGGGTCGTCCAGCAGCAGTCGGTGGGCCCGGTGCAGGTTCCAGAACGGGATGCCCGCGTTGAGGTGGTGGACCAGGTGGAAGCGGTCGCCGTGCCGGCTGAGCAGGAAGGTCTCCAGGGCCCGGCCGTGCCGGTTGCGGGTCAGCAGCACCCGGGTGGACTCGCTCTCCGGCAGCGGGTAGTGCTCGGCCAGTTCGGAGAGCCAGCCGATCGCGATGTTGCTGGTCAGCAGCGGGACGAACCAGAACAGCAGCAGCTCGGGCAGCACCCCGAGCCAGCCGCAGAGGCCGAACACGGCAGCCCATTGGAGCAGGAACAGCCGTCGCTCGGTACGGAGCGGCACCGGCACCGAGACCGTCAGGTCCGACTCCCGGGCCCGGACCCGGTCCCGGACCAGGTAGCGCAGGTAGTCCACGGTGCGCAGCCCCAGCAGCGAGAGCAGCACCTCACGGACCAGGAAGCCGCGGTCGCTCCGGTCCGGGTCGTAGAGCCCGCACTCGAGGTGGAAGCGGTAGTCAGGGTCGGCGTCCGCCTCGCCGAGGTGGCGGTGGTGCCGGCCGACGTGCGAGCTGCGGTACGGGCCGTACAGCTGGCCGACCAGGTAGCCGGAGAGGGCGGTGCCGGCCACCAGGTTGAGGACCCGGTTCCGGGCCAGGTTCTTGTGGGCGGACTCGTGCAGGAAGTGCGCGAGGAAGCGCTGGGTCGAGCCGATCAGGACCACCGCGACGGGATAGGCCCAGTAGGAGCCCGCGACACAGGCGATGACGCACAGCGCGACCAGACCGTACTCGAAGATGATCGCCAGGGGCGCGTGGTGGTTGTCCAGTCGGGTCAGGGATTTGAGACCTCGTCTGATCGGCGGTGCCAGCCGGTCGAAATCGAGGTCGTCGAGGTTCGCGGGGCCGGGACCGGTGCGGTCCGTCCGCCCGGTCGAAGATCTTTCTGAGGGCATGTCGTGTTCCTCTGCGTGGAGGTGTCGGTGGGGACGCCCGGGGACGGACGGGCGTCACGGGGCAAGACCGAAGACCGAGGCGTAGAGCGCCAGTTCGGCCTCCAGGGAGCGGACCACGGTGTCGGCGAGCCGGAAGCCGTGGCCCTCGGTCTCGAAGGTGAGGTAGCTGTGCGGCACCGTGGAGTCCTTGACCAGCGCGAGCAGCCGCTCGGCCTGCGCCGGCGGGCAGACGGTGTCCCGCAGGCCCTGGAGCAGGACGAACGGGGCGCGGATCCGGCCGGCCCCCGCGACCGGCGAGCGCTCGGCGTAGCGGGCGCGCTGCTGCGGCCAGGCGCCGATCAGGCTCTCCAGGTACCGCGACTCGAAGTCGTGGGTGCCCCGGGTGCGCCACTGCTCGGCGTCCAGCACGGGGTAGTAGATGCCGGCCGCCCGGTACAGGCCGGGCTCGGCCGCCAGCGAGGCGGTGGCCGTCCAGCCGCCGGCGCTGCCGCCGCGGATCGCCAGCCGGTCCGGATCGGCCAGGCCCTCGGCGGCCAGGGCGCGGGCCACCGTGGCGCAGTCCCGCACGTCGACCACGCCCCAGGACTCCCGCAGCCGTTCCCGGTACGCCCGGCCGAAGCCGGTGGAGCCGCCGTACTGGACGTCGACCACGCCGAAGCCCCGGCTGGTGAAGTAGCTGATCTCCTGGTTCAACACCAGATGGCTGCGGCTGGTCGGCCCGCCGTGGGCGAGGACCAGGTAGGGCGGCAGCTCGCCGTCCGGCCCGGTGTGCTCCGGGTGGTACGGGGGGTGGACGTGGGCGTGCACCGGCTCGCCGTCCGGCCCGGTGAAGGTGCGCCGGTAGGGGGTGGTGGCGTACTCCGGGTGGGCGGCGGACGGCTCGCGGAGGACCTCGGTGCCGCCGTCGGCCGGGTCGATCAGCACCACGGTGCGGCCCTGCCGCGGGCCGGCCGCGACGGCCGCGATCCGGCGGCCGTCGGTGGCCGGGAAGAACCACTCGGTGTACGGGGTCTCCAGGTCGTCGAGCCGCCCGTCCGGGGAGAGGAGGCCCAGCCGGCGGCCGCTGGTGCCGTGCACCACCGCGAGCCGGCCGTCCAACAGCGGCAGGCACCAGCGCAGGCCGATCCGCCACAGTGCCTCGCCGAACTCCTCCGGCCGGGCGCAGAGGTTGCGCCGACCGCCGTCCGGCCCGAACTCGTGCACGTTCCACCAGCCGTCCGGGTCGGTGACGGCGTAGAGGGCGCCGGAGCCGGTGGCCGCCCAGTCGGTCTGGGTGACCGACTCACCATCGCCGCCGGTCACCCGGACCGGCTCGGCCAGGCTGCCGTCCGGTTCGATCCCGGCCACCATCAGCTCGGTGGTGTCCCAGGGCATTGCCGGGTGGTTCCAGCCCAGCCAGGCGACCCGGCGGCCGCCCGGCTCGATCCGCGGGCCGGAGAGGAAGTCGTGCCCGCCCGTCAGGACCCGGACGGCCGTGGGGTCGTCGGCGGCCCGGCCGTCCAGCGGCAGCGCGACCAGGTGCCGGACCACCGAGGTGCCCTCGGCGTCGGCGACGGTCTCCCGCAGGCACCAGACCTCCTCGCCGCGGACCGCGAAGTCGGCGTAGCGCAGCTCGGCGGCCCAGGCCCCGACGGGGCTCAGCGGCACCGGGTCGGTGCCCGGGCGCCAGCGGTAGATCCGCTGGTCGTCCCAGTGGGTGAAGACGATGCCGTCCTCGACCCGGCCGGACAGCGCCAGCCAGGGGCGGCCGCCGTACTCGATCACCCGGCTGCGGACGTCCCAGCCGGGCGGCAGGGCGCAGGCCGGGCCGTCGGCGGTGCGGCGGGTCAGGGCACTGCGCCCGCCCTCCTGCGGACGGGCCTCCGTCCACCACACCTCCTCGCCGACGAAGCCGGTCCATTCGAGCAGGGCCTCGCCCCGCGCGACCTCCGCCGCCCCCACCGGAGAGTCCCAGGTGCCGTACGGCGAAGGCTCGGTGACGTGCTGCATGCTGCGCTGACTCCTCGTGGGTTCGGTGCGGTGGACGGCGCCGGGGAGGCGTCAGTACCGGATGCCGGGGATGCCGGGGCGGGAGCTGTCGAGGTGGTAGCCGAGTACCGGCGGGTCGTCGCAGAGCCAGAAGTGCCCGTCGAGGTCGGTCCAGTCGCACAGGCCGGCCAGCTGCGCCGCGTAGGCGATCGACCGGGGCGGCTCCAGGAAGCAGCCGAGCATCCGAGCCGTGCCCCGGGCGGCGAGGTGGTGCAGCGCGTCCAGGCCGGGCAGCAGGCCGCCGAAGCGCATCAGCTTGATGTTGGCGCCGTCGGCGGTGAGCGCGGCGCGCTCCACCGCGGCCCGGCTGTCGATGCCCTCGTCCAGCAGGACGGTGGTACGGGGCAGGGCGGCGCGCACCTCCGGGAGCAGCGCGTCATCGCTCACCGGGTCCTCCAGGACGGTGGGCGCGACCTGCTGCACCAGCGGGCGCACCTCCTCCCATTCGGCGCGGCTCCAGCCCCGGTTGACGTCCAGCACCACCGGGCCGTCCACGCCGACCAGGCCGCGGAGCACCTCCTGGTCCCGCGGGCCGCCGAGCTTGATCTTCACCGGCCGGGCGGTGGCCGGGACCCCCTCGCCGATCGGGACGGTGTGCATCAGCCGGACCGGGCCGGGCTCGGGCAGGTCGAGCAGCCGCCAGACCGGCAGCCCGGCGGTCCGGGCGGCCCGGTCCAGGAAGGCCATCTCGACCAGCATCCGGGCCGGAGCGCTGAACGCCGAGGCCGCGCCGGCCAGCAGCTCGCCGAGCCGGTCGGGCGACACGGTGTCGCCCGACCGGATCAACTCGTCGGCGAGCAGCCGGGCTTCGGCCGCGATGGCCGGGCCGTCCTGGCCGTAGCCGAGGTCGGCGGCGATCTCGCCCTCGCCGCGGAGCCGGCCGCAGGAGCCGATCAGCCGGAGCCGGACCCGGTCGACGGTGGCGATGGTCATGTGGGAGATCTGGAACGGGCGGTCCAGCTGATGGGGGAGCACCGCCACGTCGGCCTGGAGGCCGGCCCGGACGGTGGTGCTCGCGGTGCTCGCGGTGCTCGCGGTGCTCGCGGTGCTCGCGGTGCTCGCGGTGCTCGCGGTGCTCGCGGTGCTCGCGGTGCCGGTGGTGGTGTCGGTCATGCCCCGGCCTCCTCGGGGGACTCCGCGCCGGACGGCTCCTCGGTGACGAAGTGGACCGAGGCGGCCAGCTCCCGGGCCAGCCGCTCGGCCTCGGCCGGGCTCTCCGCTCCGACCACGACCGCGCCCACCCGGTCCTGGCCGGAGCGGAACGGTTTGATCACGTCCCCCGGCCGCACGGTCAGTTCGGCGTAGAGCAGGCCGGGGTGCGCCAGCACCTCGTCCCAGCCCTCGACCGCGACCAGCCGCCCGGGCGCAGGCGCGAGGAAGCGGCTGGCCGCCGCCCGGGAGGAGGCGGCCGGCAGCTCGGCCGGGCGGCCGAGCGCGTCGTCCAGGACGAGGCCGAAGAGCTCCAGGCCGGGGAAGACGTAGGGCAGCATGGTGTGGATCCAGCCGCCGCCGACCCGGCCGTGCACCTCGCCGAGAACCACGCCCCGTGCGGTGAGCCAGCATTCGACGTGGAAGGCGCCGAACCGCAGGCCGAGCGCGGTCAGCGCGGCACGGACCTGCTGGTCGATCTCCGCCCGGTCCGCCTCCGGCAGCGGGGCGGGCAGGACGTGGGCGACCTCGACGAAGAACGGCGGCGGGAGCTTCTCCTTCGCGGTCACCGCCAGCACGGTGGGCACCCCGCCGAGGAACAGGCCGTCCACGCTGAACTCCGGGCCGTCCACGAACTCCTCCACCAGGAAGGGGTCCTGGCTCGGCAGCAGCTCGATCGCGGCCGCCAGGCCGTCCGGGCCGTCCACACGGCTGACTCCCTGGCTGCCCATCGCGTCCCGGGGTTTGACCACCCAGGGGCCGGTGCTCTCCGCGAGGAAGGCCCGGGCCTCGGACCCGTCGGCGCACAGCCGCACGGCCGGCTGCGGGAAGCCGGCCGCGGCCAGCGCGGCCCGGCAGGCGTCCTTGGTGCGGATCCGGCGGACCGCCTCCGGCGGGTTGCCGGGGGCGCCGAGCTCGGCGGCGACCTCGGCCGCCGCCACCTGGGCCATCTCGCGGACCGCGAGGGCCACGTCGAAGCGCTCGCCCTCCTCGCGCCGGGCAGCCGCCCACTCGGCGCTGCCGACCGCGTCCTCGAAGTCGACCGCGCTCGCCGCGTCGGCGGCCTCGGCCACCTCCGGGGTGGCGGCCACGGTGGCCTGCTGGTTGGTGACGTGGGTGCGCAGACCGCGGGCCCGGGCCTGGGTCAGGGCCTGCACGGCCACGTCGACGCTGAGCGGGTTCGGCGCGGCGCCGCCGACCAGGAGCAACTGCGGCGGAGTGCCTTCGGTGGTGGTCATGCTGGAGAACTCCCTCGTCGTGTTAAGGGGGTGACGTAGGTCAGCGCAGTCGGAAGACCTGGTCCTTGATCCGCTGGATGTGCAGGTAGTCGCGCTCCACCTGCGCGGCGGAGTCGCCTGCCATGAAGATCCGCAGGCTGCTGGTGTAGAGGTCGACGGTCGGCCGGATCCGGCCGCCCTCCTTGATCTTCACGTTGAGGCCCCGGACGCTCTCCAGGCCCTCGATCTCGGCCAGCACGTCCTGGTCCAGGCTGTCCACCACGCCGTCGAGTTCGGTGGGCGTGGTGTAGAGCCAGGCCTCCCGCACCTTGCGGAAGTGCCGGCCCGCGTACCGCTCCAGGAACTCCTCCGGGCGGACGGCGGCCAGCGCGGTCAGGTCGGCCTGGTTCGCTCCGAGGCACTCGTCGTGGTAGGCGGGGTTCATCCCTCCGGCCAGCCGGGCGCCGACCTCGACCAGGGCCGGGCCGTCGGCGGTGATGACGACCTCGGCGTGGGTCGGTCCGAAGACGATGCCGAGCGCCCGCAACGCGGTGTCCATGTAGGCGATCAGCTCGGCCACCCGCGGGTCCCGGTGGTCCAGGACCAGCTCGTGGTCGTAGATGTTGTGGGTGCCGATCAGCCTCTTGCGGTACTGCCAGACCCCGCAGGTGTAGCGCCGGCCCTGGCAGGAGACCGTGTCGACCACGTACTCCTCGCCCACCAGGTAGGACTGGACGAGGACCTCGAGGTTCGGCTCGTCGAAGACGGTGCGGCTGGCGAGGACGGCCTCGGCCGCCTTGCGCACCTCGGCCGCGTCCCGGCAGATCGCCACGCCGTCGGCGGCCGCCGAGGTCAGCGGCTTCACCACCACGGGGTACTGGCCGCGCTGCTCGGCCCACTCGGCCAGTTCTTCGGGGCGGCCGCTCTTGAACTGCTCGGCGCAGCGGACCCCGGCCCGCCGGAGCGCCTCGATCATCTCGTACTTGTCCCGGCGGGCGGCCGACCGCGCGGTGCCGTTGGTGGGCAGCCCGAGCAGCTCGGAGAGCCGGTCGGTCAGCGGCACCCCGGGCTCCTGACCGGCCACCACGGCGACCGGCCGGTACCCGGCCAGCTGCCGGGCGGTCTCCTCGGGGGAGTCGCAGACCAGGTTCGCCAGGTAGGCGCTGAGGTCCGGGGCGAGCATCGTGGTCATCAACTCGGCGGTGCTCTGCACGTGGACGACGTCCGCGCCCTTGCGGGCGAAGGCCGGCGGCAGGTAGTTGCCGGTGGTGTAGCCGTCGACGAGCACCACGACCGGGCGGCGGCCCTGCTCGGTCGGCTCCTGGGCGGTCATGCGGGCTCCCTGCTGATCAGTGGGGTGTGGTGGCGGGGCGGGGTGGCGGCCGGGGCCTACTCGACCTCGGTCATGGTCAGGTGGATCCGGGTGGTGCTGCCGGCGTTGTAGGCGGAGTGGTGCAGCTTGGTGTTGAGCAGGTGCACCCGGCCGTCGGTCGGCACGTGGTAGGTGTGGCCGGTGCGGAACAGCAGCCGGCTGTCCTCGTTGCTGGTGATCGCGACGTGCGCCACCCGGGAGGCGTCGGTGTGCATGTGGTAGATCTCGCCCGGGTGCAGCGGCACCAGGCGCATCCGGCCGATCCGGAACGGCAGGCTCTGGTAGAGGTGGTAGAAGTAGGTGTCCTTCAACTCCTCGTTGAAGAACGAGAATTCGGACTCCTCGAAGTGCTTCTCACCGGTCTGCTGGTCGAACTGGCCGGTGCCGGCGTCGTGCCAGGGGTCGGCCGCGGCGGCCCGGTGGGTCAGGCCGAGGCGGCGCAGCCGGTGCTCCGGGTTCTCCGGGTCGGTGACCGGCACCCGGTCCACCACCTGCTGGTACGCCTTGAGGATCTCCTGGTGGTCGAAGTGCAGGCCGGGGACGAGCTCCAGCATGTCCTGGCCGAGCGACTGCGGATCGATCGTGGTGGTCATCTCTCGTCACGCCTTTCTGATGGCCGGGGCCGCCGCCTCGGCGGCCTTGCGCAGGGAGTGGGCGATGAGCGGCCGGCAGCTCGTGCCGACGGCCAGGAAGCCCAGGCCGAGGGCGAGGAAGCCGGGTGGTCCCCAGGTGAGCGCGAGCGCGCCGATCACGGCGGGGGCCAGCGCCTCGGCGACGCCCGCGCCGAGGCCGAAGACCCCGGAGTACTCGCCCTGGGCGTGCGGGGCGGCGAGGCCGAAGGAGTACTCCATGGAGGCCGCGGCGTGCCAGAGCTCGCCGAAGGTGTAGACGGCGACCGCGGCCAGCAGCAGGGCCACCGCGACCCAGGTGGAGCGACCGCTCGCGGTGGCCATCATGACCAGCCCGGCCAGGACGGCGGCCCCGGCGTACCGCATCCGGGTGCCCGCCGCCTCGGTGTCGTCCACCCCGCGGCTGACCCGCACCTGAAGACCGATCACCAGCGCCGTGTTGAAAAGCAGCGCGCCGGAGACCATCCAACGCGGTGCCTCGGTGTGGTCGACGATCCAGAGCGGCAGCAGGAAGGTCGGCACCGCGTAGTGCAGCGACATCAGCGAGTTGAGCACCGTCGCGGTCAGGTAGGGGCGGTCCCGCAGCGCCTCCCAGCGGCGGCGTCCGCGGGGCACCGGCAGCGGGGCCGGCCGGGGCAGCCGGAGCAGCGCCAGCGCGCTGCCCGCGAAGGCCAGCGCCCGGCCGCCGACCAGGCACAGGTAGGCCGGGGAGGAGTCGAGTTGGATGCCGACCCCGGCGACCAGCGCGCCGAGGGCGATGGCCAGGTTGGTCGAGGAGCGCAGGTAGGCCCGGAAGGCCGTCGGGTTCTCCCCGCCGAAGCTGCGGACCAGCGGCGCCTGGCTGGACTTGGTGGCGGCGAAGACCACGCCGAGCAGCACCGAGACCAGCAGGTACGGCCAGAACGTGCGGACCACCAGGTAGCAGGCCACGGTGGCGGCCCCGATCAGCATCACCGCGATCTGGGTCTCCCGGGCCCCCCACCGGTCGGCGATCCGCCCGGCGACCAGCCCGGCCGCCAGCCCGGCCATCGCCCCGGCGAACAGCCCGGTGGCCACCTGGGCCATCGGCAGGCCGACGATCCGGGTGAAGTAGAGCACGCTGCTGGTCATGAACATCCCGGCGCCCAGGGAGTTCACGAAACTTCCGGCCGCCAGCGCGCGCTGCTCAACGGTCTCCGGCAGCAGCCGGGCGAGCGGGCCCCGCTGCCGCCGCTCCTCGACGGCCCGGGCGTGTCCGGTCAGTCCCACAGGGCGTCCCGGTAGTCCTGTTCCGGCCAGGTCGCGCGCTGCCAGGCGCGCAGCTCCCGCAGCGAGCTGTCGTACGGGGCGACCACCGTCCGCTCGGCGAACCACGCCCGCAACTCGCCCAGTCGGGTCTGTAGTTCCTCCTCGGAGTCGGCGGCGACCAGCACCTGGCCGAGCTTCTGGTTGGTGGAGCCCAGGCCGTCGGCGAACTGGCCACCGAAGGGGAACTCCACCCGGGCGAACTCCACGCCGGGCTGCGCCCGCAGTTCGGCCGGCGAGGGGCAGCTGATCAGGGTGCCCGGACGACCCGGCAGATAGGTTCCGCCGATGGTCTCCGGCCGTTCCACGACCATCAGTTCGGGCCGGCGGCCGAGCGCGGCGAACAGCTGCGCGGCACCCAGGTGGACGTTGAACTTGGCCTGGAGCTCCTCGTGGATCAGCGCCCCGCCGCGCCGGGAGGCGCACTCGCCGAAGGCCAGCCCGTGCTCCGGGTGGTGGAACAGCTCCATGTGGAAGGCGCCGTCGCGCAGGCCGAGCGCCTCGATCGCGCGCCGGACGAACGGGTCGCCGAGCTCGTAGGCCCAGGCTTCGGACTTCGGGTCGAAGCGGCGCAGCCGCAGCGGCAGCCCCTGGTCGACCACGGTGAGGCACGGGTCGCCGTAGGTGCCGAGCGCGTGGAAGACGACCTCGCCCTCGAACACGACGCCGTCCGCCACCCACTCGTCACCCTCGACGAACTCCTCCAGCGCGAAGGTGCGTTGGGAGGTCCTCTCCTTGCGGTACTGGCGGCTGCGCTGCTCCAGGTCGGCCAGGCCGGTGACCACCGAGGTGCGGGCGGTGGCGGCGCCGGCGATCGGCTTGAGCACCGCCCGCCGGTAGGGCAGCTCGGTGATGGCCGAGACGTCGTGGATGTCCTCGATCACCGTGACCCGGGCGGTGCGCAGTCCGGCCGCGGCGATCCGGCGCTTCTGGAGCGACTTGTCACGGAAGTGCGCCGCGGTGACGGGGTCGATGCCGCGGCAGCCGAGGTGCTCGGCGACCATGCCGGCCGTCACCATGGCCCACTCGTCCGAGGTGAGCACGGCGTCGAACTCCCCTTCGGCCAGGCCGGCGCGGTGAAGGGCCGTCAGGACGGCCTCGACGCTGCTCTGGTCGTCGACCCGGAGTACCGTGAACTGCTCGGGGACCGGGACGATGCCGTAGTCGTAGGCGGTGGAGCCCCAGATCACCACGGCGTCGACGCCGTTGCGCACACAGGCCTGCATCACGTACTTGTCGGTGCCCAACAGCAGCACCCTCGGTCGTCGTTCGGTGTCCATACGGGTGGCTCGCCTCTCCTCGGGTTCTCGCGGGGGGTGCGTCGTCACGCGTCGGCCGGGGTCTCGGCCAGCCGGTAGACCGCGTCCTTCAGGGTCTGGATGGTGCGGTGGTCGGCCCGCAGCGACTCCGCGTCGGGGCCGGTCATGAAGATTCGCAGCGGGCTGGTCAACAGGTCCGTGGTGGGACGCAGCCGCTTGCCGGGGGCCAGCTTGACGCCGACCAGGTGGACCGTCTCCAGTGCGGCGATCTCGTCGACCACCGCCTGGTCGACCGAGGTGACCTCACCGTCCAGCTCGGTCCGGGTGTTGTGTACCACGGCCTCGCGGCGCTTGGTGTAGACCCGGCCGGCGTAGCGGTCCAGGAACTCCTGCGGACGGGTGTACGCGAGCGCGGTCAGGTGGGCCTGGTTGGTGCCCAGGCAGGCGTCGTGGAAGCCCGGGTTCATGTTGCCGTTCAGCCGGGCGCCGATCTCGACCAGGGCCGGGCCCTCCGGGGTCATCATCACCTCGGCGTGGGCCGGGCCGTGCTCGATGCCCAGCGCTCGCAGCACGTCCAGCACGTAGGCGATCAGCTCCGGCACCGGCTCGGCCCGCGGGTCCAGCAGCACGTCCCGGTCGTAGATCCTCCGGCCGGAGGGCAGCTCTGTCTTCTCGTACTCCCAGACCCCGCAGACGTAGTGCTCGCCGCCGACCCCGACGGTGTCCACGATGTACTCGGTGCCCGCCAGGAAGGACTGGGTCAGCGCCTCGGTGTTGCGGCTGCCGAAGATGTCGGTCGCGGCCAGCACCCGGCGGGCCGCGGCAGCCACCTCCTCGGTGGTGCGGCAGACGTAGACGTGGTCGGTGGAGGCCGAGCTGAGCGGCTTGACGACGGCCGGGAAGCCGCCCTCGGCGGCCGCCCAGGCGGCCAGTTCCTCCGGGTCGGAGCCCTTCGACTGCCGGGCGCAGCGCAGTCCGGCGGCCCGCAGGGTCTCGATCATCCGGTACTTGTCGCGGCGCGCGGCGGAGAGCGCGGAGCCGTTGCCCGCCAGCCCGAGCAGCTCACCCAGCCGGTCCGCCAGCGGCACCCCGGGCTCCTGGCCGGCCAGCACCGCGACGGGGGCCAGCGCGGCGAGCGCGGCCACCGTGTCCGGCAGCCCGTCCTCGCCGGAGAGCACGTAGCAGTCCCGGTAGGCGGCCGGGTCCGGCTGGAGCATCGTCAGCATCGGCTCGGGGGTGCTCCGCACGTGGACCACCTCGACCCCGAGGGCCGCGAAGGCCGGAGGGAGGAAGGCGCCCGTGGAGTAACCATCCACGATCACGGCGGTGTCGGATCGGTGGACCGCGGTCATGGGTCCCCTCGCTCTCGTTCGTCGGGTGGGGCGGCGCCGGCAACGCTCCCAGCACCCCCCTCCCCACACATGGGGGGAGCGCACCCAGATTCCGTCCGGACCGGTGTTCGAAATCTGGGAGCCGGCCACCCATGTGTCCGGCCCGGCCCCCGGGCCAGAGTGGGCGCCGCCACCCGACCGTCACGTTCGAACGTGCCGCCACGGCACGGATGGAGACCCCGCATGCGCGCCTACCTCTCGCCGGCCACCGTCGTGCAGCCACTGGTCCACCGCTGGTACGCGGTACCGTTCGTGGCCGCGCCCCACACCGGCGCGCTCAACCTCGTCAAGCGCCACCTGCCGGCCCTGCGGCGCTACCTGGAGAGCCCCGAGCAGCACGCCCGGGCGCTGGCCGACCCCAACATGTTCGGCGCCCCGTTCATCGATTCGGGCCCGGCCGGCCCGCAGGGCGTCGCGGACCTGCTGGAGCGCACCCTGGCCGAGGGCGAGGCCCGGATCCGGATGGCCGAGGACATCGACACCATGCGCGCCACGCTGGCCAAGAACGGCGACGGCCGCGCGCTCGCCCCGCTGTACCAGGACCTGCCGCCCGCCCTGCGCGGGGTCACCGAGCTGGTCTACGACACGGCCAACAACGCCGGCCTGCGGTTCTTCGAGAGCCTGCTCTACCGCACCCCGGCGACCGAACCGCACGCCCAGACGGTCTCCCTCATGGAGCGCCACGACCGGGCGCAGCCCTTCATCTACAGTTCGCCGATCCTGCCCGCTCCCGGCCGTACCGACCTGGAAGTGCCGTTCGCCTCCGAGTTGCTTGACGAGCTGTTCGCGGCCCGGCTGGAGCCGGTGGACGTGGAGGAGCTGGCGGAGAAGTTCGGCCTGGACGAGGAGGCCCGGGTGGGGTTCCGCCGCCTGTTCACCGAGCAGGAGCCCCGGCGCTACGTGCCGAACGGGACCGGCGAGGTGCGGATGCAGTACTTCGGCCACGCCTCGGTGCTGCTGGACCTCGGCGGCTTCACGGTGATGACCGACCCGACCGTCGGCTACGACGGGGACGGCTTCGAGGGTCACTTCACCATCGCCGACCTGCCGGAGACCATCGATGTCGTGGTGCTCAGCCACGGCCACTCCGACCACTTCTCGCTGGAGACCCTGCTCCAGCTCCGGCGGCGGATCGGCACCATCGTGGTGCCGCAGTCCTCCGGCGGCAGCCTCGCCGACATCGGCCTGCGCTCGATGCTGGAGCACTTCGGCTTCCGCAACGTGGTCGAACTGGCCGACATGCAGAGCGTGCAGGCCGGCCCGGCCACCATCACCGCGCTGCCCTTCCTCGGCGAGCACGGCGAGCTCGACATCCGCGCCAAGATGGTGCCGATGGTCCGGCTCGGCGGCCGCGGCTTCCTGTTCGCCACCGACACCTCACCGATCGACCCGGCCCTCTACGACATGGTGGCCGAGGAGATCGGCTCGGTGGACGCCCTGTTCATCGGCCTGGAGTGCGTCGGTGCCCCGCTGACCTGGCTGTACGGCCCGCTGCTGGACACCCCGATCTCCCGCGAGCACAGCCTGGAGCGCGGCCTGAAGGGCTCCTTCGCCGAGCCCGCGGACCAACTCGCCCAGCGGCTCGGCGCCCAGCAGATCTTCGTCTACGCGTTGGGGATCGAGCCCTGGCTCAAGCACCTGACGGGTTGTTGGTTCGACCCGGAGGCCGAGCAGCTGCGCCAGGAGGTCATCCTGCGCGACCTGGCCGGGCAGCGCGGGGTCCGCTCCGAGCTGCTCTACCTCACCGCCGAGCGCTCCTGGCCGGCCGCCCCGCAGGACCGACCGGCCGCCCCGCAGGACCGACCGGCCGCCCCGCAGGACTGACCGGCGGCGCGCCACCGGGCGGCCACTCGCTTCGACGGACGGATGGGTATGCACAGCAGATCGGGTGGCCCGCGGCTCGGCGTGGTCTACGACGACGGCGCCGCCGGGCCCGGGGAGATCGCCTCGGCGGCCCGCGCCTGCGGAGCCGACCTCTTCCTGGTGATCGACCGACGCTCGGCCCATGTCGCGCAGTTGCTGCCGGGCCTGCGCGGCCGGTTCGAGCTCTGTGACGTCAGCGGCCTCACCGCGGCCGAGGCGGCGAGGGCGGTGGCCGCCCGGGAGCCGGACGGCCTGCTCACCTTCAGCGAGCACCGCTTGGCGGAGACCGGCGAGCTGGCCGCAGCGCTGGGACTGACCCGGTGGCACAGCCCGGAGACCACCCGGCGGTTGACGGACAAGCTGGTCCAGCGGCGGCTGTTCGCCGGGGCGGGGATCGACACCACCCGCTGTGTGCCGGTGGCCGAGCCCGCCGGGATCGCCACGGCGGTCGCCGAGGTCGGGCCGCCCGTGGTGCTCAAGCCGCGGACCGGGACCGGCAGCCGCTCCGTCCGCCGGGCGGACAGTGCGCAGGAGGCCGAACGGCTGGCGGAGGATTTCTTCCGGTCCGCCCCGGCCGGGTCGGTGCTCCTGGTGGAGAGCCTGCTCACCGGGGCGGCGGGGGAGGCCGGCCCCGAGTGGGGGGACTACGTCTCGGTGGAGACCGCCGTGCACGGCGGAGACCGCCGGCTCCTCTGCGTCACCGGCAAGTTCCGGCTGGAGGAACCGTTCCGCGAGCGTGGATCCTTCGTCCCGCACACCCTGCACGCGGAGACCGCCGAGCGGGTCCGTGCACTGGCGGACGCCGCGATCGGGGCCCTCGGGGTCCAGGACGGCGTCGTGCACACCGAGATCAAGCTGACCCCGGACGGCCCGCGCGTCATCGAGGTGAACGGCCGGGTCGGCGGGCTGGTCGTCGACCTGCTGCGCCGGGGCGCCGGGTACGACGTGGTCGAGGCCGCCCTGCTGCTCGCCCTCGGCCGGCCGGCGCCCGACCCACCCGAGTTCGAGCAGGTGACCTATCAGTACGCGCTGGTGCCGCCGGCCGGAGCCCGGAGCCTGGTGGAGGTCGGCGGACTGGACCGGCTGCGCGCCCTGCCCGGGGTCGACCTGGTCGACGTCCGGAGCCGTCCGGGCCGGCCGCTCGACTGGCGGGCCGGCGCGGCCGACCGGCTCGGCCGGCTGTACGGGCGGGTGCCCGACCACGCGGCCCTCGGCCGGCTCACCGCGGCGATACCGGAAGCCTTCCGGCCCACGTTCACGTACACGCACGAGAGGGGAAGTTGATGGCGGAGCAGGTGTCCGAGGTGAGCGGCGGGTTGTCGTCCGCGCAGCGGCGGCTCTGGCTGGCACACGTCCTGGAACCGGAGAGCGCGGAGTACACCGCCCCCTGGGCAGGACGGCTGCGCGGACCGCTCGACCCGGCGGCCCTTCGCCGGGCCTGGCAGGCCGTCGTGGAGCGTCACGAGGAGCTGCGGCTGCGGCTGTTCGAGGTGGAGAACGAGCCCCGGCGCGCGCGGTGGCCGGCCGCGGAGTTCGGACTCGCGGTCCGGGAGATCACGCCGGATGACCTGACCGCCGAGCTGGACCGGGCGGTGACCAGGTCCTTCGACCTGGTCGGCGGCCGGCTCGCCGAGGCGGAGCTGCTGGTGCTGGGCCCCGAGGACCACGTCCTGGTGCTGAACGCACACCACGCGGTGGTGGACGGTCGGTCGATGGCGCTCATCACCCGTGACCTGTTCGCCGCCTACGCGGGCCGGGAGCTCGCCCCGGCCGGCCGCTCCTACTCGGAGCACGTCGAGCGGGAGGCCGCGGCCCGCCCGGCCTCGGCCCAGTTCGACGCCTGGGTCGAGGAGTTGAGACTCCCGGAGACCGCGGAGCCGCTCGGCTTCGAGCCTGCCACGCGAACCGCGGACAAGGAGGGCGCGGTGGTCCGGCTGCCGCTCCCCGAGCAGACCTGGGAGGCGGTCCGCGGATACGCCCGGCGGCACCGCACCACCGCGCAGGTGGTCGGGCTCAGCGCCTTCGCGCTCACCCTGGCCCGCTACACCGACACCGAGGACCTGGTCGTCGGCTCGACCATGGACACCCGGTCCGCCGAGTTCGTGGACACCGTCGGCATGTTCGTCAACCCGGCCCCGGTCCGGGTGCACGTGGACCCGGCGCAGGGCGGCCCGGCGTTCTGCGGCGCCGTGCAGCGCGGCCTGCTGCGGGCCTTCACCCACCGGTCGGTCCCGTTCGAGGAGGTGGTCCGGAAGCTCAGGATCACCCCGGACGTCACCCGGACCCCGGTCTTCCAGGTGCTGTTCAACTTCGAGGCCCGCCAGGCGCCCCGTGACGTGCCCGGGCTGGAGGTCACCACCCTCGAACTCCCTGTCCGCATCTCCAAGTACGACCTCACCCTGGTGCTGCGGGACAACGGCGCCTCGGCCGAGCTGCTGGCCACCTACCGCACCTCCCGCTACCAGCCGGCCCTGATCGAGCAACTCACCCGCCACGTGGCCGCCGTGCTCGGCGGGCTGACCGCCGACGACGAGGCCCCGGTGGGCTCGCTGGAGATGCTCTCCGCCGAGGAGCGAGCCGAGCTGCTGGCCGCCGGCCGCGGGATCCCGCTGCCGGAGGGCTTCCGGGCGGTGCACGAGGTGGTCGCGGAGATCGCGCGGGCCGATCCCGACCGGCCCGCCGTGGTCTGCGGCGCCGGCGAGCTGACGTACGGGCAGCTGCTCGCCCGGGCCGACGCCCTGGCCGCCGGGATCACCGCGCGGGGGGTGCGCCCGGGGGCGCCGGTGGCCGTGCTGGCCGAGCCCTCGGCCGAGATGGTGGTGGCCGTGCTGGCGGTGCTGCGGGCCGGCGGCGTCTACCTGCCGCTCAATCCCGGCCACCCCGCCGCCCGGCTGGGCGCCGTCCTGGCGGACGCCGGAGCCGAGTTCGTGCTGGCCGACGCCGCCTGGCGAGAGCGCCTCCCGCGCGCCGTGGTGCTGCCGATCGAGGCCCCGGCGGTGCTGCCGGACCAGGCGTGGGTGGCACACCGCAGTGAGTCGGACGACTCGGCCTACCTCATCTACACCTCCGGCACCACGGGCGAGCCCAAGGGCGTGGAGGTCGGGCACGGCGCGCTGGCCGCCTCGACCACCGCCCGGCGGCTGACCTACGGCGGCTACCGCACCTTCCTGCTGGTCTCGCCGCTCTCCTTCGACTCCTCGGTGGCCGGGTTCTGGGGCACCCTCACCTCCGGCGGCCGGCTGGTGGTCGCGCGAACCGAGGAGGTCCGTGACCCGGAGAGACTGCTGCGGCTGACCGAGACCCACGCCGTCACGGCCCTGCTCGCCGTCCCGGCCCTGTACGCCGGGATGCTGGACCGGGCCGAGCGGGCCGACCGCACCGCGCTGGGCACCCTCGACGTGGTCATCACGGCCGGCGAGGTGCTGCCGGAGGCACTGCTGGAGCGGCACTTCGCGCTGCTCCCGGCCACACCGCTGGTGAACGAGTACGGGCCGACCGAGGCGACGGTGTGGAGCAGCTACCGCCGTTTCGAGGCGCCCGGCCCGGTCGACATCGGCGGGGCCGTCCCCGGGGCGAGCCTCTACGTGCTGGACCGGCAGGGGCGGCTGATGCCGCACGGAACCGCCGGCGAACTGCACGTGGGCGGCCGAGGGGTGGCCCGCGGCTACCTCGGGCGGCCCGAGGCGACCGAGGCCGCCTTCCGCCCCGACCCGTACGGCACGGCGCCCGGCGCCCGCTCCTACCGCACCGGGGACTGGGTGCGCTGGGGCACCAACGGGGGCCTGCGCTACCTGGGCCGCCGGGACCAGCTGGTCAAGGTCCGCGGCCACCGGGTCGAGCTCGGCGCGGTGGAGGGCGCGCTGCGCGCGGCCGAGGGCGTGACCGATGCCGCCGTGCTGCTCGCGCCCGGCGGGGGAAGCCTGACGGCCCATCTGGTGACCGAGAGCGGGTTGGACCTCCAGGAGCTGCGTGCCCGGCTGGCCGAGACCCTGCCGCCCGCGATGGTGCCCGGCGTGCTGCGGGTGGCCCCGGAGCTGCCGCGCACCCCGCACGGCAAGGTGGACCGCGAGGCGCTGCGGGCCATGGAGCTCCGCACCGGGCAGCACGGGACGACCCCCGAGCCCACCGGGCCCGAGACCGCCCCGGCGACCGGGCCGGACCTGCCGACACTGGTGCGGGCCGCCTGGGCCGCGGTGCTCGGCGAGGCGCCGGCCGCGAGGGACGTCAACTTCTTCGACGCGGGCGGGCATTCGCTGCTGGTGCCGCTGCTCCAGATGGAGCTGGAGGACCGGGCGAGGGTGCGGGTGCCGATCGTCGCGCTGTTCACCGCGACCACCGTGGACGCCCAGACGGCGCTGATCGCCGCGAGCGGCGGTGGCGCGCCCGGACCGCAGCCGGCGGTGCGGGCCTCGGACGCCGAGGACGGGGCCGACGGACCGGACCGGCGCCGGCTCGGGCTCGCCGCGGGCCGCTCCCGGCGGACGGCCGGGACGGAGGACGGGAGGTGAGGAACCGTTCTCTGGACGTCGCCGTCACCGGCGTGCACGCCCGGCTCCCCGGCCCGGCGGACCCGGCGAAGTGGTGGGCGGCGGTCTGCGCGGGCGAGGAGCTCACCAGCACCCTCGACCTCGACGAGCTGGCGGCCCGGGGCGTGCCCCGCCACCTGCTCGACGACCCGGCCTACGTCCCGGTCCGGGGTCTGATCGAGGACAGCGAGCGGTTCGACGCCGAGCTGTTCGGGATCAGCCCCCGCGAGGCCGAACTCATCGACCCGCAACACCGGTTGATGCTGGAGGCGAGCTGGGCGGCGCTGGAGGACGCCGGCCGGAGTCCGCTGGCGGACCGGCTGCGCACCGCGGTCTTCGCCTCCTCCTCCAGCAGCAGGTACCTGCCGAGGATCCTCGGCAACCCGGCCGCCTCCGCGGACACCCTGGCCGCCCTGCACGTCGGCACCGGCCGGGACTTCATGGCCGGCCGGATCGCCTACCGGCTCGGCCTGGAGGGCCCGGCGGTCAATGTGCTGACGGCCTGTTCCTCCTCGCTGGTCGCGGTCCACCTGGCCGTCCAGGCGCTGAACGCCGGCGACTGCGACCAGGCCGTGGTGGTGGCCGCCTCGGTGGGCTTCCCGCAGGCCGGGCACACCCACCTGCGCGGCGGCATCATGTCGGCCGACGGCCGCTGCCGGCCCTTCGACGCCCGGGCGACCGGGACGGTCGGCGGCTCGGGCGTGATCGCGGTGGTGCTGCGCCGCTTCGAGGACCTGGGGCCGGAGACCGCCTGCCACGGGGTCATCCTCGGCTCGGCCGTCAACAACGACGGCTCGGCGAAGGCCGGGTTCAACGCCCCCGCCCCGCAGGGGCAGACCGCCGTCATCCGGGCGGCGCTGCGCTCCGGTGACGTGGCGCCCGGCTCGCTCGGATACGTCGAGACGCACGGCACCGGCACCTACGTCGGTGACCCGATCGAGTGGTCGGCGCTCTCCGCCGCCCTGCGCGGGGCCGGTCCCGCCGAATCCATCCCGGTGGGCGCGCTCAAGGCGAACATCGGGCACCTCGACGCGGCCGCCGGGCTGGCCGCGCTCTACAAGGCCCTGCTGGTCCTGAAGCACGGTCAGGTACCGCCCGTGGCCAACTTCAAGAGCCTCAACCCGCTGCTGGCGGAGCTGGACTCGCCGCTGCGGGTGCCCACCGAGGCCCGGGCCTGGCAGGGCCCCGAACCCCGCCGGGCGGGCGTCAGCTCCTTCGGGATCGGCGGGACGAACGCGCACGTGATCGTCGAACAGGCAGCCGCCGACCCGGCGGAGGGGGCCCCGGCGGGCCGGATCCCGGCGGAGCGGACCTCGGTCCTCACCCTCTCCGCGGTCCGACCGGAGGGACTGGAGCTGACCGCGGCCCGGCTGGCCGAGGTACTGGCCGAACAGGAGACGGACGCCGCCGACGTGGCCTTCACCCTGCTGGCCGGCCGGGCACCGCTGGCCGAGCGGCTCGCGGTGGTCGGCCGGACCGGCCCGGAGTTCGCCGGGGCGCTGCGCGGCGGCCCCCGGCGGGTCCGCGGCCGGGTGCCGCGGGAGGGCCCGCGGCCGCTGGTCTTCCTGCTCCCCGGGCAGGGCACCCAGCGGCCGGGCATGGCCCTGCCCTTCCAGGCGCGACTTCCTGGATTTCAGGAGGCGCTGGAGGAATGCCTCGGTGCGATGGAGCCCTTCACGGCCGGCCCGGCCGGGCGGGCGCTGCGGGACCCGGAGTTCCCCGCCGAACAGCTGCACGCCACCGAGCTGGCCCAACCCGCGCTGTTCGCCCTGGAGTACGCGGCGGTCCGCGCCCTGGACGGGCTCGGGCTGCGCCCGGTGGCACTGGCCGGGCACAGCCTCGGCGAGGTGACGGCCGCCTGCCTGGCCGGGGTCCTGGACCTCGCGGCGGCGGTCGAGCTGGTGGCCGTCCGGGCGAGCGGCATGCAGGCCTGCCCGCCCGGTGCGATGCTGGCGCTCTCCTGCTCCGAGGTCGAGGCCCGCGAGCTGCTGGCCGAACCGGTGACCGCGACCAGCGGCTTGGAGATCGCGGCGGTGAACGGCCCGGGCGCCTGTGTGCTGAGCGGGCCGGCCACCTCCGTCCGGGCGCTGGAGGACCGGCTCTCCGGGCGGATCCCGGCCCGACGCCTGCGTACCTCGCACGCCTTCCACTCCGCCGCGATGGAGCCCGCCGCCCAGGCCCTGCGCGCGCGCCTCTCCGGCCGCACCGGCGGCCGGAGTTCGCTGCCCTACGTGTCCACCCTGGACGGCACGGTGGTGCCCGCGGGCACCGAGGTCCCGCTGACCGTCCTCGCCGAGGGCGTCCGCCGGACGGTGCGCTTCGGCGAGGGCATCGCCGCCGTGCGCGAGCTGTACCCGGGTGCGCTGGCCGTGGAGATCGGGCCGGGCCAGGCCCTCTCCGGCATGGCGGCCGCCGCCGGGCTGGACAGCCTCCCGCTGATGCCCGGGAAGGACCCACGAGCGGAGGACGAACTCGCCCTCGCGCTGGCCGGGTTGTGGGCCGAGGGCCAGCCCGTCGAGCTGGCGGCGCTGATCCCGGCCGGCCGTCGACTGCACCTGCCTGGCACCTCCTTCGGGGGTGAGCGCCACATCGCGCCGGAGACGGTCTGGCCGGCCGCCCCGGCCCCGGCCGACACCCCCGCACGGGCCCCGGAGAGCACGGCGGCCGTCCCGGCGGAGGCAACCGCCGTCGAACTGCCCACCCCCGCCGCAGCGGTGGCCGCCGCCTGGCGCGAACTCCTCGGTCACCCCGGCCTCACCGAGGACGCGGAGTTCATCGCCAACGGTGGGGACTCACTGCTCGCCATCCGGCTGGCCCGACGGCTGGAGCAGGTCTTCACGGTGGTGATCCCGCTCCGGGATCTGCTGCTGGCACGCACCATGGGCGATCACGCCCGGCTCGTCGAACGGCTCATGACGCCGTCGCAGAAGGAGGCAACGGATGAGTAGCGCGAACCTGCCCGGCCACCCCGGCCGGGAGCACTTCGAGTGCGTCGACGCCGTGTTCCGCCGGCAGGTTGCCGAGCACCCGGACAAGGTGGCGGCCTGGGACTCCACCGGCAGCTCCACCTACGCCGAGCTGTGGGACCGGGCGGTCCGGCTGGCCGGCGCCCTGCACGACATGGGCGTCGGCACCGGTGACGCGGTCGGCGTCCTCGGAGTGGGCGACCGCGACGCACTGGTGGCCATGCTCGGAGTCCTGCTGGTGGGCGGGCACTTCGTGCCGATCGATCCCGACTGCCCGCCGGAGCGCGCCGAGCGGATGACCGCCATCGCCGGCGCCTCGCTGGTGCTGGCCACCTCGGAGCACCGCGTGCCGGAGGGCATCGGCGCGGACAGCCGGCACGTCCGCGAGCTGATCGAGCAGGCCTGCCCCACCGACCCGCTCGGCCCGCTGCCCGCCGGAGACCCGGACCGGCTGGCCTACGTCATCTTCACCTCCGGCTCGACCGGCACGCCCAAGGCGGTCGGGGTGCCGCACGGCGCGCTCACCGCGCTCTGCCTGCGGCCCGGCGTGCTGCGCCGCGACCCGGACGAGACCTTCCTGGTGCACACGGTGCTGACCTTCGACACCGCGATGTACGAGATCTGGTCGGCCCTGCTGGTCGGTGCCTCGGTGCTCTGCGCCCCGCGCCGGGCGCTGTCCCTGCACGAGACGGCCGAGCTCCTCCGGGACGAGCGCGTCACCACCACCGTGCTCACCCCGGCGGTGTTCGCGCTGCTGGCGGACCACCACCCCGACGCGCTGGGCGGGCTCCGGTGCCTCATGGTCGGCGGTGACGTGATGCCGCGCGAGCAGGCGGTGCGGATCCTCGATCGCTTCCCGGAGCTGGAGTTCCTGAACTCCTACGGGCCCACCGAGAATACCGTGATCTCCACCGCCTTCTCGCTCAACGGCTGGGACCGGAGCGGAAGTTCGGTACCGATCGGAGAAGGCCTGGCCGGCACCACCTGCCACGTCCTGGACGAGCGGCTGCGCCCGCTGCCGCCCGGCGAGGTGGGGGACCTCTACCTCGGCGGCGATCGGCTGGCCCTCGGCTACGTGGGCGACCGGGCCATGACCGAGCAGCGCTTCCTGCCGGACCCGTTCTCGGACCTGCCGGGCGCCCGGATGTACCGCACCGGTGACCGGGCCGTCCTGCTCGCGGGCGGGACGGTGGAGTTCCGCGGCCGCGAGGACGACGAGATCAAGGTCCGAGGGCATCGGATCCACCTCGCCGAGGTGGAGGCCCTGCTGGCCGCCGACCCGGAGGTACGGGAGGTGGTAGCCACCGCGGTCGGCACCGGCCACGAGCGGCACGTCCGCGCCTTCGTCCGCCCGGCCTCCGAAGGGACGGACCCGCGGGCGGTCCGGACCCGGCTGGCGGAGCGGGCACCGCGGCATCTGGTGCCCGACGAGCTGGTGGTGGTCGCGGAGTTCCCGCTCAAGCCCTCCGGGAAGGTCGACCGCGAGGCACTGAAGGCCCTGCCGTCCACCACCGCACCGGAGGCCGTGCCCGCGGCCGGGGCGGACGACCGGGCGGAGCTGGCCCGGCTATGGCTGGAGCGGACCGGGACGCCCGCCGAGAGCGGCGAGGACTTCTTCCACTCCGGCGGGACCTCGCTGGACCTGATCCTGCTGATCGAGTCGATCGCGGTCACCTTCGGGGTCCAGCTCGACTTCGCCGACGTCTACGGGCTGCGCTCCTTCGAGGAGCTGCGCGGCATGGTGCTCACCAACCGTCAGGAGGTCGGCGCATGACCACTGTCCGGGTCCTGGAGCCCCGTCCCGAGGCCCCGCAGCGGCTGATCTGCCTGCCGCACGCCGGTGGCTCGGCCAACTACTACCGCGGCTGGGCCACCCGGGGCCGCACCGACGTGGAGATCCTCGGCATCCAGTACCCCGGCCGGGCCGACCGGCTGCCGGAGCCCTGCCACCACGACCTGCACGCCATGGCCGAGGAGGTCTGCGCCGCCGTCCTGCCCGAACTCGACCGGCCCGTCACGCTGTTCGGCCACAGCATGGGAGCGATCGTCGCCTACGAGGTGGCCCGGCGGCTGGAGGAGCGGGGCCGCCGGGTGCGGCGCCTGGTGGCCTCGGCGGCCCGCGCCCCGCACGAGCCGGCCCACGTCTCGGCGCAGGGCGCCGTCTGGAACGACGACTCGGCGGTGCGCAGCATCGTCGCGATGGGCCAGGCGGACGCCGAGCTGATGGCCGACCCCCGGGTTCGCGAACTCGTGCTGCCCTACCTGCGGGCCGACTTCGAGCTGTTCCAGCGGTACGAGTACCGCCCGGGTCCGCCGCTCGCCTGCGAGCTGCTGGTGGTGCGCGGGGCGGACGACCCGCACGTCACGCACCGTCAGGGTGAGCTGTGGCGGGAGCTCACCCGGGGGTCGTTCCGGCACGAGGCGCTGCCCGGCGGGCACTTCTACCTCGCGCCCGAGCCGCCGCTCGACCTGTACCTGGGCCCGCTCGACCCGTACCGGGAGGCCGGGACGGTGAACTCAGCCGCCGGCGGAGAACTCGGCCGCCAGCCGGCTCAGAGCGGCGCGGTCGGGCAGGCCGGTCTTCTGGAGCAGGCTCGCGATGTGCTTCTCGACCGTGCGCGGTGAGATGCACAGCCGCCGGCCGATGTCCTGGTTGCCGGGCCGGTCGACGAGCAGGGCCAGCACCTCGTACTCGCGCGGGGTGAGGCCCTGCGCGCGCAGCTCGGCGGGGATCAGCTCCCGGCCGCTGCGGCGCTGCGGTACGGTCACCCCGGCCTGACGCAGCATCGCCCGGCAGGTGCCCAGCACGGCGGGCACGTCGAGCTGGTGGAAGTACTCCTCGGCTGCCTGTAGCCAGGACGACGGGTCGCCCCAGCCGTCCGCCAGGGCGGCCTCGGCGACCAGGCGCAGGCCCAGGTGGTGGCCGGTCGGGAAGATCGCGGCGTGCCGGCGGAAGTCCTCGATCACCCCGGCCGCCCGCTCGCCCCGGCCCTCCCGGCCGAGCAGCACGGCTTCGGCGAGCATCAGGAACTGGCGGTTCCAGGCCAGCCCGGCGGCCGGATTGGCCGCGACGGCCGCGAAGTCCGCGCGGGCCGCCCGGCCGGCCAGCACCTCCAGCAGCGGGCTCAGCCCGTACCGGCCGGCCAGGTAGTAGACGTTCGGGTGCAGGGACTCCCAGGCGGCCGCGGCGGCCAGCTCGGCCCGGGCGGCCGTCCGGTCCTCCTCCAGCAGGGCGCAGACGGCCCGGCACAGGCCCAGCATCACCGGGGTCAGCGGCGATTCGGCGCCTCCGGCCTGACGGAACGCCAGCAGGCCGCGCTCCATCTCGCGGCGGCGGCCCCGGTGCGCGCCGAGGGTGGCGGAGACGAGCAGCAGGTACTGGCGGGTGCCGAGATTGCCCATCCGCGCGCTGGCGCCCAGGCACCGGGCGAGGATCTCCTCGGCCCGCCGCGGGTCGCCCCGGAGCACCGCGTCCATCGCCAGCACGCTCTCGGCGGTCTGGGCCAGCTGGATCGCGCCCAGCTCGTTCGCGGCCTCCCAGGCCTGTTCGAGCCGGCGGATGTCGCCGGTCCGCATGTAGCTGTTGGCACCCAGCCGGGTCAGCGCCTCGACCCGCCAGAGCGGCAGGGTGTGCGCCTCGGCCACGGCGAGCATCCGCTCCAGGCAGGCGTCGGCCACGTCGAAGCCGCGCTCCCGGACCAGCAGGGCCAGCAACTGCCAGGCCTGACAGGCCACCACGGGCAGCTTGGTCTGCTCGGCCACCTCCGCCGCCGCCCGGGCCTTCCGCTCGGCCTCCGCGGTGCACCCGCCCTGCCCGGGCAACAGCGCCAGCTCGCACTCGACCACGGCGAGCGCCGCGCCCTGCTGAGGGGTGCCGCCGTCCTGGAGCAGGGCCCGGGCGGCCGCCATCTGGCTGACGGCGTCGGCCCGCCGCCCGGCCGCCACCGCGACCCAGGCCAGCCGGGTGTGCAGGGCGATCCGGGCGTCCAGGCCCAGTGCCGCCGCCCTCGCCGGTGCCAGCGAGTCGACCAGGGCGAGCGCCCGGTCCAGCTGCCCGGCGTCGGCCAGCGCGTACAGCAGCGACTCGGCGATCGCGGTCCGGGCCGACGGGTCGGCCAGTTCGTGGGCGCGTCCGAGCAGCGCCACGGCCGTCCCCGACAGACCGTCGTCCTGCGCCCGGCGCCCGGCCTCGGCGTAGAGCAGGGCCGCGTCCGCCAGGTCACCGGCCGCGATCCGCAGGTCCGCGACCAGCTGGCAGTGGTCGTCGGTCAGCTCCGGGTCGGCCTGCTGGAGGCCGATGGCGGCCTGCCGGGCGATCGCGGCCCGCTCGGCCGGCGGGAGACTGGCGAGCACCGCCTCGGCGGTCAGCGCGTGGCGGAAGGCGTACCGGTCCGGCGCACCCGGGTCGGGCACGATCAGACCTTCCTCGACGGCGGAGCGCAGCTGGGCGAACAGGCAGCGGTCCTCCGTCCCGGTGATCAACCGGAGCGTGGTGATGGAGAACCGGGCTCCCAGCGAGGCCGCCAGCAGCACCACCTCCTGGGCCTCGGGGTCGAGCAGCTCGATCCGCCGGCGGTAGCCCCGGACCACGGTGGCCGGGACGGTGGCGGAGAGATCGCCGGCCACCTGCCAAACCCCGCCGCCGCCCCGGCGCAGCAGGCCGGAGCCGACCATCTCGGCCAGTAACTCCTCGACCAGGTAAGGGTTCCCGTCCCCGCTGGCGACCAGCCGTTCGACCAGCTCGGCCGGCACCCCGGCGGCGGGCACCCCGAGGCAGCCGGCCGCGATCGCCCGCACCGCCCCGGGCTTGAGCGGCCGCAGGGTGGCCACCGAGGCGGCCCGCCGCCGGTCGGCCGCGTCGACCAGGTCGAGGGCCGGCCCCGGCTGCGGGCGCAGGGTCCCGACCACCAGGACCGGTAGCCCGGCGAGGTTGTCGACCAGGTACTCCAGCACGGCGATGGTCTCGGTGTCCATGTCGTGCAGGTCCTCGAGCACCAGCACGCAGCCGTGCTGCTTGCCGATCACGGCCAGCAGCCGGAGCAGCGCCTCGGCGAGGTCGACGACGCCCTCCGGGTGGCCGACGGCCGTCGCGGGCCGCCACTCCGGGATCAGCCTGGCCAGGGCCGGGCGGTAGGGCGCGAGCGCCGGGTCGGTCGGAGGTCCGCCGATCCGGAACCGGGAGGAGAGCGCCTCGGCCAGCGGCCGGAACGGGGTGCCGGAACCGCTCGGGCTGCCACGCCCGCGCAGCACCGGGAGACCCAGCGCGGCGGCCTTGGACTCGCACTCGCCGGCCAGCCGCGACTTGCCGATCCCGGCCTCTCCCATGAAGAAGAGCGCACGGCCGGAGTGCTGTCGGGCGTCCGACAACAGGCTGTCCGCCAGGACGAGTTCGGCGTCCCGGTCGACGACAGGTGAAGAAGTCATGCGCATGCTGTGGAGGCTACTTGATCGATCGACATGCGGACAGGGAAGATCGCTCACCGCACCGGACGCACGACGGCCGGTGTGCCCGTACGGCCACGGGCACACCCCCGACGGATTCTGACGCCCGGACGGCATCCGGGCGCGCACACCGGCCCTAGCCGATCGCCTCCGGTGCGAACGGAACGGTCACGGTCAGGGTCCCGATGATCGACTGGTCGTCGAAGCCCGAGAGCAGCCGGCTGCGGTGGGCGCCGCCGCCGGGGCGCAGCGCGATCTGCCCGCTCGGGTGGTCGGCGGCCCGGTCCCCGCGCGCCTTCGGCTGCTTCCAGCTGCGGACCAACTCTTCGACGTTCATGGGTGGGGCTTCCTCTCGGTGATGGTCGCGCCGTCTCTTCACGACGGTCGCACTGATGGCGACGGCTGAAGCAGCAGCGTCGAAGCTGTTCGCCCGGCCGAGCCGAGCCGCAGGAGGCCCAGCCCGATGCCGGACAGTCCGGTCAGCAGTCCGGGAACGGCCAGGCCGCCGGGGGTACCGCAGACCGGACCCGCTCGGTCGAGTGTGGCGGCCAGGGCGCTCGCCCGGTGGTCCAGCAACTCCCGGGCGCCGAATTCCGTGAGGTGGCCGAGCAGTTCGAGGACGCCCGACTCGCCGTGGCACAGGGCGTGGCCGGGCAGCGGACCGGCGGCCGCCAGCTCGTCGACGGCGTGCCCGGTGAGCCCGGTCAGCTCCGGATCCGCCAGCGCGGCGGGGCTGTCGGCCACGGCCAGGGCGATCCCCGGCAGGCCCCGGCACCAGGTCGGCTCGGTGTGGGCAGCGGCCCGGGCGCTCCGGGCCGCGTGGTGCAGCGCCGCCAGACCCGCGCGCTCGTACCGCCCCCCGCCACCGGCCGCCGCGAACCGCAGCAGCGCCCAGCCGACCCCGGCCGCGCCCTCGGCGAACCCGGGGGCGGCCGGCAGTGGACGGTCCGTCAACCGTTCGGCGCAGAGCACGGCACCGTGCCGGGCCGCAGCGCTCCCGGTGGTTCCGTGCACCGCGAGCAGCGCCGCGAGCCCGCCGGCCGTCCCCTCGGCCAGCCCGGCCCCGCCCGCCCGGACTTCGCCCCGGAACCCGTCGGCGGCTCCGGCCGCATCGCGGGCCTCGGTGGCGGTGTCGAACTCGACAACGGCACTGACGAGTTCGGCGGCATGGTCGGCCCAGCCGGCCAGCTCGGGGTCGTCCATCAGGGCGGAGGTCCGGGCGAGCGTGTAGGCGATGCCGCCCAGCCCGGCGAAGGCTCCAGGGCCCACGGCCGCCCGGTCCTCCGGCTCCGCCGCGAGGCGTTCCAGCAGCGCGGGCAGCGGGCTCAGAGCCTGGCGCGCCGTCTCCGCGTACCGCTCCTCCCCGGTGTGCGCGGCGAGCTCGGCGAGGAACAGCGCCGGGCCCGGGTAACCGTGCCCGAGGTCGGCCCCGGCCGGCCCGAACCGCCAGGCCCGGTCCCCGAGGAGTTCGAGCCCGAGCCAGTTGGCCCGGCCCCGGCCCCGGTGGGCGCCGTCCGTCAGACGGTCACCGATCCGCCGGGCCGCACCGAGCAGCCGATCCGCCGTCGGCCGGTCCGTCAGGTCCGGTCCGGTCGTGCCGCTCCGACGGGTGGCCGGTGCGTCCGGCCGGTGGGCGCAGGCCGTGGACCTGGCGGCCAGCGCCGCCCGGACGATCCACTCCTGGGCGTCGAGGTCGGCCGCCCCCATGGCACGGATCTTCTCCACCGCCCGCTCCAGCCCCGGCCGTTCCAGTACGTCCGGGATCCGCAGACCGGGGCCGGACCACAGGTCCACCAGGCCCGGCCGGGCGGTGAACAACGGCACGTCGCCGTCCCAGAGCTGGGCGATCTCGTGCTCCAGCTGCCGGGCCGGCCCAGGGGTGCCGAGGGCGTCCGTGCCGAGCAGCCGCAGGAGCCCGTCGCGGTCGGCCGGGTCGCGCAGCACGTCCGGGTGGGTCGACTCGTCGAGCAGCGTGGCGTACACCTGAGTGGCCCGGGGTACCACGCGCACCTCGTCCTCGGCGAAGCGGTGCACCAGGCCGTGCGGGCCGGTCAGCGCCTCCCGCCCGGCGGCGATCGCCCGGTACCCCGCGCGGAATCCGGCCACCAGTGCCTCGGTGAACTCGGCCGGGTCGGCCTCCGCCCCGCCGAGCCGGGGGCGGTTGTCGGCCCCGGCGATCGCCCCGGCCCGGCGGACCAGCCGCATCCGGTCGGTGCCGCTCTCCGCCCAGGCCACCACCGGCAGCGGCGCCACGGCCCCGGCGTCGCCGCCCAGCCCGGAGGCGTCCAAGGACGTGCCGTCCTCACCGAAGAGCAGCAGCGGCAGCAGGCCGACCCGGTGGACCGAGGCCGCGAGCGCGAGTGCCGCCGGGTCGCCGTCAGAGGCGGAACCGGACACCGGGGGGTGGAAGAGGGTCTCGACGTCCACGGGCACCGGGTGGTCCGCCCGGGCGATGAGGTTCTCGAAGTGCAGGTCGGTCGCGTCCAGCGCGTGCAGCAGCGCGAGCCAGGCGCCCTGCCGCCGGTAGAACCGCTCCAGCTGGCCGTGGTCCCGGCAGGGGAGGGCGGCCACGTACGCCAGCCAGCCGTAGCCGGGCCGCTCCAGCAGGGCGACGGTGCGCAGCTCCGGCACGTCCGGCTGCCCGTTGAACCAGCCGACCAGCTCGTTGAAGTGCCGGTGTGCGGTCAGCGGGCGCGGCTTGTAGACCGCCCGGGAGCCGTCGGCGAAGGTGAGCACCGCGGTGCTGCGGCCGTGCCGGTGCCCGTCGCCGGCGGTGGCACGGAGCGAGACCAGTGGCCCGGGGTCGGTTCCGTGCAACAGGGTTCGGACCAGCTCCGTCCGGTCGGCGGTGTAGCGGTCGAGCAGTTCGGTCAGGGCGTCGGCGGCGTGGACGCAGGTCTGCGCCAGCAGCCGGCCGAGCACCGGGTACTCCGACAGCAGCGCGGACAAGCCGTCCGGACGCGCCGTCAGGGCCAGGAAGGCGCGGAACCGGGCCGCGGGGGTGTCACCCGTCAGGCGGCCTTCCACCCGCGCGACGTTCAGCTCCAGCACCAGGGTGCGGGCGGCCTGCCGGGCCAGGCTCCGGGCCAACCGGTCGGTGAACCGGGCCCGCAGGCGCGGCAGGTCGGTGTCGGGCACCGTGGTCGGCAGCCGGGAGGCGGCCAGCTCGGCGAACGGGGCCACGACGAACCGGAAACCGGAGGTACCCGGCAGCTCCCCGGCCGGCACCACGGGCGCGAGCGGGGCGGCGGCGACCGCCGCCGCGACGAACGCGGCCCACTCCGGTTGCGGATCGTGGGGGAGTTCGACGGCGGGCGGTCCGCCTTGCCACTGGCCGGAAACGGCCGAATCGGCAGGCGCAATCATGGTGTTGATCACAGGCGAGAGAATCGCAGGCCTTTCGTGTTCCGACAAGAGTTCGAGCCATCCGGGGCGTTCGGGCGGTTCACCTGCGGGGGAGACCCCCACGTGGCCACGGCGGTCGGCAGGAAGATGGGGGCGGTGCACCCATGCGGAACCGCCGGAGACATGCAAGAGGCCCGTGGCGAGGGGGCCGAAGGCCCCAGGACCGGCCGTGCTTCGCGAACAGCGCCTTCGAGGCCGCACAGCGCCGCGCGTACGGCCGGCCGGTCAGGTCGTCGCCTCGCCGAGCCAGGTCGCAGGCCAAGACGTGCGTCGGCCACTCCCGTGCCGCCTGAGCGGCAGCTGCCCCGCGCCGAGCCGGTGCCGGCAGCCGCTCGAACGCCGGCCGGTCCCGCTCCCGCCCGACCAGCTGCGCCAAGGCCGCCTCCTGTTTCTCGGGGAACGAGGCCGTCATGTCCGCGGCGTGTCGTGAGCTGCGGCATACGGCGCTCAGCCGCTCGGGGCCCACCGGGGCGACCGGCTGGTCTGCCGGCCGTCGTCGGCCGTACGGCGTCATCGTCGGCCCGGGGCGGCCGGGCGATCGCCGGGACACGTTCGCCGCCGCCGGACGCCGGCAGTACCAACGCCCCGCCGCGGCGCGGGAGCTGGTGCTGCCCCGGCACGTGCGGCGAGACAGCTGCGAGGCCGGACAGGCGCAACTCGCAAGTTGCGTGAACCAGCCACCGGACAGATCGTGGAAGAGAGAGTGGAGGACCGCACCCGTGAAGGCCACCGGCCTGAGCGGGCTCGCCCCTAGGACTGGTCGCGCTCGCCGAACGCTTGGAGCACAGCCCTTTCGCGGGTGAGTTCCCGCCGGGTTCGGGGCGGCTGTGTCGTGGACGCCGAGGTCGTCACCCTCCCATCGGGCCGGACGCCATCCGTTCGGCTGTCCCATGGTGCGCCCTCCGCACCGACGCATCGGAGGAGCACGCAATGATCAAGGGTTACGACGTATCCGCATTCCAGCCGGCGAACTTCCCCACCGCCGGTACCAGCTTCGTGTTCATCAAGGGCACCGAGGGCCGTTCCTACGTCAACCCCAGGCAGAAGGAGCAGGCCGCGCACGCCCGTGCCGCGGATCTGGTCGTCGGCTTCTACCACTTCCTGCATCCGGGCGACATCAAGGATCAGGCGGCCCACTTCGTCGAGAGTTCCGCGAGCACCGAGTACGACCTTCTGGTCGCCGACTGGGAGACCAACCCGGACGGCACCGCTGCGACTTGCGCGGAGAAGGATTCCTTCATCGCCGAGGTCAAGCGGCTGCGCGGCGCCAAGCACAAGGTCGGCCTGTACTGCAACTGGGACTTCTGGCGTCACCGGGACACCACCGGCGATGCGGGTGATTTCCTCTGGATCGCCCAGTACGGCGTGTCCGCGGGCAAGCCCGACATCCACACCGAGTGGAAGTTCCATCAGCACACCGACAAGCCGCTGGACACCAACGTGGGCAACTTCACCTCCAAGGCCGAGCTGGTCGCCTTCGCGGGTGGCGTTCATGCCGTGATGCATTAGGCGGTTTCGTTCGGATCGGTCGGTTCTCGGTCCGGGTGCGGTGTCAACAGATGCGCAGGGGACGCGGATCGTGCCGTTGCTCCCGGACCGGACGCCGAAGCGGGTTGGCCGGTGGCGGGATCACCATCTCCCTGCACTTCACCGATCCCGGCGTCGGGCGGTCACCGATGCTTTCTCGTCGAGCTAACCCCCAGGCGGTGGAACCGGCTTGGTCCAGTCGGGGTCGGCCCAGCGCTCGGGCGTCTGTGGGTCCGGCAGGTCCGGACGGTACCGGGGGTCCCGCTCGCGCCGCAGTCTGACGCTGGCGTGCAGCATGGCACTGTCGGGCAGGGGACGGGACCGCCGGCCCACGAGACCCCACAGCGGGCCGTTGCCGTGGACCGGAGCCCCGGCGAAGTCCTCGGTGACCGCGCAGGTCGTGCTGTAGGACCGGGGTCGGAACACGAGGTCCTCGGTGACACCGTCAGTGACCCACTTCAACGAGATCGTGGAGAGCAGCGGATCGCCTTCGGCATGCTCGAATGTGCCGCCGACATCGCAGTGCACCCCCGTGAACCACACCTCCTCAGCGGTGCCTCGACGCGGCGCAGGGCGGGGTGTCACCAGGAATTCGTGGTAAGGGCGGCGGGTTTCGTCGAGTGACACGGCGTGCCGGATGCGTGCCGCGTTCGGCAACCGGTGGGTGTACGGCCATTGCAGATTGCCCAGGCGCAGCAGGCCGGCCGCTTTCACGGTGTCCCAGACACCGAGGTAGGCCACCGGCAGGGCGTGGTGCGAGACCTGCCGGGGATCGTTCTGCTTCACCTCCGCCCAGAGCGGTTCGGTCTCGGTGCGTCGGCAGAACGCGTGCGAGAACCGGGCGATCTCCTTCTCGTTCCGGTCGATGTCATGGTTGAAGGCGTACTTCGCCACGGCGTACGGGACGAGGTTCTCCGAGCCCGGTCGCATGAGACCGGGTTTGTTGAGCATCCCGACGAGGGCCCGGGCCGTGTACGCGCCACGACTGAAGCCGAAGACGTACACCAGGTCGCCCGGCTGCCAGTGCCGCACGAGGTAGGTGTACGCCTCGGCCAGATTGTTCCTCAGCCCGCTGCCGAAGGCGAGGCCCCACGTACGGGACAGCCACCGGCCCGCCGGACCGTGGGCGGTGGCCGACGACATGGTCCCGACGCCGGGGTCGTAATAGACGAGCTGCCGTGCCGGATCGTCCGCGTCCAGCATCTCCGTCAGCCTGACCACGTTGGTGGGATGGCTTGCGCCCACCTGATTGCCCGTGCCGTCGAGGCAGATGACGATCGCGCGAGGCATGCCCTGTCACCTCCTAGCCGGAGGTCGGTCGGGTGCGCCGTGTCGCGTGGCCCGAGAGCGGAGCGGTGGCGATCTGCCCGTCGGGAGCGACCTGCTGGGCGAAGGCCTGCTTGGCCACATCGCTGTTCGCCGGGAGTACGGCCATCAGTCCGCGGTCCTGCGCCTCCGCGACCGTCGCGGCGGCGGCGCTTCCTTCGGGGACGAAGGCGAGACGGACGTGCCCGTCGCCGGAGCCGCGGCGGTCCACCGGAGCGACCGCTCCGTGGGTCCCGTCGGGCAGGGTCACCCACAGCTGGAAGTCGTCGTACCGGACGAAGTCCGCGCTCTTCACCGGCCAGGGATAGTGGTGTTCGCCCGGCACATTGGGGAGGATGCCCTGGTGGTTCCCGCGGCTCAGCGGGACGCAGGCGTTGAACAGGGAGTCGGTCCAGGCCTCGACGCCGTCGGCGTCCTCGACCGGTGTGCGCAGCAGTTCCTCGGCGCGTCCATAACCCAGTTCCGCCAGCGCGGGCAGAGTGAGCGGGAAGGCGTCGACGAGTTCCGCGGCCTCCTGCCGCAGCCGGTCGACCTTCTCGGGGTCCGCGCAGAACTGCATGCTCCATTCGATGCCGACTCGTGCCCGGTACATCCGCCAGCTGCCGGGGCCCTTGACCCACAGGCTGCCTCCGTGGTGCATCTCCCAGTGCTCGGAACTCTTCGGCCCCTCCTGCGGATCGACGGGTCTGGGCCCGTAGGGCAGGTCGGGGTCGTCCATGGCGCGCAGGATCTTCTGGGCTGTCTCCTTCGCGGCGCGAAAGTGCGACGATTCGAAGCGCTTCGGGTGTTCCACAAGGCGGATGTGCCACGGATGGTTCTCCGACTCGACGCCGCCCGGCCGCGGCTCAGGGTGGCCCATGAGTGCCCTCCTCGGCTCGGCCCCACGGGCCGACCACCGGCTCGCGGGGCGGAATTCCTTGCTTCCATGCTGCTGCGCGGACCGGCCGGCCGCGACTTGAGCGGCTGTCCCGCTGACCATCGAAGGGGACTCGGTCCCGAATAGGATGCAGTTCATGAGTGCAGAACGTGATGAAGGTGATAGGGCCGCCCGTGAGGCTGGGCCGGGTGATGACGCCGAGCGCCGAGCGACCGAGAAATTCATCAGCGACCTGCTGGCGCGCGGCGAGGCGGTGTTCGAGGGGGAGGAGCCGACGCCCGGTACGACGCATGTCATCGAGCGCGCGGACGACGGGCGGCTCACGGTCCGTCGTCTGCGCTTCTCCAGCTGAATCGGGTGACCGCTCAGTCGAAGCATCGACGGATCAGGGTGAGGCCCTCGCCGGTCGCGCTCCGCACGATCTCGTGCGTCTTGAGCCGGGAGGAGTTGTCGTCGACGAACGTCGTATCGGTGCGGTGCTCCTCGGGTACGTGGACGCGGTCGCGGCGGAAGAGGTCTTCGAGGTACGACGTGGCAACCCGCTCGGGATCGGCGGGCCGCAAGGTGCCGCCGGCGGGGTCGGAGCCCGCGATGCCGAACCGTCGTTCCTGCGCCGGGGCGGAGAGGGTGAGCGGCTGGGTGACGTCGTACGCCGCCCCGTGGACCGTGACGGCCGTGAGCCCCTGGTCGTCGCTGCCGCCGGGTGTCGCCTCGGCGATTCCGGCGCCCCGGCGTGCCACCTCCGATGCGGTGATCGACGTGGCGGCCTCCAGGGAGAGGATGCCGTGGCGGATGAACGCCGAGCGCAGGGTCTTGCCGTACGTGCCGCCGTTGCGGTGCTGGTCCGCCACGATCATGTGACCCGCGACCTGGGCGTAGTAGGCGGCCACCACGGGCGCGGCGACGACGGCATCCACCAGCAGTTGCCCAGCGATCTCGGCCGCCCTGGCCAAGCCGGCCTGGTCCTGAAGGTCCTGTTGCCGGAAGATCCCGGCGACGATCTTCAGGAACGCGCCACTGAAGACCCGGGAGAACGCGTGCGGCTCGCTGGAGAGCGTGCTCGCGGGCCCGTTCGGTGGCAGCTGCACCGGGTCGTCGTAGAAGAAGCTGTTCGAGAGGTTGCGCAGGCAGTCCGGGTCGACGGCGTCGGGGTGGCCCTGGCGGATCGCCCAGCCCAACTGCTCGGCCATCCTCGACATCCGCGAGGACAGTTCGAGGTCGCCTTGCGTCTCGGCCAGGACCTCGACGCGCAGTGATTCCAGCCGGAGCGAGCTGAGCAGGGCACTGATGTCGCCGAACGCTTCGTGCAGGGCGGCCGTCTCCGCGCTGGCCGTGTTGAAGAGCTGGGGTCGCAGGGCGTCGAGGATCGCGTGACCCGTCTCGTGCTCGACGACCTCGGGGCTCTCGCACGCTGCGACGGTGACACCTGCCACCGTGCGACGGAAGAACCACAGGCCTTGACGGTCGTAGAAGGCGTTGAGGTCGTTCCCCGCGTCGAGGTTCGCGGTCAGGGCGCCGCCGACCGTCGCATGCCACTGCGTTCCGGCCGGGACCAACGGAGCCCAGGTCTGGCCGGCCCTGCTGAGCGCGTCGGCCGCCACCCAGTAGCGGAACGCCTCGGTGCCGGGCCCGGCACCGTTCGGTTGCGGCGCGGTCTCCGCGATGGTCGTGGGGAACGGCTGGGTGCCGAGCTGCGGAACAGGATGCGGTATCGGGGGGTTGGTCTTCAGAGGATCGCCGGGGTCGTCCTCGTACACCGAAACCATCGATGGTTGCTGCGTTGTCATGACGCCTCCGTGCGGGTGGAGATTGCGGATGGTGGAATCCCCCCACAGGGACACATGCGACCGAGCGTCCCTTACTGCCTCGCCTTCCGACCGGCCGGCATCGGGAGTGCCGGCCTGGTCCGCGTCGCCGGCGCTCCCACACCGGTCCACAGCCCGGATCGACGACGAGCTCGAGCTCTCGCCCGTGACCGATCGCTGTCGGACAGCCGTCAGGTGTCCCACAGCTTCGCGTGCCTCCGGTGCGCCTCGGTCAGACCGTCCCGGAAGAACCTCTCGTAGTAATCGAGCTCGGGATGATGTACCTGGAGCCAGATGCCGGGCACCTGGATGGCGTCCACGTGTGCGGGGAACCGGCCGTGTGTGGCGTGGATGTACTCGCACACGTCGCGGGCACACTCGACGACCCGCTGGTCGTACTCGCGTGCCTCGGTGAGGTAGCGCTGCCCGTAGTCGTTGCGGTAGATGCCCGTGAAGAGGTCCTTGTCGTGATAGATCCCCTTCGGGCCGAACTTCGCCTGGACGACCGCGTCGACGGCCTCCGACATCGAGGGGTGGTTCGGTGGGCAGGCCGCTGCGATCAGCGGGTCGCCGTCGACGCTGAGCCCGACCGGATGGGACCGCGCGGTCGCGAACCTGGGCAGGGGCAGCTGCCAGCGCGGCAGGTCCAGCGGGCCCCAGCGGGGGGTGACGAAGTCGAAGCCGAGCATCCGCCCGTACCGGGCCGAGAACTTCGGGTCGCCCAGCATGATCTGCGGGTTGATCGAGGCGTGGATCCACGCGCCGAGCCCCATGGCGTCCGCGGTCAGCATGAGGTTCTGCAACAGCAGCTCGGCCTCGATCTGGGTCCGCAGCGGGCCCAGCACACCCAGCGGAAGTTTGAGGTCCTTGTTCAGGAAGCCGTTCCGCATCCACTTGCGCACCCCGGCGGGACGGTAGAAATTGCGGTCGTCGACGAGCGTGGGCCGGGCCCCCTCCGGCTGGGTGAGCAGGTACATCAGGCCGTTGATGTACTGGTGCGAGAGGTCGACGACCGGCAGCAGGACGGTACTGCCCGGCAGGTTGGACAGCACGCGGTTGGAGTCGAGGTAGGCCGGGAAGTCGCGCATGCCCTCGGCGACGTCGAGGCGGTGGTCCAGGACCCGTACCTTGGCCTGCCGGGCCCGTGCCACCAGGGCACCGGGCTCGAAGGAGGCGTCGGGAGACGGCGGCAACTTGCGCAGGTAGTAGGTGCCACTGTCGTTGATCATGAAGAAGTGGGTGCCCTGCGCGTTGTCGGGGCTGCCTGCCGTCCGTCCCGCCATGTTGAGGTTCGGTTTGGCCATGATCGGCTTGCCGTCGCGCGGATCCTCGAACGGTCGGTCCGGCATGGTGAGCCCGGTGCAGCCGGTGAGGGCGATCAGCACCGCCTCCTCCAGCTCGCCGAGCGGTAGCGGAACATCGGATGCGTGATAGCTCATCGAGCCGGCCGGGACGGCCGCGCCCCGGCCGACCCGGTGGGTGCGCCGCCGCCAGATGGTCTCCAGGAGCGGCCGCGCCAGCAGTGCTTCGAGACCCTGATGCAGGGTGGACACCGTCATGGTCTCTCCTTGTCCCGGGGAGGTCCGCCGACTCAGAAGTCAGCGGTGCGGGGACCGTTCGGCGGTGCCGATACGGGCCGCCACGGTACGAAGGCGCTCGCGTCGCGCGGCAGCAGGCTCGCCAGCTCCGGGCAGTGCCGCAGGATGACCTCGGTCATGCCGGTCCGCTCGATCCAGTCCATGCCGAGCGGGGTGTACAGCTCGGGACGGTAGTCCACGGTGAGGAAGCGGTCGCTCTGGAGCCTTCGCGACGCCATCAGGATGAAGACGCGGAACGCCGTGTCACTGAAGCCGAAACCGGTCGGCGGGTTCTCGGCGAACAACCCGACCATGGTGTCGATGTCGTCGACGGACCGGTAGACCTCCTTCAACCGCGCCAGCGTCCGCGGTTCGGCCGTCAGGTCCTCGAAGCGGTGGATACGCTCCTTGTGCAGGCCGGCCCGGAAGTCGTTGTAGCGGGGGACTCCCCGGCGCCGGGTACGCACCAGGTCGACGACGGACAGGTCGATGATCTCGCCGTCCCGCTCGAAGTGCTGGAGCGCGCGGGGGAAATTGTGCAGGGTGATCGCGCCGGGATGGGCGATGCCGAACGAGTACAGCGAGTCGGGCAGCCCGGTCTTGCGTATGAGGGGCTCGACCGAGGCACCCTGCACGTCATCGAAGCCGAGGACGTCCAGCCGCCGCCCGAAGCGGTGGTCGCACATCTCGAAGTCGTCCGGGATGAGCGGATGCATCCGGTAGACGGTCACGAAGTCCTCGGTGAGGGAGTACGGCGCGCCCTGGTGGTCGGGCACCGTCTCGGGGATGCCGGTCAGTGAGTGCGCCTCGAACAGCCACAGCCCCAGCCGCTCGAGCCACTTCGCGGGCGGTCCCTGCCAGTTGGCCTTCAGTCCGATGTCGATCGCCTCGGTGGCGAGGATCGCCGGCGTCCACTCCACCGTGTGGATCTTGGCGATGAGCGCGGACACGACGAGCCGCGCCGTGTGGTAGACGCGCTCCTCCTCCATGCGGGGATACGCGCGCCGCAGCGCCGCGCACACCGCGTTGTGCTCCCTGGCGAAGAGGGTGTGCATCACGCTCAGGCCCAGCCACCAGTTCTCGCGGAAACCGGTGAGCGGGATGCCGTTCGGGCCGAGCGGCAGATGACCGTCCTCCAGACGCAGGTCGGCGCCGCCGTCGGCGTCGCGCAGGGAACGGGCGGCCTTCTCGTCACCGCCGTAGAGCTCCGAGCCGTCCCACCAGTGGGAGGCCGAGTCGGCGAAGTGGATCGGCGCGCCGTCACCGGGCATCGCGACGTTCTCGGCGAAGCGCATCAGGTGCTCCGCTGGACCGCCCGGGGTGTTGTGCCACTGGACGCCCGGCGGGAGCGGTACCTCCACGCTGGAGGTACCCGCCGGGTAACGACTGTGGTTGACCCAGTCGTGCACCTGGAACTGGATCCACGCGGCGGCGAGCACGTTGAGGGACCGGGCGGGCAGGAAGCTGTCGCGGTGCAGCAGCAGCCTGCTGACCTCGTACGGGTTGGGCTCGTCGAACAGATCCGGACGCAGCACGGGCGGCATGTTGCGCCCGAAGGCCGCGCCGACGGCCCCCATGGCGGGGGCGGACAGGTCGTTGTACGTGCCGTCGTAACTGCGGGCGACCCGCAGGGACTCGTCGACCGGCGGCGACACGGGGACGGGCTGCGGCGGTGCCTCGTGGCGATCGGTGTCGATGAGGTTCTTCCTCCGCAACGTCTTGCGCAGGAAGACGAGGTTGAGCAGGCCGGCCGGCAGCGGCAGCCGGTGCCAGGGCACCCACCGGTTCAGCACACGGAAAGCGGCCCCGACCGGGGCGCTCAGCACTCTGTTGCGCCGGGGCTCCTCGGTGGTGAAGCGGTAGCCCAGCCGCTGCGCGCTGCTCGCCTGGTAGGCGGCCTTGCGGGCACGGTTGAGATTGCCCAGCGGACGGAACTCCTCCGTGGTGTGCCAGGGGTTGAACGCCAACTCCTCGATCCGGCGCACGGCGGCGCGGGCCTCGGCGGTGTCGAGGTCCTGGCGGGGGATGGTCAGGGTGGCCACGGGCACCGCGGGTGCCACGTCCTCCCGCCATTCCACCGAGCCGTCCTCGACGGGCGTGATCTCCTCGCTCACATACCGCTGCACGAGCAATTCGAAGGCGACGTCGCCACCGGCCAGACGCCGCGCGAGTTCGCGGCTCAACCGGTCGGGGTCGGTGCGGGAGGGCGCGGGGGCGACGGGCGCGCCCCGCACGGGGCGCAGCTGGTAGCGCACCGGCCCGGCATCGCCCCACAGGACCGCGCCGCGGCTCCAGTACGTCTCCAGGGCCGGGCTGCGCACATCGCCGCGCGCACCGGCCCGCACGTTGTGGCGCATCCGGGTGGCAGTGGACCAGCCGACGGCCAGGGGCAACTTGACGAACAGGGCGAATGCCTTCTGGGCGCGGGTGCGTGCGCCCGCCATCGTCCTGGCGAACGCCACGAACTCACGGGCGTCGCGAGCGTGGGACACCGGAAAGTTCGTCATGAGAAAGTCGTGCGTACCGTCGGAGGCCTCGACGCGGAGCGCTGCGCCCCGCATGTCGGGCATGGCGTCGGGCTGCGGGGTGCCGCTTGCGTTGGACAGCCGGACGGTGACCGGGTACTCGGCACCGGGCCGGACGAAGCCGGCCCGCAGTGCGGGCGGCACCTGGTCGTGGATTCTCAGACGGGCGTTCTCCACACCGAGCACCGGCTTGGCATGGAAGGTCCTGGCGAAGGCCGCCGCCCCGCCGGATTTCTTGTTCTTGGCCTGAACGCGCATCAGTTCCCCGGCCAGTTCCTCGAAGACCAGCCGCTCGGCCTCCGGGGTGCCGCCCTCGTACCGCTCCCACTGCTCTGTCCTGCTCATGGTTGCCATGCCCTTCCTACGAGGCTCGCGTGCCGGCCCCCGGTTCACGCCGCGCACGCCGCGCACGCCGCGCACGCCGTGACGTGCCGGAGACCGTCGCTGGCCACGTCACTGCCGATGTGGTGGGCGTCGCGTCGGCCGAGTTCGACGGCCGCGTCGATGCAGCCGGGTCGGGCCCGGTGTCGAAGCCCCGGTGGCCGGCGCGACGTCCGGATGGCTCAGCCGCACGCCGATGGCGCCCGGTGGTGCTCGTCGCCCTGGCACCGGACTCCACCGGTGCACCGGTCCCGCTCACGGCACGCAGGTCCTCGGTGATCCCGCCGATCCGCACCGCCTCGCACACGGTGTCCCGTATCGACGGCGCGGGCTCGGTGCGCCTGCCCGCCTTCGGCGACCGGCACCTACCGGTGCGGGTGGTCCGGCACACCGTGGCGGCCACTGCGCCTGATCGCATTCTCCCCGTCGCGGCGTTCACCCGGCGCCGCCGCCGGTCCGGCCCCAACACCGCGCCCCTGCCCACTCCTTGCCCCGACTCGACCGCGGCTGCGCCGAGCCGCCGCGCCGGCGAGTCGTGCAGCACCGCGTGTACGGCGCCCGCGCCGGTGCCGACGAAGACCGTCGGACGGTGCCCGCGGGCGTCCAGGGCCGACAGCCGGGCCGCCTCGCGGGCTCCGGGAGCGCCGGCCGGTACGACCCTGATGACGTTGACGCACGCACGGTCGTCGGGCTTGGCTCCGCCCCGCGGTTCGCGGCTCGTTCGGTGCTCGTCCGCGCTGTACGGGACGCCGGTCTCCGGCATACGGCATCCTCCGTCCTCCGATGGTGGTGGAGCGGCACGGAGCCTCTGAGAGGGGGGCGGTCGGGCGGGGCCTACTCACCCCGAGCCCACCCGAGCCCACTCGACCATGTTCGCGCAACCGGTCGCCGACCGCATGTCGCGACGGCGGCCGTACCCCCGCCTGTGGCAGGCAGTGCCGGGCCGACGGCGGCTGTCGCCGTGGGGCCGGATGCCCTCGCGCCAAGCCTGTTCTAGGCTGGCCGGAGAGTGCTGTTCGTCCGTTTCCCGTATCCCCCGGGCGAGAGCACGCAGCGTGACTCGCCGAGGAGCGGGTTCGACCGTCAAGTGATCATCTGCGCAGTGGTACCGACCGTGTGCGGATCACGCCGGCCCAGGACGGGTTCCGGTACTCCACAGCGCTACGACCGGCCCTCGTCGTCGCCGGCCGGACGGATGTGCTGTGCCTCGATCAGGATCCATGACGAGATGGGCAACCGCGCCATGCAGGTCTACGAAGCTGTCGTCAAAGGGCTCGAGAGTGTGGGGGTCGACACGGCGTTCGGCGGTAACGGCGAGAACATCGCGAGCCTGACGCTGGCACTCAAGCATTCGCCGAAGATCAGACCCGTCATGACCCGGCACGAGCAGGCCGCGTCCTTCATGGCGTGCGGGTACGCCATGTACACGAACCGGTTGGGGGTGTGCTTCGCGACCGTGGGTCCCGGCGCGTTCAACCTGTTCTCCGGCCTGGCGGTGGCGCTGTCGGATTCCTATCCGGTACTGGCCATCACCGGATACGTCGATCTCGACTGGCGCGGGCGCGGGGCGGTGAACGACACCTCCGGGCTGAACCGCACCCCCGATTCGCAGGCGATGTTCGCGGCGACGACCAAGAAGTCCTACCTGCTCACCGATGCCGCCGACACCTGCGAGGTGCTCGAGGAAGCGGTGAACGTGGCCTTCGAGGGACGGCCCGGGCCGGTGCACGTCCACGTGCCGCAGAACCTCACCCGTCGCCAGGTGACCGTGGACGACTACCACGACCTCAGCCTCGACACGGCACCGGTGCGGCCGGACCCGGAGGGGGTGGAGGAGATCGCCGAGGTGCTGGCGGGCGCACTGCGGGACGGACGCCGGATCGTCCTGCTCACCGGCTTCGGAGCGATCCGCAGCCACGCCGAGACCGCGGTGCAGAATTTCGTCGAGCGTTTCCGCATACCACTCATCACCACCCTGGACGGCAAGGGAGTTGTCGCCGAGACCCATCCGCTGGCGGCCGGAGTGTTCTCGGAGAGCGGCCACGCCAGTGCCTCGAAGGTCTTCCGGGAAGCGGACGTGGTGCTGGCCGTCGGCAACTCGCTCAACCAGCACGCTACGTTCGGGCTGCGGAAAGACCTGTTCGACGGCAAGGCGCTCATCCAGGTCAACATCGCGGACAGTGAGATCGGCAAGACCTACGTCCCCGACCACAGACTCGTCTCCGACGCCCGCTTGGCCGTCGAGGCGATCACGGACGCCCTGGCGAGAAGGGCCGCTCCGGCCGGGCCGCTCGAGCCCGTGAACCGGGACCACGAGAGGCGGCACCTCCTGCCCGCGCCCGGCGCGATCCATCCGGGCAGGCTGGCGCAGCAGCTCGGCCGCATGCTGCCCGAACGCGCCGTACTGCTCGCCGACGCGGGCGCGCACCTGGCATGGCTCGGCTACTACGTGGACCTCGACAAGGGCCAGAACTTCCGCAAGACCGGGACTTTCGGGCCGATGGCCGGGCATGTCAACGGTGCGATCGGGGTCAAGCTGGCCCAACCCGACCGGACGGTCGTGGTCGGCTGCGGCGACGGCTGCTATGCGATGGCCGGCTTCGAGCTGATGACCGCCGTACAGAACGACATCCCCGTCATCTGGGTCATCTTCGACGACGACGAGTACAAGCTCATCAAGCTCTACCAGGCGGCCACCTACGGCGAATCAGCTCTGGTGGAATTCCAGAACCCCGACTTCGCCGCGTACGCGAGGGCCTGCGGTGCCGTGGGACACCGCGTGGAGACGCTGGAGGAGTTCGAAGCCGCTTTCAAGACCGCGCTCACATCGGGCAGGCCCACGGTGATAGACGCCAGGATCACCCGGTGGGCCCTCCCGCACTACAGCAGCTCTCCCGAGGGCGTCGTCGCAGGCGTCTGGGAGACGCTCGAGGAACGGTTCCGCCATGACTGACGGAACGTGGCCACGGCCGAGCGGTACGCGAGAACTTGGACGTCAACCGGCGCAGCAAGCAGGAGATGAGCCATGAGAGTGTACGAGGCCATTGTCAAAGGGCTGGAAGGCGTCGGCGTACGGGCTGCTTTCGGCGGTGCCGGGGAGAACGCCGCCGGCCTGATGGTGGCGTTGAAGCACTCGCGGCAGATCCGGCCGGTCATCACGCGACACGAACAGGCCGCCTCGTTCATGGCCTGCGGCTACGCGATGTACACCAACCAACTGGGGTTCTGCTTCGCCACGGCGGGGCCCGGTGCGTTCAACCTGTTCTCCGGACTGGCCGTGGCGATGTCCGACTCGTACCCCGTCCTCGCCGTCTCCGGCTATTCACGGATGAAGTGGCGCGGGTGGGGCTCGCTCAACGAGACCTCCGGGCTGAACCGCACTCCCGACTCCCAGGCGATGTTCGCGGCCACGACCAAGAAGTCCTTCCTGCTCACCGACGTGGCCGACACCTGTGACGTCCTGGAGGAGGCGGTCAACCTCGCCTTCGAGGGAAGGCCGGGCCCGGTGCACATCCACGTGCCCGAAGACCTGACCGAGCACAGCGTCGAGGTGACGGACTTCCGGCCCGTCCGGCTCGACGTGCCACCGGTGCGGCCCGACCCGGCCGGGGTCGAGGAGATCGCGTCCGTACTGGCCGACGCCCTCGGGCGGCGACGACGCATCGTGGCGCTGGTCGGCTTCGGCGCGGTCCGCTCCGGAGCCGGACCGGAGATAAAGCGCCTGATCGAGCGGTTCCGGATTCCGCTGCTCACCACCCTGGACGGCAAGGGCATCGTGTCGGAGGGACATCCGCTCGCGGTGGGGGTCTTCGCCGACAGCGGTCACGCGAGCGCGTGGAAGGCGTTCCGCGAGGCCGACGTCGTACTGTGCATAGGGAACTCGCTCGGCCAGCACGCCACGTTCAACTACCGCGAGGACCTGTTCGAGAACAAGCTGCTCATCCAGGTGAACATCGACGAGACGGAATTCCACAAGGCCTATCGGCCCGACCACGCGTTGTTGTCCGACGCGCGTGCGGCGGTGGCCGCCCTCGTCGACGCGCTGGAACAGCGGGTCGGTGAAGTGCCGGCGGCGAAGGTCGACAGCCAGGACTACGAGGTCCGCCATGTCACGCACGTGACCCGGGAGATCCACCCCGCACAGCTCGCGCAGACGATCGGCCGGCTGCTGCCCCCGCAGGGCGTGCTGCTCGCGGACGCCGGGGCGCATCTGGCGTGGCTCGGATATTACGCGGAACTCGAGGAGGGGCAGAACTTCCGCAAGGCCGGCGCTTTCGGTCCGATGGCCGGTCACGTCAACGGAGCCATCGGCCTCAAGGTCGCACACCCGGAGCGGACGGTCGTCGTCGGCTGCGGCGACGGCTGTTACGCGCTGTCCGGCTTCGAGTTGATGACCGCCGTGGAGCACAACATTCCCGTCATCTGGGTCATCTTCGACGACGAGGAATTCAAGTTGATCAAAATGTTCCAGTACACAGCCTACGGGGAGTCCGCTCTCGTCGACTTCCGGAACCCGGACTTCGCGTCCTACGCGCGTGCCTGCGGCGCCGACGGGCACCGGGTGGAGACGCTCGACGAGTTCGAGGAGGCGTTCCGTGCGGCACTGGCCTCCGGCCGGCCCACGCTCATCGACGCCAAGATCACGCGATGGGCCGTGCCGCACTACAGCCCCTCACCCGACGGGCTGATCCATGGACTCGTCGACATGCTCGAGGACCGCTTCCGAGGCCAGTAGTTCGCACCTGATCAGGTCGACGGGTCCTGGGCGTAGCACAACCTCGGGCACAGGCCCGTCGGGCCCGGAGCGGCCGGTGGGTTCGGTCGGGTAGGCGCTGCTCGGGACACCGGGCGGGCCCCGGTTCCCGGTGAGGTCGGCGGGGCGGTGGAGGTGGGTGGCGCCGCGCGGGTGCTCCTCGCCGCCCATGCCTGCGTGGTCATCGCCCTGCCGGCGGGTACTGCTGTCCGGTCTGCCGCCGAGCTGTGCCGAGAACTGGGCGCCGAGGGACGCGCCGATGCCGGGGACGCTCCGGACGGTGTCAGCGACGGTCGGTGATGACGTACGTACGTGTCCCGGACGTCGGTCTTGCCCCCGCGGGGCCGGCCGTCGGTGGCGGGTGGTCCGGGGACTGAGCGGCTACGGTGTCGTACGAGCGACAGACCCGCCCCGCGAGCCGGACTGCCGCAGGTCAGGCCGGCCCACCCGTGATGCGCGGCTCCGGGCGAACGACCTCCAGCACCGCATACGCGTCGGTGACGGCAGAGCGATGGTGGCCTGGCCGACGGAGCTGCCGTGGCAGCTTCCGTCCGCGCCGCCCGCGCGGAAGGACGGGCGACGATCGACGGGGTGGTCGGAGGCCGTCGGGCCGGCGGTCGAGGATGTCGCACAGGGCCGCGGAGGTGTCCATCGACTGCCGCCGCGGCGGCTGCGTCACCAGGAAATCACCTGCACGCCCCAGATGTTGACGCCCTGTTCGGCCCGCAGCGGCATCAGCGCGGTGGTCCGGAACACCTGGGCACGCAGCGATCTCGACCGACGGTCCGGTTGCCGGTCACCCCGAACGGAGTAGCCTGTAATTGATCCAACCTGCCTAATTCTGGAGGTAGGCGATGTTGATCCGATTCCTGCGGCGCCGTAAGCCGCCTCGGCCCGTCCTTCTCGGCAAAGGCCGTCTGATCCGGGGATTCAGCGGGGGTATGTACGACGGTCACGGTTACCTGTCCTGACACCGTTCACGGTGAAATCCTGGAGGAGGTGCGGTGGCAGAGGACAGCGAGGGCCTGAAGGCCATGGCACACATTCTGTCACCGCATTGCCGTGTCATCCGCATGTCCGACGGGGCACTGATCGCGGACTGGAAGCGGACGCGTTTTTTCGGAATGACGATGAAGGAAATCGAGAAGTTCGCCGGGGGAAACCCCGAGGAACGGGCCGAACTCGTCACCGGTCTCCTTCGTACCCGGTGCGCGACCGCGAGTCGGAACGAGCATTCGGACGCCGGTGTCGGAATCTGGCTGCGTGGAGTGCACCTGCTGATCCGGACCGTGGGATTCGGGCGAGTGCTCAGGATGCTGTCCTTGGCCGCACCGGGTTACGCCCGTGCCGACCCTCCCTCCGCGGAGCAGATCGGACGACTGAAGCGGGCGGTGGAGTCACACAGCCGCAGAAGCTGGTTCGTGAACGGCGACTGCAAGTCCGAGGCCGTGACGGCGTTCATCCTGCTGCGGCGAAGCGGCTCGGAAGCCGTCCTGCACGTCGGCGTGCGCGAACGCCCCTTCGCCCTGCACGCCTGGACGGCGTCGGCCGGCCGCTGCGTCCCTGACGCCGATCCGCTGGGGCACACCTTCACACCGGTGCTCTCGATCGACGGCGGAGGACACTGACGTGGAGGCGCTCCGCCTGGAGTGGACCGACGGCGCACCGATGCTCCGGGCCACCGAGGCCATGGTGCGTCAGGGGCTCGTGTCGACGGCCACCTCACAGGCCGGCACCGCGGTCGTCGTCGGCTGGGTCGGCTCGGCCCGTGACCGAGCGGCGGGTGCGCGTCGCCTCCTGGCCGACTTCGGCCGACGGGAAACCGCCCCGCCGCTGCCGGCCGGCGACTACGCGGCCGTTCTGATGTGCCGCGACCGCGTCCTCCTGATACGCGACGCGCAGGCACGCATTCCTCTGTTCTTCAGGGAGGCCGGTGGCCGCGTGAACGCCGTCAGCACCTCGGCCCGCTGCCTGGGGAACGTCACCGAGCTGGAACGCCGCTACTTCTGCCGCTATCTGACGGGGAACATGGCCCAACCGCATGGGGACCTCACCCCCTTCGCCGGGGTGCACCGCGTCCTCGGCGGTGAGGTGGTGGAGCTTTCGAACAGCGGGCGGCTACGCGGTCGTGTGTCGCGAAGTGTCCGCCGGGCCCAGGAGCCGCCCGTGCCGACGACGGACGTACCCTCCCTCGGTGAGGCCGCGCAGCAGCTGCGTCGCGCACTGGAGAACGCTGTCGGACGCCGTATGGGCACGACGACGGCATGCCACGTCTCGGGCGGCACCGACTCCACCAGCGTGGCACTGCTCACCGCGCGTCTGCTGACCGGAGGACGGGGCGGCCCCGGGGGTCTCGTCCTGGTCGCCGGAGGTTTCTCCCGCGGAGAACTGGCCGCGGAGCAGCCCTACCTGGACATCGCGATGGAGGAGATCCGCCGGCACGATCCCGCGGCCCGCCCCGTGATCGTCGACGCCGACGACGTGGCCGACTTCGACGACTTCCAGCACCACGCGGGAGACGCGGACGAGCCATTCGCGCATGCCTTCCGCGCCCCCTTGTGGACCAGGCTTCACGCGGCGGCCGCGGAACGGGGCTGTGACGCCCTGCTGACCGGATGCGGGGCCGATCCGATCGTGGACGCCAACCCCTTCCACCTGCACCAGCTCGCCCGCACGGGGCAGCTCCGGAAGATGACCGAGCAGGCACGCGCCTTGGCCGCGGGCAGCGAACGGGGCGTACGGGACATCGTCAACGCCTACGTCGTCAAGCCGGGTCTTCCGCTGGCATCCGAACGGATCACAGCGCTTTTCCGCAGCGGAACAGTGCTGAGCGGCCTCGGCACGTACAACCGCCCTCGATGGCTGCGCTCCGGATTCGCGAGGGCTCACGGTTACCGGGAGGCCCGCATCGCGGAAAGCCGCTTCGTGCTCGCGCGCCGGCCCGAACAGTCGCTGTACGACGCTGCCAACTATCTGTCCGCGCCCGACCTGCTGTCTTGGAACCGCGCGCGGCAGGACGGGTTCTTCCTCTCGCACCCCTTCCTCGACCCGGAGGTCATCGCCACGATGAGCCGCCTCCCCGCCGAGACCACGTTCCAGCCGGGTCGTCCGAAGGCGGTACTGCGCGAGGCCATGGCTGACCTGCTTCCGGCCCCGATCCTCGGCAGGACGGTCAAGGTCCCTTTCGACGACCTCTATGCCCGCGGTTTGCGGAGACACGGCGACGAGCTCATCGCCCTGTGCGGTAGCGCCCGGCATCCGCTGATCGGTGAGATGTTCGACGTCGAGACGCTGTGCCGGGCAGTGCGCGAGGCGCAGCTCGGCATGGGGGACGCCTACTCCTGGGACCGTGTGAACAGCTCGCTCGCCCTGGTCGCCTGGCTGGAGGGACTGGACGAGCGCGCCGGCCCGTCCGGCGCGGCGATGCCCGTCACCGCTGACTCTTGATGTCCCACAGCGTCCGTTCGACGGGCCCCGTGATCACGTCGGCGAGACCGTACCGGCTCACCACCTCGCGTGCTTCCGCCTGAGTGGGAAGGTGGTCCTCGTCGCCCTGTCGCGCGATGGACGTCGCCACGCTCGCGCCGTGCGTGCCGAACCTCCAGTAGACGGTCACATAGCGCGGATCCCTGGTGCTTTCGTCGATCGCGTTGTTCTCGTGCACCCTGGCACGGTAGATGAGGGAGTCGAGGCCTTTCTTCTGCTGCTCCTTCACCCATAGAGGCACCTTGGACCCACTCCAGGAGTACGCCAGGAATTGGAGCGGTGGCTGAAGCACCAACCGGTCCTTGCGCGCGAGACTCGCGGTGGCATAGAACGCCACCTGGTCGTACGGCGTGTCGATGGGCATCTGCACCACCACTTGCGTGGCGAAGGTGTCGCTCGACTCGATCCATTGTCCGTAGGGCATCCACGGCTGTGCCTCCACCAACTCGCCGGGCTGGTGGATCTCCCTGCGGGAGAGCGGGTTCACTTCGTCGGCATTGGCCCACTTCTCGGCGTCGGTGCGCCACTGCTGGCGGAGCCGGTCCCTCGAGCTGAGCGGCACCCGTTCCCCCATGGCGTGGAATTCGGTGCCGAGCACGTAGAAACCCACGTCACCGTGGTTCTGGATCGTGATGTCGACCGGTACGGCGAATGCCTTGTGGTCCTTGCTCAGCACGGCCTTCCCCATGGACAACGTGATGAGAGGCCTGGTTTCCCGTTGGTACGGTTGATAGAGGTTCTGGTAGCCGAAGTTGGCCACCGCGATCACCGAGGAGACGATCACCGCAGCGGCCACCCGCTTGGGAGCGGGGACCGTGACCGACGTTCGCCACACCGCGAAGACAGCCCATGCCGAACCCGCCGTGAGCGCGCCGAAGAGCGTTGGGTAGGCCGCGGACTCACCGTCCTTCACCGTCTCGACCAGGAGCATGGCGTTGGTCAGCAGTGCCGCGAACGCGCCGATCAGCGCGACCAGGCCGGAGTGGGGAAAGCTGTGCCGGACCCAGTGGTCCAGGACCGCGGCGGCGCTCACCAACGTGGTGAACGAGACCACGAGAAGGACGGTACCGGTGACGCGCCCTGGGAAGGTCAGAGCATGGACGAAGTCGGCGAGGCCGAACCGCCCCAGCAGGAGCGTCGTCGTGAGGAAGGTCAGCAGGATCACTGCTACGCGCACGCGTGACCGCCAGGTTCCCAGCGAGGGGAGTTGCACGCTCGGGTGCGCGCCGGAGGGAGACCTGCGGGGAGTCCTCACGTGATCACCTTCCGGAGCCGCTGGCCGTCGGCGACAATCGGGTGCTGCCTGTGTGAGGCGCGGACACAGAGGGTCTGCTGCCGCGCCCAGGGTTCGAGCACCATCGTCCGCGGTGATGCACCGGCTCGCCATCCGGATGCCTCCGGACGTGCAAGGACCGGTGAGGACGTCCGCACCGTGCGGAGACCCTGCCCACGCGGCCCCGGACCCGCCGGATCCGCTCAGCGGCTCCCCGTCCAGTTGTGGGCCACGTCGACCACCAGCCTGCCGGGCACCCGCTGGACCCGGAACGGCAGCCGGGCCCGTACGCCGAGGCCCACCTGCGTCTCGCCCTCGAAGCTGCCGGCGAACCGGGTGTCCCGGAACGTGCGATAACCGTGGACATTCACCCCGGGCAGGGTGCCGCCCACTCGCCCCGGGTACGTGACCGCGCCGGTTGCCGGGTCGTAGCTGGGCGCGCCGACATGGATGTCGAGCACGGCCCCGCCGGCGACCGGGATCGTGCGCCCGCTGGCGCTCTGCCGGAGCCGGTCCACGTACTGGACGTGGTAGCCGACGGCAGGGCCACTGCCGGGCACGTCGAAAACGATCCGGTCGTAGCAGTCGTGCCGGCCGGTTTTGACGTCCTTCAGCGGTACCGCCCCGGTGGCCTTACCGCCCTTCGCTCCGCTGCCCCAGCCGGTCGGACAGGCCGTGGACCGCGCGGTGGCCGCAGTGGCGTCCGCCGCCGTCGCCGCGCCGCCCAGGCCGGCACTCGCCAGGACGAGAACAGTCGCTATGAGTCTTGTTCTCCGCATGATGTCCCCCTTGGTCGCCATGCTGTTATGGGATGAGACATCCAGGTATGGCGAATGGTTGCACGGAAGGAGGACGAGGCCGCGCGCATCCGCCCGGACCGGCGAACCGAAGAACTCCGCGGGCAGACCCGCGAAGGTACGGCACGTCCGCGCTCGGACGACCTCGCTCTGCGATGGGACGCGGCCGCCCGTGGGCCGGTGCCTTTGCTATCTGTGCGGTCCCGATAGGACGGCGTTCACCACGGGACCCTCCCCGCGGGTGTGGGGAGTACGACGACACGAAAGCGGACGCGGGGTGCGCCATCAGGGGCCACCCCCGAGAGTGGGGGAGCACCCTTCATCAGTACAGACCCGCCACCGCGCGCAGACCCTCACCCGCATCACTCAGGCCCGTGTCAGTCCTGACTGGACGCCCGCTCCCCGCGCCGCGCTCCCGGAAGCGCCCCATCTGATCGGCATGGATCAGATCATCAAGTCCGGCGACACCTACACCTTCCGCGCGTTCATCAATCCCGTCCGGTCCGTCATGCCCACTGCCGTCCTGACGAAGGGCCAACGCGGACGTATGGCCAGCATGTCCCCACACCAAGCGGCCGAGTGGTTCACCCAGCGACTCCAGCCCAAAGGCGTTCCCCCCATCGGGCCATCCAGCATCAAGCGGATCGACGTCGACGCCGACCCGGCCCGCGTCACCACCACGATGTTGCCGCCACTCGTCAGATTCCCGTCTGCCCCGCGAGTCCGGCCGGAGCCCCGGCGCCCCGCAGCAGCGTGTCCACGGCGCGGGTGGCGAGCGCATCCGTGTCGCCGCCTCCCGCGCCCTCCTTGGCTGCCTCGTGGATGAGGGCGTAGTAGACGCGCCGGGTCCAGTCGAGGTCGATGTCGGGGCGGAGCACGTCCGCGCCCGGTGCGCGCGGGCAACATCATGGCCATCGGGACCTCGGACTTCCCCGCTGAACAGCTCGTCGAGGCCCAGTGGACCGCCGACCGCCGGAGCCACATCCCCTTCCGCACCGAGCAGCCCCCGTACTCCGTCTTCGTGCGCGGTATCGAGGCGGACGTGCTGCCCACCGCGCAGAAGTACGGACTCGGCGTGCTGACCTGGAGTCCACTCAACAGCGGCTGGCTGACCGGGCGATTCCGCCGCGGCGAGCCGATCGAGATGAACTGGTTCCGGCAGGCGGTCGCCCACAAGTTCAACCTCGACCTGCCGGGCGCCCAGCGCAAACTCGATGCCGTCGAGCGCCTGTCGGCCTCGGCGGACGAGGCGGGAATCTCCCTGACGCACCTGGCGCTCGCCTTCGCGTCGACCCACCCGGGCGTCACCTCGGTGATCCTCGGTGCCCGCACGGCCGAGCAACTCACCGACCAGCTCGCCGCCGCCGAGATCCGGCTCGACGACGAGATCCTCGACCGCATCGACGAGATCGTCGCCCCCGGCGTCACGCTCAACCCCGCGGACATCGACTACAGGCGGCCGGTCGGCGCTGACCGACTCCGAGCAGCGCCGCAGGGCCGCCCGCCACCGCTGACGGCGGTCCGCCTGCGACGAGTTCCTGCGGCACACACCGGAGCAGCGTCCGTCAATGATCTTGATAATCGCATCATGGCCGGGTGATACGTCGTCACGAACTGTCTGATGTCGAATGGCCGTTCGTCCGTCCGCTGCTGCCTGAGTCCTTGCGGGGGCGGAAGCGGCTCAGCCGGTTGCGTGTGGGCGGGGGTGCCGCGCCGCGCCGTCGTCAGCGCGTCGGTGTCAGATGGGGGACGTCAGTGGGGGAGAGGTCCATCTGCTGCCGGCGGGCCGCGCTGGAACCGGTGTTCGGCGCCCGGCACCTCTCGGCGCCGTGGCGACCGTGCCCGTCGACCCACGATCCGGACACCGTGCGCGAGTGGCTGACGTGGGCAGAAGAACTCCCCGTCGAGCATCGTCTCCTCGACGGGCAGGCAGTCGCCCTGGAGATCGTCAAGCGCTGCCACGGGGCCGATCGCTGGTTCGGTCAGGGGTTCCAATCCGGCGCATGCCCGCACCCGGTCCACCGCCCGGCGGAGCGGCACCGGCGCCTTTCCGCGCGGGCACGGTCAGGGGCCGCACGTGAACCCGGACGCGGTCAGGGTATCGGGCCCGTGCCGGGGGTGTCCGGGCCCGCGGGGCCGAGGGTGCCGTGACCGGTGCGGCGGGGTTCCAGCGGCGGCGCCAGGATCGAGCCGTGGGTACGGCACTCGGGGCGCCGGCAGTCCGGGGCGGGGCGCCGCACCGTCGTGAAGGCGAGCACCGCGCCGACCACCAGCACGCCCGCGCAGAGCGGCATCGCGCGCCGGAACGCGGCGTCGAAGGCGTCCGCCGAGCGGTACGCCTCCGAGCCCATCCCGGTGAGCACGGGCAGCGCGGCCACGGCGACGAGACCGGCGGCACGGGCCGCCGCGTTGTTGATGCCGCTCGCCAGCCCGGCCCGCCCGGTGTCCACCGAGGCCAGCACGGTCGCGGTCAGGGGCGCGACCAGGGTGACCATGCCGAGGCCCATCACCACCAGCGCGGGCAGCACGTCCACGACGTACGAGGCGTCCTTGCCGACCCGCAGCATCAGCAGCATGGCGGTCGCGCACAGCAGGGGGCCGACCGTGAGCGGGATGCGCGGTCCGATCCGCTGGGCGAGTTCGCCGGAGCGGGCGGAGAACAGCAGCATCAGGGCCGTGGTCGGCAGCAGGGCCGTACCGGCTTCGAGCGCGGAGTAGCCCGCCACCACCTGGAGCTGGAGCGCGGTCAGGAAGAAGAAGCCGCCGAAAGCCGCGTAGACGCACAGCGTCACCAGGTTCACGGCCGTGAACTGGCGCGACGCGAAGATGTCCGGCGGCATCATCGGATCGGGCCGCCGCCGTTCGACCCGCACGAAAGCCACGCCCGCCGCCACACCCGCGACCGCCGTCACCGGCACGAGCACGGAGCCGCTCCGGGCCCCGATCAGGGCGTACGTCACCAGCGCGAGGGCCGCCGCGCCGAGGACGGCCCCGAGGACGTCGAAGCGGCGGTGCGGCGCGACTCCTGCGCTGTCGGCGTTGCCCGCGTCGAAGGGGCCGGAGGACTCCGGGACGTGCCGCAGGGCGACGGGCACGCAGACCAGCGCGACGGGGATGTTCAGCAGGAAGACCCAGCGCCAGCCCGGCCCGTCCACCAGCCAGCCACCGAGGAACGGCCCGACGGCGGCCCCGACGCCCCCGAAGCCCGACCACAGGCCGACGGCCCGGGCCCGGTCGGCGGGGTGGAAGGAGGCCTGGATGATCGCCAGCGAACCGGGGGTGAGCAGCGCCCCGCCGACGCCCTGGAGCACGCGGGCCGCGATGAGGATGCCGACGTTCGGCGCGAGCCCGCACATCAGCGACGCGGCGGCGAACCAGACCACGCCGACGACGAAGATTCTCCGGCGTCCGAAGCGGTCGCCGAGCGAGCCGCCGAGCAGGATCAGCCCGGCCAGCGAGAGCATGTAGCCGTTGACGGTCCACTGGAGCGCGGCGAGGCTCGCGTCCATGTCACGGCCGATGGCCGGCAGGGCGACGTTGACGACCGTCGAGTCCAGCAGGGCCATGCTGGATCCGAGGACGGTCGTCAACAGGACCCACTTCCCCGCTGGGGAGGCGACCCGTAGGTCAGGTCCGACGGCGGTGTCGGGTCCGATGTCCGATGCGTCCCGCTCGGGCACAGCCATATCTCGGAGCATACGGATGGGCCCGGCACCGCGTCGAGTGGGAGGTGACCTGGGACGTCGGTCGCCCGGGCGATCTCGACCTGAAGAGCGACGAACTGGCTCGGTGGCCTGACTGGGCCCGAGGCGATGTCGTCGGTCACAACTATGTCATCGGAGCGAATCCGGCATGATCCGACAGCATGCCCGAACACCTCTTCATCCGAGCGGTGGCCGGCCGGTCGCCGTTGTACCGGACCGACGCCCCAATGGGCGCCCGGCGCGAGGACTTCACCCTGGAGACCGCGACCGACGACGCCGTACTGGGATTGCCCGCCGCCCTGGCGCGCGAGCTGACGGAGTGGGCACAGTCGTTCTCCGAGGGTGGTACCGCATCCCGGCCGGCGTTGCGCAAACACGTCAAACGCGGCCTCGATATCGCGCGAAGGGTGGCGAGGTCTCTCGGCCCCCGATGGGTGGTGCGCTACTGGGACGAACAGCACCAGGACGAGAAGTTCGTGTGCTGGGGGTGCGACCGCCTCCACCGGACGGCCGGCACCCACGGCAACCCGCCGCACCCGCTCGACATCACGGTGGAGGGCGAAGCCAGGACGTATCCCTTGCGCGCCGAGGGGTTCGGCTACTTTCCCCCGGACGACCCTGCCGCCGGCCTGTACCTTCCCGACGACCTGGTCGCGGCCTTCAAAACATGGTCACGGCAGATCGACGAGACGCTGGAACTGGACCTCACGCACCGGGAGGAGGACAGGTACGCCGACGAGTGGCAGCTCCTCTTCCGAACAGGGAGGCACCTCTCGGAACGACTCGCCCATGAGCTGGGCCCGGCCCGCACGGTCACCTACAAGGGACTGGCCAATGGCGGACTGGCCTCACTGACGTCGGAATCATGGCGGGGAGACGAGCCCGTGAAGCCTCGCTGACGGTCGTCGGCACGACGGCCACCGCCCTCGCCCGGCCGGCGTATCGGTCGGAGGGGCTCAACGACCGGGTCGACTGACGCCCGGACACAGGGGCGGCTGGATAACGGTCCACCCGCCCCTGCGGCACGTCCCGTGCCCGGCGGCCACGTGACGTACCCCGTCCCGCCGTCCCGTTCCGAGTCCGAACACCGCTTGGTGCGGTTCAGCGCCAAGCGGGCCGGCGGTCCCGGTCAGGCCGCGGGGGCGGTCAGGACGGCCTTGGCCGCCAGCCGGAGATTCCTGATCATCGGATTCGGGTCGCCCTTGCGGCTGACCAGGACGACCTGGCTCGGGGGAGCGCCCTCGATCGGGACGGTGATGAGGTCGGGACGCAGCGAGCTACGCCGATCGCCGACCGGTAGCACGGCGATCGCCCTGCCGCTCGCGACGAGTTCGAGCTTGTCCTCGTAGCTCTCGATCGGCGGCACGCCGGCCCCGAGGATCCGGTAGGAAGTCCAGTCCGCGGTCTCGAACGCGCACGGCGCCGCCTCCTCGCCGGCCAGCTCTTCCGCGGTCACCGACGCGCGGTCGGCCAAGGGATGGCCGCGCGGGACCGCGAGCATTCGGGGCTCCTCGTACAGCGGGGTGGTGAACACGTCGTCGGCGGCGAACGGCAGCGGGGCCCGCGCAATCAGGGCGTCGACGCGCTTCTCGGACAGCGCCCCGACGTCGCGGCAGCTCAGGTACCGGGTGGCGATCTCGGCGTCCGGATGACGACGGCGCAGTTCCCGTACGGCGGCAGTGATCACCAGGTCTTCGACGTAGCCGATGGCGATACGTTCGGTCTCCGCTTGTTCACGCACGGCCAGCTCGGCCTCATGGGCGGCCTTCAGGAGGGCTTGGGCCCGGGGGAGGAAGCTCTGGCCGGCCGGAGTGAGCCGAGCCCCCTGGGGCACGCGGTCCAGCAGCCGGGCGCCGAGATACTTCTCGAGCCGTTGGATCTGGCGGCTCAGCGCCGGCTGGGCCACATGCAGGTCGGCGGCGGCCCGGCCGAAGTGCTGGTGTGCCGCCACCACGGTGAAGTAGCGCACCAGCCGCAGTTCCAGGTCCTGTCCGAGATCGTTCACTCTTGCAGCGTACGTGTCATGCCGTTTCGGAATGATCAGGTTGCCGAACCGGTCTTGGACGGCGATGCCGTCCCGGGCCTTGACTGAAGGAGCAACGTCTCCCCAGGAAAGCGACAGGCGATGAAGGCGATCCAGTTCCACGAAGCGGGCGGGCCGGAAGTTCTGCGGTACGAGGAGGTGCCGGTTCCCGAGATCGGCCCGGGCGAGGTGCTCGTCCGGGTGCACGCGGCGGGCATCAACCCGCCGGACTGGTACCTGCGTGAGGGGATGAAGATCATGCCGGCCGAGATGAGGCCGGCGCTGGAGTTCCCCCTGATCCCCGGCACGGACATGTCGGGCGTGGTCCAGGCGGTCGCTCCGGACGTGCTGGGTTTCGCCGTCGGTGACGAGGTCTTCGGCATGCTGCGGTTCCCCGGACTCGACGGCCGGACGTACGCCGAGTACGTGGCCGCGCCGGCCTCGGACCTGGCCCACAAGCCGGCCGGTATCGACCACGTGCAGGCGGCTGGGGCGCCGATGGCCGTGCTCACGGCCTGGCAGTACCTGGTTGATCTCGGCCACGAGGTGCCGTCTCCTTTCACCGGCCAGGTGCACCAGCCGGTGCCGATCACGCCAGGGATGACCGTGCTGGTCAACGGGGCCGCCGGTGGAGTGGGCCACTTCGCGGTGCAGCTGGCGAAATGGAAAGGGGCACACGTCATCGCGGTGGCCTCGGGCCGGCACGAGCCGTTCCTGCGCAAGCTCGGCGCCGATGAGTTCATCGACTACACCAGGACGCAGGCCGCGGACGTGGTCAGCGGTGCGGACCTGGTGATCGACACCGTCGGTGGCCCGGACAGCTCACGCTTTCTGACCGTGCTCAAGCGCGGCGGCACCATGCTTCCGGTGTTCTTCGCCGAGTACGACCCGGAAGAGACGGCGAATCTGGGCATCACCGTCTCGAACATTCAGGTGCGGTCCAATGGTCCCCAGCTCACCGAGATCGGGCACCTGTTCGATGAGGGCAAGCTCCAGGTCGGGGTGGACAGCACCTACCCGCTGTCCGAAGCGGTCAACGCACACACGCGAGCCGCGCAGGGCCACCTCCAAGGCAAGATCGTGCTGACGGTGGTCTCGTGATCACCGAACTCCAGCGACTGTGGCGAAGTACGCCCACGCCTTGGACGAGCTGAATGTGCCCGAGCTGGAAGCGGTCCTGACCGACGACACCACCTGGATGATCTCGACAGGGGTCTACACGTTCGGCCTGCGCCGGTCCGACTGCCGACGTAGGTACGCGGTCCTGGTTCGTCGAGCTATGACACGCCCTTATCCGGCTCCGGCACACGCACCCTGACCCCTGTGGGCCGGGCCGGACCGCTCGATGGAGGGTGAGGACGGCCTGGCCGGGGCTGGTGATCCGGTTGGTCGAGCACCGTAGTTTGCGCAGGAGCCGTCAGGACTGGAGGGTGGCGACGGCCTTCTCGACGAGGGTCCGGATCTTCGCGTGGGACCGGTTGACCGCCTGCTGGTCTGCGGAGAGGGTCTCCCACCGTCCCCAGCACGGGATGCGGACCGTGCCGCCGGCCCCCCGGTAACCCTTATCGGCCCAGCACTTGGTGCCGGTCTCGGCGAGGGCGTCGACGATGCCGTGTTCGCGGGCCGCGCGGATGTCGTGGACGGCACCGGGCAGGGCCGGTGCCGTCCACAGCAGTGGGCCGAAGGGGGCTGCGATGACCTGCACGTTCATCCCGTGCTTCTTGTGTCTGCCGGAGTAGAACGGCCGGTCCGCGGCAATGCGGTCGATCGGCAGGAGCGTGCCGTCCAGGATCACGAATGCCTTCACCGAGGCGGTCCGCACCGCGTCGGTGAAGGCTGGGGGCGAGAGTGGCCGGGAGTTCGACGGCCTCGGTGACATAGCGGTAGGCCGTCGTGGTTGCGACGCCGAACCCGGCCGAGAGCTGGGCATACGTGTGCCCCACCCGCAGATGGGCGAGTGTGAGCAAAGCCTGACGGCCAGCGCTCAGGCACCGCCAACGGGAGCCGATCGTACGGCGGTGCCGTCGCAACTGCTGCGTGAGGAAGCGGAGGGCAGAGCTGGACACGTCGACACCCGACGGGTAGACAAGCACGTGAAGCCTCTGGTGGAGACGGTTCTCTTGGTCGAAAACCCATCTACCAGGGGCTTCACCACGTTGTCAGCCCAACCGCCATGCGCACGAACCAAGTTGGAAAAGGCTCACTGGCTTCCGGGCGCGTGGACTGTGCGCCGCGGGACGCCGTATGCCGCTCGATCGTGCAGATCACATAGATGTAAACTCCATTAACCTTGCTGTGGTGAACGCATTAAAGGAACACCTCACCGGTGCACTGGCCCGGTTACGTCTGGTGACCAGACCCAGGGCGGCACTGGTAACGCTATCGATCCTGGGTACGGCACTCCTCGTGGCACCAGGAGCTTCCCCCGCCGCCGCGGCGCCATTGCGGCAGACGTCGATCATCACCAACAACATCCAGGGCGAGGATGACGCGACGGCCAGCAAGTGGTCCTCGCAGGTCCAGGGCTACGCCAGGTCCGCCGAGATCGTCCTGATCCAGGAAGCCGGGCCCCAGGGCCCGAGCCACGCCATCCGCCAGCCGGACGTCACCACCGCGGACGGTGACACCGTCCGGCACTCGACCTGGCAACCGTTCAGCAGCCGGCTGCAGCCCAGCCCGTACCACGTCTTCTTCATCCAGACCGACGACAACGCCGGCCGGGGCCAAGGTGGCCGGGTGAACCTGGCGACCATCACCCATGACCAGCCCGACGAGGTACGCGTCGTCACCAACCCGATCCAGCGGGGCCGGGCCGCGCTGGGCGTCCGGTTCGGAGACGACTGGTACTTCAACGTGCACGGCCTGTCGGGCGGCGGCGGTGACTCCAACACCCTGCTGACGGCGATCCGCGACTCCGTCCGCTCCTGGGGCGCGCAGTACCGCTGGACGGCCGGCGGCGATTTCAATATCGACCCGCGGACGCTTCAGCGCCGCGGCACCTTCCCGATCGGCGCCCGTGTCTACAACTCCGGACTTCCCACCCACCAGAGCGGCAACGAACTGGACTACTTCGTCAGTTCAGACGGGGACGCCGGCGACGCCACCGCGAGCCGTATGAACGGAGGCAGCAGCGACCACTACCCCGTGTGGTGGAACGGCATGCGGGCGGCGGCGGAACCGCCGGAGCTGAAGGTGATGCCGCTGGGCGACTCGACCTTCGGCACCGCCGAGAAGATCGGCTACGGCGCCACCCTGGCCGGCTCGCTCTATGCCCTGATCTCGCTCGTCTCCAAAAAGCGGGACGTGCCGGTGGACTTCGTCGGCTCCGGCTCTACGGGGCAGAAGGGGGACCCCGCCTACGAGGGCGCTCCCGGCGAGCAGATCAGCGACATCGCCAAGCGGTCCACGACCGCCCTGCCGAAGTACCGGCCCAACATCGTGACGCTACAGGCCGGCACGTACGACATGCGGGACGGCAAGCAGGACGGCGCCGCGCAGCGGCTGAAGGACCTGGTCGACCAGATCGAGAAGGACAACCCGGGCACGGTCGTGGCACTCGCCACCCTGGGTCCCGCGACCGACCCCGCCGTCCAGGCCCGGATCACCGCCTACAACGCCGAGATCCGCGGGATGGTCGGCGCCTGGCAGAGCGCGGGACGGCACGTCGTTCTGGCCGACACCGGCGCCGTGACCACCGAGGACCTGTCCGGTGACGGACTGACGCCGAACGACTCCGGCAACAAGAAGATCGCCGAGGCGTTCGAGGACGCCATCCGCTGGGCCCTCGTCATGGACTGGGTCGCGGAACCACGAGCCGGCGACGGGAAGGTGCCACTGAAGGTGATGGTGGTGGGCGATTCGATGAGCCAGGGCTACGAAGGTGACTGGACCTGGCGTTACCGCCTTTGGGAATGGTTCAAGAAGGAGCACATCGACGTCGATTTCGTCGGTCCGTACCAGGGAACCCGTCCTCAGGAATCCCCCAAGCCCCCGCCCGTGCCGCCGTTGCAGGGGGAAGCCCCGCCACCGGCTCAGAGCGCTCCCGTCACCTCGGGCGCGTATGCCCCCGGGGTCGCGAAGGACTTCGACCCCGACCACTTCTCGGTCTGGGGCCGGCAGGCGGCGCAGGACAAAACGCTGATCGCCGAGCAGGTGGCGAAGTACCAGCCCGACCTGCTCCTGGTCGGGCTCGGCTTCAACGACATGGGCTGGTTCGTCAGCGGCCCGGAAGGCACGCTGGACAGTATGCGGGCGCTGGTCGACCAGGCCCGCGCCGTCAAACCGGACCTCGACTTCGCTGTGGCCAACGTTCCCCAGCGGACGTTCATCGGCGGCCGGGACGACCTGCCCGTCAACACGACGAAATACAACAGCATGCTCGCGGACGCGATCCCGTCGTGGAACAACGACAGGTCCCGCGTGGCCCTGGTCGACTGGGCCGGCAACTACAGCTGCGACGCGCATGACTGCCCTGCCGGTTACGACGGGCTGCATCCCAACGCCCTGGGCGAGTACCAGATCGCCCAGGCGTTCGTGCGCACCTTGCACAACAGCTACGGTCTCGGCAGCCAGCTGATCGACATCCCCGCGCGCATCCCGGACCGGCCGACGCTCGCGCCGGATACGATCTGGGTCGACTCCGGCCCGAGCGGCATCACCCTGGACTGGGAGCCGGTCTTCGGCGCCCGCGGATACACCGTCCGGCACCGGATCAAGGGTACCGGCACCTGGACCGAGACACCGGTCAAAGCGGCCCGATTCGACACCACCTGGACCCTCGACGGCTGGGAGTGGGAATACCAGGTCCGTACCGACAACGGTGAGGACGGGAAGTCCGAGTGGTCCCACACGCTCGGTGGTGTCGCGCACCCGAAAACCGCCGCGGCCCCCAAGGGAATCGTCACCCGGGCCACCGCCACCGGCGTTGACGTGTCCTGGGACGCGGCGACCGGCCCGTATACCGACACGATCGACCGGTACGAGATCACCACCTGGGACAGGGACACCCCCGGCGCGTTCCTCAACAGCACTGCGGTCAGAGGAAATTCGGTGCATATCGACGGGCTGAAGCCGGCCCACCATTACCTCGTCGCGGTGGCCACGTGGAACGTCGCCGGTGGCGGTATGCCGGGCGTCGCCCGGTCCGTCACCGTCGGGGCCGGCACACCTCCGGCGCCCACCGGTCTGAAGGTCACCTCCACCGACGCCACTACCGTCCAGTTGTCGTGGAACGGGTCTGTGTGGGCCGCCGGTTACCGCGTCTGGGTCCGTAACGTCGACGACAGCAGCGGGTCCAAGCACGACGGCAGCGGGTTCAAGGTCGACGATTACATCACCAACGAGACCAGCCGGGGGATCGCCTTCCTGTTCCCCGGCGTCTGGAATTACGAATTCTGCGTCACCGCCATCAACGGTGAAGCGGAATCCGGCAAGTCCAACTGCGTGATCGCACCAAAGCCGTCGGCCACAGCCCAGACGCCGGCCCCGACGGACCCGAAGAAGGGCGCACCGCCCTCCGCCCTGATGCGGGCTCCGCGCGCGCTGGTCGGGGCGGCCGGGTAGCAGGGGCCACGGCACTCCAGTGAGGGGGCGGTGGGTGAACGTCTCGCCGCCTCCTCACTCAGGGTGGCACACGTCCGAGACACCCTGGGACTTCGCGTCCCGGCAGCTCGAATCGCCGTGAGATGGAGCTCAGGTCTTGTCGAACCATGGCCGGGGTTCGGCATTGGTGACGACGTTGCGATGGGCATCGAGCTCGATCTGGGCAAGACGTGCGTAGTGCTCAACTGTGCAGCGGCCAAAGGATTTGGGTGTGGCTCTTCTGAAGTGAGCTCGTCGGTCAGGCCAGGAGTTCGTAGTTGTGCTGGTCGGGCCGGAGGTAGAGGCGTTCGCGTTCTCTGTGGGTGTGGAAGGTCCAGTACTGCGGGAAGTCGCCGTTGCTGATGACGGCGCGGAGGGTGAGGACGGCTTCCGCGCCGGGGAGGCTCCACCGGCTGCCGGTGATGTCGAGCCGGTCGGCGTTTCCAGGGCCTTGACGACGGGGCCGTCGTCGCAGGATCCGTGTGTGGCCCTTACCGTGATGGATCGACCGTCTGCTGCCGTCCCGGCTAGCCGGGCGACGTTCCTGAGACCGCCGGCAGAGTCTTGCCGAGCTTGTCCGATCGGTGGCCTGGGAAGCTTTTAGGGGGTGACGGCGACCCGTTTGAGCGGAACGTCGTAGCTCTCCAGGGTGAACAGCCACGCGGGAACGGTCGCTTTGCCTCGACTCGTCGCGATCGTCGTGGTGCCGAGCGTCGCTCCCGTCACGGTCAGTCGAGGTCCGTCACTGCGGTTGAGGGCGAACGACTGGTACGCCTGATTTGCCCCGATCAGCGGGCGGGTGAGCGTCTTTCCGCTTCCGCAGTCCACCTTCCCGCGGGTGGCGGCAGTGTTGGGGAGATGGCCGCGCAGGGTGAAGTTCTTCGTCTCGTAGGCGTGCTCGTCCGCCTTGCTGTGCCACCCGGAGGCCGGTTTCTGCACCAGGTCGGCCATCGGGTAGTAGCCCTGTTTCCATGCAGCAGCGGCCGCAGATGCGTGCCATGCGTCAGCTACTTGACGGGCGCGTTCCTCCTGCCGGCGCAGCGCCTGGTCATTCGCATGACCATCGTCGGTGCGCTGATCATTGCCGCAGCCAGCAAGAAGGCAAGTGCTCATGAGCGATGCCAGCAGCAGGCTGGCGAGGCGCTTCGGATGCGTGTGCATGGAGTCCTCTGTGGGGTGGTCGACGGCGGATTCCCTGTGGAGAGCGTGGCGCGGAGATGCTTCAGCCGCTCAGTGCTGATCGAATTGCTGCTCTGCCCAGAGGATGGTCTGGGTGCCCTGGTGTTTGACCATCCCGGGCGAGACCCCGAGCCGGAAGCCGCCGGGCACCGGCTTGCCCTCGGGCGTGTGCGGCAGGACGTCCAGCGGGGACGGGCCGGGCGAGGGGTAGACGGTCGACGTGGGAGAGGCCGACCAGCCACGAGCCGGGCAGCGGCGGATGGACGAGCCGGATCTGCCGGTGGCGGGCGCGAGACCTGCGTAGGCGGCCAAGTGCCCGGCGGTGGCGAAACCACTGCCGTCACCGACGTCGACGAGGATGCGGGCCCAGCGGCGCAACACCGAAGCCGGTTTGGCTGCGGTGGTCGGGCACCGACGCCACTGCGGCAGACGCCGACCGTCTCTGGCGGGCATACCTGCGACGCTTCGACATCGAGCACACCTTCCGCCTGTTCAAGCAGACCCTCGGCTGGACATGCCGTGGCTGGCGCCGGTTCGGCCACCCCGCACGGGGATGTGGCGGTCGGCTTGCCGCCTGCGTGGGCGGACCATGGCAAGGAGTCGCTGAGGTCCATCACCCGGGCCGACGTCGTCGCTGTCCTGCCCGCCAGCGGAACCCCGCGCGTCGACATGCTCCAGGGCCTGCGGCACATCCTGCGTCCCTTGAAGAACCGGCGGATCATCTTCACCGACCCCACCGCCCGGATCTTCTGCGGCATGCCGACTACCACGATTCCCCTGCCGGTCGAGGTCGACGACCTCCGCAGAGTCCTCCACGACCAGGAAATACCTCGGGCGGCCTTGGCTTCGCTGGCCATCTTCCACGCGCTCACCACCGGACAACTGCGCGGCCTGAAGACCACCGACCTGCGTGACGGCCGACTGCTCCTGCCGAACCGGGCGGTCCTGCTCGCCGACCCCGTAAGGACCCGCCTGGCGGCCTATCTGGACTACCGAAACCACCGGTGGCCCCGTACCGCGAACTCCCACCTGTTCGTCTCCCAGACCACGGGCTGCGGCGTGGAGCCGGTCAGCCACGTCTGGATCAACGACGTACTCGGCATCACCGCCAGCCGGCTTCGCGAGGACCGCCTCCTCCACGAAGCCGAGGCCACCGGCGGCGACCCCCGCCGCATCTGCGTCCTGTTCGGCCTGTCCGTCGGCGCGGCCCTGCGCTACACCGGCACCGTCGACCAGCCCGGGCTGGTCGAACACAGCCTGCGCAACGGGGCGTTTTCTCCCCCAGTGCCCCACATCGACCACGCGGCCGAGTAGCGGCAGTGCGATTGTCGGACTGGACGGGCAGGTGGGTTCCCGGCGGGGACGGGTCTGCTCTGGGGTACGAGCCCAAAGCCCATGGCAGGCCAACGCGGTGCCGGGTCAAGGACCCGGTTGTTACGGACCCGCTGGCGGGCCGAGCGGCACACGGCCGTTTCCGATGGTGCGCCGTTTGGCCCAAACCCGGTAGAAAGCTGGGCGGCGGCCTTCTGTGGTGCGGGTTCGGCTGCGGGGTGTGGGGTGCTGGTCCTACGGTTCAAGTGATGACGTGACGGCGTGTCGGATCGGGGTGGGTGTGATGGATATTCCGCTGGTGGAGGCGGTGGCGGCGATGCGGGACGAGTTGATCGCGGCGGCGGCGGTGGGCGGGGTGCATCCGGATGTGGTGTTCGCGGTGGGGCCGGTGAATATGGAGTTCGAGGTCGAGTTGCGGGCGGACGCGAAGGCGAAGGCCGGGTTCAGGCTGTGGGCCGTGGGTGCGGAGACCGAGGCCGGGATGTCACGTGGCCGTACGCACCGGGTGGCGTTCACGCTGACGCCCAGGAATGCGCACGGCGGTGACCTGCTGGTGGGCGGTGCGCCAGGACGGCAGGCGGGTCCCGGGGACACGTCGGGGCGTATCGAGGACTGAGCGGAAGGGGGGCCGCCGGGTAGCGGCGTCCTCGGTCGGGGCCGGTGACTGTCGATAGGACTTGGGGGTCAGGTGGAGCGGGCGCGCCTGGTGGGGGTGTCCCGGTCGGGGTACCCGGGTTCGGGGTATGCGGTGGGCGGGCGGCTGGTGCTGATCTCCGCTCACGTTGCGGCCCGCAGCGGTGAGCGGGTGGAGGTATTCCACCCCGGCGGGGACAGCGCGCTGGGCGGGGTGGTGGTGTGGTGCGGGACGCCGGGCGGGCGTGATGACGCCGCGCTGGTCCTCGTGGACGACGACACGCGCTGGCGGGCGCCGGTGGGCGCGGTGCGCTGGGGCCGTATGGTGACGGACCGCCCCGGCACGGGATGTGAGACCTGGGGTGTACCAGATGTGGCCCAGCGCTCGGGGGACGATCCGGCGGCTGGTCCGGTGGTGGAGGCCACCCAGTTGGAGGGGCGGGTGAATCCGGGCAGCGGATTCGCCGGGAACCAGTATGTGATGGACCTGTTCCAGCACCCTCCGCAGTGGTCGCTTCCCGGTACCTCGCCGTGGGGTGGCCTGTCGGGGGCCGCGATGTTCTGCGATCGTCTGCTGGCCGGTGTGGTGGCCTCCGACCGTGCGCACTCCGCCCACGGGCAGCTGAACGTCGTGCCCGCGTACGTCCTGCACCACGACCCCGCGTTCCGCGCCGCGCTGGCCGAACACGGCGCCGCCCCAGCCGGCCTGGAGGGCGTGGAATTCCAGGACCTGGCCGACCCGGTGGGCACCGCACCGCCTGGCGGCCTCAGATCACCGGCGGCCCTGCTGCAGGCCGGGCGACAGACGGTTCCCTTCCACGGCCGCGAGGATCTGCTGGAACGCCTGCGGGCGTGGTGCGTACCGGGCGGGTTCGGGGCCTGGCTGCTGCACGGGGCCGGCGGGCAGGGCAAGACCCGACTCGCCCACCACCTCGCCCGGCTGTTGGCGGCCGACCGGTGGGCCGTCCTGTGGCCGAGGGCCGACGCCACCGCCGCCGAACTACGGGAAGTGCGGCACGCCTCCAAGCCCCTGCTGATCGTGCTCGACTACGCCGAGAACCGTACCGCGCAGCTCACCGCACTGACCGAGGCCGCCGCCGACCATCCGGGCACCACCGCACTGAAAATCCTGCTGCTGGCCCGCACCGACGGCGACTGGTGGACTCGGGCAAAGACCGCCACCAGCCTTGCCCAGGACTACCTCGCCACCGCCCCCGTCCACCTGCTGCCCCCGCTGGAAGCAGACCCGGCCCACCGGCCCGAGTCCTACCGGGACGCCGCCCGCGCCTTGGCCGCCGCGCTGCCCGATGTCCACGGCCTGGCCATGAACGACTGGCAGGCGGCAGCAGCCACGCTGCCCCTGCCACGGCTGGAGCAGGACGGGTACGGCAACGCCCTGACCCTCCACATGACCGCCCTGGCCGATCTCCTCGACACCACCACGGCCCTATCCGCCGGCCCAGGCTCGGATGGTGCGGCGGGTCAGTCGACATGGGAGGTGGAGGACAGGCTGCTGGGGCACGAACACCGCTACTGGCACCGCAGCGCTACCGTCCGCGGCCTCACACCGCAGCTGTCTCCGGGCACGCTGCAAGAGGCGCTGGCCGCCGCCCACCTGACCGGCGCCGCCGACCGCCGCCAGGCCGACCACACCTGGCGCCGCCTGCCGTCCCTGGCCGACCAGACCCGTGACCGCCGCAACGCGGTTACCGCTTGGATCGGCGACCTCTACCCGGCCACCACCCCGAACCGGCCGTGGGGCGCGCTTCAGCCCGACCGCCTCGCCGAACGTCACATCGGACGCGCTCTGGACGCCGACCCCGACCTCGCGGACCAACTTCTGGACGGCGCCGACGACGTCCAGAAGAAACAACTGCTTATGGTCTACAGCCGCGCCGCCGCCCACCGGGTATTCGGCCACCGCCTCGACACCCACCTGACCAACCTGTGCCTACGCCACCACGCGCGGCTCACCGACCAGATCATCACCACAGCTGTCCAATGCGGCCACCCCGCCCCTCTCATCGCCGCCCTCGACGCCCTCACCACCGATCCCTCCGCCACTCCCGACGACCTCGACGGACTCCGCGCTCTGTTCCCTCGTTCCAGTCGGCGCCTCGCCGGTACCGCCGTCCGCCTCGCCCGAACCATCGCCGGCCACTATCGGGCGCTCGCGCAGGCGGACCCGGGCGCCTACCTGCCCACCCTCGCTAGGGTCCTCAACGACCTCTCCGTCCGATTGGTTGAGGTGGGGCGGCGGGAGGAAGCCCTGGCGACTATCCAGGAAGCCGCCGGCCACTACCGCACGCTCGCCGAGGCGAACCCGGACGCCCACCTGCCCACCCTCGCCACCTCCCTCAACAACCTCTCCAACCTGCTGGGGGAGGTGGGGCGGCGAGAGGAAGCCCTGGCCGCGATCCAGGAAGCCGCCGGCCACTACCGCACGCTCGCCGAGGCGAACCCGGACGCCCACCTGCCCACCCTCGCCATGTCCCTCAGTAATCTTTCCGTGCGGTTGGGTGAAATGGGACGGCGGGAGGAAGCCCTCGCGACTATCCAGGAAGCCGCCAGCCACTACGACGTGCTGGCGCAGGCGAACCCGGCCCATGTGCCCAACTTCGCCAGGTCCCTCAATCCCCTCTCCGTCTGGTTGCGTGAGGTGGGACGGCGGGAGGAAGCCGTGAGCGCGATCCAGGAATCCATCCGCATCCACCGCACGCTCGCCGAGGCATACCCGGACGCCTACCTGCCCGACCTCGCCATGTCCCTCGTCAACCTGTCCAATGGGTTGGGTGATGTGGGGCGGCGGGAGGAAGCCCTGGCCGCGATCCAGGAAGCCGCCGGCCACTACCGCGCGTTCGCCGAGGCGAACGCGGACGCCTATCTGCCCAACCTCGCCACCTCCCTCAACAACCTGTCCAGCAAGCTGGGTGATGTGGGGCGGCAGGAAGAAGCCCTGGCCGCGATCCAGGAAGCCATCCGCATCCGCCGCACGCTCGCCGAGGCGAATCCGGACGCCTATCTGCCCAACCTCGCCATGTCCCTCAACAATCTCTCCGTCCGATTGGTGAAGACGGGGCAGCGGGAGGAAGCCCTGGCGACTATCCAGGAAGCCGCCGGCCACTACCGCACGCTCGCCGAGGCGAACCCGGATGTATACCTGCCCACCCTCGCCATGTCCCTCAACAACCTGTCCAATCGGTTGGGTGAGGTGGGGCGGCGGGAAGAAGCCCTGGCCGCGATCCAGGAAGCCATCCGCATCCGCCGCACGCTCGCCGAGGCACACCCCCAGCGGTTCGAGTCCGACTTGCGGCAGTCCATGGAGGTAGCAACACGGCTCGAAGACCTTCCGCAGCAGCCCCCCAATCGGCAGCAGCACCCGGCTGAACGAGAGAGGCGTCCAGCCGATTGCTGACTGTATACGCCACCGGCCATTGCCCACTGGTAGAAGGGGCCGCAGACCCCTCCTCATCCGACATGTTCCAGAGCGTGACGGCGCCTCCACGGCTATAGACCCTTGAAATCCCCTCCTGTCGGTTTCTACTGGCGACCGTAGGCCGCCGCCAGTTCGGCGGGCACGGACGAACCTGGGTCCACCCGCGTACCGTTATGGACGCTTCACCCGCGAGTCGGGCTTCGAGCGCCCTTTGGAAAAGGTGAACCCACGACCTTTTCCCATCTCTGCCACGCGACAGAGATGGGTCGGCTTGTCGCCGCGCGCCGGCGTCCGTGGGCTCGAAGAGGTCTTCCGAGACGAGATCCCCACCCGAGGGGCCACGCATGTGGTGTTCACGCTGAACCGACTGGGCAGGGCGTCTCTTCCCTCTCACACCCTGAGTAGGTGTTTTTCTTCTTCGAGCTGTCGAGGCCGAACTGTTCCGGGCGGTCCGGATGCCGGAGTGTGCCCGGTTGGCTTCGTAACCGGGAATCGACACCGTTCGTCACCGAGTTTGAGCAGTGCTTGTCGATTGCAGAGCCGGAAAATCTTGGTGCGAAATGACACCGGTGCGAGATGGGTGAACCCTGCGTCGCCGCGCTGCGCGGCTCTTGCTAAAGGGGTCCGTCACATAGGGAGTGAGGACAGCCGTACTGGCCCTGAGGGCCACCGGGCATCGTCGCGCAGGGGCGTCACCATGGTCCGCAGCGGCATGGTCACGAGGCGGCCTTCGGGTTGTTCGACGAGTACGTCCTTGTCGAGCGGGTGCCATCCGAGGCGCTGGTAGAGCGACACGAGGGGAGGCCGGCAGAAGAGGAGTGCGTGTTGAGGACCCATCGTTCGGGCGTGCTCCAGGGCAGCTGTGACGACGAGGCGAGCGAGGCCCTGACCTTGCATGCCGGGTGAGACGGCCACCCCACCGACGCCCACCACCTCTGTCTCGGCGTCGCCGATCGCAACAGGCAGTCGCAGCAGGCCGGCGTGTGCCACGAGGCGGCCGTCGTGCCGGATGCCGAAGTGCTCTTCTTTCGGCAGCCAGGTCAGACCGGTCCAGGCGACACCGAAGGGATCATCGCTGATGCCAAGGATCTCCTCCTGGTCCGCCTTCGTGTACTGGGCGAGCCGCACCACAATCGGTGCCACAGTTGATCGGTTCTCAGTCATTCCCACATGATGATCTCTCCGCCGAGCACTGGCCTGGTCTGGCGGTGACCGAATATAGTCCTCGCCCTTGTCGCCGGGACGGTGTATCTGCACCCGGTGTCGTCCGGGGACCCGGGCAGGAAACGTCAGACCGACGGTGGTACGGCAGGAAACAATCGCGCCGGACTGCCGGCCTCGGCGGTGGCCCCATCCGCGTACAGGCGCAATGTGCTGCCGTCCAAACGCACACATGGATCGGTCCACGTCTCCGTGGCGTCCGGCACGATCATCCGGGTAGTGGCTTGTTGGACGTCGTGGATGACCACAGCGAGAACCCTGCAGCCCAGATGGCCCATAGCGAGCTCCTGTTCAGGATGGCCCTCCGGGCCTGCGGCCTGCACCACGTAGAACCGGTCGTCGACCCAGTACCCGGACACGTCCAGCCAGGCGTCCTCCGCTAGTGGGACACCATCCACCCACACGCCGACCTTCTCGGTCTTGTCCTTCAGGTGCACGGCCCGATGACGGTCGTCGGAGGTGAATTCCACGTGCAGCCCGGTTCCCCTCCAGCAGTCCACGAAGGAGCTACAGGCCCCCGGTATCGGGCCTATGCGGAACTCCGGAGCATCGGCGGCCGGGCCTTCGGCGGGGGGACGGCTGCAAGTCTGCGGTTCCCGGCATGGCCGGTCGATCCGACGTTCACAACCGAGCCCTATGGCCGCGCAGTCCCGCGGTGACGCTTGAGACAGCAGGGCGATGAGACGTTCCCGATAACGGCCGTCCCCCACCAGGCCGCGTAGATTCCTTGCGTTCGTCCACCACATGAGCAGATCGACGCCCACCACCGAATGCCGCAGCCATGCCTGCCACAGATCGCCCTGAGCCTTACACCGGTTCGAGGGCCCAGCACCAGGCAGTCTGTCCCCGGCCTTTTCACGAGGGGCACTCCTGCGCACTCTCCAACGCACCGCTCCACCCGCCCCGCCCGCTCGACACCGCCGGACAGACGCACTGAGGAGTGCTGGCCGGTCGGCTCACACAGATGATAGACGGCTGCATCGGAGCCTGAACGCAGGAAGTCCTGGAGAACGGCAGCGATTTTCGTACGTGCGCGGATCCGGAGGGCCGCTCTAGCCTCGATCTTTCGTGAGGGTCCGTCGACGGAGTCGGCGGACTCTTTCGCTTTCCGTGATGGATGCCGGACAGGCCGGTGGCCCGGCTGTCGTGTCGGGTGGGCGCCGGGTTCCACTACTCCGGGGCGGGTGGTGCTGTCGTTGGGACAGGGAAGGATGCTGGTCATCCGGGGTTGGGCAGGAGGGTCAGCCGGTCGAGGGCGGTGGTGATCTCACCGGTCCAGGGCCAGTACCGGGCGAGGCGGAGGATTCTGCGCCGGCCGGTGGTGACGAGCTGGGCGGCCGCGGTGAACAGGCGGAACCGTAGGCGGCGGGGCTCCCAGAGGCGGGCCTTGCCGGTGAGAGCGAGCATGGGCATCCAGGCCAGCAGGTCGAGGGCGATCTGGAGGATCTCCAGCCAGACCTTGTTCTGGGCGGTGTGGTGGAGGGGAAGATTGCGCAGGCCGGTGGCCCGGGCGGCCCGGATGCGGTCCTCCGCGCGAGCCCGCAGCCGGTGGCGGAGTTCGAGCTCGGCGATCGGCGTGTCGGCGGTGTTCGTGGCGAAGCACGTGATCCGCATGCCGTCCGCGTCGTGATCCTCAACTGGGCTCCGGGATGGGGCCGTTCTTTGCGGACGATGAGCCGCATCCCCTTCGGCCAGCCTTCCAGCAGGCCGCCGGTGAGTTCGGCGACCCAGGCACCGTCGCGGATTTCGCCGTTCGCCTCGACTGCCGGGGTCCAGGCCGCGGCCGGGACGTTCAGGACGTGTTCGTGGATCGCTTCGGTGATGACCATGCCGACGGAGTAGGAAAGCCATCGGCCTCGCTGGGCGAGCCAGGACACGAAGTCGTGGGTGCCGCCGGCGGAGTCTGTGCGGATCAGCGTCTGCCGTCCCCGCCGGTACTTCTTCGGCAGCTGGGCCAGGGCCAGTTGAGCAGTGTTGATGTGGTCGGCCGCCGTATTCGAGCCCGCGTTCCCCGGTCTGAGAAGGGCGGCGACCGGCTCACCCGTCCCGCCGGATCCGTGGTCGACGAAGGCCGTCAGGGGGTGATGGCCGTAGGTCTTCTTCCAGGTCGCTGCCGCGTCCTCCTTATCAAAGTGCCCGAGCACGAGAACGCCGTCGAGATCGACCGCGACCTGTCCATCGGTGTCCGGGGCGTTCTTGTCCGCCAACGACCAGACACGGGTGCGGACTTCGGACCGTGCGGATCGGATGGCCCGCAGAGCTTTCTCGCCGGAGGGGGCGAGGAAGTCGATCAGGCGGGAGATCGTCGGGTCGGAGGCGACCGGGCCGAACACGTCCGGTTGGGACCGCAACATCGCCACGTCTGCCAGACAGTCCCCGCCGAGTGCGACCGCCAGGGCGACGTCCAGGAGGATTTTGCCGGGGTCGTGGACGGCCCGCGGCTTCTGCCACGGAGTCAGAGCACGAGATATGGCCTGGTCAAGGCGGCGCCAGCAGCGGCTGCTCGGCCGTGAAGTACTCGCCGATCGTGCGAGGACGGGACCGGATCCGGCGATCCTCGTCCTCCTGGTCCCACCGGTCGATCAACGCGTTGAGCTCGGCGAGCGTCGCGACCTCGGGCACCGGGACGAGGTGGTTGCGGCGGAACCAGCCGATCTGCCCCTCGACCCCGCCCTTCTCGTGGCGCCGCGGATTCCGGGCTGGCAGTAGAGAGCTTCCAGGCCGTAGTGGGAGCGGAACGCGGTCCAGCGCTCGGCCTCGACGCGATGCCGGGAGAAGCCAGCACCTGGGCGACCCGCGGCCCTAAGGTTGTCGTAGCGGACCTTCCCGGTCGGCACCCCGCCCAACGTGTTGAGAGCGTGGACGTGGCCCTCGAAGAACGCCTCCTGACCTGCCGAGGCGAAGATCCGGTGGACGGCCTTGCCCGAGTAGGAAAGCCGGAACGCGAACAGGTAGCAGGTCACCAGCTCGCCGGCCAGCCGCACCGTCACGTCGCCGAAGTCGACCTCCGCCTCCGCTCCGGGCTTGTGCGTCTGCGGGACGAAGGCTTCCACCACACCTCGTCCGGCCTGGACCCGGATCTCCTCACGCCGGTCAGCGACATATCCACGGACCATCTGGTATGAAATCTCGTCCGCACCGTGCTCATCCAGCAGTCGCTCGAAGATCCGCTTCACCGTGTGCCGCTGCTTGCGCGGCGCATCCAAGTCGGCCCGCAGCATCTCGTCGATCAACGGCTTGTACGGATCCAGCCGCGTCGGCCGCGGCGGAAGCTTCTTCCGTGGCTCCGGCCAGGCCGGCCGTGGATCGTCCTGGTCGACGGCGCTCGCCACTAGCTCGACCTGATCAGCGCCGAGACCGCCCGACGCGGCGTCACGGTCCACGTGCTGCTGGACTTCGTGCACGTCGCCGATTACGTCTGGGCCGCCGCCCACGCCTTCCATAAACCGGGCACCACCGAGGCTGAGGCATGGGCGGCCGACCATCTGACCGCGATCCTCTCGGGCCACGCCGTTCGCGCCGCCGCGCCCCCGCCGAGATGCCGTCCAGGCCCAGCGGGATCACCTGTCAGCCGCCCGGCGCGAGGCCGTCGACGCCGCCTGCCACCGCTACCTTACGGGCCACCTCGATGAGCTCCACTACGACACCGCGCTCGACAACGGGTGGCCGATCGCCACCGGCGCGGTCGAGGGCGCCTGTCGCCACCTGATCGCCGACCGCCTCGATATCACCGGCGCCCGCTGGGGCCTGCCCGGAGCCGGAGCCGTCCTGCGACTGCGCGCCATCGTTTCCAACGGCGACCTCGATCCCTACTGGCACTTCCACACCGCACGCGAGCACGAACGCCTCTACCCCACCCCGGACCAGTGGCGGTTGGACCTCGCCGCTTGATCACGGGACTACTTGCGGACAGAGTGCGACCCATGAGGTTCACAGGCGTGCCCACCGCCGCGAAGACCACCCGCGTCGACGCGGCTCCCTCCTGGCACAGGCAGGCTCAGTGAGCGCCGCCCTGCCCTCTTTCCGCCACCACCCCGAACCCGTCGCAAGCGGATCCATCCGCGAGAGCGCCGAGACCTGTGCCTGCTGCGAGCGCAGCACCGGGTGGATCTACACCGCGACCTTCTACACAGCCCAGGACGTCAACGGGCAGTTCTGCCCCTGGTGCATCGCCGACGGCAGCGCCGCTGAACGATTCGAAGGTGAATTCACGGACTCGTACGGGCTCGACGGCGTCAGCGAGGAGACCCTGGAGCACGTCACCCGCCGCACCCCCGGCTTCCACGCCTGGCAGGACCCGCACTGGCTCGTCCACTGCAACGACGCGGCCGCCTTCATCGGTGAGGTCGGATACACCGAACTCGCCGCCCTCCCCGACGCACTCGACCAGCTTCGAACCGACCTACGGATCGGCGGTTGGCACGACGCATCCCGGCTCGAGAACTTCCTGACCCACCTCGGGCAGGGCGCAAGCGCCATGCTCTTCCGCTGCACCGTCTGCGGCACCCACCTCGCCTACGCCGACGCTTCATAGCCACGCCCAGCCCAGACGCGCCTTTCCCTTCAAAGGAACTGCACCCAAGTCGGATCGTCGGCACATACCGCGGGCCGCCTAAGATCCGTGTCCGTGGCAGAGGTCCCCGATGAGCTGATCGCGCTGGAACGATCCGCCGAGGGCGAGCGGGTCAAGCTCACCGGCCTCACCGGTAAGGACTACGACGCCCAGTGGCGCCGCTGGCGCCAGGCGTCCGAGACGGTCCAGGCGGCCGTCACCGCGCACGCCGAAGCGGTGGGGGCCAACCGGTACGAGATGGAGCAGGTCGTGAAGAAGGCCGCCCGTCACACCCCGGGCGGCCCGGCCGTCGGATAGCCGGGCGTCTCCGCTACCGCGGGTGGGGCCAGGCGGCCAGGACGTCGCCGGTCTTGTCGTCGGTGAGGATGATCCGGGCGCCGGGCATGTTCCCGTACTCGCCGACCCAGCGCCGGAACTTGTCCCGCGCGGTCTCCTCGCGGCCCCACCAGCCGTGCTGGACCGGCAGACCGCCGAATTCGAGGAGCAGGTGGTAGCGGCCCAAGCTGGTGACGCGAGGCGGTTCCGTACGAGGAGATGGGTCATGAGGCGCGGCGCAAGGGCATGACGGCGGCCGGCCCGATGGCGCCAGGGCCAAACTTGTCGCGGATGCGGTCCATGGCCTGTTCGGCGACGAGGCGGGACTCGCGGGCGGTGTCCAGGCTGATCTGCTGGGCGACCTGACCGGCGTCGATGAGGTCCTCGCCCTTGAGCATGAGAGAGGTCAGGCGCGCGCTGCAGGCCGGCTGCGTCCATGAGCTGGTAGGCGAGGATGCGCAGGTCCTCGTCGTGTGCGGAGTGTTCGGGCAGGCGGCGGGTCTTCTCCCAGCTGGTGCCGCCCGCGAACGCCAGGGTGAGGGTCAGGGCGCGGGCGGCCTGGCCGCGGTGGCGCAGTTGGATGCCGAGCTGGACGACGAGGTTGAGCAGGGCGGCCCGGACGGTGGCGCCGTCGAGGGTGTGGTGGGGGAAGCGATGGCGGACGGCGGCGGAGGCCGGCAGGACGCGTGGGACGACGGGGTGGGGGTCGATGCCGCGGGTGTGGTCGGCGGCGAGGTGGCCGGCCTTCTTGCCCAGCAGGCGCTGCACGGTCGCCGGGGAGACGGCGGCGAGCAGGCCGACTGTGTGGATGCCGTAGTCGCTCAGGGCGGCGGCCTGGCGGGGACCGATGCCGTGCAGGGCCTGGACCGGCAGCGGGCCGAGCCAGTCGGCGACCTCGTCGGGGGCGACGGCGAGGACTCCGCCCGGGGTGGTGATCTGGGCGGAGGCGGTCGCCGCGACCGTGACTGTGGGGCCGAGCCCGATCCGCAGGTCGACGCCCAGGCGGGAGATGGACCGGATACAGAGGATATCGCCCAGGTGGGCCGCGTCCGTGCCGTGATAGCGCAACGCTCCCTTGAGCTCGACCAGGGCCGCGGTCGGGGGCAACGCCTGTACCACCGGTGACAGGTCCGTGAGCAGCTCCAGCACCCGCCGGTAGGTCTCCTCGGGCAGCCGGTCAGGGCAGCGCACATGCAGCACCGTCGACCATCCGACCTGTGTCGTTCCCTCGTTCATCCGGACCATCTCCACCCCTCACGCTATCGAACAGTAAATCGAACACGCGAGTGCGGAGGCTCCGATCTCAATGTGACGGAGCACGATGTGACTGAGCGCTCGAGTTGGCCGGTGAGCGCTCTAGTTGACCCGGGTGCGGGTCGAGGAGCCGGGAGCGTACGGCAGAATCCCCGTCCATGGGAGTCCTCGCCGAGTTGGAAGCCGGCATGGCAGAGCTGTCGACGCCGATGCGGGTGTACGTGGCGGCCGGGCGGTTCACCGAGCCAGAACCGGACCTGCCAGAGCTGGCGGGCCGGATCCGCACACTGCTGGCCGCGATCGCGGCGGACGAGGCATGGCGGCGCTTCCTCCTCGGGTACGCAATGCCGTGCGTCCCTGAGATCTGCGCCGCTCTGGAACCGGTGGAGACAGACGCGGCCGCCTCGTTCCTGGCCCATATCGCGGCCGTCGACCTGGTTTGGCCAAGCCACCAGCACTTACCCGTCGAGACCGCCGAGCGCGCGGCGGACCGGGTGGTGTCCTCGCTCGGACCGGAGGCCAGCTGGTGGACCAACCACGACTCCGGATGCGGCGCAGTGAACGGGCTCACCCCAGTGTTCGACAGCCTGCTCGCGGGGACGGACGGTGAGCACTTCGCGCTAGCCCTGCAAATCGCCGACGCCTGAGTGCCCCGTAGGGGGATCATCAGTATCTCCGCGTGCGGGCACGTACTCTCGCATGGAAGATCGCGAACCGGAGCGGGGCGCCGCCGGGCCTTCGTCCGTGGCAGTGGTCAGCCTTGCCGGCGGAAGTCCAGCATGTAGAAGACCTTGTCGTAGCGGTGTTCGCCGACGGCGACGAAGTCGGGGAGACGGCCGTATTCGGTGAAGCCCAGCGACCGGTAGAGGCGCAGGGCATTGGTGTTGTCGCCACGGGCGTCCAGGGTGAGGACCTCGATACCCGCCTCCCGGGCGTCAGCGATCAAAGCAGCGGTCAGCGCCCGACCGACGCCACGACCATGGGCAGCAGCATCTACCGCGATCTTCTCCAGATCGGCGTGTGGCCGATGGGTCGGTCGGGGGTAGCGCAGCCAGTACCCCAACCCCACAAGCCGACGGTCGCGGTAAGCGGCACGCAGGGCCGCATCCCCGGCCTGCACCGCAGAGACGACGTGGCCGAGAAGTTCCGCCACCTCATCCCGCGAGGGTGGTTCGACCCAGCCCAGCGCGGCACCTCCACGTACCAGGTCCGCCAGGATCTGGTGGGCCGACTCCGCGAACCGGACCTCCAGCTCCGGGTCGGAAGTCAGCTCCATGGCGTCAAGGATGGCGGGCTCAGTGGTCACACCGCTGGTCATGGCCGGATTCATGACCGGCAGCCTAGAGCGTGTCTCTTTGATGGGTTGATCAGTTGATCGGGTGTGCCTGTCCGGTTAGTGATCACTGATGCGATGTGGGACCGGATCGAGCCGCTGATGCCGGCCGATCCGGTGCGCGGCCGTCGGTGGGCCGACCACCGCACGCTCGAGGCCATCGCGTGGAAGTACCGCACCAACTCGCCCTGGCGAGAACTGCCCGACGAACCCGGCTCCTTCAAAACCGCTCATAAGCGGCTGATCAGGTGGGCCGTCGACGGCACGTGGGAGAAGATCCTCGCCGCCATCCTCGCGGCAGCCGACGCCGTCGACGACATCGGCTGGACCGTGTCGGTCGACTCCACCGTCGTCCGCGCCCACCAGCACACCGCCGGCGCCCGCAAAAGGGGGCCGAAAGCCGAGACGAGCCGCCCGACCACGCACTCGGACGCTCCCGCGGCGGACTGAGCACCAAGATCCACCTGGTCGCGGACGGCCATGCACGGCCCCTGGCCATCACCGTGACCACGGGCCAGGCCGGTGACGCACCCGCCTTCGAGACGGTCATGGCCCGCATCCGCGTGCCCAGAACCGGCCCCGGCCGGCCCCGGACCCGCCCTGCCTCGGTCCTGGCCGACCGCGCCTACTCATCCCGCGCGATCCGCGGCCACCTGAGACGCCACCAGATCCGCGCGGTCATCCCGCAGCCGTCCGACCAGATCCGCCACCGTCTGCGGCGACGCCACCAAGGCGGGCGCCCACCCTCGTTCGATGCGGATGCCCACAAGCAGCGCAACACCGTCGAGCGAGGCATCAACCGCCTCAAACAGTGGCGCGGCCTCGCCACACGAACCGACAAACTCGCGATCACCTACCAGGCCGCACTCCACCTCGCCGCCATCCTCATCCGGACACGGCGCTGACCAAAGAGACAAAACCTAGCCCTGGGTGCCGACGGGGCCGTACCCGGCGTAGCCAACGTCGACTCGCACGGTTACGTCCGCCTCTACCGCCGGTGCCGGGCCGATGACTGGGAGGGCTCGCGAGCCGAACAGGACCGGCTGTGTGCCCTGTTCGGCATCACGGCGCGGGCGCCCCGTCCCGCATGGGTGGCAGCTCCTTCGCCCTGGACGCCTTCGAGGCGGCCCTTGTACCTGTGGGGCGTGATCGGCTGCTTGGTCACCGCCGATCCGCAGGTCCCGCTGTCCAGTTAGGAGGTCGAGCGGGTCGCCAAGCTCCTTGCGGCGGGGCTGCTGTAGGCCGCCGTCAGGGGCAGGTGTTGCGGTAGGGCAGGTCCCCTACGTGGCGGCGCCACTGGGCACGGGTGAGGGTGTCCGCGGTGACCGCGCAGATGCGGCGGATGTTCCGCTCGGCGTCCAGCGTCCACAGCCGGGTGGTGCCGTCCAGGCCGCCGCTCGCGAGGGCCCGGCCGCCGGGGGCGAAGACCAGGCTGTCCGTCTCGGCGGTGTGCCCCACGAGCGGATCGCCGATCGCCGTGGCATGGGCCGGGTCGGTCACGTCGTACAGCTTGATCAGCCCGTCGCTGGTGCCCACCGCCAGCCGGGTCCCGGCGGGGTCGAACGCCAGGCCGGTGACGGAGCCGTCGGCGTCGAGCGCGGCGCCCAGCGCAGTGGGGTGGGCCGGGTCGGCGGTGTTCCAGAGGCGTACGGTGCCGTCCACGCTGCCGATAGCCAGCGTGTGGCCGTGTGGGGCGAAGGCCGGCACGTCGCCGACGAAGGACCGGCCGCGGTGGCGCGGGTGCCCCGGGTCGCTCGTGTCCCACAGCAGGATGCGCCGGTCCTCGTCCACGACCGCGAGCCCGCGACCGTCCGGGGCGCGGGCGACCGGACCGGCTCCGGCGTTCCTCTCCAGTACGACGGCCCGCCCCGTCTCCCGGGGGTGCCGGGGGTCGCCCAGGTCCCAGGTACGGATGCGGATCCCGTCGTCCAGGGGTTCTAAGCCGGGTATGCGGCCGTCGCCGTCCCCGATGCCCGACCCGATGGCCTGGGCGCTATTGCTCGTCTCCTCGTAGGTGACCAGGCCGCGTTTGTCCGGAGAGAAGGCCAGGAGGACCATGCTGTGGTCGCGGGCGGCGGCGAGCTTGCCGAGGGCGCGAGGCCGTGCCGGGTCGGTCGCGTCGTAGATCCGTATCTCGCCGTCGGGCGTGGTGACGGCGAGCAGGTGCCCGTGCGGGGCGAACTGCCCGGCGGTGCCGGGAAGCGTGACGGGCAGCGGCCGGGGGCCGCCGGGATCGGTGATGTCCCACAGCCGCACCGGCCCGCCCTCGGCGCAGGCCGTCGCCATGGTCCGCGCGTCCGGGGAGAATCCAGTGGTGCCGGTCCCGCACCCGAGCAGAACCCCCGGCGGAAGGTTCCAGATCCGCAGCACCCCGTCCTCGGTGATCAGGCTGCGCCCGTCGGGGGCGAACACCGGAGTGATGCCTGCCGACGAGCGCTGCCCCAGCACCTGTCCTAGTCGCGTGGGCAGCTCGAAGGCATCGATGTTCCAGAGCTGGACGCCGTTGTCCCCGCTGATCGCGACGATCCGGCCGTCGGGGCTGTAGGCCACCGCCTGGGCCTCGGTGGCGTCGGACGTGCCGAGCACGAAGCCGGAGGCAGTGGGCCGGTCCGGCCTGTGGACGTCCCACAGCGGCACCTGGCCGGTCCCCGCCCCGTTCGTGGCGAGATACCGTCCGTTGGGGCTGAAGGAAAGGATGGTCTCGTTGTCCGTGCGGGTGTGCAGCACCCCGAGGGCGGGCGGGCTTCCCCGGTGCGAGGTGCCCCACAGACGGACCGTGCCTCCTTGGGTGTCGGCGGTGGCCAAGACCTTGCGGTCGGGGCTGAACGCGGACAGGTCCCCGGGCAGGGACCGGGCCAGCCGATCCGGCTTCCGGAGATCGGTGACGTCCCACAGGGCGATGCTGCCCGTACCGACCGCGAGCAGGTGACCGTCGTTCCCGAACGCCAGCGACGACACGTCGAAACCGTCGTCGGGCACCGGAACGGAGCCGAGCGGCGCGGGGTGCGCGGGATCGGAGACGTCCCACAGCCGTACGCCGATGCCGGGGCCCCCTGCGGCCAGCACCCGCCCGTCGGGAGTCATGCCGACCACGCTGCCCGGCAGGGTCCGGCCCACGCGCCGTGGGTGCGTGAAGCGGGCGGTGTCCCACAGCCTCACGTTCCCGTCCTCGCCGACGACGGCCATGACGCGCTGCCGCCTGTCGTATGCCAGCCGCCGGCCGCCCCCGAGCCCGGAGATCACTCCGGTGCTCACCCGGCCCTGCTCCGGCACGTCCCTGAACAGCGCCGAGTTCGCCGCCTGCACCAGGCTCGTGTACGCCCGCGCGCTCCCGCGCATCCGGTACGACGTGACGTCCAGCAGCGCCGCCAGCGCCACGTCCTGGGTCTGGGCGGGCACCTCGTCCCCCCGTAACCGGTCCGCCTCCGCCGTGATCTGCCGGGCCACCGCCGTGATCCGCTCGCTGTTCGCCGCCGCCCGCTGTTTCACGGCCATGCCCGCGGCCGCGAGGGCGACGAGGAGCAGTGCGGTCAACGCGGCGACGAGCGCGCGCAGGCGCCGGGTGGTGCGGGCGGCGGCTCTGCGTTCCCGGGCCCGGGCGTCGAGGCTCGCGGTGAGGAACTCCGCCTCGGCGGCGTTCAGCGCCCGGCGCCGACCGGGGTCGGCGAACGCCTCCTCGGCGGCGGCCAGCCGGGTGCCCCGGTACAGCGCGCCCGGGTCCCAGTCCAGCGCCTCCCATGCGGTCGCGGCCTCGGTGAGCCGGCGGTGGGTGCGCAGCTGCTCGCGGTCGGCGTCGACCCAGGCGCGCAGCCGGGGCCAGCCGGTGATGAGGGCCTCGTGGGCGAGGTCGATGGTGTCCTCGTCGAGGGTGAGCAGCCGGGCCCGGACGAGGCGTTCCAGGACGGCGGTGCCCGCTCCATGCCCGTCGGCGGCGAGTTCGGCCCGGGCGACGGGCCGGCGGGTGTCCGGCGCGCCGTCGCCGGGGGTGATCAGCCGCAGTAGGACGCGGCGCACGGTGTCCACCTGGTCGCCGGTGAGGCCGCCGAGGACGTCCTCGGCGGTGCGGGCGACGGCTCCGTGCAGGCCGCCGCTGGCGTCGTAGGCGGCCGTGGTCAGGGTGCGGCCCTTGCGGCGGCGCCAGGTCTCCAGCAGCGCGTGGGACATCAGCGGCAGCCCGCCGGGTTCACCGGCGACCTCCTCGACGATCCGGGTGGTCAGGGCCTGTTCCACGATGAGGCCGCTCGCCATGGCCGGTCTGACGATCGCCGCGCGCAGTTCCTCGGGGCTCATCGGGCCGACCAGCAGACCGGCCGTGCCGAGGGCGCGGGCGAGGCCGTCGTGGTCGGCGCAGCGGCCGTAGAAGTCGGCCCGTACGGCGAGCACCACGCGGATCCCCGACCCGGGGTCCGGCGCGGTCAGCACCAGGTCGATGAACGCCGTCCGTTCGGTGGGGTCGGCGCAGAGAGTGAAGACCTCCTCGAACTGGTCGACCACGACGACCGTGTCACCCGGGGCGGCCGCGGCCGTGAACGCCGTGGCGTGGGTGCGGGCCGGGTGCGGGCCCGGGGTGAGGATGCGGACGGTGGCCGGGCGCAGCCGGGGGTCGGGCTCCTCACGCAGGGCGGGGATGAGCCCGGCGCGCAGCAGGGAGGACTTGCCGCTGCCGGAGGGGCCGAACACGGCGCCCAGCCGGCGGTCCCGCATCAGGTCCAGCACCTCGGCGACCAGCCGCTCCCGGCCGAAGAAGCGTGCGCTGTCGGACGGTTCGAACCGGGCGAGTCCCTGGTAGGGCGCGTCGGTGTCGTCCTCGTCGGTGGCCGCGCGGGTGGTCTCCTCGGCGGCGGCCTGCCAGCGTCGCTCCCACTCCTCGGTGTCGCCGCCGCACGCGGCCACGTAGGCGAGGGCCACCGGCAGCGAGGGCAGCTGTTCGCCGGCGGCGGCGCGGGACAGGGTCGAGACCGAATAGCCGCAGCCGCGGGCCATGGTCCGGTAAGTGACGCCACCGGCCTCCTGGCGCAGCTTGCGCAGTTCGAAGGCGAAGCGCTCCACCGGACCCCGGCCCGGATCGAGCGGCGTCTCCTGGCGCCCCATCAGCTCCCCCGTCATGCACTGCGTCTGCCCAGCCACCCAAGCAAACTCCGGACCTGTGCACAACGTGGTAATCGGCCGCCGGAGCCGTGCCCCCACAGGGCGATCCGTTTTTGTTTCATGCGGCGGAGGGGACCTGCGCAACAACCTGCGGGGTGCGAAAACTCGGTGGTGTTCGAGCCGGACAGGCCCTCTGGGCAGGCCCGTTCCTTCGAGCGCCACTGTTTGGTGCGTCCGCCCCGCCCAGGGGCGGGCGCCGCGACCGAAAGGACACGCATGTCATCCACGACCGTACGCAACCGGGCGACGCTCGCCGTAGCCGCCCTTCTCATGGGCGCCGGCCTGGCCGCCGGCGCCACCCCCGCCGACGCCCAGCCCGCAGCGCACGCCGCTGCGGCCACCGTGGGCTCGGCCTCCCACGCCACCCCGCAGCGGGCGGGCTGGCACCTGATCTGGGGGCCGAAGACCCACTCGGCCACCCACTACTGGTCCACGAGTGACTTCATCCCGGACCGACGCCACCTGGCCGTGAACTTCGGCTGCTGGGGTCACGACGGCGCGAAGCTGAGGGCGGCCATCGTACGGACCAAGGACAAGAAGGTCATGGCGACCAGCGGCTGGGACTACTGCCACGACGCGGCCCAGCGGCGCCTGGACCTCAACAACGCCGCCCCGGGCAACGCGTACTACATGCGCCTGCAGCTGTCCGGCCCGAAGCACTCCATCTGGGCGAAGGCGTACGACTACCACGAGTAGGAGCGCCCGGTCCGCCAGGACGTGAGCCGGCGGAACTCGATCCAGTCGTAGGGGCGGGTGCGGCCGGTCTCGTAGAGGACGCCCACCGTGCGGCGGTCCAGCTGGACGAGGTCGGAATGGCCGGCCGGTCCGAGAGCTTCAGCGGGCCGGTGAGGGTGCGGCCGCCGTCCCGGCTGGTCCACGGGGCCATCTCCGTGCCACGGTGCTCGACCACGTCTCGCGCCGATTGTCGGAGCGTACCGAGGAGATCGCACAGCTGATCTCCGCCGGGAGCGGAAAGCCGCCACTCGGCGCCCAGGAATCGGTCGAGCTTCTCCAGACGCTGCCGCACGGTCGCGTCAGTGCGTGGAACGCATGCGGTGCTTTCAGGCTGAGGGGTTGCTGAAGCACCCCTGGACGCCGAGGCGTTACAGGGCCGACTACAGCAACGGCATCCAGTGCGTGTTCGGCGAACTGGATGCCGTTGCTGGTTCACCGAGCTGAGCGCATATGGGTGGTTTGGTGTTCCCTTCGGGTACGAGGAGCCGGGCGAGCAGCTGTGCTCCTGCCTGGGTGACGGTCCAGCGGGCTGAGTCGCACAGGGTGTCGCTGCCGGGCGTGGTGCTGGTTTGATCGGTGTGTGACTGCAGTGGCAGGACGGCCCAGCAGCGCTTGCCGAAGGTTGTGAGTTCGCTGCCGTGGATCAGGCAGAGTTCTGCGACGAGCGCGAGTCCGCGTCCGGATTCGTCGCAGGGGCCCGCCGCGCGCGGCCGCGGGGTAGTAGTGCTGCCGTCGTGGACCTCGAAGAGGAGAAGGTCGTGTTCCAGAGCGATCGAGGCGGTCAGCCGGCCGCCCGCGTGCAGCACGGCGTTGGTGACGAGCTCCGACACGACCAGTTCCAGGCGCCAGCGCAGGTCCTCGTCGAACGGTACACCCCAGTCTCGAAGTTTTGCCGAAACCCACTGGCGCGCTGCGGGGACTACAGCTGGGGTCGCCTCGGGGGTGAATCGGATCTGAGCTGGGTGCATGGGACGGTATCTCCTCGCAGCATGGGGCGGTGCCCCACTCCTATCGGCTTCAAGGCCGGGGTGGTGGCCATCTGCCGCAGTTGGCGTGAGGTGGCCAGATGCGGTGGGACGGCGCCGCCAACGTGCACCACGGACCGGGCGCTTGCCGGAGGCGGTGAGTGACCGAGGCGCGCGGGAATGCCCCTCCGGCAGCGCGCTATGGATTGGTCAGTTGATCAGATGTGTCCGTCCGATTAGTGATCACCGATGCGATGTGGGACCGGATCGAGCCGCTGATGCCGGCCGATCCGGTCCGTGGGCGGTGATGGGTCGACCACCGCCGCACGCTTGAGGCCATCGCGTGGAAGTACCGCACCAACTCGCCCTGGCGGGACCTGCCCGACGAGCTCGGTTCGTTCCAGGCCGCTCACAAACGGCTGATCAGATGGGCCGTCGACGGCACCTGGGAGATGATCCTCACCGCCGTCCTGGCGGCAGCGGACGCCGTCGACGACCTCGACTGGACAGTGTCGGTGGACTCCACGGTCGTCCGGGCCCACCAGCACGCCGCCGGAGCGCTCAAAAGGGGGCTCAAGGCCGAAATGAGCCGGTCGATCACGCGCTCGGACGCTCCCGCGGCGGGCTGAGCACCAAAGTCCACCTGGCCGCAGACGGCCGCGCACGGCCCCTGACCTTCACCGTCACCGCAGGCCAGGCAGGTGACGCGCCCGTCTTCGAGACGGTGACGTCCCGCATCCGCGTGTCCCGCACTGGCCGGGCAGGCCCCGGACCCGGCCCCCGGCCGTTCCTGGTCGACCGCGCGTATTCCTCGCGTGGCATCCGCAGCCACCTGCGGCGTCGGGGCGTCCGTGCGGTCATCCCACAGCCGTCCGACCAGGTTGGCCACCGCCTGCGGCGAGGCCGACTCGGGGGCCATCCGCCTGGCTTCGACAGCGAAACATACAAACAGCGCAACACCGTCGAGCGGTGCATCGACCGCCTCAAGCAGTGGCGCGGCCTGGCAACACGAACGTCAAGCTCACGATCGCCTACCAGGCCGCACTCCACCTCGCGGGCATCCTCATCTGGACCCGAGGCTGATCAAAGAGATCGAACTAGAGGGTTGCTCGCCGTGCAGGAACCCGCCCCCACCGAAGAGTGAGTCCGCGTGTGCAGGACAAGCCCCTCGTTGTCGCAGACGGTGAAGGTGAGGGCGTTGGGGTGCTGGGGCACGGCGTGTGTGTACAGGACGAAGTCGTAGTCGGCAGAGCGGACGCCCAGCAATGGGACCCGCCGGTCCTGGGCCAGTCGGCGGACTCGTTCGTCGGCCGTCTGCACGTCGACCGTCGCCGGTTCCTCCCCCATCAGTCCGAGGAAGACTGCCTTGTCGGTGCCGTGGCCCGGTCTGGTTGCGCTGAGCGATCCGTACAGCTCGATACGCACGGACTCGACACGGTTGAGAAGTGCCGCCCCGGACAGGGCGGTGGCGAAGCGACGGGCAGCACGCATCGATGCCACGGTGTGGGAGCTGGAAGGCCCTCTACCGACGGTGAAAAGATCGAAAGCGCTGATCACTGGGCCTCCTGGGTAGTCGGGCTGAGGGCGGCGGGGGACTCCGCGTCGGGGATCAGGATGCGGGGTGTGCCTGTGCCGTCGGCCGGGACCTTCCACACATCGGAGCGGCCCCGGCCCCGGCTGATGGCGTAGGCAACGGTCCGCGTGTCCATCCAGGCGGCCTGGTCGTCCACGCTGCGGGTCTCGGCAAGTGCGGTGACGTGGCGGGTGGCCAGGTCCAGGATCGACAGGCGCCAGCCGTGGGCGGGGTCTCCGCCGCGGGCGGACTTGAAGGCGAGGCGGGTGCCGTCGGGAGACAGCGATGGGCACTCGACGTTGTCCATGAGGGCCGTCAGGTGGTGGGTGGCTATGTCACCGAGGATCAGGTAGCGGTGGCCAGCCGTGGACATGGTCGCGTAGAAGTGACGGTCGTCGGCAGTGAAGGTCACACCCCAGAAGTTGAGGTCCCGGGCCCGGTAGGGCTGGCCGTCCACGGTGACCGACCAGTCCTCCAGCGTGGGGATCAGCTCCTGGGTGCGGGTGTCGAGGATGCCGGCGCGGGTGGAGAAGCGTCCGCCGTTGTAGGAGTCGCCCGTGACGAAGACGGTCCAGGCCACCATCCGGCCGCTGGGCGAGACCCTGGCCCGGTTGGGTATCCCGACCAGGGGGATCTCCCGGACTGTCTTCAGGTGCCGATCGAGGACGGCGAGCTGGTAGGTCGTCAGCCCGGCATCCAGGCGCAGGCACAGTCCGGTGCCACCGGCCGCGTACACCCTTGCGCACGACAATGACGAGGCGGTGCGCTTCCCGGCGGGGTCGCCCGCCGATACCGAGATCAAACGGTCCCTGCTGTCCGAGGCGGTGCTGCGCGCCACCAGGCGGGCTCCTGGAGCGAGCGAGACCCGGCCGGTCGCCGCCTGAGCGGACGATCCTGTCCCTCTGGCGACAACGATGGCCACGACCGCCACAAGGGCAAGTGCGGTGACGGCGGCGACCTGGATCGTGATGCGGGTGGTGCGGCCGGTCACGCGGGGGCCTCCTGCTGTGGTCGGCCTGCCAGGACGGCGGCCGTGACGGTGACGGCTGTGACCGCGGTGACCGCAGCGGCCGCGGTTGCCGCGGTGGTTCCCCATGTCGTCCAGGCGAGCCCGAAGGCGGCGGAGGAGAGGAAATAGGCAAGAGCTTGGACGGTCTGCACACAGGCCAGGCCGGTGGTGCGCAGGTCCGCCGGCAGTAGGGGACCGGCCAGGGCCATCAGGACTCCGTCGGTGGCAGCGTAGAACGCGCCATAGCAGCAGAGCACGGCCACGATCACGGCGATACCTGGCAGCGGGCTGCACAGCAGCAGATAGACCGCTACGAGCGCGCCATAGCCGGCGAGCAGCACGGTGCGGCGGCCGTGGCGGTCCGCGAACGCCCCGAGCGGAGCGGCGAGGATCAGGTAGACGAGATTGGTGCCCACCGCCATGAGCGGGAACCAGCCGGTTGTCACGGCCTGACGCCGCAGGAGCAGCAGGTAGACGAAGCCGTCACCGACGGTGGCCAGCCCCAGGAGCCCGGCGGCACAGAGCAGTCGGCGAACGGGGGCGGCGTGTAGCAGGCGGGCGGCGGTCCTCAGGCTGACGGGGGTGGCGGCGGGCTGCTCGTCGCGGCGGTCGCGGGCGAATACGGCTAGGGCCAGCAGCCCGAGGACTGCGACGCAGAAGCTGGTGACGAACAGCGCGTCGAAGGCCGCCGGGCTGGTTGTCCCGACGGCCGCCAGGACGCCGAGCGCGGCCAGCGGCCCCGCGAAGGCGCCCATGCTGTCCATGGCCCGGTGGACACCGAACGCCTGGCCGAGCACCGGTTCAGCGACTGACAAGGTGATGAGCGCGTCACGTGGTGCGCTGCGCAGTCCCTTTCCCGCACGGTCGGCGATGATGACCGCGCCGAGTGCGGGAAGGGAGGATCCGGCGGCCACCAGGCCCAGCTTGGCCAGGGCGGAGATGCCGTAGCCGGCCGCGGCGACCGTCTTGCGCCTGCGGAAGCGATCGGCGGCATACCCTCCGACCAGCCGCAGCAAGGCGGTCGCGCCGGTGTAGAGGCCGTCCATCAGACCATAAGCGGCCGGGCTGAGCTGCAATGTGAGCACGAAGTACAAAGGCAGGACAGCAGTGATCATTTCCGCGGAGACGTCGGTGAGCAGACTCACCGTCCCGAGCGCCAGGACGTTGGCACCCACTGCGCCGGCAGTTGTGCGCGGGCCCCGGCGCGTACCGCCTCTTCTGGATCGGTCGATGGTGGACAGATACACGGCCGGGTTCGCCTCCTCAGGGCGCGGTCGGGAAAAGGGCGCTGGAGGCCGGACCGATGGCAGCGGTTCCGGCCTCCAGCCGATCGGGGTGCTGCTGGTCAGTCTCGGGTGATGGTGAGGTTGTCGAGTTGGGCTTCGAAGAGACTGGGGTTGCCGGCGTCGGCGGCTTCGAGGTGGACGCGGATGGTCTTGCCGGCGAAGGCGGACAGGTCTGCGGTGGCGGTCTGCCACTGTCCAGCGACCTCGCTGGCTGAGCCGGTTTTCTCGAACACCGTGGTGGGCGTGGTGCCGTCAAGGGCACGGATGCGCAGGTAGTCGTCGGTGCCGGAGTTGTCGCCGTTGGTGACGTTGTAGGTGAAGTGCAGGGTCAGCGGGCCGCTGGCGGGCAGGGTGATCTGCGGGGAGAAGATGGTGGTCTGGCCGCCGTCCAGGTCGTTGTCCCCGTATGCCGTGCCGGCCGCCGCGCCGGTGGTCAGTGCGTAGGAGCCGGAGGCTGCTGTCAGCTGTTTGACCTGGTTGCTGTGGGTGGATGTGGTCTGCTGCGGGATGGCCCGCTCGAACGCTCCCGACGTCGCGTTGTCGGTACCGGCAGCATTGACCAGCCAGCCCTTGTCCGACTCGAAGTCATCCGAGAAGACCGCGCTGGTGCCACCGGGGGCGGTCACGGACCAGGTGAAGGAGGCGGACGCCGTGGTGCTGGTGGCGTCCTTGACGGTCACCTTGACCGTGGAGGTACCGGCGGCGGTCGGAGTGCCGGTGACCTGTCCGGTCGCGGAGTCGATCGACAGCCCGGCGGGCAGCCCGGTGGCCGACCAGGAGTAGGGGCCGCTGCCCCCGGAGGCGGACAGCTGCAGCGAGGCCGCCTGGCCGACGCTGCTGCTCCGACCGCCGGGATCGGTGACGGTCAGTGCCGAAGTGGAGGACGTCCAGGCGTCGGTGATGGGGGACTTGCCGGACGCGTTGCCCAGGGCGGGCAGGCCGTACATGTCCTCGATGGTGCGCAGGACGTTGAAGTGATTGATCTGGGTGTTCGACTGATGGCCCGCCTTGACGTGAGCGCCGGCCAAGACGGTGTAGATCTGGTTGACGGAGGTGAAGTTGTCCTCGTCGAAGGTGGCGATCAGCAGGCTGTTGTGCGTCTTGGCCCACTGGACGTACCCGTCGAGATTGTTCTTGACCCAGGCGTCACCGGTGCCCACGGAGCAATCGTGCATGTCATTGCACATGTTCGGAATGACGAACGAGACCGTGGGCAGCTTGCTGTAATCGCTGGGGAACGACGAGTACGGCACGTTGTACGCGGAACCGCTCACCGTGGGGAAGTCCACCCAGGGGGCGTGCTTACGCCGGTAGTCGCCGCTGCTGCAGCCGGTGTACCCGGCGCTCGGAAGTCCCTCGGAGTAGCCCTTGAAGGTGCGGCCGGCGTTGAGGAGTTGTTGTCCGAGGTTGCCGGCCTGGAACGGCTTACTGATGCAGTCGTCGTTGGTGATGCCCTGCTGGGAGCCGGAGAACAGGGAGATGTAGTTCGGTTGGCTGGGGTGGGTGATCCCGAAGGCGTTGGTGAACAGCGTCCCCTGGGAGGCGAGGGAGTTGAGGTAGGGGGCGCTGGAGCCGCCCTTGATGGTCGAGTAGTTCTTGTTCTCGAACATCACGACGACCACATGGTCGAACTGAGGGACGGCCGAGGCGACGGGATCCGCCGAAAAGTTCGTGGGGGAGGGCTGTGGGGACGACGAGAGCAGGCTTGCTCCCGTCAGGAGGGCAAGGGCCGAAGCCCCGGCCACGATTGTTATGCGCAAGCGGCGCATGAGTGCCGACCTCCTGATGAGGGTTGGAAGGGGTGACGAACCGGGTGGTGCCGCACCGCCGCTGGTGCGCTCAGCGTCGCAGCGGCGGAGACCGATGGGCTCTCAGCCTTGGGTGATGGTGAGGTTGTCGAGTTGGGCTTCGAAGAGGCTGGGGTTGCCGGCGTCGGCGGCTTCGAGGTGGACGCGGATGGTCTTGCCGGCGAAGGCGGACAGGTCGGCGGTGGCGGTCTGCCACTGTCCGGCGACCTCGCTGGCTGAGCCGGTTTTCTCGAACACCGTGGTGGGCGTGGTGCCGTCAAGGGCACGGATGCGCAGGTAGTCGTCGGTGCCGGAGTTGTCGCCGTTGGTGACGTTGTAGGTGAAGTGCAGGGTCAGCGGGCCGCTGGCGGGCAGGGTGATCTGCGGGGAGAAGATGGTGGTCTGGCCGCCGTCCAGGTCGTTGTCCCCGTATGCCGTGCCGGCCGCCGCGCCGGTGGTCAGTGCGTAGGAGCCGGAGGCTGCTGTCAGCTGTTTGACCTGGTTGCTGTGGGTGGATGTGGTCTGCTGCGGGATGGCCCGCTCGAACGCTCCCGACGTCGCGTTGTCGGTACCGGCAGCATTGACCAGCCAGCCCTTGTCCGACTCGAAGTCATCCGAGAAGACCGCGCTGCCAGAAGTGGTGGCGCCGGTGTAGAGCAGCCGATTCGGGGTGTTGGTGCCCGCGCCCCCTATCTTGCCGGTCGTGGCGCTGTGGATCAGTGCGGCTTGGACGTCGGCGGGTGCGGCGGTGGGGTGTGCGTTGAGCCAAAGGGCGGCGGCGCCGGTGACGTGCGGGGCCGCCATGGAGGTGCCTGAGATGGTGTTGGTGGCCGTGTCGTTGCTGTTCCACGCGGAGGTGATGGATGTGCCGGGCGCGAAGAGATCTGTGCACGGCCCGTAGTTGGAGCTGGAGCGTCGGGTATCGGTTGAGTCGGAGTTGTTGACCACTATCGCGGTGTCGATGTCCCCCGGGGAGTTCTTGCAGGCGTCTGTTCCGCCGTTGCCAGAGGAGACGACCCAGGTGATGCCGGAGGTGATGGACTTCTTGATCGCCGCGTCCTCGCTGCTGCTCGCCGGGCCATTGATGCTCATGTTGACCACGGCGGGTTTGGTCGCGTGCGCGGTGATCCAGTCCGCTGCGGCGATGATCGCGGAGGTGCTTGCGCTGTCGTTGCAGTTGGTCACGCGGACGGCGACGAGTTTGACGCCCTTGGCCACCCCGTAGTCCTTGCCACCCACCGTCCCGGCCACATGGGTGCCGTGGCCCAGGCAGTCCTGCCCGTTGCGGCCGTCGCCGACCTCGTCCACACCGATGCTCGCCCGGCCCTGGAACTGGGTGTGGGTGGTGCGCAGGCCGCTGTCGACGAGGTACACGGTGACGTTGCTCGCCGTGGTCTCGTAGGTGTAGCCGTGGTCGAGGGGCAGGCTGCGTTGGTCGATGCGGTCCAGGCCCCAGGACGGGGGGTCGGTCTGGGTGGTGGAGCTGTGCTGCACGGCGTCTTGCTCCACGTAGGCCACGGCCGGGTCGGCGGCGGTCAGGCGCGCCTCCTCTGCGGTCATCTCGGCTGCATACCCGTGCAGCGCCGTGGTGTAGGTGTGCCGGATCCTCCCGCCGTGTGCTCGGGTGAGCCGTGCTGCCTCCTCCCGTGCCCCAGCTGCGGGGCCGGCCGTGTCCTTGAGAACCACGATGTACCGGTCGGCGAGGGCTCCAGCCACGAGCCGGACCCCGCCTCCCGCAGAGGATGCCGGCGCTGCGTAGGAGGGCTGCACGGCGAGGGCGGTAAGGGCGGCGGCTGCAAGAGCAGCCAGGGCAGGTCTGCGGGCACGTGGGCGCACGTCGGCTCCAGAAGAAAGGGGGAGGCTGGGCCCCGGCGGTGTTCCGGGCTTGCCCTGGTGTACTCCCTGGCGCGCGGCCGTGGTGGCGACCTGTTGCCAGCGGCCACAAGTAGACAGGCGAGGCAAGCAGAATCCAGGAACCTACAGCGCGCGGAGACCGGTGCGGATCTCCTCGTCCCGGACCTGTTCGGACACAGCCCGTCCGTGCCACCATCTCGGTCGGAACCATCGCGTCCGGATCGCCGGAATCCCGCCCGCTTTCAAGCAGCCACGTCCGCCCTCGGTGTGAAGGACCCCCCCATGAGCGACGACGACCTGCTGGCGCATCTGCACTGTCTCGGGTTGGCAGCCCGAGAGGCCGGACTCTACTTGGCGATGCTGCGCACCGGTCGTACTGCCGCAGTGGAGTTGGCTGAACACCTCGGCTGGAAGCCTGATGAGGCCGAGCAGTCCCTGGGCCGCCTCGTCGACCTGGGCCTGGCCGCAGCCTGCGCGCCGGACCGATCCCAAGCCGTCCCGGTGGATCCCACCATCGCCCTAGACCACCTGTCCCACACCAGGGCGGCGGAACTGCACAAGGCCCAGACCTCCGCGGCCAATGCCTACCGCGACTACCGGCGCTCGGTATGCCCGCAGGCCACCGACGACCTCATCGAGGTGGTCACCGACGCCCAGATCATCGATCGGATCCGGCACGCCGAGAGGACGGTGGAATCGCAGGTTCTGCGTTTCGACTCCCCGCCCTACCACATCCCAGCTGGCGCCAACCCGGTCGAGGTGGAGAACCTGCAACTAGGCGTCGAATACCGGGTCGTTTACTCCAAGTCCGCCGTGCAGAACCACGCCTACTACGCCGCCAACATCCAAGCCTGTATCTCCGCAGGTGAGCAGGCCCGAGTGCTGCCCACCGTCCCTGTCAAGCTCACCATTTTCGACCGGCGGCTGGCGATCGTCTCGATGTCTTTCGTCGAGGCCGAGGTCAACAACTCCCTGCTCCTGGTGCGCCCCTCAAGCCTGCTGTCCGCGCTCACCGGACTCTTCGAGACCTCTTGGCGCTCGGCGTTCCCCATGCACTTCAGCGACCGTGTCCCGCCCGCGCTGCGTCCCATCCACGTCCGGATGCTGGAACTGCTCGGCGCCGGCGTCACCGACGAAACCATCGCGGAACTGCTCGGCATCAGCCGCCGCACCCTGTCCCGCAACCTCGAACAACTCAACCAGCGAGCCGGCACCGTCACCCGGTTCCAACTCGCCCTGCACGCCGTGCGTAGTGGATGGATCTGACTCTGTGCCACGCTCATTTCGTCACACCATGACAGTCAGCGCATGGAGGGATCATGGAGCCTTTTCCATCCTCACTCTTAGCTGGTCAGATGGAGGGTGAGGACGGCCTGGCCGGGGCTGGTGATCCGGTTGGTCGAGCACCGTAGTTTGCGCAGGAGCCGTCAGGACTTGAGGGTGGCGACGGGCTGCTCGAGAGGGCCCGGATCTTCGCGTGGGACCGGTTGACCGCCTGCTGGCCTGCGGAGAGGGCCTCCCACCGTCCCCAGCACGGGATGCGGACCGTGCCGCCGGCACCCCGGTAACCCTTATCGGCCCAGCACTTGGTGCCGGCCTCGGCGAGGGCGTCCACGATGCCGTGTTCGCGGGCCGCGCGGATGTCGTGGACGGCACCGGGCAGGGCCGGTGCCGTCCACAGCAGTGGGCCGAAGGGGTCTGCGATGACCTGCACGTTCATCCCGTGCTTCTTGTGTCTGCCGGAGTAGAACGGCCGGTCCGCGGCAATGCGGTCGATCGGCAGGAGCGTGCCGTCCAGGATCACGAACGCCTTCACCGAGGCGGTCCGCACCGCGTCGGTGAAGGCTGGGGGCGAGAGTGGCCAGGAGTTCGACAACCTCGGTGACATAGCGGTAGGCCGTCGTGGTTGCGACGCCGAACCCGGCCGAGAGCTGGGCATACGTGTGCCCCACCCGCAGATGGGCGAGTGTGAGCAAAGCCTGACGGCCAGCGCTCAGGCACCGCCAACGGGAACCGATCGTACGGCGGTGCCGTCGCAACTGCTGCGTGAGGAAGCGGAGGGCAGAGCTGGACACGTCGACACCCGACGGGTAGACAAGCACGTGAAGCCTCTGGCGAAGACGGTTCTCTTGGTCGAAAACCCATCTACCAGGGGCTTCACCACGTTGTCAGCCCAACCGCCATGCGCACGAACCAAGTTGGAAAAGGCTCATGGAACGAAAGAACTCTGCGGTGGACGAGGCCTCATCTACGCGGCCTGGAACGCGGGCCTGCCGCGGGCGGCGTCAGGACGGAACGCCTGCTCGATGACGCCCGGCGATCATCGCTGCGCGTCAGCCCTCTGCCAGGCACACGTAGACGTGCTGCGGGTGGTGAGGAGGTGCCACCCGCAGCACGAGATGCCGGTCAGTTGTGGAAGGCGGCCGTCCCGTTCGGCGTTCCGAGGCCTGTCGGGCCGTCATAACCGTGCTCTGCCGTGCAGAAGTAGGCCGGAGAGCAGGTGCCGTTGTTGCCTGCGGTCACGTCGTTGAGCGCGTCGGGGTGGGCGTAGGGGTAGGACGCCGGGTTGGACCCGGCGGTGGGTACACCGGCGTCGGCGTAGACACCCGCTATGACGGGGGTGGCGGCGCTGGTTCCGCCGTAGACGCTCCAGCCGTTCTCCTGGTAGCTGTCATAGACCGCGACGCCGTGTGCCGGGTCGGCCACGGCAGCGACATCGGCGGTCATGCGCTTGGAACACCCCGGGTCCTTCTGCCAGGACGGCTTGGGCTCGTACGCCGAGCAGCCCGAGCCGGTGCCCTCGCTGGTCTTGCTGTTCCAGACGCTCTCGTTCCAGCCGCGGGTACTGGACGCCCTGACCAGTGAGGTTCCGCCGACCGAGGTCACGTACGGGGAACTGGAGGGGTAGCCGACTCCCCAGGAGTAGTTCCAGTCGCCGCTGCCCGCGACCACCGCGACGCCCGGGTGGTTGTAGTACTGCTTGTCGTAGGTCGGGTCGGAGGAGGACCCCTTGAAGATGTAGCTGTTGGAGATGAACTTGGCGCCGAGTGTGACGGCACGGTTGACGGCGGTACCCATCGAGGTCATGGTCCCGCTGGATGCCTCGACGAAGAGGATCTTCGCGCGCGGAGCGATGGCCGAGACCAGGTCCAGGTCCAGTGAGTCCTCGGCGCCCTGATTAGCGCTGGCCGTGGACGGCAGGGGGGAGGTCTGGCCGGAGGAGTTCACCTTCTTGAAGCAGCCGTTGTCGGTCGTGCAGGCGGGCAGCCCGTACTGCTTGCGGTAGGTCGCGAGATCACTCTCGGCGCGCGGGTCATCGTAGGCGTCGATCACCGCGATGGTCTGGCCCGCGCCTCCGTCGGCGGGCAGTTTGTAGGCGCTCTGAAGGTCTGTGGGACCGTAGCCGGACGGGGTTGCGGCGGTGGCGGTGCCGAAGGCGGAGACCCGCTCGTGCGGGTTGTCGACCTTCATGACGTCACAGGACGCCGTCGTGGTGCTGGGCGCGGCACACACCTGATGCCAGGTCAGAGCTGCAGGGACGGGGTGGTTCGGCGTGGCGCCGGCCTTTCCGGACACGGCGAGGGCGGTGACGGCCAGGGTGCCGGCCGTTACGGCGGACAGGAGAACTTGGGGGCGTTTGAGGGTCTGCCTATGCATGGAGTTCTTCCTCTCGGTGAAAGAAGGGACATAGGAACGTGTCAGGCTCATGACAGTCCTTGGGGCCGTCATTCCTGGGACATGGGGGGCGGAGAGGGGCAGGGGATGTTGTACCTGAGGTAGGCATCTTGAAGCTGCGGTCGTCGCAGCCCTTCGTCTGATCCCGGTACTTGCGGGTGCTGAACTTGAACGGGTCCCGTTCAGACGCCGGCCGTCTTCTTGATCCACGACCGGTGCGGGGCGATCTGCGCGTAGGACTTCGTTGTGTCGTCGCCGCGGCTGTCGAGTCCGACCTCCACGCCGTCGTAGAGGGCAGGACCACCCGAGTCGCCCTTCGCCGAGATGTCCGGCCCCTTGACGAGGCAGAGTGCCGGTCCACTCTGCACGTCCGTGCAGTTGGTGCCCTCGACCTTCATGTGACCGGACTTCAGCCGGTCGGAATGACTGCCCCCCTGTGTGGTGTCACCCCAACCCCAGATCTGCACGGTCGAAGTGGTGGCCGGGTTGCTGCTCCCTACGGAGAGGTAGGCGGTGTGGATCGGGGACGACAGGTGGAGCAGGAGCAGGTCACCCTTGGTCGCCGGGTCGGTGTACTTCTTGTCGACCGTGCCCTTGGTACCGCTCTTCAGCTCGGGCTTGCCGACATAGACGACCTCGTTGTCGCCGGAGCAGTGCCCGGCCGTCAGCACCCACTGAGCAGCGATGATCGCCCCGGAGCAGATCCCTCCGTGGCCGTTCTCGGTGTAATGGACATCGGCCGACCACGGCGCGCTGTCGTATTGGCCGCCGATGATGGTGGGTCGAGCCACCTGCGAGGATGAGGCAGCGGCGGCCTGTTGCGCCGAGGCGGCTTGTCCACCGACCGTCAAACTCAACGCGAGAGCGGCTGCGGCGCCGAGCGGCACAGCGATTTTGCTCATGGTCAATCCCTTCGTGGGAGGCATCTGGATTCCTGGAGCGGGGGACGGGCAGCGGAACCTGCCATGCCAAAGTGAGAGGGAAACGCCGGGGAAGCCATGGGGCGAACGCGCTCACCGGCAGGCGATGCGGACTCCTGCCGCCGCTTCATGAGCTGTGGAAGCAGTCGAACCGCATACGACGGTGCTGCAGCGGTCGGTGACCATGGTGACCATCGACCGTGTCACGATGGCTGCGCAGCTGTGTCCGCCACGCGGCAGGCCGGTACAGAAGGTCGTCGGCAAGGTGCCACCGCCAGGATCGTCACTAGATGACTTCCGCTATGTGCTTACACGTCTGCTCCAGGAGGGAGGAACTCGCAAACCCCGGACTGTCCGGGACACACATGGTGTACTCCCCTCCTGACCCCAGTGGTGACGAGAGGCCGCCAATGGCAGAGACGGGCACGCTCTGCGCGGCCTCGCTACGCAGCCGAAGCATGGGAGGACCACTCAGCCTCGGGCCGGCGCCCACCAAGTGACCTGTTTTTTCAGTCACTTGCCCCCCATGTCCAATCGGCCAGAGTCGATGCATGTCAGCAGGTTGCTTGTGCCGCGCTGAGGCGGCGCCGGTGCGGCGGTGGGATCGGCACGTGTGCCGGCATGACGGCCGGTCGCCTGGGCATGGAACAACGTTGCCTCCAGCACCACGAGGCCCAGGGCTTATGGACCGGCGGCGATTGCCGCAGCGACGATCGTCACGTGTCGGCTGTGTCGACTCGCGCACTGCATCACCGTGAACGCACACCGACGGCACATGGGGTTCTTGATTTCCGGTCGGACAGCGACGCGGTAGGCTCGGGGCGGCCGCCGCAGCCAGGCCGGCACGTTGGCGATCGGCTTGGCGGGGCTGTCCTGGCGAAGTCCTTGCACGAGCGGGCACTGCTTGTCGTGTCCCCCGCGCTTTCTGATTCCGCCTAGGACCGTGTCCTACGTGGTGAGGCGGAGCAGTCGCTTGTAGCAGCACAGGGCGGCGGCGAGGCCGAGAAAGGCCAGGTAGTTGCGGGGATCGGGTTCGTAGCGGGGGCTGAGCCGCCGGTAGCCGGACAGCCACGACATGGTGCGCTCGATGACCCAGCGGCGTCGCCCTAATCGCTCGCTGGACTCGATCCCCTTGCGGGCGATGCGCACTCCGATGCGCTTACCGCGCAGCCATCTACGCAGATCAGCGCGGTCATAGGCTTTGTCCGCGTGCAGGCGCTGGGGCTTGAAGTACCGGCCGCGGTGAGGGTCGTGTCTCGTTTGGTGACCCTCCACCATCGGCTTCAGCCCTTCGCTGTCGTGGGTGTTGCCGGCGGAGACGCCGACGAGGAGGGGCAGGCCGTTCGCGTCCGACAGGACGTGCATCTTGGAACCCGGCTTGCCCCGGTCCACGGGGCTCGGACCTGTGTGTTCGCCCCCTTTTTAGCGCGCACGTGGGCAGTGTCGAGGACGATCCGGGTGACGTCGACCAGGCCGGCGTCGTCGAGCCGGTGCAACCCGGCCTCGTGGAGACGGCCCCAGACACCGGCTCTGGACCAGATCAAGAACCGCCGGTGGGCGGTCGACTTCGAGATGCCGAAGCACGGCGGCAACGCACGCCAGGCACACCCGGATACCAGGACGTAGATGATCGCGGCGAAGAGCGTCTCATCAGGCGTGTCCTGCGTTCCGCCGCCCTGCGGCCGCACCTTCGACGGAGGGATCAGCGGCTGCGCGATCTCCCACAACCCGTCCGGAACAATCCAACTCCACATACCCCGCCCCATGCCGAGTTCAACGACGCCTCACCACGTAGGACACGGTCTAAGCGATGCCCGGCAGACGCAGTTGCTCGTTCGGTCCACTCCAGCACCCGCCTGGCCGAGATGAGCAGCCACAGCCCGCAGCAACGCGGCCGTCGCCGTACGCGTCAGCGGATGACCGATCCCTTTGCGGACCAAGGACCACCAGGCCGCTGTCACTTCATACGACGGCCCGCTGTCGGACGGCGTCGGTCGAGGCGTCATCACCGGATCCCTTCTCTCTGCGGCGGCTACGCCGGAGGCGTCCCTGGACCGGCCGTTATCGCCTCCGACTGACTCCTTGTGGCCGCCTTGCGGCGATCACCCGCCGCTAGACCCCGATCTGCTCATCCGTGGCCTGCAACGATTGTCCCGCTGCGATCGCCTTCTCGGTACGCATGGCGAGCAGGGTGACGATGCCGCCGACGGCCGCCATGACCGCAGCACCGAGGAACGCGGCGCTGAACCCGTCCGTCAGAGCGGGAAGGTTGCCCAGCTGGTCGGCGCCCTTGGAGGTGGCCAGCGCGGTCAGGGCCGCAAGGCCGAGCGCGGAACCCACCTGGTAGGTGGTGTTGACGATGCCGGAGGCCAGACCGGCCTGCTCCTGAGGAGCACCGGACATGGCGGCCATCATCGCCGGAATGTAGGCGAGCGACATGCCAAGAGCGGCGACGAGCGAGGCCGGCAGCACATCCACGACGAACGTTCCGGTCGGGCTCACGGCCGACAACCACAGCAGACCGAGCGCGAGGACCAGGAGACCGCCACCGATCAGGGGCTTGGCACCCAGACGCGCAAGCAGTCGCGCGGTGATCGCCGTCATGAACAGCATCAGCAGCCCAGTCATCGGCAACAGCGCGGCACCCGAGGCGAACGCCCCGTAGCCCAGGACCTGCTGGAGGTAAAGGTTGAGGAAGTACCACATCGGGATCCACGCCGCACCGAGTAGCGCCATGGCGAGGTTGGACGAGCCCAGACGCGGCACCCGCCAGATGCCGAGCGGCATCAAAGGCTCCAGCACGGTATTCTGCACCACGAGGAACAAGGCCAGCAAGGCGGCAGCGCCAACGAGTTCGGCAATGGTCTGGGCCGAGCCCCAGCCCGCCTCGGGTGCCCTCACCACGGCGAATACAGCGAGCGCGAGACCTGCGGTGACTGTGACTGCCCCGAGCACGTCGACCGCGCCCCGCCTGGCCTGCACTGCCGGGAGCAGCTTGGTGGCGGCCAGCGTGGCGGCGCCGATCGGGATGTAGATGATGAACACCCAGGGCCAGCTGAGCCATTGGGTGAAGACGCCGCCGAGGAACACGCCTGCGGTGCCGCCGGCCGGTGCTGCCGCACCGTAGAGGGCCATGGCCTTGCCGAGTTCCTTGGGATCGTGCCCGAACAGCATCATCAGCAGTGTCATCGCGGACGGCGCGATGAGCGCGCCCCCCGTGCCCTGGACAGCCCGGCCGATGACCTCCACCCACGCCGTCTGGGCAGCGGCCGCGACGATGGAGCCCGCGATGAGGACGGCCCAGCCCGCCGTGAACACCCTGCGGGCACCGAGTAGGTCGGACAGGCGTCCGCCGAGCAACAGCAGGCCGCCGAAAGCGATGACGTAGGCGTTGAACACCCACTGCAGCTCGCCCTGGGAGAAACCGAGATCCTTCTGCATTTCTGGGAGTGCGACCCCGATGATCGAGGTGTCCATGATGACCATGAACTGGGCGGCGGCGAGCACGACCAGGGCCCACCAGCGCCGTGGGTTGACGGTTGACATTGCTGACCTCTCTCGAACAGACGTAAGGCTGGAAGGGGCGGGAGGGGAGAAATGAGCGGAATCCGGGGCGCTCAGGCGGCCTGGTGCCGCGCTGGTGCGGTGACCGTCCGCTACCGGGCGGCGGCCTGGAAGCGGCGCAGGCGCAGGCTGTTGCCGACCACGAACACCGAGGAGAAGGCCATGGCCGCGCCCGCGATCATCGGGTTGAGGAGTCCGGCCGCGGCGAGGGGCAGGGCGGCGATGTTGTAGGCGAAGGCCCAGAACAGGTTCGACCGGATGGTGCCCAGGGTCTTACGGGCAAGCCGGATGGCGTCCGCGGCGACCCGCAGATCACCTCGGACCAGGGTCAGATCGCCGGCCTCGATGGCCGCGTCCGTACCGGTGCCCATGGCCAGACCGAGGTCGGCCTGCGCCAGAGCGGCCGCGTCGTTGACGCCGTCGCCGACCATGGCGACCGAACGCCCCTCGTTCTGCAGGCGCTTGACGACGTCGACCTTGTCCTGGGGCAGGACCTCGGCAATCACCTGCTCGGGCTCGATGCCCACCTCCGCTGCAACCGCCTCGGCGACGGCCCTGTTGTCACCGGTGAGGAGGATGGGAGTGAGGCCCAGAGTACGCAGGTCAGCGATGGCGTCGGGGCTGGTCTCCTTGACGGCGTCGGCGACTTCCAGGACCGCGCGCGCTTCGCCGTCCCAGGCGACCGCGATGGCCGTGCGCCCGGCGGTCTCAGCTGCGGCCTTGGCGCGCTGCAGTGCGGAGGGCAGGGCGATGGACCATTCGGCGAGCAGTTGCGCGCGGCCGACGAGGACTGCGTGCCCGTCCACGATTCCTTGCACGCCCAAGCCGGGGACGTTGGCGAAGTCCTCCGGGGCGGGCAGCGCACCGACGAGGTCCGTGGCTCCGGCGGCGACGGCCTGGGCGATGGGGTGCTCGGAGGCGTGTTCCAGGGCCCCGGCCAGGCGCAGGACCTCCTTGTCGTCGGTGGTGGAGGCGGTGTGGACGGCCAGCAGGGTCATGCGTCCGGTGGTGACGGTGCCGGTCTTGTCCAGGACGATGGTGTCCACCTTGCGGGTGTTCTCCAGGACTTCGGGGCCCTTGATGAGGATGCCGAGTTGGGCACCGCGGCCGGTGCCGACCATCAGCGCGGTCGGCGTGGCCAGCCCGAGGGCGCAGGGGCAGGCGATGATCAGCACTGCGACGGCGGCTGTGAAAGCTGCCGTGATCCCGGCGCCGTTGCCCAGCCAGAATCCGAGGGTGCCCAGGGCGAGGGCGATGACGACGGGGACGAAGACGGCGGAGATCTTGTCGGCGAGCCGCTGGGCAGCGGCCTTGCCGTTCTGTGCGTCCTCCACCAGCTTGGCCATCCGCGCCAGCTGGGTGTCGGCGCCCACCCGGGTGGTCTCGACAACGAGGCGGCCGCCGGCGTTCATGGTGGCGCCGGTGACGGCGTCCCCGACGCCGACCTCGACGGGTACGGACTCGCCGGTGAGCATCGAGGCGTCAACCGCGGAGGTTCCCTCGACGACTGTGCCGTCGGTGGCGATCTTCTCGCCCGGCCGGACCAGGAAGCGGTCCCCGACCATCAGCTCCCGGACCGGGATCTGCTCTTCCCGGTCCCCACGCAGGACGGTGACGTCCTTGGCGCCCAGCTGAAGCAGAGCCTTCAGCGCGGCGCCGGCCTTGCGCTTGGAGCGAGCCTCGAAGTAGCGGCCGGCCAGGATGAAGGCGGTCACACCGGCGGCCGCCTCGAGATAGATGTTCCCGGCGCCGTCGCTTCGGGCGATCGTGAACTCGAACGGGTGGGTCATGCCGGGCATGCCGGCGGTGCCGAAGAACAGCGCCCACAACGACCACAGGAACGCAGCCGACGTGCCGACCGATATGAGAGTGTCCATGGTGGCCGCGCCATGTCGGGCGTTCGTGAACGCGGCCTTGTGGAAGGGCCACGCTGCATACGTCACCACGGGCGCCGCCAAGGTGAGCGACAGCCACTGCCAGTACTCGAATTGAAGCGTCGGGATCATGGCCATCGAGATGACGGGAAGGGCCAGCAGCACAGCCGTGATCAGCCGCTGCTTGAGCGGTGCCAGCTCGTCGACGGCTGTCTCCTGGTCCGGCCCGCCATCCGCGGAACCGGCCGCGCCGGGCGCGGGCTGCGGCTTCGGTTCACGGGCGGTGTAGCCGGTGGCCTCCACCGTGGCGATCAGGTCCGTGACGGCGACGTTCGAGGCGAAGGCGACCTTCGCCTTCTCGGTGGCGTAGTTGACGGTGGCGGTGACCCCCTCCATCCGGTTCAGCTTCTTCTCGATCCGGGCCGCGCACGAGGCACAGGTCATACCGCCAATGGCGAGTTCGACCTCGGCTGTGTCAGGGGCCGTGGTAGCCATCACTGCTCCTCGGAGGGAAGTACAACAGGGGAGTGGGGGAGGCGGGCCCGGCAGGCCCGCGCAGGTTAGGCCGCGCGGCCGGTGAGCTCGTAGCCGGCCTCGTCGACGACCTTGGCCAGCAGCACGTCGTCGGATTCGCCGGAGGTGGTCACGGAGACCCGGCCGGCGTCGACGTCGACGTCGACCAGCAGGACGCTGTCCAGGGCCCCGATCTCCTTGGTGAGGGTGGCCTTGCAGTGCGCGCACGTCATGCCGGAGACGTTGTAGACGGTGGTGGTGCCCTCGGCGACCTCGACCGTGGCGTTGGTGCTGGAGCAGTTGCCGTCGGGCGTGCAGCAGGACATGGGTTCCTCCTGAAGAGTGAGACTGAGTACCCCCAGGGGGTCCCTCGGTCGACCAAAGGTATACCCCTCAGGGGTATCTTTGGCAAGCGACTCCAGTGTATTTGCGTATACCCCACGGGGGTATATAGTCGCGGGTGCTCGGACCGGACGGTGCGACCCGCAGAGAAAAGGGGCACTCTCATGAACACCGGCGTAAAGATCACTGCTTTCGCTGCCGCCGCCGCGGTGACCTTCACTGCCGCGTACGGTGTTGGCGCGGCAGCCGACCCCATCCGTCAGGACCCGCATCCGGCGACCCGCCACGCCGCCCACAACGGGATGTCCGCCGGCCATGGCGACGGCCACGCGGACGCGACGCCCGCAGGTCTGCAGATCTCCCAAGCCGGATACACCCTCGATCTGAAGACCCCCCGCGTCACCGCAGGAGAAAAAAGCGAGCTCCGCTTCGCCATCCGCGACCAGCAGCGGCGACAGGTCACCTCCTACCGTCGTGAGCACGACAAGGAACTGCACCTCATCCTCGCCTCACGAGACCTGATCACCTACCGACACCTGCACCCCACTCGGGCGACGAACGGAACCTGGAGCACTCCCGTCACCCTGCCGAACGCCGGCTCCTACCGCGTCCTCGCCGACTTCACGCCGGCCGCCGAAGGCGCCCCGGGGATCACGCTGGGTGCCGACCTCGCAGCCTCCGGGACCTACCAGGCCCCCGCCATGCCCAAGCCGACCGCCGCCACCACCGTCGACGGCTACACCGTCACCTTCGACGGCAAGCTGACCCCCGGTTCGGCGGCCGAGATCACCCTCAGCGTCAGCCGCAACGGCCACCCGATCACCGACCTGCAGCCCTACCTCGGCGCCTACGGCCACCTGGTCGCTCTGCGCTCCGGCGACCTCGCTTACCTCCACGTCCACCCCAACGGTGAACCCGGCGACGGCACCACCAAGCCCGGCCCCGGCATCGCCTTCACCGCCACCGCACCCAGCGCGGGCACCTACCGCCTCTTCCTGGACTTCAAGCACCACGGCACCGTCCACACCGCCGCCTTCACCGTGCAGACCGACAAGACCGCCGCACCGAAGACGGCAGACACCCAAGAACACGGCGACCACAAGCACTGACCGTCGCCCCTCCCTCTCAGGGCGACCAGGCCAGCACCTGGCTACGAGCCACAACACCTGCGAACATACGGGCAGGGGGTACGCCGCTATGGTTGATTCACTCACCAGCGCGGAACCGGACCAGATTTCCCCGCCACCCAACCCCTCCCACCTACGAGCAGGCGAGAAGCAACCCCGCTGCGCACGTCAACGGCAGCGCAGGAGGACACCGTGGCTGGCTACAGCACTCACAAAGAAGACGTGCTCAAACGACTGCGCCGTATCGAGGGACAAGTACGAAGGAAGCGCGCGGGTTCGTAGAATCTTGGGACCTTAGGTGTCTGAACTCGCACGCTGACTTGTGGCGAAGGCTCAACTGCCTCCGGGTTCGACCCAGTCCACGGGTTCCTGTGCTGTTTCCCGCTTGGAGTAGGTGCTTCTCGGTCCCGTTGGCACATTCCTTCAGCTGGCCACCCAAGCGCAGGTAGTCGACGGTTCGGGGGGCGGCGGGGTCGTCGGGGCGAGGGGATCACTTCCTGCGAGGGGTGTCACGAGCGCTGCGGTGTGGCAAGGTCACGCAGAGGGTGAGAGCCCCAACTACCGCGTGTTGAGGAGACGTAGATGGTGTGGGTATGGCGGTTCGAGAAGGCCAACGGGAGCGAGACGTCCCCGGCGGTAGAGCCAGAGGACTTCACCACTCGGGGGGATGCGGAAGCCTGGATCGGCGAAGTCTGGAAGGAACTCCTCGATGGCGGAGCGGAGCAGGCCACGCTGTCTGAGGACGGCACGGAGGTATACCGAATGAGCCTGAGTGCAGCGGGAGAGGCCTGACCGCACGAGCCCGGTCCGCTAACCCCCGCCCCGGTACGAGCCGTCCAATGCCCGTACCGGGCCGGAGCCATGTCCCGGCAACGTCACACGGGCGGTCAGCTCGGGACACCGGGGATAGAGCACGGAGGCCGGGTGCGATGTTCGCCAGCCAAGCCGGTGGCTGATTCTCGACAAGTTGATCAATGCAGGGCAGGGCGTGCTCAGGTCGATCTAGCGTGGCAGGGACGTCCGCAGACGAGTATCAGGAGTACCTGTGACCAGCAACGGAGAAGAACTCACCACCACTGCTGCCGACGAGGGGATCCAGCAGATCCCGACCGTGATCAGCGTGACCGAGGTCCCCGCCGCCACCGACACCCGGGACATCCTGCTGCAGGCCATCGGTGCCGAAGCCCGGATCGTTGCGGACAAGCTCCCGGGGCAGGCATCCAAAGCCCTGGCCGACCTCGCCCACGCCTACGCTCTGGTGACCGCCGGCACCCCGGCCGTCGCCACCCTCACCCCGCCGACCGGAACCACCATCGATCCGGCGAGCAGGATCATGGTGATTGGGTCGTCGGTCGACCTAAGCGGCTCGTTTGGCACGGTGGATCTTGAGGTGCCTAAGAGGTGACGGCCTGATCCATGGCACTGGCCGGTCTTCGCGAAGGATCGGAACGGCCAGTAGCGACTAGATCGTCGCGGGCAAGTTCCTGGCCCAGGCATCCAAAGCCCTGGCCGACCTCGCCAACGCCAACGCCTTGGTGACCGCCGGGACCCCGGCGGTCACCACCCTCACACCCCGACCGGTCGCGCACTCTCGTCAACAACTGTTCCACGTTGCTTGAAGCGTTGCTGTCTATGTCCTCGCCACCGAGGGGCAGTGGGCGGACATGGTCCAGGTCCACCCCGCTCGCGGGGAAGCCGCCCAAGGACCAGGCCGAGCCGCTCCCTGCTCTCGCGGGCGGAGCCGTGCCGCAGCATCAAACCGGGCAGCTCGTCGCCTACCGCGTGGACGGCGAGCCCGAACCGGCTGGCGGTCCTGGCGCGCCTTGTCGGGAGTTCCGCACCTGCCACGCCCCGTGGCCCTGTGGCTGCGCTCAATGCAGGGGATCATGTGTCACCGCCTGGTCGTCGTTGTGCAGTGGAGTGCCCGCCCCGGACTCGAACCGGGGAACGCTGCCGATCCGGCTACGGCGTACCTCCGTCGGCGGCCGGTGTCGTCTTCGCCGGCGAGACCGGTCCGGGCCAAGGGGATTCGGGGAGTGTGCGCGGAGGTGGGCGCCGTGCTGTTGTGCCGGTCTCCCGCCGTTCTGGCTGGCCGGATCGTGCGGCTTGATTGCGTGTGGCCGGTTTCTCGCTCTTGATCATTACTGTCTGCGGCCCCCTAACTGGCGTGGGTTGCCCTGGTGTGGGGGTGGTGACGGGACAGGATGTGGGTTGATGGCGGAGATCCGGACTGCTGCGGAGCGGTTGGACCTCGTACGCGAGACAGTGCAGGGATTTAAGGGAGCGCGGGCGCAGTCGCGGTCGGCACGCCGGCGTGGTCTGAGCAGGGGGCAGAACCTGCTGCTGGGTGCGGCGCTGCACGCGGCGGCCCGCTTCGATCAGGGTCTGGAGCCGACCGAGTTGGAGGCGTCGTTGCTGGAGGCGCTGCGGGCGGCTGCCGAGGATGACGCGGAGGTCGCTTCCTGGGGCCGCGTCTTCGCTGAACAGCGCACCGCCCGCGGCGGAGCCGAGATCTTTCCGACGGCGGTCAACGCGCTGGATGCGAAGAGGGGCTACGAGCTGGCCGACCTGCGCGCCGACTTGGAGGCGGTGACGGCAGAGATCGTCGCGCAGCCGAACATGGCGGTCGTCGACGTCACCCGTGCGGCCCCGGGCGAGTCGGCGGACAGTGAGGAATTCGTCCAGGCGCTCGCCGAGTACGGCGGGGGCGTGAGTGTCCTGACCACCCCGGAGGACTTTCTGCCGGCCGGGCAGGCTGAGGCGATGGGCGCCCTGCCGGAGTATCTGGCCCTCAGAACGTCCTACTTCAGGTGCGAGAAGCGCTCGAGTGAACCTAGCGGCAAGGACGAGATCTACTGGGCGATCGCCGCGGGTACCGACCACCAGGAGCAGAAGTCACAGAAGTCCGACGAAATGGGCTCGGTCGTCGCCGGCAGTGAGCGCTGGTTCGAGGTGCACCTGGTCGACGGCCCGGTGCGCAGCTTCGTATCGCTGAACATCGAGTGCTGGGAGGCTGACGACAGCAGCGGCGGCTTCTACAACAAGATGCGCGAAGTCCTGCGGGATCTGTCCAAGAGGCTCGCGGACGGCTCCCAGGAACAGTCGTACAACCCGCCGGACCGGGAATTCAACGCGGACGGCTGGCTGGCCCTCCTGGCGATCCTCGGCGAACTCATCAACGCACTGCTGGGCTGGCTCACCAACGACGACGACCTGGTGTGCGAACGCTCCATCGGATTTACCTGCAACGCACTGCACCAGTACTTCACCCCCACCGGGCGAGAGGAGTCGTGGCTCTTCGACGGCGGCGGCGCCGGACGCCACCGCCTGTACCTGCACGGCACCATCCGCCCCTTCCCCGTCAAGGGCAACTACCGAACCGTGGACCGTGCCGGAACCTGGAGTAGCGACATCGTGGCTGCGGGCGGGACCCATCTGGGTACCCCGATGGTCGCCATCTCCTTCGATGGCAGCCTCGACGCCTTCTACACCGACATGAACCACAAGCTTCACCGGGCGCCCTCGCTGGCCGCCGGCACCCTCTTGGGGCGCGAAGTGCAGATGCCGCTCGCCGTCGCCGTCCACGACAACAAGCTCTACAACGCCAACCTCGGACTCGACGGGAAACTCTATTGGCAGGCCCGTCATGAGATCGGCACGACCCCGGTGCGACCCATGCCGGCCTGGGAGACGGTGTTCAATCCGGCGCTCGCCTCCCACAACGGGACCCTGTACTGCGCCTACGTGGCCATGGACGGCTCGGTGTACCTGTCCACGTTCAACGCCAGCACGGACGGGTGGAACCCGGCCGTCCAGCTCGGCGGCTGGCAGACCTCCGGCGCTGTTGCGCTCACCTCTCACACCGACGGCAACCTGTACCTGGCCATGCTCGGCATGGACGGTGAGCCGTATCTCGCCGCCACTGGTGACGGTCGCAACTGGACCGGGGTTGGGCGCATGACCAGCTACGCTCCCCCCATGAGCGCTCCGCCGGTGCTGGCGTCCTTCAACGGCAAGCTGTACTACGCACTGCGCGACAAGCTCGGACGGCTCGACGTCGGCGTTCACGGCGAATCCTCCTCGCGCAAGCACTTTCCCGTCCCCGGCTACGGCGCACCGTGCCTGGCCGTCCACGGTGAGAGGCTGTATCTCGTGACCACCTTCCAGGCACCCACCGCGGTTTCCACCGCGGCGGACAACGGCTGAGGCGGGCGGCGCCGGGCCGCGGGAGCGGCCCGGCGTTCGAGGACTGAGCACTGATCCACGCGGTCCGGTGTGGCGTTTCGACTGACCTGGCGGCCTGGGCTTGTCGACCAACGGAGGGAGTATCCGTGCTCTGCCCCCAACCCCGGCGCGACTGGCTCGGGACGATCGCCGGCTGTCAGGGATGCAGGCGGCCGGTCTTCTCGGGGTGGGCGGTCTGGACGTAGCGCATGGCTGTGGAGTCGGCGATGGCGAAGAGGCGGATGAGGCGGACGGGGTCGGCGCTGTGGCGGGCTTCGTTAAGGATCCGGTCTTGCCACAGGGCGCGGGCAGACGGCCCGGTGCGGCCGATGGCGTAGCGGAGAAGTGTCTTGCTGACGGGTGGGCCAGTGGGGTCGAGGGCGGTCTGGGCGCTGACGAGGAGGTGAGGGTTGCCGCAGGCGGGCCAGGTGTGCTGACGGTGGGTGAGCCAGGCGCACAGGAGTTCGGCGGTGAGGAAGTCAAGGTAGAGAGTGCGGCTTGGCAGCCGCAGGCGGCCGTTGGCCAGGTCGAGGTCGCGCAGAGGGATGGCGGAGGCCTGGGAGGGCAGGACGGCGTGGATGGCGGTCAGGGCGACGAGGAGGCGGGCGAGGGGGGTGTGAGCGCGGTCGAGTAGGCCGACGAACAGATCGTGCAGGCGGTCGTCGACGACTACACCCGCCCCGTCGGCCGGGGCCGGATGATGACCGCCGACTTGCGCGCCCTGTACCCACGCGACACCGAGGACCAAGCCGTACTGCGCCCGCTGACCCGCAAACGGACCGCGCCTCGTATGAACGGGCCCGTCTCGCCGCCGACGCGCTGAGGGTCCGGGTCCAAGCCGTGCGGCGCGCGGATCGCCTGGGCTCCCGTACCCGGCCGCGCACCGTCGTCGTGCCCGTCGTCTCGAGGCTGCGTCGAACGGCGGCACCTGCGCCACGTCGATGTGCCTGGTGCGCGGTGCTGGTCGGAATCCGCAGACGTCGGCGGTCGGTCGGAGTGCGCTTCGGGTACGAGCCTGGCCGGGACCGTCGATGTCATCGTGCCGGGCTGGGTCAGCGCAGGACTGACCGTACGGCGTCAGGGGATCGGCCGAGGGCTGCTGTGCCGTCGTCGGCGGTGATGATCAGGCGTTGGATGAGGATGGGGTGGGTGGCCAGTGCCTGGATCCAGCGGTCGCGGTGGGCGGAGTCCCGCGTCCACGTTGCCATTCCCAGGTCGGTCGCTGCCGGTTCTGTGAGCCGGGTGATGTCCCACGGCTCGAGCCCGAGCCGGTTCAGTACCTGCTCGAGTTCTCGTGTGGTGGGTGGCTGTTCCAGGTAGCGCCGGACTGTGCACTGGGCTCCTTCGTACCGATGAGTTTTGTGCGGATCCGCAGTCGGTCCTGCCGGATCCACTGACAGAGTGGGCCTGTGCTGGGAACGTTCCGGCGCGGGAGGAAGTGCATGGAGGCTGTGATGGGCGTCAACGACTCCGAGCAGGAGCGCACGATCCGGACGGGCAAGCAGGGGACGCGGGCGAGCGGTCCCGAGGTGTTGGTGGCGGGGGCGAGCATCGCGGGACCCGCGCTGGCCCACTGGTTGTGCCGGCGGGGGGCCGAGGTGACCGTGGTGGAGCGGGCTCCCGAGCTGCGTCCCGGGGGGCAGGCGGTGGACGCGCGGGGGGTCGCCAAAGAGGTCATCAGGCGCATGGGGCTGGACGCGGCGGTCCGTGCAGCGTGCACCGACACCGCCGGCGCGCACAGCGTGGACGCGGACGGGCAGGTGCTGGAGACCTTCCGCGTGGACGATGACGGTGGCGACGGGTTCATCGCGGACATTGAGATCCTGCGCGGCGACCTGTCTCAGCTGCTCTACGACGACACCCGCGACGGCGTCGAGTACATCTTCGGCGACCGAATCGCCGAGCTCACCCAGGACGCGGACGGGGTCGACGTGGTTTTCGCGGGCGGCAACCGGCGGCGCTTCGACCTGGTGGTCGGGGCTGACGGGCTGCACTCGCCGCTGCGAGCGATGGTCTTCGGGCCGCATGAGCGGTTCCTCCGCCACCTCGGGCACGTGTTGGCCTTCTACAGCGTGCCCAACGAGTTCGGGCTGGACCGCTGGCTGCTCGAGTACCAGGACCAGGAGTCCGGGCGCTCCGCCCTTCTGCGGCCCATCCAGGACGCCACCCGGGCGATGTCCATGTTCTACTTCGCCTCCGCCGGCTTCGACGTCGACTACCGTGACGTCGCGGCGCAGAAACGCCTGCTGCGTGAGCGGATGGCGGGCCTGGGCTGGCGGGCCCCGGACATCCTCGCGCACCTGGACGACACCCCGGATTTCTACCTCGACCAGGTCGCCCAGGTCGTGATGGACCACTGGTCGAGCGGACGGGTGGGGCTGCTCGGGGACGCGGCGTTCAGCTCATCACCGATGTCCGGGCAGGGCACCGGGCTGGCACTGGTCGGCGCCTACCTGCTGGCCGGAGAGCTGGCCGCCGCCGAATGGGACCCCGCCACTGGGTTCGCCCGCTACGAGGCGCGGATGCGCTCGTTCGTGGAGGCCAACCAGGAGATCGGCCGGTTGAACGCACGCAGCCGCGACATCCCCGGGCCAGACGCCGGGCCGCGCCCCGATTTCGCTGGCGAATGGTTCACCGAGCTGGTCGGGCGCGCGATCAACGGCATGGAGCTGCCCGACTACGCGGGGGCGCCGGACTCCGCAGCCCCGCCCGGATCGCCGCTCACCTCGTCAGCCAAGCTGTAGCGCGGGGTCTGAGCGGTTCTGTCACTTGGCTGGTCGGCGCTCACCGGAACTGACAAGACGATAGACATCGACCCTGCGACGTCCAAGCCCACGCCCGGTGCACGGCCTGGTCGCCGCGCGGTTCCGCCACTTCGAGGCGCGCTCCGGGATGCTGCTCCTGCATGACCATCTGCTGCTGGGTGCATCAGGGCTCCAGCGGTCCAAGTGGCGTATCACGGCATGCGTGTGGAGGCGGTCGCTGGTGGAGTTTGCTGTGTCCCTGACCTCCACTTCTTCTTGGAGATCCATCATGCTGCCTTTCCGTAAGACCTTCGCGGCCGTTGCTCTTGCCGCCGCCGCGGTGATGGCCGGTCCCGGCATCGCTGCGGCCAGCGACTACTCCGAGCGGGGCGAAGGGCCGGCCCCCTACGGGCAGTGCAACGACTTCACCACGCAGCTCGGAGCGGTGAACGTGAACCAGGGCCCAGTCTGCGTCAACTTCGACTCTCCCGACGAAGTCGGTGAGAACAAGGGCGGTGACGACGACATGGGCTTCGACTGCAACGACTTCACCACGCAGCTCGGAGCGGTGAACGTGAACCAGGGCCCCGTCTGTATCGACTTCTGACCCGCACCCTCGGGAGCGGGCTTCCCCCAGCTGTTGTCGACGCGCTCGTCCCGGCGTGTCGACAACAGCTGGGGGAAGCGCCGTATGCCTGAAGAGAACGTGGAGCCGCTGAGCGTGAACTGCTCGCGTGGCGTGCCAGGCCGTCCGGCCTGGAGGCCTTTGGGGGTCCGCCGCTCGGCCCCACGTCCGTGCCGTGCCCGGCGCACGGCATCGCAGCCGGCCCAGGTGTGGGGCGTGTCGATCGGGTGGCCGTCCGCCAGCATGCCGGCGGCTACTGGCCGGGGGAGGGGCGGGCGGCGTAGATGGCGGCCCAGGAGTGCCCGAAACACAGCAGTTCAACCGTGGCGCCTGGGGATTCTTCGACGTTCCCGTCAGCGAGGCCCGCAACCGCTCCGGCCGTTCCTCAGGCGTCGTATCCCCGGCACCTATGAATCTCGCACCCTTCCACGCCACCGGACGCGAGCGGCGCGGTGCGTCTCTTCCCCGTCGGTCGCGAAGATTCTGGCCCCCCTGTCTGCAAGGCCCGCGCGTGCGTCTGCGGTCGGTTTCGGCGGTCGGTCGGAGTGCGCTTCGGGTACGAGCCTGGCCGGGACCGTCGATGTCATCGTGTCGGGCTGGGTCAGCGCAGGACTGACCGTACGGCGTCAGGGGATCGGCCGAGGGCTGCTGTGCCGTCGTCGGCGGTGATGATCGGGCGTTGGATGAGGATGGGGTGGGTGGCCAGTGCCTGGACCCAGCGGTCGCGGTGGGCGGAGTCCCGCGTCCACGTTGCCATTCCCAGGTCGGTCGCTGCCGGTTCTGTGAGCCGGGTGATGTCCCACGGCTCGAGCCCGAGCCGGTTCAGTACCTGCTCGAGTTCTCGTGTGGTGGGTGGCTGTTCCAGGTAGCGCCGGACCGTGTACTGGGCTCCTTCGGCGTCGAGCAAGAACAGGGCGGAGCTGCACTTGGAGCAGGCTGGGTTGATCCAGATTTCCATGCGTTGTGATCCTTCATGGGTGGTGCGGGGCTCAGTGCGGCGCGGTTGGGTCAGTGAGTGACACCGGTCAGGGCGAGGAATTCGCTGCGGGAGCGGGCGTCGGAACGCAGCAGGCCGAGGAGGGTGGAGGTCATGGTGCTGGATCCGGTGGCCTGGACGCCGCGCAGGGTCATGCAGGAGTGTTCGGCTTCGATGACCACGCCGACGCCCTTGGCTTCCAGGTGGGTCTGCAGCCAGTCGGCGACCTGTTTGGTGAGGCGTTCCTGGACCTGGGGGCGGCAGGCGAAGTGCTCGACGACGCGGGCGAGTTTGGACAGGCCCAGGATGCGGGCGCCGGGAAGGTAGCCGACGTGGGCGGTGCCGACGAAGGGCAGCAGGTGGTGCTCGCACACGGATCGGACGGGGATGCGGCGGGCCAGGACGAGTTCGTCGTAGCCCTCGTCATTGGGGAAGGTGGTCAGGTCGAAGGGGCGCGGGCTGAACAGTTCGGCGTACGCGCGGGCCATGCGGCCCGGTGTGCCGCGCAGGCTCTCCGATGCGGTGGAGATGCCCAGGGCGGTGAGGAACTGGCCGGCCGCGGCTTCCGCGGCGGCCAGGTCGATCTCGTCGGGCTGGTGGATGACCCGCAGCGCGGGCCGTGCGGGCGCCGGCGGTTCCTGGGCGGCGTCTATTCGGGCGGTGGTGTGGTGCAAGCGTTCGGTCATGTCAGCTGCCACCGATGCCCAGGGCGGTGAGCAGCACCAGGACCAGGGTGACCACGGCGAACAGGCCGTGCGCCAGCACCACCGGGAGCGGGAAGTGTCGTTCGGCGGGGACTGTACCTTCGGCTTCCGGTCCGGCGGCGGCCGGGGCCGCCCCGGCCGCAGCGCGGTCGCGGTAGACGGGGATCCAGCGGGCCAGCATCACGAATCCCAGCAGGGCGACCGGCAGCAGCAGACCGAACGCGGTCCAGGCCAGGGCGTTCCTGTCGGCCACGACGTAGATGATCCACACCACCAGCCCGATCGCGGCCAGGGCGAAGTGGCCGAAGACGACGGGGGCGGGCAGGCGGCTGGTGCCGGATTGCTGCTGGCGGATTCCGCCGCGTTGGATCCAGGTGCCGAGCATGTAGAAGCCGCCGAGGGCGGTGACCACCCAGGCGATCAGTGCCGCGATGTCCATGGGGAACTCCTCAGTGATGCGATGTCGAAGGCTGCCGGGGCAGCGGCGGCCGTGGCAGGTGCGCGGGCCGGGTCACACGGTGGAGCGGGCGCTCCTCGGGCTGCGGTCAGGTGTGAATCCCTCGGCCTGGCTGTTCTCATCGGCGACCCGCACGCCGTAGCGGTAGGCGAGTTTGCCGCCCAGGAACCCGGAGACACCCAGGGCGGCCACACTGACCGCGGACAAGACCAGTCGGCCGATGCCGACACTTCCCCCGTCGGTGTAGGTGCTGTAGCGCCACAGGAAGTTCAGGGCGTAGGCGGCTGTCACCAGCAGGTTCAGCGTCATGTGGACCAGGGCGGTGCGAAACGCCGGGGTCCGGGCGGGGATCGCGAACAGGTCGAGGAAGCCGACCAGGGCCGCCAGCAGGGCGCCGATCACCCCCACCGCGATCAGCCACTCCGAGCCCTGGGTCAAGAACCCCGGCCGGTGCACCAGGTGGGACGCGAGGTCGAAGACGAGGCTGGTCACCCAGGCGCCGATCGGCACCGTGACGAGGATCGGATGGAACGGGTGGCCGTAGGGGCCGGCGAGCGAGGCGCTGACCGGACGCTTCGCCTGGAGCCGTGATGCATCAGTCATCGTGACCTCCTCCTCGTCGAGTTTCACCAGCAAATCTTGGTCTTATTGCTCGTGGGCGTCAAGGTGAGCAGGAAATCAGGCAATAGGAACGCTTGCGCCCACGTGTATGGGGGTTACGGTGGGGTGGTGGCTTCCGATCAGACAGCTCCGGCCGACGCGGTCGGCAGCGCCATCGACTCCGTCAGCGTCCTGAGCGAGAACTCACGACGGCGCATGTTCGCCTTCATCCGCCGTGCCGGCCACGCCGTCACCCGCGACGAGGCCGCCGCCAGCGTGGGCATATCCCGCAAGCTCGCCGCCTTCCACCTCGACAAGCTCGTCGACGCCGGCCTGCTGCGCGCCCGCTACGAGACGCCCGCTGGGATCCGCAAGGTCGGCAGGCGGCCGAAGGTCTACGAGCCCACCGACGCCCAGATCACCGTGAGCATCCCCGACCGGCGCCACGAACTCCTCGCCGACCTCCTTCTGGGCGCTGTCCTGAGCGAGGGGGCAGACGAGAACGCCACGCAGGCGGCCACGCGGATCGCCGGACAGCGCGGCCGGCAGCTGGGCAAAGCGGCGCGGGAGGAGACCCGGCCCGGGCGTCTGGGTCCCGAGCGGGGGCTGACCGCCTGCGAGGGGCTGCTGGAGGGATACGGCTACGAACCCGTCAGGGAAGCTCCGACCCGGCTGCGGCTGCGCAACTGCCCGTTCCATCCACTGGCCGCAAAAGCCCCCGAGCTGGTGTGCGGCATGAACCAGGCATTCCTCAGCGGCTACCTCACCGGCTTGGAAGTCGGCGGCATCCAGGCCGTCCTGGCCCCCGAGCCCGGCGAATGCTGCGTACAACTGGGCCCGAACGACACCGATCGCGATGATCAGATGCCCGAGGATCACTGACACGGCACCGGCCGCCCACCCCCGCGGGCCACCGCCCCGGCACCCCCTGCCCGCAGCGGAAAGAACGCATGGGGTCGGGGGCCGCCCGCGGTCCCCTGCGTGAAGGACGCCGACATCAACGGGCGCGTGCTGTCCGCCCGGTGCGGCCCCCCACCTTTCCGACGCCACCCGACCCTCGGCCGGCGCCCGGCCGAAGGCGAACAAGCGGACGCCCAGGACGCCGAAAACCCAGGCCGACTCCCCGGCGACCAGCCGCGCCCCCAGCGCCACGCTCCAAGCGCAAGGCGCACCGCTCACCGACCAGCCTTCCCATCCCAGCGGGGTCCGGGCCACCGCCCGCATCCCCGCCACCCCCAACGGCTACACGACGACGGTCCCGCTCCTGCACAGCGACGGGCCCTTCCGTCTGCGCCGCCTTCGAGCCCACGAGGACCGGGCCCGGGTCTGCGTGCTCGGCGCGATGAGCGCACCGCTCGGCGGAGACCGACTCGCGCTCAACATCACCGCCGAGACACGGGCCCGCCTGGAAGTGACCACAGCCGCTGCCACCATCGCCCTGCGCGGCCCCACCACCGACCCCGCCACCTACGACGTACGGATCGCCGTCGGCGAGCACGCGTGCCTGAACTGGCTGCCCGAACCCCTGATCAGCACCCGTGGCAGCACGCTGCACCAGACGTTCGACGTGGACCTCGCCGCCACCTCCAGCCTGCTTCTCCGGGAGGAACAGGTGCTTGGCCGCACCGGGGAGCCGCCGGGCCACCTCACCACCTGCCTGACCGTACGGCGGGACGGCCACACCATCCTCGATCAGCACACCGCCTACGGCGATCCAGCACCCGCGTGGGGCGGCCCCGCTCTCCTGGGCGGCCACCGTGCAACCGGGCAGCTCGTCATCGTCCACTCGGAACCGGATGCCGATCAGAAGCCGTACGTCATCAGCGACGACCCGGCGAAGGGATACGCGGTCCTGGCCCCCCTCGTCGACGCCCCGGCCTGGGTCGCCACCGCCATCGCACCGACACCGGCCCTGCTGCGCAGCCTCCTGGACGCAGCCCTCGCGCACCTGCCCACGACGTCGGCATGAGCTGGCTGCCCGAGGGTTGTCGACCCACAGCCGGCGGGAGACCTGGGTGACGCAACGGCCCGTTGGCCGGGGCAACAGTCATCGGGACGCAGCGGCCTGCATGTCCAGCCGCCGTCACCGCCTGGAGCCGCGCCCGGTTGGAACAACACGCGACGCCTGGAGACGATATGGAACATGACGATTCTCGACAAGAACGAAGATGTACCCCGATTGGTGCGAGCTGATCAGACCGAGCGTGTGGGCGGCGGCGAGCTGCCATGGGCGGTCGAGCTGCTGCTGGATGCCGATCGGAGCGGCGGTCGGCTCTCCTGCCAGCGCTCGATCCTCGCCCCGGGCGCCGATGGGGCACCTCCCCACCGGCACGCCAAGTGCGCGGAGTGGTTCTACCTGATCTCCGGCCGTGCACTGTTCCTGGCCGAGGACCAGGTCATCGAGGCCGGTCCGGGTGACAGTGTCTACATCCCTCCGGGGTCGGTGCATGCGTTCAAGGCGGTAGAGGGCAAGGAAGCGGACCTGGTGGGAGTCTTCGCTCCAGCAGTGAACCGGTTCGGCTACTACCGGCTGATGGCCGACTTCCGGGCCGGGCGCGTACCGCACTCGGAATTGGAGGCGGCCCAGGAGCGTTACGACAACTTCTTCGCCACCTCGGCCGTATGGGACGCGAGGACCAGCGCTGGCTGAGGCGTCCGCCCGGTTCCTTGCGTCTTCGCCCCGACATCGGCGGCCTGCCGCATCTGTCGTCCTACGTAGGCGGTCCCGCGCCGCTGCCGCTGCCCGGGCCGGATAGTCGGCTTCCCCTCCTCAGGTGTGGGGACGGGGCCCGGCGATGCCTTGTAAGCACCAGCCGGTTATCTTCTGGCAGGACACCCCCTCTTGCGCTGAGCGCCGACCCTCCTCCGAGTGCTGGGATCACCGGACGCGACGTGCCGTCCGGGGCTGCGCCGAGGTCCGACAGCGCACCTCGACCGGGGTGAATTACCATCTATAGGAAATTCACACCCTTTTATTACTATTCGGTGGACATCGAATGTGGTGCAGGCCAGGGTGACAGGCCAATCTCCTCCCCGCTCCACTTCGCCATCGGGAATCGCGTGCCGCATCTCGGACAGTCCGCCCGGTCAGGCCTACCAGCGCGTGGGGCTGTTCGCCGAGCCCGAACGGGGTGGGGCGGGCGGGAGGCGGCGGCCATCTCTGAGGGTGTGGAGTGCCTGGGTGGGCTGTCGACGGTGAACCGATCCGGCACGCCCTGCGCGACTCGACTTGGCGTCGATGGCGGCCCTGTTGCCGCTCGGCAAGCGGTCCTTCGGCGACTCCTGCGCGTGATGAGGGCTCACGATCAGGGCCGGGCGAGCTGCCGCGAAGGCTTGTTTCTGAACTATTTCGGGTATTCCATTAAGAGGTGACTTGTCCTGCTTTCGGGAGTCAGGTAGTCGGGCGGAAGGCGGTCCGATGTCTACAGGAACTCTTCTGGCGATCGTCATTCCCGCTGTGGTGGTTGTGGCCCTGATCGTGTCGGCCCTTGCTCTGTTCATGCGGCGTCGGAGGCTGCGTGAACGTTTCGGCCCGGAGTACGAGCGGACGGTCGAGGGAGCCGACAGCCGATCCGCCGCCGAGCGGGAACTCAGCGAGCGCGCGAAGCGTCATGACGAGCTCGACATCAAGCCGCTGCCGGACAGGGCCCGGGACCGCTTCTCCCGGGACTGGAACAACGTGCAGCAGGAGTTCGTGGACCGGCCGGAGGATGCAGTGCACGACGCGGACCGGCTGGTGACCTCGTTGATGCAGGCGCGCGGCTACCCCACCGAGGGCTTCGAGCAGCAGCTGAAGGACCTCTCGGTGGAGCACGGCCGCACCCTGGAGCACTACCGGGCCGCGCATGAGATCGACACGCTCAGCGTGGAACACAAGGCCACCACCGAGCAGCTGCGCAGCGCCATGGTGCATTACCGCGCTCTGTTCGATGAGCTCCTCTCCGACGGCGGTCAGAGCCGCCATGCCCCGGCCTGACACCCGTACCGGCCACAGACGGAGGCGTCATGCAGCACGACAACGTACCGGAAAGCTCTGACAACGGCCTGTCCACCGAGGACTTCGCCCAGCCCCGGCAGACGGCGGACGAAGCGCCGGATGCCCCGTCATCGCCCCCGGTCTTCCCCGGTGAGGGCGACGAGCGGGCCGCCACCGGCAACCAAACCGGCTCCCCTCCCACGGACGCCCCCGCGGCAACAGAGCCGACGGCGGGACAGAGCGCGGAAACCGATGAGATACCCCAGCTGCTGAAGCCGCACGACGAGGACGATTTCCGCAAACGCTGGGAGAAGATCCAGAACACGTTCGTCGACGACCCCCGCCAAGCCGTACAGACAGCCGACAGCCTGGTCGCCGACGTCATGCAGAAGCTCGCCACGACGTTCGACGAGCACAAGAAACAACTGGAAGAACAGTGGAACCGCAGCGGCCAAGCGGACACCGAAGCCCTGCGCACAGCCCTGCGCCACTACCGGTCATTCTTCAACCGCCTGCTCACCACCTGACGACCCCACCACCACGCGGAGCCGACAGGACAACAGCCTGCGACGCCTACCCTGCGCCGCCCTCAGCGGCCGGCACACCGACCGCAGAACAAGGAGCCACCGTGATCGCCCTCGGCATCATCCTGCTCGTCGTCGGGTTCCTCCTGCACATCGGCATCCTGTGGACGATCGGGATCATCCTGCTCGTCATCGGGGTCATTCTGTTCCTCCTCGGCTCCGTGGGACACGCCGTCGGCGGCCGACGCCACTACTGGTAGCCGTACCGGACCACCCGGCCAGCGGCTCAACCTGCGGTCGGCCGGGGAAGGCTGCTGAGGGTCCGTCATGCGCCCGAGATCACCAGCGGGCGACGGGGTGTCAGTCAACGGCTCGGAGCCGTTCGAGAAGCTCGGGTCTGTGCGTATCGCGACAGTTCGGGTTCGAGGTCGCGGATGACTCCGTGGAGGCCATCGTCGCGACGTTGGGCTGACGCTCGCCCCGTGACACGCCAGGCACTCGACCCTGCGTCGCCCGTCAATACCCTCGCCCAACCCTCGAGCGTAGGAAGTAGCGGCTCGACATACGCGGCAGTGGACCGAACCATGGTCAGGTCTGCAGTCGCACCTGATCCTGCTCCGTCACCGCATAGCCGGGCACGGACGGCCACCGAACGGTCAGCACCACGATTCTTCCTCTGCCAACCATGTGTGATCGACCCCTCGACCCCATACGACGTAGTCACCCTGCTGTTCCAGAAGGACGCTCCGACCTGGGAGTTCGACACGGAAGCGCCCGCTGATGAGAACGAGGAGAGCTGTGCGTTCCTCACCCTTCGCAAGATGATCAAGCTCGACCGGCACGGTGCACAACAGCGGCCGGGACGAGATCCTCGGGCCTCTCTCGAACCTCAGGCGGCGTGAAACTCGTGGGCGGGGCCGCCGTGCCACTCCACCCACTGCGGGTCGTCCAGGATGGCATCGGGGTCGGCGACGCCGGCGCCCTCGAGGGGCACGACCAGGTCGTGGTCGCTGTAGGCGGTGCGGTGGGGCCGGACACAGCGAGAACGCCCAACTGCGACGGCCAGTGCGTTACAGGAAGCGGACACTCCACTTACGGAGCGTATTGACGCATCTGGGGTTCGTCGGCAGTCCGGTTGGGACTGGCACCGGCATTCTCGGCGGCCCGGGAGATGCATGAGCAACTCTTCGTCACGCACACAGCTCTTAGCCCAGGTCGGCTACTTCTCTTTCGGCCCCTGGGCGGATCCGGAAAGGACGAAGGTGCTGGGGATCGCGCTCGGCGCCCACCCGCCAGTGCTGCCGAACCCGCACCTTGCGATCCCCGAAGTCGCCGAGCTCGTCGGAACACCCGAGATCACCCGCATCGTCTCTGCGTGCATCGGCGACGAGCTGTGGGTGGAGAACACCTTTCTCATCACCAAGCCGCCCGGGGAGATGACGATCCCGCCTCACCAGGACGGCATCAACAGCCGCCTCGTCCTGAACCCGCAGCGTTCTCTGACCGTGTGGCTGGCCATCACTCCCGCCACGCAGCAGACCGGGTGCCTGCACGTGTCGCCGGGCTCGCACCACGGCGGTTACCGGCCCACGGAAGTGGCGAACCTGCCCGGCAAGCCGCTGACGATCGCGGGTCCGATCCCGGACGACTGGGTGGCGGTGCCCGCCGATGCCGGAAACGGACTGGTCATGGACAGCCGTTTGATCCACCACAGCCCGCAGAACCGCACCTCGACATCCCGCGTCGGCCTGAACATCCGTTACGTCGCGCCGGGCGGCATCACCATGCGCGACGGCAGCCAGCCCACGCACCTCACTCCCCTTTCCTGAACCTCAGTGCCACGACAGGAGGAATCATCCATGTCCACGGTCTCGATGTTCGACACTGGCGTAGAGCCACTGACCCGCGTCCTCGTGCTCACTGGCAGCGACGCCGACCGCCCCAGCGACGAGAAGCCCATCGCGTTCTCCGACTGCCGGTACTACTGCCCGGACGAGGCAACGGTCCGCAAGGTGGCAGAAGCACTGCGCGAGTCCGACGAGCGGCTGCCCGCCCGCCCCGAAGAACTCATGCTCTGGGAGTGGAACATGACCTGGTTCGAACCCGAGCCGGGCAACCCCAACGGCGGCGGAACGATTCTCCTGGGCGTGTCCTGGTACGACGAGGACTTCTACACCGAGCGCAAGGGTGCCTGGTTCGGCACGATGCACAAGCGCATCTACCAGCAGCTGGGGGTGCCCATGGAGAACGTCACCGTGACCCACTGGCACGCCGACACAGACTGACGCTGGTGCGTGACAGGGTCCCAGCCGCGTCTGCGGCTGGGACCCTGCGTGCTACCCGGCTTCCGCGGGGGCTGACTGCCTCGCCGGTGCTGCCCGGCGGGCCCACTGCAGCACCAAGATGGCGTAGGCGCTCAGCGCCAGCCCCGTGACGACGAACGCTGTCCTGGGCGCGGCCTGCACGTACAGGGGGACGACCAGCATGCTCAGCGTTCCCGCCGCCCGGATGACCATCTGATCGCCGGCCAGGACCGACAGCCGGGCCGCCTCGTCGAAGCGATGTGCCAGGAACGTGTTCAACGACACGCCGGACAGGGGGGAGACCAGCCCCGAGCAGCCGGCCAGCAGCCAAAGCACCCACAGCCCCTGGGCGGCTCCCATGGCGGCGAGCGCAACTCCCTGGGCGCCCCAGGAGAAGCAGTACGCCCCGATCATCCAGCCGCCCAGGCGCAGGTTGCCGGTGGCCAGGTTACCGACCATGGCTCCGGCAGTGGTGATGGCGGTCAGGAGTCCGTAGGCGCCCGCGTCGCCGTGGAATTGGGTGGTGAGCAGGATCGGCATGCCGATGGCCGGCGCGGACGAGGCGAAGATGCCGACCGCGTGCAGCGACAGGGCTGCGGCCACGGTCGGCTGCTGGCGCAGCAGGGGACGCAGCGCAGGCAACGGCCCCGTAGGTGCCGTCGGGGCGGTGGCCGCGGTGGCGCGTTTCGAGCTGGCGCGTCCGATCAGCCCCAGAGCCACGGAGGAGATCGCGAAGCCGCCGGCGGTCAGCAGGTAGAGGTCCACTTCCTTGAGCACGCCCAGCAGCGCGCCGACCAAGCCGGGCCCGGCGATCCGGGCGATCCGTACGGTCAGGTCGAACAGCCCCATCACCGCCTGGTAGTGCTCCATGTCCACCAGCCGTGGCAACAGCCCGGGCAGCACCGGGTCGAACAGCGCGCCCAGACAGCCCATCAGGCCGGCTACGCCCAGCAGCCAGGCGGTGCGTGCACCGGGAGAGACCGCCCACAGCACCGGCAGCACCGCGGCGGCCGCGGCCCGCGCCATCTCCACCAAGGCCAGGCGGCGCAGGGACGCCATGGCGCTGAGCAGTCGGCGTCCTAGCCAGCCGACGAGCACGTAGGGCAGTGATTCCACCACGGCGACCAGTCCCATCAGCAGGCCGTTGTGGGTGGTCTGCCACATCAGCCACATCACGGCCAGCGCGTACAGGCGCCCACCCATCACAGCTAGAAGCTGCGATGCCCACACCGCGGCGATCCGGCCGTTGCGCAGCAACCTCAGGTAGCTCAAGGAGCCCTCCCGGTATGGGTACAGCTTCGATGAGAGCACAGGGCACCTGCCGCCACGGCGCGATTCCGGCGGGAGCCGATCGCCCCGGGCTGGCTCCGAGTCTCCTTCACTCGCGCAAAGGGCACCTGCCGCCACGGCACGAGTGTCGCTTGTCTCGCAGCTGGCGGCGAAGGCGGGCGATCTCCGCAGCCTGGGCCTGGGCCTGGTGGTGTTTGCTTGCCACGCTCTGGCTGAGATTCGGGCTGGTCGGCCAGCTACGGCAGCTCACCTCACTGCTGTAACCGCCGCATGCGCGCACCTGCCGCCACGCCACGTTCACGTTGCCGGGCGACGGGTGCACATCAAGTCGATCATGCCCCGGCCAACCGTCCTGCCCTCGCTCCGCGTCACGGCTGGACGGTGGAGATCGTCCCCATGGTGTTACGGCCGGCTGGACACGGACCACCGCGGTATTCGGCTGGACTCGGATGTCGAGCTCCGGGCGGTGTAAGGATCAGATCCGCCGGCCCCGCGCCGACCTCGCCCAGCGCCTGGCCGACGCGGTCCGCGCCCGCTGGCAGCCCCGCATCCGCGAACAGGCCCGCCGCCAGGCCGCCACCAGCACCGGTCTGGTCATCGACACCCGGGCCCAGTTCGGGTTCACCGCGGCGCCCGGCACCACCGACGATGCCCGCCTGCGTCACCTGACCCTCGCGCTACCGCCGGACTACGCAGCCCGCGTGTTCGACGCCCAGCAGGCCCGCGCCGGGGAGCAGCAGCTGCGCGGCATCACCGCCAAGGGCCTCGCCCACGTGTACTTCCGCGACGGCGGCCGGCGCGCCCAGGAGCTGAGTGATCCTCCGGCCCGCCCATGACGACAGCGGCCCGGGAGGGCGTTGGGCGGGCATGATCCGACGAGTCATCGGCGCGGCCGCCGTGACGGCCGCTGTCCTCGCCACGGTGGTGGCGGCCTCGCCGGCCCCCCGGCTCCCGTACAGCCCAAGCCCCGCGCCTGCAACTCTGAAGGGGCTGCCGAGCAGCTGCGCACTACCGCTCCCGTGCGCCTGCTTGCGGGTAAGGGCACCCGCTACCGGTCCTTGGCCGTCCTGGCGAGGAGCACCGACTTCGTGCCCCAGTGCTGGGGCGTCACGTCTCGCCGAGAGCGAGCCGGAAGCTGGCCGCGTGATCGGTGAACGCGTCAGGATGGCGGGCGCGGAGCTGGTTGTAGCGGGCTTCGGCCTGTTCCCTCCAGTGCCGGCCCTCGTCGGTCCGTCCTGTCGCGTTGAGGAGGATGGTGAGCTGTGCGGGGTAGTCGGGGTCGTCAGTGGATGTGACGAGTGGTCTGAGCCGTGTGATGGCCGATGTGGTCTCTCCCAGAGCTGCTTCGATTTGGGCGTAGCAGCCTAGGGCGGGGGCCATGTCCGGCAAGCGGTGGAGCGCGGAGTCGAACCAGAGGCGGGCTTGGGAGAGGTCGTTCTGCTGCTGCCACATCCGGCCGCGGTGAAGGTCCAGCAGCGCCAGGGGGAAGGGGGCTGACTCCGCGGTAGCGGGAGCGGCTTTCGGTGAACAGGTGCTCGGCGGAGGTGATGTCGGTGTGCTGGGCACACAAGCCGGCCAGCGCACCGAGGTCTGGAAGTCGCGGCGGCGCCGCACAGCCTCGTGGAGGAGTCGCCCGGCCTCGTCGTAGCGGCCGAGGGCCTGGTGGACGGCGGCCCGTTCGGTGTCCACTTCGGTGGTGTCCGCACCGAGCCGCTCGGCGGTGGCCAGGTCGGCCAGGGCGGGCGCGAAGCGGTGGAAGACGGCTCGCGTCCGGGCGCGCGCGAGGAGGGCGAGGCCCTGCACGGGCTCGTCGGACACCAGCGAGGAGGCTGTCCGCTCGACTTGTTCGTAGTCGGCGATGCGGCCCAGGACCTGCCCGCGCACAAGGAGCAGGTCCACCAGACCGGCGCGATCGACGAACGCCAGCCGATTCCGCTCGGTCAGCGTCTGCCGTGCGCTGATCTGGGCCTGCAGATTCACCAGCGCGATGACCCCGCACGTGGTGACCGGCTCGCCGGTGCCTGGCCGCCCGGCGAGGGCTTCGGTGACACGGGGGGCCATGGGCACGGCCGCTAACGCGATGTCGGAGACGCGGAGGGGAAGTGGAATTCTCCGGGGGCGGGATTCGGCGGAGCGAGGAACGGGAAAGTCCGCGCGGCGTTCCGGCTCGGCTCGTCGACACCGTCGCGGATGCGAGGCCCGGCCCCGCCGTTGATCAGCAGCGTCAGAAGGGTGTCGATGATGTCGTCGTCCAGCCACCGGCCCCCGCAGCTTCGCGGTTCCTCGCCGCGAAGCAGCGCCTGCTCGATCTCGAGGAAGCTTCCCTCCTCGTGCGGCCTGGAGATGTCGACGACGAGAAAGTCGGCCAGGAACATGTCGGTCAGCGGATGACCCCCCTCGCTAGTCGCCGGCCAAGCCACGTCGCCGTCGAGACGGTCGTAGAAGGCAAGGTTGGCGTCGACGCGCGCCCGGTAGGTGTCGAGATAGGCAGGAGCGAGCCGGAACGCGTCCTCGTTGTTATAAAGGTCGCGGATTTCCAGCTTCCTGGCTGCGTAGGTCAGAAGCAGGAACGGTTGTTGGCAGATTCTGAGAACGACCGTGGGGTGACAGCTCTGAAGATGTTGGTGAGAAGTAAGAACAGGACGGTGCTCTCGTCTCGCGGTCTGAGCTCCGGGTTCCCGGACCGTCAGTTCGTCCATGAGGGATGATCCCCTCATGGACAGAATTGTCGATCTTGATGAGGTGGCCAAGGTTCTGGCCGGGCAGACGGTGGGCTGGAGGTCGGCCGGCTTCGAAGTGGGCCAGGTGACCTGGAGAGACGCCGAGGCGTCGTGGCCTCAGTCTCTGGAGACGGACAGGGCTCGGGTGCATGATCCGGAGTCGGTTGGCGTGGTCATCTCTGGTCCGGGTGAGGCCGAGCTGTCGGTTGTACTTTTCCGTGGCGGCTGGGCCGACGTCGATTTCGTAGCCCGCCTCGACGACTCTGGTTCCCTCCCTGCCTCGGACATTGCCTCAGCATCAGATTTCGAGACCCGGATGAATCAGTGGGTGGCTCGTGCCTTCGGAGTCCGCGGCAGCGTTCAGTGAGCGCTGATCCGTCTCGGTTCAGATGGCAGGCTGCTGTTCGGCGCGGGCGCGGGTGGTGGCGAGGCGGTAGGAGTCGGTGCCGGTCTCGATGATGTTGCCGGTCCTGGCGTCACGACGGATCGCCGCGTACAGATCGACCTTGGACTTCGGTAACATCCGGGCCCCCTCGTCGTGCAGAGCCCAACCAGGGTCCCGAATCAAGCACCGGGGTGTTCTCGAAACTCAGCAACATCACTCTTCAGTGGAAGAGGGCGTTCCCGTGGTTGAGCTACAGACGTTCTCGCAAATCGCCGACAAAGCCAAGCTTCCGGTTGACCTGGTCCAGGTTCTTCAAACCCAGGATCACGTTCTTCATCTCGGGACGGCCGATCCTCCGGATCATCAGACAATGGAGACACGGGGAAAGGCTGGCGCATGAAAAAGTATCGCCAGTCGACCGGTGCCCATGCAGTGGGCGGGGAACGGTGACCCGATTCCCGGCCGCAGCCCGCCGGCCCAGGGCTTTCGACAACGCAACAACCTACGTCGGCCGGGTGCCACTGTCCTGGCGAGACAGCTCGTGTACGCGCGACGGTTTCGGAGCGCCCAACCCCGAAATCGGCGCCGCATTTTCCGCTCACCATCCGTGGCCGCGCGGAGGTGCTGCTCGGCTTGGCCGCAGCCCTGCCGAACGCTCGATCGCCCCCCGGGTTCCGCCTCTCGTTCACATAGTGCCGACCGGGGCACACCGGACGGAACACTGACCCGGTTGCCGGGCCGCCAGGCACCGTTCATCGTGGGGACAGGGACACCGGCACGCGCTGAGGAAGGCCGGCCGTCGGCTCGACGCGGACGGTCTCGACCGAGCGGCCCTCAGCCGATGGTCGATCACGACGTCTGCCGTCCCGCCTGCGGCCGGTGACTTTTCGCGGCCATCGGCAGGAGGCCGGAAGGAGAGCGCCGGGGCGGTCCTTTAATGAAGGGTGAGTGGTCCGACCGTGCCGGCGATCAGCGCGCTGCCCAGGTGAAGTCCCTCAGTGAGCACACCGGTGGTGTCCAACAGCTTGGTATCCGCACCCCGGACCACAACCGCTCTGGCCACGGACATCCCGCGCACCGCTCTCCAACGACCGCAACAATGACTGGAGAGGCTTGTGGCGGATCAAGGCCCGGTCGATGAGCGGGTTGACGATACCGCGCAGTACCCCGACCGGTTGCCAACGGCGGGGAACGGTGATGCTGGCTGCGCGGCGTTCAATACCCCGCACGGCACGGTCCGCCACAAGCTCGGGCTCGATCGAGTGGGCGAACAGACGGGGAAACGCGGCTTGGCGCATCTGGGTTGCCAGCAGGTCTGCGCCGAAGGCCACTCGGGACATCGTGGTCTCCACCCAGCCGGGATAGAGCACTCCAGCCGTTGCCCCGCAGCCGGCCAGTTCCACCCGCAGCGCGCGGACGAGCTGCTCGACCGCGGCCTTCGACGCCGCGTAGGGGGCGTTGACGGCGCCATTGACGTAGGCGTAGACAGACGCGTTGACGAGGACGTGGCCGCGGCGCGCGACGACGTACGGCAGGGCCGCGCGAACTGTGCGCCACGTGCCCAGGACGTTGACCTCGATGATGCGCTCGAACAGCGCGGGCTCGATGGTCGCCATAGTGGCCGGACGAGCGGGAGCGATGCCCGCGTTGGCGAAGACGACGTCCAGTCCTCCGAAGCGGTGCACGGCGCGGGCCACCGCCTCGTCCAGAGCCGCTGGATCGGTCACGTCGGCGGTCAGCGGCAGTACCCGTTCCTCCCCGAGCCGTCGTGCCAGCGCCGACAGCGCGGTGGTGTCGCGGCCCAGCAGGACGACATTCGCCTCCCGGGCGTGCAGCGAGTGGGCGGTGGCCGTCCCGATGCCGCCGGTCGCGCCGGTGATGAGGACTGTCCTGCCGGTGAGGCTGTACCGTGCCATGTCCTGTGTCCCTGGGGTGCGTTGGGGGCCGTGCCTACCGGTTGTCCGGGGATTCGCCGCTCCCGGCCGCCGCCGTGACGGAGTGACGTGCGGGCGCGGTTTGCCGGTGCAGCGTCGGGGTCCACCAGTTCGCCCGGCCCGCCAGCTGCATTACCGCGGGGACGAGCACGCCCCGCACGATGGTGGCGTCGAGGAGGACGATCGCGGCGATCGTCGCACCCAGGACGACCAGGAGACTGATCCGGGCAACCATCAGCGCTCCCATGCTCACGGCGACCACCAGGGCGGCGGCGGTGAACAGCCGGCCGGTGTGCTCGATTCCGAACACGATGGAGGCGGTGTTTCGTCGTGTACGCCGCCACTCCTCCGCCATGCGCGAGACGAGGAAGACCTCGTAGTCCACGCAGAGGCCGAAGGCGAGGGCGGCTGCCAGCAGCGGCATCGTGATCTCCAGCGTGCTCCCACCTTCGCCGGCCGGGGCCCCGAGGACGTGCAGGCGCTGGAAAAGCAGCACCATCAGTCCGATTGCCGCCCCGATGCTGAGGCCGCCCAGGACCGCGGCCTTCACGGCGACCAGCACGCTCCGGGTGAGGATCAGGAGCATCACGAACACGCCGCTGAGCATCAATGCCGACCACCCGCCGAGGGCCCCCGTCACGGCCTGCCTGGTGTCGGCGAGGTGCACGGCGGCGCCGGCGACCTGCGCCGGCCCCGGCGGGGTCGTACCACGTACCGCCTCGACCAAGGCGGCGGTGCCCGGCGACTGGGCGGCATCCGCCGCGAACACCACGACCAGTGTTCCGCGCCGCCCGCCCGCCTCGATGTGCCGTGTGGCGGTGAGCCGCCCGCCGGTGTAGTCCCCGGTCTCGGTGCTTACCTGGGCCGCGCCGGGAAGCGCTGCCAGGTGGCGGGCGTAGGCATCCAGCCGGGCCGCGTCGGTCGCCGGGTCCATCTGCGGCAGCACCACCGTGAGCTGCCGGTCGGGGGAGTGGGCGAAGTCGTCCCGGATGGCGTCCGCGGTCGTACGGGCCTCGGCATGGCGCGGCAGGATGGATTCGTCCATCAGCGAGGGCCGCAGCCCGACAGCGGGTGCCGCCAGCCCCAGCAGCACGGCAGACCCAGCCAGCGCCCACAGCAGAGGCCGCCCGGTCACCGTCACCGCGATCCGGCGCCAGACGGGACTGCCCGCTGCGGGGGTGGCGCGGGGACGCCAGGGCAGGCGGAAGGACAGGGGCGCGCCGTCGAGCCTGCCCCTCAGGGCCGCCACCAGGGCGGGGATCAGGAAGAGGGTGCCCAGCGTGCAGAACCCGACGACGACGAGCGAGGCGATCGCCAGCGAACGGATCAGCCCCAGGGGGAAGACGAGGAGGGACGCCATGCACCACGCCATGGTCAGGGCGCAGAAGACGACGGCACGTCCAGTGGTGGACATCGACTGCCCGATGGCTGCCTCTGGGCCCAGGCCGCGGGCCCGCTCCTCGCGGTACCGGGAGAGGGTGAACAGCGCGTAGTCGACGGCCAGTCCGAAGCCGAGGGCGCAGCTGAGGTTGACGGCGAAGACCGAGACCGGCATCAGGTGGGTCACCGCCGCCAGCAGGGCCAGGGCCCCCGAGGCCGCGATCAGCCCGATGCCCAGGGGTACGAGCGTCGCGCTCAGGGAGCCGAAGGCCAGCGCCAGGACGATGAACGCCGCGGGCAGGGTGAACAGCTCCGTGCGCAGCAGGTCTCGTTGCGCCTGGTCGGTGGCGGACACGTTGATCCAGGCGGGACCGCTCACCGACAGTGCGAGTCCGGGGGCGGCGGTCCGCAGGGCCGGTACCAGGGTCCGCGCGGTGTGCGCGGTCTCGGACTCGCCGCCTTTGAGGTCGATCCGCAGCAACGCGCCCCGGCCGTCCTTCGCACGGAGCGGATCCAGTCCCGTGTTCCAGTACGACAGCGCGGAGGCGACCCCCGGGGACCGCGAGGCCAGTTCGGTCAGCCGCCGGCCCTGTTCCGCGACCTCGGGCGAGTCGACCGGGCGGCCGGAGCGGGCGTAGAGCACGAGGTCTGGTGTGCCGGCCCCGAACTGTTGGGCGGCCTTCTCGGCCCGTTGCGCCGGTGTACCGTCGGCGATGACGCCGCCGTTGGACCACGGGGTGCCCGCGTTCAGTCCCACGCCGGCGCAGAGCACGAACAGGCAGGCCGCCGCCCCGAGCACCAGTCGGCAGTGCCGGAACGACCACCGGGCCACGGCGTCCAGCACCCCCTCCTTTTTCCCGGTGTAGTCATCTGGGAACGGTGTCGGGTGAGGTCCGGCCGGGGGCACGGCGAGCTCGGCGGGATCGCGCCGTCGCAGCACAGGACGGCGCGCGGTGGAACGACACGCCGCGGAGGCCTTCTCCGCGGCGAGCGTGGTGCTTTCGGTCTTCTCATCGGCCATCGACTGAACCATTTCTTCTGCGGGGGCGGGTCGCTCAGGGCCACGACGGGACCGGCTCGGATGGACGTGTGGCGCGGCGACGGCTCCCCTGGGCGGCGGGCGGAGGGGCGATCGTGATGACGTGGGCCGCTCCCCGCACCGAGTCGGGACGGTGGGTGGCCATGAGGACCGGCCGAGTGGCGGCCAGCCGGCTCAGGGTGGCGAAGACGTGCTGCTCACCGTCGGTGTCCACTTGTGAGGTGGGCTCGTCCAGTACGAGGAGGTCGGCGTCGGCGAGCAGGGCGCGGGCGAGCGACAACCGCTGGCACTGCCCGCCGGACAGCGCACGGCCGCCGCCGAGCCCGGTGCCGAGGCCCTGCGGGAGTCGCTCGACGGCCTCGGCGAGGCCGACCGCGTCCAGTGCGTCCCACAGCACGCGGTCACTTGCTTGTGGTCCGCATCCCATGTGCAGGTTGTCCCTGATCGTGCCCTCCCACACGGCGAGGTGCTGCTCCACGAAGGTGACGCGGCGGCGCAGCTGTGGCAGCGGCCAGGAGCCGACCTCCCGGCCCAGGACGTGGATCTGCCCGTGGTCGGTACACAGCAGGCGGGTGATCAGCGCGAGCGCCGTGGACTTGCCCGCGCCCGAGGGGCCGACGAGGAGGGTGATGCCCGTGTCGGGGACGGCGAAGGAGACGTGGCTGAGTACCGGCGCGGAGTCGGGATGGGCGAAGGAGACGTCGTGGAAGGTCACCGCCCCGCGGGCCGCGGTGCAGGGCCGGCGGGCCGGTCCCGGCGGTGATGGCGTGTCCGCCTCGGCCGGGGAGGCGAGCAGGGCCGCGAGCCGGCGGCGGGCGGCCTGTCCGGTGCGCAGCTGCCCCGTACCCAGGGCGATGACGGTCAGCGGGGAGGCGAGGCAGAACAGCAGGAGGAGGAACGTGCTGGCGGCCTGAAGGGACAGGGTTCCGGCGCCGACGCGGTGGGCGGCGGTCACCGTGACGGACGTCAGCGCCAGTTGCTGGGCCAGTCCGACGAGCGGGCCCACGACCGCCTGCAAGCGGCCGGCCGCGGCGGATACGGCGCCGTAGTCTGCCGCAGCGCGTTCCAGGGTCGCCGCGGCCGCCGTCTCGTAGCGGTGGGTCTTGATGGTCGCCAGGGTCTGCAGGCAGTTGAGGAGGCGCTGGTTCAGGCGGCCGAGCGTCTGGAACTGGGTGGCCGCCACGCGTCGGGTACGGGCCAGCACGACGGCCAGTGGTCCGCCGGCCAGGGTGAACGAGCCGACCGTCAGGAGCGTGAGCTGCGGGTCCAGGCGCGTCATGGCCACGAGCACGGCGAGGACCCCGAATACGGCCGCCGGGAGGTGGACCAGGCCGGACTCCATCGCGGCGCGCACCTGGGCCGTGTCGTACAGGAGCTGGGCACCGAGATCACCCGCTCCCCGCGTGCGGACGTCATGGAGCGGCAGGCGCAGCATGTGGTGGGCGAGCCTTCTGCGCAGCTCGAGGAGGACGCCTTCCCCGGTGCCGGCCAGCAGCCGGCCGCAGCCGGCCTGGCAGGCGTACGCACCCAGCGTCAGGACCGTCAGCACGGCAGCGGGCTCGACGACCGGTTCACCGCGGAGGAGCGCGGCCAGCGTGCCGCCGAACGCCCAGGGCAGGGCCAGGAGGATCCCGGTCGAGCACCAGGCGAGCACGGCGGCGAGGGCCAGCGCGGTGCCGCTGCCGCGCACGACGCCGACCGGGCCCAGGAGCCGCATGGCCCCGGGTGCGGTGACCGGCCGGTGGCCGCGCCGTGCGCTACGAGGACGCATCGGTGCAGCCGCCCCGGTCGTTGCCGGGCGGACCGGAGGCGATCGTCACGGGCGGTGCCCTCCTGCCCGCCTACAGCGGCTGGTCGACATGGTCGGGCGTGTACGTGACGGAGCGGGCGTAGGCGTCCAGCAGTCCCTCAAGCGGTTGTTGGGGAAGGCCGGGTTTCCACAGTTCGACCGCCATTTCGCCGTGGTAGAGCATCGGCCAGCGGACGTACCGCCGCAGGTCCCCGGCGTCGTTGACGGCCCGTGACCGGGCGACGGTGTCCGCGGCGACCTCGGCCATCAGGTCAGTACCGCAGCCGAAGCCGTAGGGGTACAGCTCGCGGTTGGGGGGCACGGACTCGATCACCGTGGCATCGGCCCGGCTGACACCCACATGGGCGTGTACGCCGCCGCGGATCAGGGGGGCGGTGCGTTCGCCGTGGGGGTCGGGCACCCAGTGCCCGTCCGCCGACCGGCTGAGCCGGACGGTGGGGACTGCGGAGAGCAGGGCGCACACTTCCCATGCCTCCACCGACGGGCCCTTGGGGTCGAGGCCCTCAGGGGCGAGGACCCGCAGGCGGTCGTTGAGGATGTGCGGGTGGAGGAGGGTGACCTCGTCCTCGCGCAGTGCGCGCTTGTCGACGTCCCAGCTGCCGGACGCGGTGACCACGACGGCGTCAAGGCCGGGGTCGTAGAGGAACAGCATGCCTTCGCTGAGGCGTTTCCACCCCATGTACTCGCGGTACAGCTGGGCGAGGGCGTCGGAGACGTAGCGGTCGATGTGGACCGGTTCCGGCAGCAGGCCGAGTTCGCCCATCCGCCGCCCCGCGGCCGCTAGCTGGCCTGGTGCCGGGGAGTCGGCCCAGGCGATGGCTGGCAGGGCTCCGTGGACCACGTCGTAACGGTCGCCGACGTCCCGTGCGCAGGCGGCGGTGACCAGCCGGTCGCGGATCCGGTCGGCCAGCTCCCCGGTCTCGGTGGGGTGACCGCCTTCCAGCGTGAACAAGGTGGCCTCCCGTCCGTCCTGGCCGAGGAGCACCACGCGCGGGGCGGCGGTCCGCCCCATGACCGTGCGGCCGATCTCGACCGCGTCTGTATGTCCCAGGCCGGTCAGCCGCTCGGCGACCTGGGCGATCACGACCGTCCGGCGCGAGCCCACGCGCAGCCCCAGTTCGCCGCAGGTCCGGGCGCTCAGCGGAGGGGTCTCTTCGGGAACCCGGTCGCACAGCGGTTCGGGTCCGGAGGGGATGTGGCTGACGATCAGCAGCAGGTCGACATCGCCGTGCGAGGACTCGACGACGCTGTGTCCCTGTTCCTCGAAGGCCGCCATCAGCTGGCGGACGAAGACACCCAGGGCGCTGTCGTGCGGGTGCGCCTGCCCGGCTACCTGCACCACCAGTGGCCGCCACCAGGGCAGTTCGTCCAGCTTGGCCGCCGGGCGGCCCGGAACGCCGGTCATCGGGCGCCTCCGCTGACCAGCGGCAGGACGCGGCGCGCGAGGTCGTCGAGACAGCTCGCCGCGATGAGTTCCAGTACGGGCACGGTGCATCCCAGCATGCGGTCCACAGCGACGGAGAGCTCGACGACCATCAGCGAGTCGAGTCCCAGCTCGTCCAGCTTGCAGGTGCGGTCGACCCTTTCTGGGGTGGTCTGCAGGACCTCGGCGACCAGAGCCGTCAGCTCCGCGCAGACCAGGTCCGCCGCCTCGTCATCCGCGAGTCCGGCAAGCCGGGAGCGCAGTGCGTCGGCGCGGCTCACCCCCGAGCGGTTCGCGCTGTGCAGATAGGCGGCGAAGGCGGAGCGGTTGAGGCCGGCGAACAGCTGCCCCATCCGTTCCCAGTCCATCCGGCCGAAGACCGCGACGTCCGGTCCATGTGCGAGCTGCCGTTCAAACGCCTGCCAGATTTGGGCCGGCGTGACCGAGCCGAACCCCATGCGGTGCAGCGTCGGCGCCAGGCCGCTGCGGACCACGAAGCCGGTCTCGGCGACGCCCCCGAGGACCTGGGCGGTGCCGGGCCGGCCCTCGGCACGCCGTCGGCGGACCAGGGCTTCCAGGTAGGCGTTGGCGGCGACGTAGGCGCCCTGGGTCTTGTTGCCGCCCAGGGTGGTCACGGATGAGCACACCTGGAAGAAGTCCAGGTCACGATCCGCGGTCAGCTCTGACAGTACGGCGGCTCCGCGTACCTTCGGATGCAGGACCGCGTCGAACCGTTCGGCCGTCAGCTCCGCGAGCGGGGCGTCGTCGAGCACCATGGCGGCGTGCAGGATGCCCCGCACCGGGTGCCCTGCGCCGTCCGCGTCGGCGATCACCCGTCGCATCGCCTCGCGATCGCCTACGTCCGCGGCGACCGCGGTCACCTGTGCCCCCGCCTCCTTCAGGCGCGTGAGCAGCGCCGGCGCCTCGGGTGAGTCCGCGCCGCGTCGTCCGACGAGGACGAGGTTACGGGCCCCCCGCCGCACCAAGTCCTGCGCCAGGGCAGCACCGAGTCCGCTCAGCCCGCCGGTGACCAGGTAGCTCCCGGCGGGGTGCGGTTCCACGGGCGGCACCGGCTGAACGACGGGCACTGGCTCCCCCAGCTCGATGACGATCTTGCCGAGGTGCTTGGAGTGGCGCAGGGACCGGAACGCCTCCGCGACCGCTTCGGCGGGGTACACCTGGTGCGGCAGCGGTCGGTAGCGGCCGTCGGCGACGCGGCGGCACAGCTCGGTGAACTCCTCCGCCGCGGCCTCCGGCAGTTGCTCCGGCAGGCTCGCCACATCGACCCCGAAGTAGGCGATGTTGCGCCGGAACGGGCCGAGGAGCAGTGGTGTGTTGGCGTACAGGTCACGCTTGCCGAGTTCGATGAACCGGCCACCGGGGCGCAGGCACTCCAGCCCGCGGGCGATGGCCTCGCCCGCCAGGGAGTTGAGCACCACGTCCACGCCTTGGCCGCCGGTCAGTTCGCGGACGTCCTCGGCGAAGCGGAGGTCCCGCGAGTTGAGGACGTGCGGGACGCCGAGCATCCGCAGCAGGTCCCGTTTGCCCGGCGTGCCCGCGGTCGCGACGACCTCGGCGCCGACCGTCCAGGCGTACTGCAGGGCCGCCAGGCCGACCCCGCCGGCCGCTCCGTGGATGAGGACCCGTTCCCCTTCGCGCAGGTGGGCCAAGTGCTCCAGCCCGTACTGAACGGTGAGGAACACTGCGGGCAGGGTGGCCGCTTCGGCGAAGGACATGCGTTCCGGGATTCGGCCCAGTTGCTGTGGCCGCAGGACGACGTGGGAGGCGAACCAGCCGACCCCGGTGCCGAAGACCCGGTCCCCCGGGGCGAGGTCGGTCACGCCCTCTCCGACGGCGACCACCTCGCCTGCGCCCTCCAGGCCCAGGGAGGGCCCTTGGAGGCCGGGCATGGGCTGGTCGTCCGGGATGAGGCCGGTGGCCAGCATGACGTCGCGGTAGTTGAGGGCGGCGGCACGCACGGCGACCAGCACCTCACCGGCCGCGAGGCTTGGGGCGTCTTGGGGTTCCCACACCAGACGGTGCGACATGCCGGGGTCGTGCAGGCTCAGCCGGTAGCCGTCGGCCTGCCGACGAAGTGGCGGTGCGACCGTGGTGAACCGGGGGACGAAGCGGCCGCCGCTGGTCAGGACGATTTCGTGTTCGGTTCCTGGATCGCGCAGTTCGGCGAGCAGCCGTGCCGCGTCCCGATCGGTGTCGCCGGAACGCTCCAGGGAGATCATCCGCACCGTGACCGCGGGATATTCGCTGCCGACGGTACGGCCGAGCGCCCACACGGCTGCCGCCTCGGGTGTCTGCGGGCGCTCGGGGGCCGGGAAGACGCCGGTCGGCGGCAGGACCAGCCAGACGGTGATGTCCTTGCAGGCGCTCAGGCCGGCCATCGCGTCACGTACGCGGCAGGCCGCGGCGGTGATGGCGTCGGCCGGGTCGGACGCCGAGCCGGTCAGCTGGGCTTCGTCCAGGAGCAGGACCAGGTGCACGGCCGCGTCCGGGTCGGGGGGTACGGCCGCCGCCCAGTCGGTCGTCAGCGGTAGAGACCGGGTGCCGAGGGCGTCGGCGAGGCGGTCGGGCAGCTCGCCGGGTGCCGCCGCCACCAGCCACCGGCCGTCCGGGACCGGTCCGGCGGGAGGCGGCTCGCAGGCGGGCGCGGCAGGCGCGGGGCGTCGGGCGAGGATGACCGAGTCGCTCGCGCGCGGGGCGTCCGGCGCCTCGCCGGTGCAGGTCACCGTGTCGAATCCATGCGCGGCGAGCAGGCTCTTCCATTGCTCGCGCTGGAGGAGGGGGGAGCTCTTGCGGAGGTCGGTGTCCGTGTAGTCCCAGTAGTCGTCCAGCACGCCGAAGAACGTGGACACCCAGTTGCTGTCGTGGCTCTCCAGTGCGAGCAGCATGCCTCCGTCGGCCAGCAGTCCCCCGAGCCGGTCGACGGCCGCTCCCACGTCCTTGGCGGTGTGCAGGGCGTTGGCGGCGATCACCAGGTCGAAGTGGCCCGGCCGGTAGCCCTGTCCGCTTAGTTCTTCGTCCATGTCGAGGGTGCTGTACTCGACGAAGTCGTATGCGGCGAACCGGGCCTTGGCTCTGGCGAGGAAGCCGGCGGAGCGGTCGGTGAACAGGTAGCGGGTGCGTTCGGGGGGCAGCACGGGCAGCAGCGCGGCGGTCATGCCACCGGTGCCGGCGCCCACCTCCAGGATGCGCAACGGCCGGTCGGCGGGCCAGTGGTCGGCCACCGCGCCGAGCAGCTGCGCGGCGTAGGCGTTGTGCAGGCGCAGGTTGGAGGCGTTGCTGTAGAGCTGGGTGAGGAAGTGCTGGTCGGCCTCGCCGAAGAGGACCTCGCGCGGATCCTCCTCCCCCCGCAACAGTTGCGGCAGCCGTAGCCCGCAGCGCAGGCCCGGCAGTGTCATGGTCAGCGCCTCGGGCAGGTCCGCGATCAGGGCGCGGATCCCCTGCCGGGTGTCTGCGACGGGGGACGGCCCGGTGAGGCGCCAGCGGTCCCCGGGCACGCGGTCGGCCACGCCGAAGTCACACATGAAGCCTGCCAGTTGACGCAGGTAGGGGCGGAACTTCGGCAGTGCGCCGGCCTCGCACAGGTCGTCGACGCAGAACTCGTCGCGGCCGGGGAGTAGTTGCTCTACTGCCCGCCGGGCGAAGACCGCCGCGATCTCCGCGGCGCGGGCTGTCACCTGCTCGTAGCGGTCATCGATCCGGCTGCGCAGGCGTGCCCGTGCGGAGGCGGTTCGTGCCAGTAGTTCGGCGGGCGCGGGAAGCGGCACGGGTGCGGCGGCATCCCGCGGCGCCGCCCGGAGAACCAGTTCCTGCAATGCTGTCGGATCGCCGGTGTGCTGGTCGAAACGGCGCAGCCGACAGCCCTCCAGCTCTACGCAAACCCGGCCGTCCTGGTCGGTCAGCGACACGTCCCAGATGGCCTCCCGGGCTGTTGCCCTGGCGAGCCGCAGGTGCAGGTACCCCTCGGGAGCCGGCCGGTGCCACAGGCGTACGGCCGTCAACTGGGCGGGCAGGAACAGCGCGCTGCCGGTCAGTTCGGCCAGGATCGGGGCTCCGGCCTGCAGGGCGCCGTCGGTCAGGACGGGGTGGGCGAGGTAGTCGTCCGTGTCCTGGTCGCTGCGGTACGGGGCGAGCAACTCTCCCTCGCCGGTCCGGAACCCCGTGAGGACCTGGAAGGCGGGGCCGTGTGTGATGCCGCTGTCGACCAGTCCCTCGTACAACGCGGCGGCCGGCAGTGTTTCGGGGCCGAGCCGGTCGCGCAGCGCGGGCAGGTCGAGCGGCGCCGGCTGCGGGCGCAGCAGGCGGCGAACCCGTCCCTGTGCGTGATGCTGCCAGGGGCCGTCCACTCGTGTGCGGCTGGCGATGGTCACGGTGCCGGTGCGGGGTTCGACACTGGTCTGGAGCAGCAGGTCGTCCGTGCTGTCGGGGCCGGGCAGGATGCAGGCGCTGGTGATGGCGAGATCGGTGACTTCCAGCTCGGTCGTGTCCAGGAGTTGGCGGCCGGCCGCGAGCACGGTTTCGAGATATCCGGTGGCGGGCAGCACGGTGGTCGGGCCGACCCGGTGCTCCGCCAGCCAGGGCGTGCGCACTGTGCTCAATACGCCGTGCCAGGAGGGCTCGGCTGTGATGGCGCGCTGGCCGAGGAGCGGGTGCAGTGTCACCCCGTCGCTGGCGATGCCGGACCACCAGCTGGGCTCCGCGTTCCAGTACCGTTCGCGCTGCCAGGGGTAGGCGGGCAGACCCACCGGCTCGGCGGGCTCGGGGAAGTACCCACGCACGTCGACTTCGGCGCCGGCGGCCAGCAGGTGGGCGACGGCACCCCTGAGGGCGGTGGGACCGTCGGCACGCCGGGAGCCCGTCTTCACGACCTCGCAGTGTGAGGAACCGCCCTGGGTCAGGCGGCGCAGGTAGGGGCCGAGCACCGTGTGCGGCCCGATCTCCACGAAGACGTCGAAGCCTTCGGCTGTCAACGCCTCGACGGCCGATGCGAACCGCACGGGTTCGCGGACGTTTCGCCACCAATACTCGGCGTCCATCGGCCGGGCGCCGGTCAGGAGGCCGCCAGTCACCGTGGAGGCGAACGGCATCGCCGGCGCCACGGGCGACAGGTCGGCCAGAGCACCGAGCAGCGGATCCCTGATGGGATCCATGGCGGAGCTGTGGAAGGCGTAGTCCAGGTCGAGGCGGCGTACAAACACGCCCCGCTCCTGCAGGCGTTCCCCGAGCAACTGCACTTCGGTGGCCCGCCCGGCGACCGTGGTGTCGCTACGGCTGTTGATCCCGGCCAGCTCCAGGTGCCCGCCGTACCTGGCCAGTTCGGCGGTCAGCTCTTGCTCGGACAGTCCGACAGCCGCCATGTGTCCCGTACCTGCCGTGGCCTCCTGCGCCCAGCTGCGCGCGGCTACCACTCGCGCGGCGGCCGCCAGGTCGAGCGCACCGGCCACACAGGCGGCGGCGATCTCCCCGACACTGTGGCCGACGACTCCATCCGGCTGGATGCCGTGGGCGCGCAGCACTTCCACGACGCCGAGTTGGTAGGCGAACAGCAGCGGCTGCGCCACGTGCGTCGACTTCAGCCGTTCCGCGTCGCCCGCCGCCATCGCCTCGACCACCGACCAGCCCAGCAGCGGATCCAGTACGTTCGCCACGTTCCGCACCGCTTGCCGGAACACGGGGTCGGTACGGAGCAGCTCCGCCCCCATGCCGGGCCATTGCGATCCGTTGCCGGAGAAGGCGAAGGCCACCCGGCCGTTCTGCACGGCCCGGGCGGTGGCCAAACCTGCTGCGGGACGTTCGCCACGGGCGGCTCCCATCAGGGCCGACGCCGCCTCCTGGCCGGTCTCGGCCAGGACCACGGTCCGGTGGTCGTGCCTGGCCCGACGGTGGAGGGCGGTGTATGCGAGGCCGTAGAACATGCCAGGATCAGCCTGCGCCAGTCTCTCGGCCAGCCGGTCGCACGCTTCGGCGAGCGCCTTCTCTCCCCGGGCCGTGACCATCACGGGCAGCGGGCCCCTGCCCGTTGGCCGAGGGCCGGAGCCGGCCGGAGCCGGACCCAGCAGCACATGGGCGTTAGCGCCGCCGAAGCCGAAGGAGTTGACCCCGACCACGGCTGCGGGGGTCACCTCGACGTGCTGCGGACGGACCGTGGGGCTGAGGTTGAGCTCCTGGAACCCGATGCGCGGGTTGAGCGGTTCGGCGTGCAGCGTGGGCGGCACCACGCCGTGCCGGAGCACGAGGATCGCCTTCAGCAGTCCGGGAATACCGGAAGCCGGTTCCAGATGGCCGAGATTGGTCTTCACCGATCCCACGGGCAACGGACCGACCGTACGCGGTGCTCCCAGCGCACGGCCGATGGCCTCGCACTCGATCGGGTCGCCGATCGCGGTTCCCGTCCCGTGCGCCTCCATGTAGACGAGGCGGTCCGGATGCACGGCCGCTTTCGCGTAGGTGGAGGTCAACAGGCTCTGCTGGGCCTGCCCGTTGGGCAGGGCGATGCCGGAGGTGCGGCCGTCGTTGTTGGCTCCGCTGCCGAGGATGACCGCGTGCACGCGGTCGCCGTCGGCCAGGGCATCGGACAGCCGCTTCAGCAGGAGCAGGCCGCCGCCTTCAGAGCGGACGTATCCGTCGGCGTCGGCCGAGAAGGCCCGGCACCGGCCGGTCGGCGACAGCATCGACGCACCGGAGAACCCGGTGAACACCCAGGGGACGAGGAGGATGTTGATGCCGCCCGCCAGGGCCAGCCGGGTCCGGCCGGATGACAGGTGCTCGCAGGCCCGGTGGATTGCGGTCAGAGCCGAAGAGCAGGCGGTGTCGAGCGCCAAGCTCTCCCCGTGCCAGTCCAGCAGGTGCGAGATGCGGTTGGCCGTGTTGGCGATAGCGACACCCGACATCGAGTAGACATCGCCGATGACCGGCCTGAGCTGCCCGAGACTGCCGAAGTCGTGACTGGAACAGCCGACGAAGACTGAGCCGTCAGACCCGGCGCAGTCCGCCGGGTCGACGCCGGCGTCGTCGAGCGCCTCGATCGCCATCTCCAGCAACAACCGCTGCTGCGGATCCATGTGCACGGCCTCCCGGGGCGAGATGCCGCGGAAGAACTCGCAGTCGAAACCCTGGATGTCCGGCAGAAAGCCCCCGGCCATGGTGTACGACCGACCGGGCCGGCGCCGGCCCCCGTCCAGGAAGTCCGCCTTGTCGAACCGGTCGGATGGGACCTCGCCGACCAGATCCTCCCCCTTGGCCAGGACGCTCCACAGACCGTCCAGATCGCTGACACCACCTGGCAGTCGGCAGGCGGTTCCGATCACGGCGACGGATTCAGCCGGCTCAGCCATGGAACTCCTCAGGGATCGCGTGCGCAGTGCGGAAGAAGATCACCGGAAGTCTTCAGCAGCCGACCGACGCGCTCCGACGCCGTTAACTCGGCTGGCTCAAGCCGCCACCTGTTCGTGTGAACGCCGCGACCCGCGCGCGGTGTTCACATATGCGCGGGGTCTCGCGGCTGAGACATCGCGGCCGCCAACTGCCTGCCGAGTTCCCTGGCCAGGTGGTCCGCAGTGATTCTCAGCCCCTGCTCCAGTGGTGTAGAAGGCTCCCAGCCGAGGATGCCGCGTGCGCGTGCGATGTCGGGGCAGCGCACTTGGGGGTCGTCGGCCATCCTGGGCAGCGAGACGGTCGAGGATCGCGAGCCGGTCAGCTCCCGGATCATCTCGGCGATGCACCGCACGCTCAGCTCCCGCGGGTTCCCGATGTTCACCGGACCGTGGTGGGGGGAGCGGAGCAGGCGGACCAATCCCTCCACAGTGTCCTCCACGTAGCACAGGGACCGGGTCTGACGGCCGTCTCCGTGGACGGTGATCGGTTCACCCTCCATGGCCTGCCGGATGAACGTGGAGACGATCCTGCCGTCGTCGGCCCTCATACCCGGACCGTACGTGTTGAAGATGCGTGCGATTTTCGTGTCCACGCCATGGGTGTGGAGGTAGGCGGTGGTGAGGGCTTCCGCGAAGCGCTTCGCCTCGTCGTACACACTGCGTGGCCCGACCGGGTTCACGTGCCCCCAATAGTGTTCCGGCTGCGGGTGGATCTGCGGGTCGCCGTACACCTCGCTCGTCGAGGCCAGGAGGTAACGCGCCTGCTTCTTCCGGGCGAGTTCGAGCGAATGACGCGTGCCGGCCGATCCCGCGAGAAGCGTTTCCACGGGATGGGCGAGGTACGCCTGCGGGGAGGCTGGGGAGGCCAGATGGCACACCGCTTCGACATCGCCGTGAAGGTCGATGGGTTCAGTCACGTCCCCATGAATGAAGCAGAAATCTTTGCTTGCCGTCAGATCCTCGACGTTACTCAGCCTGCCGGTGCTCAGGTTGTCCACGCACACGACCCCGTGCCCGTCGGCGAGGAGCCGGCGGCACAGGTGGGAGCCGAGGAAGCCCGCCCCGCCGGCCACGACGACGGTTCCAGAAGCGTTCACTGGTTCGTCCTTCGTCAGCTGGTCGGCGAGAGCGAGCTCGGCGCCCGGTCAAGGGAGCGTTCCACGATGTCGCAGGCCGACTCGATACCGGACTCGGCTCGCAGGCGGTGACCGATCCGTTCGGCCCGCCGGCGCATGTCCTGGTCGTTCACAGCTTGTTTGATGGCTTCCGCCAGGTTCCGCCCGGTCAGGTCAGGGGCCGGGATCGGGCGAGGTCCGACACCCAGCGTGTGGACAAGGGACCCCCAGAACGGCTGGTCGAAGAAGTGGGGGCACGTGACGGTGGGAATCCCCGCGGTCAGGCCGGCGCCGACGGTGCTGGATCCTCCGTGGTGAACGACCGCGGTCATCCGGGGAAAGAGCCAGGCGTGCGGAACGCCAGGGACGACGTGGGCTAGGTCATCCGAAGGTGTCACGTCAGGATTCCCGAGCAGGACGCCCCGTACGCCAGCTGTGCGAAGGGCACTGCGCACCAGCTCGTGGCGACGCTCAAGGTCGTCGGTGATCATGCTGCCGAATCCGACGTAGACGACTGGTGGGCCCTGGACTTCGAGGAACGCCGCCAGGTCCTTGGGAGGTTCCCAGTCGGACGGGGTGTCGAACAACCAGTACCCCGTGACGTGTTCGCTCGGCGGCCAGTCAGGGGGCACCGGTAGCACCAAGGGGCTGTAGCAGTACAGCGTGGGCCGCAGCTGCCGGCGCCATTGACCGAACGGGCCACACAAGGGCCACGGGGGGAGGTGCAGGGTGCCCGTCCGCCACGCGTTGACGCGTTTGCGGAACACCTGCCAGATCGCCTGCTCGGCGAGCCTGACACCCCACACGTTCCCCACCGACCCCAGAGAACGGCCCAGGCCGGTCGGAGAGAAGAAGCGGGTGGGGCGGACCGGCACGAACGAGGCCATGAAAGAGGTGGCACCCCAACACTCCGCGAGGCTTTCCGCAGGCATCGCAAAAGGTGAGTAAATGACACAGTCACTCGGGCGCGCGACCGTGGAGATTTCCCGGAACAGCTGGTCCGCGGCGGCCCCACCGACCTGCCGCATCCAACGAGCGAACGCCTTGGGGTTGTCCCCGCACTCCAGCAGTCGCTGCCCGTCAGGCGTGATGAGCAGCGACTCGGGGTCTGGCTGCACAGCGCTGTATTCGACTCCGGTGCCAAGGACTGTATCCGCATAACAGCCGGCTCCGATCAGCTGCACGTCGAAACCTCGGCCTTTCAGGGCCACACCCAGCGCGGCAAGCGGCTGAATGTCTCCGCGGAGCCCTACCGAAACGATAGTAATTTTTTTCGACATCAATTCGCTTTCTCTGAACTGGCAGACTCCGCCCGGACAACACGGCCCGTCTCAGGCTAGGGCCTGGACCGCGACATTCGAGCACCGCTGGCCGCCCCAACGGGTAGGGCAGGAGACGCCGTTTGAAAAGCGAAGGTCGAATTCACCGGACCGAGTGAAAGCACGACGGCTCGCAGTGTGGATCGCGGCCAGCCGGTACTTCGTCACCCGCCCCGGGCAGCGGCACCCGCCCGGGTGCCGCTGCCCGGCGTTGACGCCAGGGGCAGGACCGATGCTGCCGTGCGTTCACGCAGCCTCCGCCAACGTATGAGAAGAACCAGGGCGCCAGGGCCGACGCGATCAAGTCCACGACCACCACAGCGGGAATGACGATCGTCAGAAGAGTTCCTGTAGACATCGGACCGCTTCCCGTTCGACCGCTTGTCTCCCCTATGCGAGGGGGCATAGACCTCTCCTTCCGGGGGACGCGTCGGGGCCCGAGTGCCGTACGGCACTCGGGCCCCGAGCTTTCAACACCACGGCATTGCGGGAGGCGGTGACAGGGCATTTTCGCGCCCACCCACAGCGCCGAGGGTGGCCCCATGAACATCGGCAACCTCCAGGAGGTCACCGTCCGGGAGCTGGCCGGACACATACTCGATCTGAACGGCAGCGAGTCCTCCTTCTCCTACGTCGCCCCGCACCCGGCGGACTCGCGGCGCCGCCGGCCCGACATCACCAGGACGCGCTCGCTGCTGGGTTGGGAGCTCCGTGTCCCGCTGCTCGACGGACTGAAGAAGACCATCGCGTCGGTCTCGGCTCAGGCAGGTAGGGGGCGTAGGCCCACGCCGGCCTCGCCCCGACCTCGCCCGGCGCCTGGCCGACGCGGTGCGCGCCCGCTGGCAGCCCCGCGTCCGGGAGCAAGCCCGCCGGCAGGCCGCCACCAGCACCGGCCTGGTCATCGACACCCGGGCCCGGTTCGGGTTCACCGCCGCGCCCGGCACCACCGACGACGCCCACCTGAGGCATCTCACTCTCGCGCTTGCCGCCCGACTGCGCGGCCCGCCTCTTCGACGCCCAGCAGGCCAGCGGCAGTTGCACGGCATCACCGCCGAGGGCCTCGCCCACGTGTACTTCCGTGACGGCGGCCGGCGCGCCCAGGAGCTGATGGTGGAGTTCACCGACTTCGAGCAACTCGACTTCGACCTGTAGGACCTGGCACCAGGGGGCGGCTGCGGGGAACCTGGGGTGTGATCGGGTATTTGGGGTGGCTGTGAAGTTCAGGACCGTCTTCCTGTCCGCATTGCATCGCCTGTCGGTGGCGATGGCAGTCATCCCGTTCGCCCGCCGGCCACCTGAGACCCTGGTCCGCCTCGTAGGGCCGCCCCGGGCCTTCCTCGGACCCGGGCGGCCCCGCTTCAGGGCCAAGCCTCGTTGAAGGGTGACCGCGCGGCCTGGGCAGTGCACCGCGGTGTCGTTGCCGCAGGATCTACGAGACGCGGGTGAGGAACTCGATCTGGTCGTGTTCCGAGAGCGGCATGTCCGGGCTGAGCTGAGCAACAGGATCGCCGTTGACAACAACGTAGTGGTTTCGGCGCACCTGCCCGGAGTCGTCGAGCAGGACGCCCTTCAACTGAGGGTGCTGATCCGTCAGTTTCGTCAAAGCCTCGGAGAAATTGGAGGCTTCGATACTGACCGTCCGCTGGTTGGCAACCAGGCGAAGCCACGCGCCGCTGAACTTGAATGTCATGGCACAGAGCTGTCCACCATCTGGCTTGTCCAACCGCGCTCTCCCCCCAGTCACCCTTGCGTGGCCCCACCTGACGCCCACGTTGATCCGGCACAGTCATCAACCAGCCCCCACGAGCCAAGGGCAGTCAGCAAGGTTGCCGTTTCCCGGGGGTGGCGGGTTCGTTGAAGCGGGTATGAACCGCGCACAGCACACTTTCTCCGCGACAGTCCTGGCCGCCGCCGTTCTCGCCGGAAGCGCGAGCAGCGCACTGGCCGCCTCCTCTCCAGCGTCTGGGGACGAGGCGGAGAGGATGATGCCCCTGGGTGACACGGGTCCGTCCGATCTGCCTCGACTGGGGTATCGGACGGTAGGCCTGGTTTCCTCCCTGCTCGACTCCCTCCCGCCCGACATGCGCAAAGCGCTGCTCCCGAGCACCGTCGGTGAGCTGCGGCCCGACCCCCGCAAGGAGGTCAGGATCGAAAGCAGGTCAGCGGGAGGGAACCCGGTGTTCGATGACGGGATCGTCCGGGAGGTGACGCTCGTCAACGCCGACGAGAACCTGTACGCCATCAGGCTGTACCGCCCCGTGTACGACAGTGAGGTGACCATCTATCGCAAGGGCACGGACCTGGTCACCACGCCCGTTCGGACGGCCAACGCCATGCTTGCCGCGCAGGGGGAGCACGAGCGCGAGATGGAGGAGCGGAAGCCCGGCTGGGGAGCGTGAGCGGTCAGCGCAATATCGGTCTCGCACTGCGTCAGGCTTGTGGCGGTGGCCTGCTGCGATCGGATGATGCCCCGGTGGCGCCTGGCCCGGAGCCGAATCGGCTCCCGGGCCAGGAGTGCGTCGTCGCGGTGGTACGGCGCGGGGCCGGAGCACCTCAGGCTTCGGGCTGGACCTCGTCCGCCTGCATGCCCTTCTGGCCCTGCACCGCCACGAACGTCACCTTCTGCCCTTCCTTGAGGCTCTTGAAGCCGTTGCCCTGGATCGACCTGAAGTGCACGAAGAGGGCCGCTTCCCCGCTTTCCGGGTCGATGAAGCCGAAGCCCTTCGCGTCGTTGAACCACTTGACGGTGCCGCTCTGCCGCTCAGCCATACCGCTGCTCCTTTGATCGATGACCATCCGCTAGACCCCCCGCCCTCGAAGAACACCACTGACCACAGGCATGGATCTCTGATGGCCACCAGCCTGGGCATTTCAAGAGCCGTTGGCGTCAGCAGTCCCGGTCACGGTCACGGGGATGAACTCGCCCGGGCGTTGCGTGGCGACGCCGACGTTCAGGATGATCCTGCCGGCCTTGACGTCTTCGTCTGTCATGGTGACGCGCCCTGGCCGATCTGGATGAGGTACGCCTCTTTCGGTGTGCTCCCCTGCAGTCCGCCCTGCCTCCAGAGGTCTTGCAGGTAGCCGTCGGCCGCGGTCCGCAGGTTCTCCCATGTCGGCTGGGTGTTCGGGGCGAACATCACGGACCGGAAGACTCTGTGCAGGTCGCGCTCTACCGTGTCGGCCAGACGTCGCACCGGAATGTACTTCCACCGGTCGTCGCTCTCGTTGAGGGTGCGGGCGCCCCAGACGAGCGTGCCCCGGCCCGTGAACTCCCGCAGGACGGCAACCGGCTCGGCCTGGGCCTGCTCGGTGTCGGTCACCGCCTGGGACAGACGCGCGCCGTACACCTCGACGTTCGCCGGGGCCTTCCACACCCCGCGGTCGCGGTCGGTCCGGCACCACACCCCGGCGACCGCGCCGACGGGCGGGACGGGCTGGGCGCCGTCGTGGGTGGGGATCAGCCACGGGTGGTAGAGGGCGGCGTGCGCGCTCTGGTCGGCGTCGAGCTTGAATGCCCTCGCCGCGTCGCGGGCCTGCCGGGCGTCGTGGTCCGCTCCTGCGTGCAGGATGGTCATCGCCCGGTGGGTCGCCGCTAGGTGGTCACGGCCCTTGCCATCTCGCCGGCCGCGTCGGCATCGCCGTCCTACAGGTCGAGCGGTAGCAGGATCGTCGCCGATTCCCCGCGCGTCACCGTCGCGTTCTGTTCGTCGAAGGCCTCGACCGTGGTCAACGCCTCCTGCAGGGGCATGCCCGTGGTGTTGGCCAGGTAGCAGAAGCCGCCCCCGTTCTCGAAATACCCGCGCAGCACCCCACGGGTCACCGCGGAGGTTGCGCCCTCACCGGCAGCCTCGGAGAACTCAGTCCAGGTGTCGGCCCGCACCACACCCTCGAAGGCCGTACCGAAGTCGGCGAGGAACACCGGCACGGCAGTCGCACCACGGGAGACTCCAGGCACGTCGAAGTCCGCCATCGAACACTCCATCCAAGCCAGACGGGACAAGGACGAGCCCTACCTGACCGTCACCAAGTGCAGCAGGACAGGCACAGTCTGCATGCAGAGCGTAATGTTCGCGACGCCCTCAGTGATCAAACCCGCTAAACGAGTCATTCCGAATGATCGGTGGTCGTAGGTGATCAGTGATCGTGTGATGGGCTGGCGGGTCTTGTGGTTGTGCCAGCGCCGTCCTAGGGGTGGTAGAGCTCTTGGGCGCGGGCCAGGTCGATAGGGCCGTCCTGGTGCAGGTGCAGGAAGAAGTCCAGCTGCCATGCTTGCGCACTGCTGGCCTGGCGGTTGCTGGTGGTCACCCAGGGCGGGTAGACGCGGAAGGCTCGTTTCCCACCGGAACCGTTCGCCGATACGACACCGTGCTGGCGAAGCGCGTCCATGGGAAAGACGAACTGGCCGAAGTGGTGATGGTCGTGGGTGCTGATGATAAAGAGGTCGACGGGGTCCGTGGCGTCGAAGGGCTGGATGGGCCCGGCCGGGGACCTCTTCCAGACGGTGACGAATTGGCCGACCTTGGTGGGGGTCGTCTTGGCTGCACGGAACCGGATGGAGCGGCCGTCAAGGGCGAATTCGTGGGCGGCGTAAGCGGCACCTTCGGCTTCGGGTACTGGCTGCGAGCAGGTGAACCCGCAGGGGGCGTAGACGAGTGCCTTCGCCGCAATGAGATCTGCGTGGGCCGGGGCGGTGTTCAACCACGGTCTGGTGTGGAGATCGGATGAGTACTCGCGGCTCGGCGTCATTCGCCCACCCTGTCACGGTTGCTCGACGCAGCCAGCTCGAGGTGGGGACGTCGCTCTCGTCGAGGCGATCCGAGTCAGGCTGTACCTGGCAACTCCCGATCCCCAGGCGTGACTTGACCATGTCGGTGGGTGTCCGGTGCTGGGCCGCCTGGCGGCAGACGACGGTGAGCTCAAGACGGTGAGCGCCTCGCCCTTCTGCCGGTGGAAGCCGGCGATGCCGGGCAGGCCATCGCGGCCGGTGTGACTTACGCGGTCGTACGGGTGGCGGGGTAATGCATGCCGGGCGTGTCCGCTGATGATCCCGCTACGAAGATCACAGCCTGTCCGAGGTCTTCGAAGGGACCTGTTGATGCGTCTGGCCCGTACCGCCGCGACGGCCGCCGCCTTCGCCGTCCTGCTCGTTTCCGCCACCGCCCATGCCGCCGCGGCTGCGCCGGCTGGGCGTGTGGTTCCTGGTACGACGGTGACGCTTCCGGTCCGTGATGCCCTTACCACCCTCCCCGTGCGGGAGGAGGACCGTACGGGGTACGAACGCAGCATGTTCGGGGGCTGGGTCGACGCCGACCGCGACGGCTGCAACACCCGTTCAGAGGTTCTGAAGGCCGAAGCGGTCATCGCTCCGGTGCAGGGCGCGAACTGCACCTTGACGGGCGGTCAGTGGTACACCGCGTACGACGACCGCTCCATCAGTGGCGCCCGTGGCTTGGACATCGATCATCTGGTGCCGCTTGCGGAGAGCTGGGACTCGGGGGCGTACGGGTGGACGTCGGCGGAGCGGCAGGCCTACGCCAATGACCTGTGGCTGCCGCCGGCCGTGGCCTACCGCTGCCAGTACGTCACCGACTGGGGGGCCGACAAGACTCGCTGGGGTTTGAGCATCGACGCCATCGAGCAGGCCGCGCTGGCCGGGACGTTGAGCCACTGCTCCGACGTACCCATCACGGTCACCCTGGCGCGGTAGGGCCGGCCGGGCGCCAGCCCCCTGACCTCTGAGACCAGGTCCGCGACGCAGCACCCGGACGGGACGATCGTCTCGGTGGCGGGCACCGGGGCCGCCACCTACGGCCGGGACAACGTCCCGGCCGTAGGTGCCCCGCTCCACCGACGATGCGGCCCGGGCCGAGCGCCGGGACCGGGCGGGTACTGCCCGCCGGAGCCCGCAAGGGGGTCTTCCAGGAAGTAGTCGGAGCCCCGCCGGGCCGGGGGGCGGTGTGACCAGAGCCGCGACCAGGAGCGCGACCAGAGCCACGACCAGAGTTGCGACTAGGAGCGCGACCAGAGGCGCGACCTGGAGAAGCCGCGACGGACGTAGCGGCTTCGACCTGTTGGCCTCGCGTGGGTGATCTCCTCGGCCCGCCGGTGACGGCGGTGGTCGGGGGAGGAGTTGGTGGGGCATGATCCGACGACTCATGAGTGCGGCCGCGATGACGGCCGCTGTCCTGGCCACGGTGGTGGCGGCCTCGCCGGCCCCCGCGGCCTCCCCACCCTCCAGGCCCCGGGCCTGCAATTCCGACGGGGCTGCCGAGCAGCTGCACACCACCGAGCCGGTGCATCTGCGTGCGGGTAAGGGCACCCGCTACCGTTCTCTGGCCGTCCTGGCGAGGAACATCGACTTCTACGCCCAGTGCTGGGGCATGACGTCTGGCCGCGTGTGGTGGGCGGACGGCGAGGTCGTCTCCGGCCGCTACTCCGGCTTCCCCGACGGGCGCCGGGGCTGGGTGAGCGGCGACTACATGGCCACCGGCTACCGGCACCGCTGAAGAGCGCGGGAGCCGTGATGGGTGCGGGGCTCTACCAGCGGCGGGCCGGCACAACCCCGCCCATGCAGCGTAGCGCCCACAGGAATGTCACCAAGCGCACCCGGGCTATGTAGGTCGGTTGGTCGCCTTTCGGTACAGACCGCTTCCGTTACAGCCGCGGTCACTGGCCGATTGCGGTGGGGTCGGTTCCGAGGGCGCGGCGTCCGGTCGTCGGGCGCGGCGTCGGCTTGGCGGCCGGGGTGGCGGGGAGGCGTTCGGCGGCGAGCTGGGCGCGCGGCGCCGGCACCGGGTCGGTGTCTTGTGTGGGGGACGCCTCGGCGGTGGCGGGTCCGGTACCCAGTGGGCGGCGGTCGGTCATCGCCCGATCATCGCCGTGTGGCCGGAGCTCTTTGTCACCGCCCCGGTGCCTCGCTCCGGCCCGGAAGGGCGCGGGCGTGTGTGAGGCAGTGAACTTCCGGCAGGGCTGCGGCTGCCGGTCGGGGCGCGGCGGGCGGCAGCCCTACCGGTCCTATCGCGCGCGTGCGGGGTCCTGGCCCGGTTCGCGGAACCCGGCACCCGTCGTCTCGCGTTCTGTGGCCAGCGGCAGCGGCCCCACCCATCCTGGGCCGGGATGGGGGCGTTCGGGCCACGATGGACATGCTCCGGGGTTTGATGAGCGCGGTCAGGGGAGCCTGCAGGGGAGGTTGTCGGGCCTACGGGTTGACGACGTCGATTGGCGTGGAGACGGAGCTCCGGCCGCCGACGCGGAAGCTGAGATCTGTCTGCTCCAGCGCAGCGCCGCCGGAGGCCTTCACCGCGACCCATGCTGCGGACTGCGCTCCTGCTGCCGACAGTGCGAGATCTACCGCTTCGAAGGTGAGGGTCTGCCCGTCCGCTGAGAGCGTCCCGTCGTAGGCGACGGTGTTGCCTTGCGCGTCCTGGACGGTTAGCTGATACATGGAGTTGCTTTCGGCGACGAACTCCAGACCCCTTCCGGCAGGCAGGGTCACCTGGACGTGCTCCGGAACAACCGGGTCCGGGCCGTCGGCGTGCATCTGCACGCCCGGGTAGCCGACCTCGCCGCCGCGCGTCAGTGTCACATCCGGTGGGCCGCCCGGCGACAGCGAGTAGTGGTCGCTGGATCCCACCGGTACCCATGCCACGGACTGCGACCCGCTGACCGTAACGCGCACGTTGCCGTTGCCGAAAGTGAGCATCTGCCCGTCCAGCGACAGCGTGCCGTTGTACTTGTCCTCCCTGAGATCACCGGAGGGGTGCTCGACATACTGCACGGTCAGCATGAGCGTCACCGTGTCTGGCACGGCCCATTGCAGCACCACCTGGCCCGGCTGGTTGCCGTTGCCGATGCCCTGCTGGTAGAGCGGATCGTCTGTGCGGGCCGTGGTGCTGCCCGAACCGGCGACCGTCACCCCCGGACCGGCTGCAAAGCCGCTCCCTCCTGCGCCCGCGCTGAAATAGCCGCCGCTCTGGCTTGGGCGGCTGCCGCCTCCGCCACCGGCGTACCCGCACCGCCACCTGCGACGACAGCGTCGCCTGTCTTGATACCGGAAGCGCCTCCGCCTCCGCCCAGGCCCGCGTCGGGAACGACGCCACCGGCTTGCCCGATGGAGTTGCTGCCGCCGGGGGAGCCGAGATTGCCTCCGCGGCCTGCGTAGTCACCGAAGCCGTCGGTCCCACCAGCCCCACCCGTCACACCGACAGCACCCCTCCCGGGCGTAGGACCTCCTCCCGTGCCTCCGGACGTCCCGCCACCCGCACCCCCGCGGGAGGCACTGGCCCCGCGGCCGCCACCCCCACCGGCGACCAGCAGGGGCTGCTGAAGCCGGACACTGAACAGCACGCTCAGCCCCCCGCCGGCACCCCAGCCACCGCCACCGAAACCGAGCGGATCACCCACCACGACCTGCAGAGCCTCCCCGGGCAGCACCTCCACGTCATCTGAGGAAAAGCCACCGGCACCGCTCACTTCGTCGTAGCCGCCGCCCGAGCCCCACATACGGACGTTGATGCGTGTGACACCCGCAGGAACGCTGAACTCCTGGACCGCGCCCGTGGCGTTGAACCGCAGGCAGTGGGTGTACGGGGGAGTAGGAGTGGCCGCCACCGGTGGCACCGTACTACCGGTCAACGCGTGTGACGTCGACGCCGCCGGAGCGGGATGCGATTGACCTGCGCACTCGCGTGCAGGCGAACCTGTACGCGTCGTGGACCAGCACCGAGGGCTTGGCTGGCCGTTGATCATCTGGTCCACCGCCGCTTGAGGAAGCTGCTGGCCTCCCGAGTCAGGCGGAAAGGTGCTGGTTCATCTCGTGGGGGTGAGCGGAAGCGCGTCGGTGTAGGCGTTCACTGGTTTGTCGACCTCCTTCACGGATCGGGCGTCGAGCGCGGCGGGTGCGGAGCTGGTACCGAGGGCTCCGCCGGAGTGCCAGGTTCCCGTAATGGCCACCCAGGTGTTGGCCGGCCGGGCGGGGGTGCCATAGATCCGTACCTTCACGGACTGAGCGTCGGCGGCGCAGCAGGAGATGATGATCCGGGTCAGGTACCAGCCGCCGTCCTGATTGCCGGAGGTGACGAACCCCGTCATCTGCACGGTCCGGCCCTCGATGGCCCGCGTGTGGTCCTGCTGCACGCGGCGGATGAAATCCGAGAGGGTGATGGGCAGCGGCGAGGTCGCGGGCAGCGGGTCGAAGTCGTCCTGGTGGGTGATCTCCTTGGGTGGCTCGCGAGAGGCGGTGTACGCGCCGAGGGCGGGCGGAGCATAGAGCAGCAGGCTCAGTGCAGGCAGGAGCAGCAGCCAGGCGGTACGGGGTGCGCCGGTGTGGTGGTGCCCGTGGGCGCCGCCACCCTCGTGGTCTGGGTGCTCGTCGCATCCGCGCCGCCGCCCGTATGCCACTGCGTCAGCTACGCCGAGCAGGACGAGCAAGACGCCGGAGGCGATGAGCAGCGGACGCATCCCCTCCTTGACGTACCGCAGGTACAGGTCGGTGAAGAGGGCGGCGCGCAGCAGGCCGATACCGGTGAGGACGAGCAGGGTCGTCTGAAGCAGGCGTCTCACAGCAGTGCCCCTCCGATCAGCGCGCTGGCCATAATCGCCACGACCAGCGTGGCAGCGGAGAACCGTACGGCGAAGGCCCGGCCGAAGGTGCCTGCCTGCAGGGCGATCAGCTTCAGATCGACCATCGGACCGACGACCATGAACGCCAGCCGCGCGATGGGCGAAAACCCGCTCAGTGAGGCCGCCACGAACGCGTCCGCCTCCGAACACACCGCGAGCACGATCGCCAGCCCGGCAAGGAACAGCACCGACAACCAGGGCGAACCGGAGAACGTGTCCAGCACGGAACGGGGTACTGCCACATTGAACGTGGCCGCCGCCATCGCGCCCACCACCAGGAAACCGCCCGCATGCAGGAAGTCGTGCTGGAAGCCGGCCCGGAACTCCCGCCACCGACTGCCACCCGTCTGATGCCCGCTGTGCCGCACGACCGGCCGCAGCCACTCGGCCCGCCCCAGCCCCAGCCACAGCCAGCCCATCACCGACGCCGTGCCCAGCGAGGCCAGCAACCGGGCGGCGACCATGGCAGGCTGCCCCGGGAAGGCGACCGCGGTGGCCGTCAGCACCACCGGGTTGATCGCGGGAGCCGACAGCAGGAACGCGAATGCGGCCGCAGGCGTGACCCCCCGCCCGATCAGACTGCTCGCCACCGGCACCGACGCACACTCGCAGCCCGGCAATACAGCTCCCGCCACACCGGCCACCGGCACGGCGAGTGCCGGATGGCGTGGCAGCAACCGCGTGAACACCCGGGCCGGCACGAACGCGTTGATCGCACCCGACAGAGCCGTGCCCAGCAGCAGAAAAGGCAGCGCCTGCACGGTCACGGCGAGACAGACGGTCCGCCACGCCTGCATCGCCGGCGTCTCCATCCACCGGCCCCCCAGGTAGAGCACCGTGCCGGGAACAGTGGCCGCCCCCAGCATCAGCAGCGGCCAGAACCGGGGCCAGCCAGCAACGGCGTTACCGCTCGCCGCTCCGTGCACCTCAGCGGACACTGCCTCCCCGGCCCGATCTTCTGCTGTCTGCATGCCACCTCCGCTCACCCCATGCTGCGGCCAACCTAGCGGCACCGGTGAACTGGATATCCATCGCGCTCACCATCACCCCTTCCCGCGCAGGTCTGTGTCGTTCTCTGCCGCGTGCAGCGGCCGGTCATCGCCTTCGTCAGTGCATATCCTTGCGCGTAAGCAGCCGCTGTCAGGCCCCCGTGGACCGGCCGCTGTGCGCGGACAACCCCCGAAGTTGGTGGTTGTGAGTCGGTGATCTTCAGGTCGGTGTCAGGCTGGCAGTGGCAAGTCCACGAGCCGGTGAAGGCAATGTCGGCGTGTTACTAGGCGGGCGACGGCGGGGAGGGCGGCCACCGCGGTGGTGCGGATAGCACCGGTTGGGTCGTCGCACGGTGAAGGTGCCAAGCACGGGCCGGGCCGCTACACAAGGTCGATCACGGCAGCTCTTCGACATTGATCACCGAAGCTGTCCATGGGTTTGCCGGTCACTGACTTTCAGTGCTGGTCGCGACTGTCCGCGCACGTTGGTGTCAGACATTGATGTCAGCTTTGGTATGGGGTTTCGACCCCTATCGGCGACATGGGCCTATCAACCCAGCGTGCTCATGGGATCGGCGCCGCTTCGGTCGAGGCCACAGGTGTTCGAGGATGGCGCCTGCGGTCTTCACCACGCCAAACACCAAGATGAGGGCGGAAACGAACCGCAGCACCCCCTGTCCGTACAGGGCCTGGTAGCCGAACCAAGCCAGGGCGATGCAGGTCATCAGAGGCTCGCCGAGCCTCCTCAACCGCGGGTCCATAAGTACTCCCGAGTCAGGTGGCGGCGATCCGTACATCCTGAGTCTGGCGGAGAGTCATGCCATCCAGAAGAACACTGCGGTCATTCGCTTGTCCTCCATGGTGCTTCCGCAGTAGCCGGTCGCGGTGTGCATCAGGTTGGCGTGGTACAGCAGCAGCCGGTTGTAGCGATGCGGGACGCGGACGTCCTCGGTGAAGGAGTTCGGCGGCACGAACCGCGTGCCCAGCGCCTCGACCAGGTTGTTGTGCGGCGCCGCGACGAGATTGCCGCCGAGCCGGCCGCCGGGCAGGCTCTGCCGGAAGAAGCTCGTACCGCAGTTTTTGGGAGCGTTCGGGTTCAGATAGAGCACCGCCGCATACCGGCACAGCGTACGGGAGTCGGTGTGCGGCCGTGGTTCCCCCTCGTCCTTGCCCACCACCTGGATGCAGTTGTGGTTCAGGGTGCCGCCGTCCGGAGTCGCCTGCAGCCACAGCTCGCGCGCACCAGTCGCCTTGCGCACCAGCTTCTCGACATGGGTCAGCTCATCAGGCTCCAGGCCCGGCATCGTCCGCATGCCCGGCCAGCTCTCCGAGGTGTACGGATGGCCCTTCACCCAGTCGTTCTTGGCGAGGCACCGCTCCCTGACCGTGTCCGGGTCGGGGAGCACATGGTCGAGAACCCAGTAGTCGCGGTCGCGCGTGGGCTTGCGGTAGGGGAGGACCGGGAGCGCCGAGCCTCCCTGGGGACGTGACGGCATGGGATCGAACATATGGCGCACTGCGTTAACGATCTCCATCAAAAGAGTCAACACTCCGCCGGGCTGGTCAACCTTCCGTCAACTCGCCGTGGCTCTTGACGCCAGCTGGCCCGCACCCAGGAAGCGGCCCGGGTGGCTTGAGTCCCACCGGTCCGAGCGGGCTGGACATCGACCACCTGGTCCCGCTCGCCGAGGCCTGGGACTCCGACGCCCGTACTTGGACGGCGGCGGAGCGGGAGGCCTTCGCCAACGATCTGGGTGACGACCGCGCGCTGATCGCGGTGTCAGCGGCGTCGAACCGGTCCAAAGCGGGCCAGGACCCCCACCACGTGGCTGCAGCCGGCCGCCGTCTACCGCTGCCAGTACATTACCGACCGGGTGGCCAACAGAGCCCGCTGGAGCCTGAGCATCGACACCGCCGAACGAACCGCGCTGTCCGAAGAACTCAGCCACTGCACCGATGCTCTGATGACCGTCGGTCTCATCCGGTAGCTGCGCGGCCCCGGCCGCGATCTCCGGGAACGACCGCCGCCATCGCTGGGGATAACCGGTATGAGCTGAAGCAGGCCGTGAAGAAGGCGGTCCGGCACACGTCGGCCCTGGGCGGTGGCGTGCATGTGGGCGCCGTGTCGGTCGGTCCCACTCTGCGGCGCGGTGACCAGCGACTACAGCTTGGTGACGGTGAACCCTCTGCACGGTCGACGGGACGCCCAGCTCCTCGACGGACACGGCGACGTCTTCGGCCTCGCCTGCATCGGGCGGAACCGATGCCGATCCGGGCGATCACAGATCACACCGTATCCGAGCATCTCGAAGAACATGCTCTCAGTGCTTGCGTCGGCGCCTGCCCCGGCCCGCTGCCACTCCCGCGGTTGCCGTTTCCCTCCCCGGGCCAGGGCGATCGGCTGCGACCACGAGAGCCGCCAATAGCGTCGTGACCGGTACCGAGGCGACAAGACCGATGGAGCCGACCAGTGTGCGGACGATCTCCTCGGCCACCAGCTCGCTGTTGGCGACCGTGCCCACCCCGCTCTGGGCGATCGAGAACAGGAGCAGCAGCGGCAGGGCGGCGCCGGCGTAGGCGAGGACGAGGGTGTTGACCACGGAGGCTATGTGGTCGCGGCCGATCCGGATGGCTGCCCGATACAGCTCGCGCCAGCCCATCGTCGGGTTGGCGTCGTGCAGTTCCCAGACAGCGGAGGTCTGGGTCACGGTCACGTCGTCCAACACGCCGAGGGAGCCGATGATGACGCCGGCGAGTAGCAGGCCGCTCATGTCGATCTTCGGGTACAGGCCGTGGATCAGGCCGGTGCTGTCGTCCGTGTTTCCGGTGAGTGCGGCCCAGCCGATGAACACCGAGCCCAGGATGCCGATCAGCGCCAGCGAGAGCAGGGTGCCGAGCACCGCCACCGAGGTGCGGGCCGACAGGCCGTGGCACATGTACAGGGCGATCAGCATGATGGCGCTCGAGCCGACCACCGCTACGAGCAGTGGATTCGAGCCCTGCAGGACCGCGGGCAGGATGAAGAAGTTCAGCACCATGAAGCTGATGGCGAGCGCGACCAACGCCATCACACCGCGCAGCCGGCCCACCACTACGACGGCGAGTGCGAAGATGCCGGCGAGCAGGCCCATCGGGAAGCGGCGGTTGACGTCGGCGACCGAGTACTGCAGGTCCTTGGGTGCGGAGGGTTCGTAGGCGGTCACGACCTGCTCGCCCTGGTGGAGCTGTCGTGCCTGGTCGGGCTGCACGATCTCGGTGAAGGTGCGTCCCTTGTCCTTGCCGGTGTCGACCTGGATCGTTGCTTTGTGGCAGGTGCCGTTCGCCTCTTGCTGCGCCGAGTTGCCCTCGGCGGTGGAGGTGTCGCCGGTGGGGGTCTCGCCGGAGGCGTTCACCGACTTGCAGCTCAGCTCGACGACTTTGGTGACCGTGGCCTGCTGGGTCTGCTGGTCGAAGCCGACGCCGGTGCGCTTGTGCGGCGGCGCACCGCCCGGCCACAGCACGACGAGCCCCACCACGACCGCGGCGGTGAACGGGATCAGGATCGCCGCGATGACCTTACGCAGGTGGCGGGAGACCGGCGCGGCGGGCCCGTGGCTGTGACTGTGGCCCTGCGAGTGGCCGTGTCCGTCGCCCGCTCCGTGGCCGTGGCCTGTCGCCTGGGAGGGGACGTGGCCCGAGCCGACATCGGGTGCGTAGCCGGGGTGAGGTATCGACTCAGGCGGATTCCCGTAGCCGTAGCCGTAGCCGTAGCCGCGGCCGTATTCGCTCGCACGAACACCCGCGGGTGAGGGCGGGTCGCCGACCCGGTTCCAGTCTCCGGCGCTCTGCCGGTCAGCGGTTCCCATGCGCCATCTCCCTCGCGGTGGTCCGTGCCCCCTCCGGAGCCGGTCCTGCGCGGCGGCTCTGAAGAAGAGTACGGGCACGGCTGTGCCATGGTCTCAGCCCGCCCATCGCCAGACGATCGAGCGTTCTGCCGCATCTTCCGCACCGCCCCGGGTGTGTACCGCGAAACTCCCGTCGCCATTGGCGCGATGCCGTTCAGGCACTGGAGGAGCACGCCTCCTCTGCGGGCGTGTGGCAGAGGCGCGAAGGGACGTGTTCGGGCCGTAGGCTCTTTTGCTCCCGATGAGCCCCGCCACGGAAGATGCCATCGAGACCCACCAGGGCCAGCTGGGCCCAGCACGCGTTGGCCCCCTCATGAGGGGGCCAACCGCATTCTATGGAGAAGCAAAGAATTGGGTCCGGTACTGCCCGGTAGGACCCGTTCGGGTCTACGTTCCTCCCGCATCCTGTCATGTCACGCTCACCCAACGTGGCAGGGGTGCGCGAGTGTCATGCTCCTGACTGCGCGGTTTCGCCGCCGCTACGCGCAATCACGGGCCTGCCCATCCAGTGCGATACCCCACGTCAACCGGAGGCAGTACCCCATGCGTGAGTCACACCCCAGCGGGCGGAGACGGAGTCTGCGAAGACTCGTCGCCGTCGCCTTCCCCGCCCTCACTCTGACCGTCGCCGGATTCACCGCTGCACCGACGGCCGGCGCCCAGCCTGCCGCGCCCCACCCGCGGACCTCCAAGGTCACGCAGAACAACAAAGCGCTGACCGCCCCCGACCGGCAGACCTTCCACGCGACCGGCAAGGCCGGCCAGAAGGTGCCGACCCAGCATCTGTGCGCCACCGCCGAGCCGGGCCACGCGTCCTGCTTCGCCCAGCGCCGCACCGACATCAAGCAGCGGCTCGCCTCGGCGCTCGCCGCCGCCGCGCCCTCCGGCCTCTCCCCGGCCAACCTGCACAGCGCCTACAACCTGCCCACCACGGCCGGTTCGGGCATGACCGTCGGCATCGTGGACGCCTACAACGACCCCAACGCCGAAGCGGACCTGGCCACCTACCGCTCCACCTACGGCCTGTCCTCCTGCACCAAGGCCAACGGCTGCTTCAAGCAGGTCAGCCAGACCGGCTCCACCACCTCGCTGCCGACCAACGACAGCGGCTGGGCCGGTGAAGAGATGCTCGACATCGACATGGTCAGCGCGGTCTGCCCGAACTGCAGCATCATCCTGGTCGAGGCCAACTCCGCGAGCATGGCCGACCTCGGCGCGGCCGAGAACGAGGCCGTCTCGCTCGGCGCCAAGTTCGTCTCCAACAGCTGGGGCGGCTCCGAGTCCTCCTCGCAGACCAGCGACGACACGTCGTACTTCAAGCACCCGGGTGTCGCGATCACGGTCTCCTCGGGTGACTCCGCCTACGGCGCCGAGTACCCGGCGACCTCCCAGTACGTGACGGCCGTCGGCGGCACCGCCCTGACCACCGCATCCAACTCCCGCGGCTGGAGCGAGTCCGTCTGGCACACCAACTCCACGGAAGGCACCGGCTCCGGCTGCTCCGCCTACGACCCGAAGCCGACCTGGCAGACCGACACCGGCTGCTCCAAGCGCATGGAGGCCGACGTCTCCGCCGTCGCCGACCCGGCCACCGGCGTCGCGGTCTACGACACCTACGGCGGCTCCGGCTGGGCGGTCTACGGCGGCACCAGCGCCAGCTCGCCGATCATCGCCTCGGTCTACGCCCTCGCGGGCACTCCGGGCGCGAGCGACTACCCGGCGAAGTACCCGTACCAGCACACCGGCAACCTGTACGACGTGACCAGCGGCAACAACGGCAGCTGCTCCCCGTCGTACTTCTGCACCGCCGGCACCGGCTACGACGGCCCGACCGGCTGGGGCACCCCGAACGGCACGGCTGCCTTCACCTCCGGCTCCACCGGCGGCAACACGGTGACGGTGACCAACCCCGGCAGCCAGTCGACCACCACCGGTGGCTCGGTCAGCCTGCAGATCCACGCCACCGACAGCGCGGGCGCGGCCCTCACCTACAGCGCGAGCGGCCTGCCGACCGGGCTGTCCATCAACAGCTCCACCGGACTGATCTCGGGTACGGCGTCCACCGCGGGCACCTACCAGGTGACGGTCACGGCGAAGGACTCCACCGGCGCCTCCGGCTCGACGTCCTTCACCTGGACGGTTGGCTCCGGCGGGGGCGGCTGCTCCTCGACGCAGCTGCTGGCCGACCCCGGCTTCGAGTCGGGCAGTACTGGTTGGAGCGCCACCAGCGGTGTCATCACCACCGACTCCGGTGAGGCGGCCCACGGCGGCTCCTACAAGGCGTGGCTCGACGGGTACGGCTCCTCGCACACCGACACGCTGTCCCAGTCGGTGACGATCCCGGCCGGCTGCAAGGCCACGCTGACCTTCTACCTGCACATCGACACCGCGGAGACCGGCACCACCGCGTACGACAAGCTGACGGTGACCGCCGGTTCGACCACCCTGGCGACGTACTCGAACCTCAACCACAACTCCGGGTACGCGCAGAAGACCTTGGACCTGTCCTCGCTGGCGGGCCAGACGGTCACGCTGAAGTTCAACGGCGTGGAGGACTCCTCGCTGCAGACCAGCTTCGTCGTCGACGACACCGCCCTGACGACCGGCTGATCTGCCGGTCCGGCCCCGGGTCCCGCACGCGGAAGCCGTCCGCGTGCGGGGTACGTCGTACCTACCTGGTCAAGGCAGAACGCGACAAGCCGGTGCCGCCACCCGCCCGCCGTTCAGAGTGGCGGAAGGCGCGTTCGAAACCGGGCACAGATTCGGGCTGCGTCGCTGACGCGCCTGTTGTGAGCCCCTGGCGTGCCGGGTCACCAACTGCTGTTGGTCACGCCAGGGAGCTCGCCCGCACGGGCCATCTCGTGTACCCGGATACGGGACAGGCCGAATGCGCGCAGGTGGCCGCGAGGGCGGCCATCCACGCAGTCGCGGTTGCGCACGCGGGTGGCTCTGGCGTCGCGGGGCTGCCGGCGCAGTTTCCGCTGCGCGGCGGCGCGGTCCTCGTCGGAGCTTCCGGGGAACGCGGTGATCGCCTTCAACGCGGCGCGGCGCGCGGCGTATCGGGCCACGGTGAGCCGCCGCTGGTCATTCTTTGCGATCTTGCTCTTCTTCGCCATCAGACCTTCCCTCCCCGGGCGCGGATGCGGGCCACCGCGGCCTCGATGCCGATCGTGTCGACCGTCTTGATGCCCTTGGTCGAGAGCGTGAGTCGGACGTGGCGGCCTTCGCTCGGCAGCCAGAAGCGCTTGCCCTGGACGTTGGGGTCGAAGCGGCGCTTGCTGCGCCGGTGTGGCGACGACGCGGTCCAGGACGACGACAAGTGCACCCGCACCTGGTACGCACGCAACGACGACGCGGGCATCACCTCGCTCCCCTCCCGCACCCG
>NZ_JBIVZV010000003.1:540607-605976 GCF_044759735.1 Streptomyces sp. NPDC100445 | reverse complement strand
GGGGACCGGGTGGTGCAGCGGCCCGACGGGCAGCTGGAGTTCATCGAACGACGCGACCACCAGGTCAAGATCCGCGGTCGCCGGGTCGAGACGGGTGAGATCGAGGCCGTCGTCCGCTCCCTGGAATCGGTCACCGACGCGGCCGTCGCCGTCCTGCCCGACGCGTCCGGCAACCCGCGCCTCGTCGGCTACCTCACCGGCTCTGGCGTCGACCCCGACCAGGTGCGCACGGAACTGGCCCGCCTGCTCCCGGCGTACATGATCCCGGCGTCCTGGCTGGTGCTGGAGGCGCTGCCGCTGACGCCCAACGGCAAGCTGGACCGCAAGGCCCTGCCCCGCCCCGCCCTCACCGGCCAGGAGGCCAAGCGGGCCGCGGGCGACGACCGTGAGCGAACCCTGTGCGCGATCTTCGCCGAGGTGCTCGGTGTCCCCGAGGTCGGTGTCGACGAGGACTTCTTCGCGCTCGGCGGCGACAGCATCCGCTCGATCCAACTGGTCAGCCGGGCCCGCGCCGCCGGCCTCGCCCTGACCACCCGCGACGTCTTCGAACAGCGCACCGTCACCGACCTCGCCCGGGCCGCGACCGAGGCGTCCGCCGACGAGGACACCAGCGCCCCGGAGCCCGCCGACGCGCTCATCACCCTGTCCGCCGACGAACTCGCCGACCTGGAATTCGAGTTGAGTGAGGACCTGTCGTGACCGAAACCAGCACCGGGTCCAGGATCAGCGCGGTCCTGCCGCTCTCGCCGCTCCAGCAGGGGCTGCTCTTCCTGTCCTCGTACGACCGCGCGGCGACCGACCACTACGTCCTCCAGTTCACCGCGGACATCGAAGGCGACGGCGCCGACCTGGAACGCAGGCTGCGGGCCGCCTCCGCCGCGCTGCTGCGCCGCCACCCGAACCTGCGGGCCTGCTTCCGGCACCGCAGGAACGGCGAGCCGGTGCAGGTCGTCGTGCGCGCCGAAGACGCCGAACCCGAGTGGACCGTGCACGACCTCACCCACCTGCCCGTGGCGGAACGGACGGCCGCCGCGGACCGGATCGCGGCGGAGGACCGGCGGCGCCGGATCGACCCGGCCCGGCCGCCGCTCATGCGGTTCGCCCTCGTCCGGCTCGGCGAGCGCGGCCACCGGCTGGTGTGGTCCGTCCACCACATCCTGCTCGACGGCTGGTCACTGCCGCTCGCGGTGCGCGAACTGACCCTGCTCGCCGGAGACCCGGGCGCCCCCGGCCCGGCGGACCCGGCGGACGGCACGGCCACCGGCAGTGGCACCCGGCACGACCGCGATCCGCTGCCCGCGCCCGCGCCGTTCGGCTCCTACCTGGCCTGGCTGGCCGGCCGCGACAAGGACGCGGCGCGGATCGCCTGGGCAGAGCTGCTGCGCGGGCTGGACGGGCCCGTCCGGTTCGCCCCGGACGCCACCGGCACCGGTGAACCGTCCGCCGAGGCCGAGGCCGTGCTGCCGGCCGCGCAGACCGACGCGCTGCTCGGCTGGGGCCGGGCGCGGGGAGTCACCCTCAACTCCGTCGTGCAGGGCTGCTGGGCGCTGCTGCTCGGCCGGCTCACCGGCCGCGAGGACGTCGTCTTCGGCGCCGTCACCTCGGGCCGGCCCGCCGAGGTCCCCGGCGTCGAGTCGATGATCGGACTGTTCGCCAACACGCTGCCCGTGCGGGCCGACGTGCGGCCGGAACGGCCGGCCGGCGAGCTGTTCCGGGAACTGGCCCGGCAGCAGGTCGCGATGATGCCGCACGAACACCTGCCGCTCGCCGAGGTGCAGGCCGCGTGCGGCATCCAGGGCGAACTCTTCGACGCCGTCCTCGCCTTCCAGAACTACCCGCTCGACGAGGACGAACTCCGCCGGCACTCCGGTGGCGCCGTCTCCACCGCCCGGGTGCACGCGGCCACCCACTACCCGCTGCACCTCACCGTGCTGCCCGGCGACGGCCTGCGGCTGCGGCTGTCGTACCGCGCGTCGGCGCCGGAGGAGGGCGCCGGGGCCGCGCGGCGGCTGCTGGACCGGCTGGTGCGCATCCTCGGCGAGGTGGCCGGCGACCCGGACGCGCCCCTCGCCCTCCTCGGCGCCCTCGACCCGGCCGAGGAGCACCGCATCCTCACCGAGTGGAGCGGCACCCCCCGCCCCGCCGGACCGGCCCCCGAGGGGCGCACCGGGCAGACCCTGCCCGAGCTGTTCGCCGCCCAGGCCGCGCGGACCCCGGACGCCGTGGCCGTCACCGGGCCCGGCGGGGACCGGCTCACCTACCGGGAGCTGGACGAGCGGTCGGACCGGCTGGCCCGGGTGGTCGCCGGTCACGGTGCCGGGCCCGAACACCTGGTGGCCGTCGCCCTGCCGCGCGGCGTCGAGCTGATCGTCGCGCTCCTCGCCGTCCTGAAGGCGGGCGCCGCCTACCTGCCGCTGGAACCCGCGCACCCGGCCGAGCGCATCGCCGGCACCCTGCGGGACGCCCGCCCCACCCTGCTGCTGACCACCACGGAGGTCCGGCTGCCCGCCCCGGCGGCCGGCCATCCCGGCCCGCTCCGCGTCGACCTAGACACGGACGCCGCCGCCACCGCGCCGGCCGCGGCGCCCCGGCCCGCCCTCACCCCCGACCACCCGGCCTACGTCATCTACACCTCGGGTTCCACCGGTCGGCCCAAGGGCGTCGTCGTCCCGCACCGCAACGTCGTCCGGCTGCTGGACCGTACCGACGCGTGGTTCCGCTTCGGCCCGGACGACGTGTGGACCCTGTTCCACTCCATCGCCTTCGACTTCACCGTGTGGGAACTGTGGGGCGCGCTGCTGCGCGGTGGGCGCCTGGTCGTCGTCCCGCACGACGTCACCCGCTCACCGGACGCCTTCCTGGACCTGCTGGCGGCCGAGCGGGTCACCGTCCTGAACCAGACGCCGTCCGCCTTCCAGCAGCTGATGCGCGCCGACGCCGACCGCCCGCGCCCGCTCGCGCTGCGGCACGTGGTGTTCGGCGGCGAGGCGCTCGACATCGGCCGGCTCGGCGACTGGTACGCCCGGCACCCGCACACCCCGCGCCTGGTCAACATGTACGGCATCACCGAGACCACCGTGCACGTGACCTACCAGGAGCTGGACCGGGAGCGGGTCGCGGCCGGCGGGGACAGCGTCATCGGACGGGCCATCCCCGACCTGCGGGTGTACGTCCTGGACAGCGCGCTGCGGCCGGTGCCCGCCGGGGTGCCCGGCGAGCTGTACGTCGCCGGCCCAGGCCTGGCGCGCGGCTACCTGGACCGGCCCGCGCTGACCGCCGGACGGTTCGTGGCCTGCCCGTACGGGGTGCCGGGCGAGCGGATGTACCGCACCGGCGACCTCGGCCGCTGGCGGTCCGACGGCACCCTCGTCCACCTGGGCCGCGCCGACGAACAGGTCCAGCTGCGCGGGTTCCGGATCGAACTCGGGGAGATCGCCACCGTCCTCGGCCGGCACCCACGCCTCGCCGAGGTGGCCGTCTTGGCCCGCGAGGACCGGCCCGGCGACCTGCGCCTGGTCGCCTACGTCGTCCCGCACGAGCCGGAGACGGCCTCGCACGAGCCGGAGACAGCCCCGCACGAGCCGGGTGCCGTACGGGGCGACCCCGAACTGGCCGCCGAGCTGCGGGCGTTCGCCGCCGAGCGGCTGCCCGAGCACATGGTGCCCGCCGCCGTCGTACGGTTGCCCGCCCTGCCGCTGACCGCCAACGGCAAGCTCGACCGGCGTGCCCTGCCCGCGCCCGCGTACGTCACCTCCGCCCGCGCCCCCCGCATCCCCGAGGAGGGCACCCTGTGCGCGGTGTTCGCCTCGGTCCTCGGGCTGGAACGCGTCGGTGCCGACGACGACTTCTTCGCCCTCGGCGGGCACTCGTTGCTCGCCACCCGCATCGTCAACCGGGTCCGCGCCGAACTCGGCGCGGAACTGGAGGTGCGCGACCTGTTCGAGGCACCCAGCCCGGCCGCGCTCGCCGGCCGGCTGCGCACCGCCGCACCGGACCGGCCCGCGCTGGCCGCCCGGCCCCGCCCGGCCGTCGTGCCGCTGTCGTACGCCCAGCAGCGCCTGTGGTTCGTGGAACGGCTCGGCGCGCCCGGCGGGCTCTACGCCATCCCCCTCGCCGTCCGGCTCACCGGCCCCCTCGACGTGCCCGCGCTGCACGCGGCGCTGCGCGACCTCGTCACCCGGCACGAGGCGCTGCGGACCGTGTTCCCGGCGCGCACCGGCCCCGGCGCCGTCGGCCCGGCCGAACAGCGGGTGCTCGCGCCGGCCGACGCCCCCGTGCCCCTGCCCACCGACCACGTCACCGAGGCCGGGCTGCCCGCGGCGCTGGCCGCCGAGGTGGCCCGCGGGTTCGACCTGGAGACCGAGATCCCGCTGCGGGCCCGGCTGTTCGCGCTCGGCCCCGGCCAACACGTCCTGCTGCTCGTCCTGCACCACATCGCCGGCGACCGCTGGTCCCTCACCCCGCTGGTTCGGGACCTGACCGCCGCCTACGCGGCCCGCGGCGCCGGCCACGCGCCCGACCCGGCGCCGCTGCCGGTGACGTACACCGACTTCACGCTCTGGCAGCGCGAGCTGCTCGGCGACGGGGACCGGCCGCACAGCGGACTCTCCCGCCTGCTCGCGTACTGGAGGAAGGCCCTCGACGGGCTCCCCGAGGAACTGGCGCTGCCCCGGGACGCCCCGCGCGGCGCGCGCGCCGGTCACCGGGGCGGCACCGCGCGTGCCACACTGCCCGAGGCGTCGGCCGCCCGGCTGCGACGGTGCGCCGCCGAGTGGAACGCCAGCCCGTTCATGGTGCTCCAGGCGGCCCTCGCCGCCCTCCTCACCCGGCTCGGCGCGGGCACCGACATCCCGCTCGGCACCCCCGTGGCGGGCCGCGGCGACGAACGGCTGGACGACGTCGTCGGCATGTTCGTCAACACCCTGGTGCTGCGCACCGACACCTCCGGCGACCCCGGCCTGCGGGACCTCGTGGAGCGGGTGCGCGAGCGGGACCTCGCCGCCTACCGGCACCAGGACCTGCCGTTCGAGAAGCTGGTGGAGGTCCTCGCCCCCGAGCGCTCGATGGCCCGGCACCCGCTGTTCCAGGTGATGTTCGCCCACCAGCAGGAGCTCCCCGCCGTGGCGGCCGGCCCCGCCGGGCTCACGGTACGGCCCGAGGAGGTGCCGTCGGCCACCGCCAAATGGGACCTGTTCTTCCAGTTCTCCGACGCGGGCCCCGGCCTCGAACTGGCCCTGGAGTACAGCGCCGACCTGTTCGAGCCCGCCACCGCCCGGCGCATCGCCGACGCCTGCGTCCGGCTGCTCGGCGCCGCGCTCGCCGACCCCGGGTGCCCGCTGTCCCGGCTGGAGCTGCTCGGCGCGGCCGAGCGGGACGCCCTGCTGGCGCGCGGCACCCGCCGCACCGGCACGCCCGCCACCACGGTCACCGAGCTCGCGGCCCGGCGGGCCGCCGCCACCCCGGACGCCGTCGCCCTCGTCCACCGCGATGCCGCCGGCCGCCTCACCCGCACCAGCCACGGCGAACTCCACCGCGCCGCCGGCCGGCTGGCCCACCTGCTGGCCGCCCGGGGCGTCGGCCGCGGCGACCTGGTCGCGCTGTGCCTGGAACGCGGCCCGGACACCGTCACCGCGCTGCTCGCCATCGCCCTCACCGGCGCCGCCTACCTGCCGCTGGACCCCGCCCACCCGGCCGAACGGATACGCGACACCCTCGCCGACGCCGGGGCCCGGCTGCTGCTCACCCAGGACTCCCTCGCCGCCCGCTGCGCACGGGCCGCCGGGCCCGGCACCGAGCCGCTGGTCCTGGACGCGCCCGCCACCCGGACCGCGCTGGCCGCCCTGCCCGGCCACGCGCCGGACGTGCCCGCCCCCCGCCCCGACGACCTGCTGTACGTCATCCACACCTCCGGCTCCACCGGCCGCCCCAAGGGCGTCGCCGTCTCCCACCGGGCCGCCGTACGCCTCGTGCACGGGCTGCCCGAGCTGGCGTGCACCCCCGACGACACCTTCCTGTACTTCGCGCCGGTCGCCTTCGACGCGTCCACCTTCGAGATCTGGACGCCGCTCGTGCACGGCGCCCGGCTCGCCGTCTGCCCGCCGGGGCCCGCCGGCCCCGAGGCGCTCGGCGCGTTCCTGCGGGAGGCCGGGGTGACCGTCGCCTTCCTCACCACCCAGTTCGTCAACGCCGTCGCCGACACCCGGCCGCGCGCCCTGGCCCCGCTGCGGGCCCTGCTGACCGGCGGCGAGACACACTCCCGCGACCACCTCGACCGGCTCCGGGCCGCCCTGCCGGACACCACCGTCCACAACGTGTACGGCCCGACCGAGGTGACCACGTTCGCCACCCTCCAGGACACCGCCGCCGCCACCGACGCACCGGCGGGCGTGCCCATCGGCCTGCCCGTCGGCGACACCAGCGCCTACGTCCTCGACGAGACGCTGCGGCCGGTGCCGCCGGGCGTGGTCGGCGAGCTGTACCTGGCCGGCCCTGGCCTCGCCCGCGGCTACCTGCACCGGCCCGCGCTGACCGCCGGACGGTTCGTGGCCTGCCCGTACGGGGAGCCAGGCGCGCGCATGTACCGCACCGGCGACCTGGTGCGCTGGGACGTCCGGGGCCGGCTCGACCACGTGGGCCGCGCCGACCAGCAGGTGAAGATCCGCGGCTACCGCATCGAACCCGGCGAGATCGAACGCCGACTCACCGCCCACCCGGCGGTCGCCCGGGCCGCGGTGCTCGCCCCCACCGGCCCCGACGGGGTCCGGCAGCTCGTCGCCTACGTCGTCCCCGCGCCCGGCGCCCCCGCGCCCGAGCCCGCGGAGCTGCGCCGGCACCTCTCGCGCGTCCTGCCCCCGTACATGGTGCCGGGCGCCTACGTGCCGCTGCCGGAGCTGCCGACGACCGTCAACGGCAAGCTCGACGTGGCCGCCCTGCCGGCCGCCCCGGCCCGCCCCGACGGCCCCGCCGCCCGCGCGCCCCGCACCGACGCCGAACGGCGGCTGTGCGCGGCCGTCACCGAGGTGCTCGGCGTGCATGCCGGCCCCGACGACGCGTTCTTCCCGCTCGGCGGGGACAGCCTGAAGGCGATCCGGCTGGTCAACGCCGCCGCCCGGGCCGGGCTGCGGATCTCCCTCGCCGCCGTCTTCGAACACCGCACGCTGGAGGCGCTGGCCGCGAGCGCCGACGCCGACGGCGGCACCGTCGACCTGCTCGGACCGGTGCTGCCCCTGCGCACCGGCGGCACCCGGCCGCCGCTCTTCTGCGTGCACGGCGGCCTCGGCTTCGGCATCCCGTTCGCGGCGCTCGCCGAACACCTCGACCCGGAACAGCCCGTGCACGCCCTCCAGGCCCGCGGCCTCGCCGGCACCGGCCCGCTGCCCGGCACCGTCGCAGAGGTCGCCACCGACTACCTGACCCGGATCCGGGCCGTCCAGCCGCACGGCCCGTACCACCTGCTGGGCTGGTCGTACGGCGGCATCGTCGCCCACGAGATCGCGGCCCTGCTGCACACCGCCGGCGAGAAGGTCGCCTACCTCGCCAATCTGGACGCCTACCCCGACGACGGGCGCGGCGCCCACCCCACCGACGCGGAGTTCCTCGCCGACTTCCTCACCGAGGCCGGCGCCGACCCGGCCGGCCCCGAGCGGCTCGACCCGCCGGCCGTCGCCGCCCACCTCCAGCGCACCGGCGGCCCGCTCGCCGACCTCGGCACGGCCACCCTGGAGCGGCTGCTCGCCGTCATGCGCAACCACCTCGACCTGGTCCAACGGCACACCCCGAGCCACTTCGACGGCTGCCCGGTGACGCTCTTCCTGGCCGCCGACGGGCTCACCCGGGAGGAACGCGCCCTGAAGGCCAAGAACTGGGAGCCGTACCTGGGCCGGCCCGCCGAGATCCACGAGGTTCCCTGCGGGCACCAGCGGATGCTGCGGCCGGCGCCGGCCGCGCTGATCGGCGCCGCCGTCGAGGACCGGCTGCGCGCCCTGGCCGCCGCCCGCTGACCCCCGCCACCGCCGACCGTCCCACCCACCGTCCGAGATCTGGAGACCCGCCATGGCCAATCCCTTCGACAACGAAGACGGCACCTTCCTCGTCCTCGTCAACGACGAGGGACAGCACTCCCTGTGGCCGTCGTTCGCCGCGGTGCCCGACGGCTGGCGCGTGGCCCTGGACGCCACCGACCGCGCCACCGCCGTCGCCCACGTGGAGACCCACTGGACCGACATGCGCCCGCTCAGCCTCCAGCGGCAGGCGGACTGACCGTGGCCGCGTCCGACACCGCGATCCTCGCCGAGGGACTCGGCAAGACCTACCGCACCCACACCGCGCTGCACCGGATCGACCTGGCGGTGCCGGCCGGCACCGTGCTGGGGGTCCTCGGACCCAACGGCGCAGGCAAGACCACCACCGTCCGCATCCTCGCCACCCTGGACCAGCCGACCGGCGGCCGGGCCGTCGTCGCCGGGTACGACGTGCGCAGCCAGGGCCGCGAGGTGCGCCGGCGCATCGGCCTGGCCGGGCAGTACGCCGCCGTCGACGAACTCCTCACCGGGCGGGAGAACCTCGTCCTGCTGGCCCGGCTGCTCAGGTTCGGGCGGCGCGGCGCCGTGCGCCGGGCCGCCGAACTGCTGGACCGGTTCGAGCTGACGGAGGCCGCCGACCGGCCCGCGGGCACCTACTCGGGCGGCATGCGCCGCCGCCTCGACCTGGCCACCTGCGTCATCGGCGACCCCGAGGTGCTGTTCCTCGACGAACCCACCACCGGCCTCGACCCGGCCAGCCGCAACGTCCTGTGGGACGTGGTCCGCGACCTGGCGGCCGGCGGCGTGACCATCCTGCTCACCACCCAGTACCTGGAGGAGGCCGACCAGCTCGCCGACCGGGTCGCCGTCATCGACGCCGGCCGGGTCATCGCCGAAGGCACCCCCGACGCCCTGAAACGGCAGGTCGGCACCGACCGGCTGGAGGTGACCGTGGCCCGCCCCGAGCACCTCGCCGACGCGGCCGCCGCACTGGCCGTCCTCGGCGGCCCGGCCCCCGTCACCGACGAGGCCACCCGCCGGGTATCCGTCCAGCTCGGCGCGGACGGCCTGGAGGACCTGGCCCGCGCCGCGCAGGCCCTGCGCGACAAGGCCGTGCCCACCGTCGACATCGAACTGCGCAAGCCCACGCTCGACGACGTCTTCTTCGACCTCACGGGCCCGGGCCGCAAAGAGGAGCCCCAGTGACGGCCACCGTCCCGACCGCCACCGAACGGCCGGCCGCCCGCCCCGGGCCGGCCGGCCCCGTGCGCGGCCACCTCGGCGACACGCTCGCCCTGGCCGGTCGCCACCTGACCCATCTGCGCCGCTCACCGGGCCGGCTGGTGCTGGTGACCATGAACCCGCTGGTGATGCTGATCGCCGTCGGCTACCTGTTCCGCAGCTCCATGCACATCCCCGGCGGCGTCGCCTACGAGGACTTCATCATGGCCGGCATCGCCATCCAGGTCGGCCTGACCGGGGTCGGCCCCACCGCCATCGGTGTCGCCCTCGACCTGCGGCACGGGCTGGTCGACCGGTTCCGTTCGCTGCCCATCGCCCCGTCCTCCGTGCTGCTCGGCCGCACCCTGTCCGACCTGCTCGTCGGCGCGGTCAGCCTGACCGCGGTCAGCCTCGTCGGGCTGGGCGTGGGCTGGCGCCCGCACGGGGGCGCGTTGCGCACCGCCGCCGGCTTCGGCGTGCTGCTGGCCTTCGTGTACGTGATGACGTGGGTCGGCATCCTGCTCGGCACCACCCAGCGCAACGTCGAGGCCATCGACGGCACCGGCGCCCTGGTGCTGGTGATCCTCAGCTTCCTGTCCAACGCCTACGTGCCCGTCAGCGGGCTGCCCGGCTGGCTGCGCCCCGTCGCCGAGTGGAACCCCGTCACCTCCGTCGTCACCACCTGCCGGCAACTGTGGGGCAACGACCCCGGCGCGGCGGCCACCGGCGGCTTCCCCGGGCACCACCCGGGGCTGGTGAGCGCCGTGACCCTGACGGTGATGCTCATCGGCGCCGTATGGGGCAGCGTCCGCGGATTCCGCCGCGCGGGCACCCGCTGACACCGGGGGTTTCCCCCGGCCGACCGCCGTCAGCGGTCCGTCAGTTGGCGGTCACTGGACAGTCATCGGCGCTGACTAGGTTTCTGACCGGGCCGCTCGGCTGCCCCTTCTGCCGCGCAGCCGCACCGCTCCTCGCACCACTTCTCCCGCCTTCTTCCCGCGTCACCGACCGGGAATCCCGACAACGGAGGACCGAGCCATGACCACGGCCGCTCCCGAGCGCCTCACCCGCATCCGGGAAATCATCGCCGAGAACATCGACGTCGACCCCGAGCGTCTCTCCGACACCGCGCTCTTCATCGACGAACTCGGCGCCGACTCGCTCAAGCTGATCGACGTCCTCAGCGCACTGGAGATGGAGTACTCCATCGTCATCGACATGAACGAACTGCCGAACATGGTCAACGTGGCGGCGACCTACCAGGTGGCCGCCACAGCCGCCGGCTGGTGACGCCCATGTCCACGCAGCAGTCCACGGAGCGGACCACCGGCCGGACCGGCCACCGGCGGGTCGTCGTCACCGGCTTCGGCGTGATCTCCAGCATCGGCACCGGCGTCGAGGAGTACACCGCCGGCCTGCGGGCCGGCCGGTCCGGTGCCCGGCCGATCACCCGCTTCGACACCGAGGGCTTCGGGCAGAACACGGCCTGCGAGGTCCCCGACTTCGAGCCGGAGCGCTGGATCCGCAACCTGCCGCTCGACCACGTGGGCCGCGCCGGCCGGTTCGCCGTCGCCGCGGCCCGCATGGCCGTCGAGGACGCCGGGCTGGACGACGCCGCCCTCGCCGACCGGGCCGCCGTCATCACCGTCGGCACCACCGACGGCGAGTCCCACGACATCGCCGTCCTGCTGGAGCAGGAGCTGGCCGCCGGCGACCCGGAGGCGATGGACCCGGTCCGCGCCCGCCGCATCAACGCCGGCCGGCTGTCCACCGCGATCGCCCGGGAACTGCGCATGCCGAACGTGGAGGCGACCACCGTCACCACCGCGTGCGCCGCCGGGAACTACTCCATCGGCTACGGCCTGGACGCCATCCGCTCCGGCGAGGTCGACCTGGCGCTGTGCGGCGGCGCGGACGCCGTCAACCGCAAGGCGTTCGCCCTGTTCAAGCGGTTCGGGGCGCTCAGCCCCGACGTGGTGCGCCCCTTCGACAAGGACCGCCAGGGCATCCTCACCGGCGAGGGGGCCGGCATCCTCGTCATGGAGAGCCTGGAGTCGGCCCTGGCCCGCGGCGCGCGCATCCACGCCGAGGTCCTCGGCTACGGCCTGAGCTGCGACGCCGCCCACCCCACCGCACCCAACCGCGACGGCATCGCCCGGGGCATCCGGCTGGCCCTGGCCGACGCGGGCGTCGAGCGGCGCGAGGTCGACTTCATCTCCGCGCACGGCACCGGCACCCGGGCCAACGACAGCACGGAGACCGCGGCCATCCTCGACGTGTACGGGGACGCCCCGCCGCGCACGGTCGCCGTGAAGTCGATGCTGGGCCACTCGATGGGCGCCGCCAGCGCGCTCGGCGCGATCGCCTGCGGCCTCGCCATCGAGCACGGGTTCATCCCGCCCACCATCAACCATCGCGAGACCGACCCGGAGTGCCCCCTCGACGTCGTACCGAACAAGGCGGTCGAGGCCGACGTACGGATCGTGCAGAACAACTCGAGTGCCTTCGCCGGCAACAACGCCGTGCTGATCCTGGGCACCTACGGGGAGAAGGTACGGCCATGAGCAACGCAGACGCCGCCTCCGGGGCCGCGCTGCCCCCGGACACGCCCGTCATCACCGGCTGGTCGGCGGTGTCGCCGTACGGCGTGGGCCGCGCGGCGTTCGCCGCCGGCGTGCGCGCCGGGGCGAAGACCGCGGTGAAGGCGGACGCCGCTTCGGGCACCCTGCCGTCGCCGGAGGTGTGCACCGTGCCCGGCTTCGACGTGCAGGAACTGCTCGGCAAGCGCGGCACCGCCAAGATGGACCGGCTCACCGCGCTGGCGCTGGTCGCCTCCGACGGGCTGCTGCGCGACGCCGACGGCGCGCCGTCGGTCGCCACCGACGACCGCACCGGCGTCGTCCTCGGCATCACCATGGGCAGCCTGGAGAACGTCACCGACTTCCTGCGCCAGTCCTACACCAACGAGCGGCCCTTCTACGTCGACGCCGGCCGCATCCCGTTCGGCAGCCTCAACCACGCCGCCGGCGCCTGCGCCATCCGGCACGGCCTGAAGGGCCCCAACACCACCGTCGCCGGCGGCCGGGCCGCCGGCCTGCTCGCCCTGAACTACGCCCGCCGGCTGCTCGCGCAGGGCCGGGCCACCCAGTACGTGGCGGGGTCGGCGGAGGAGTTCTCCGCCGCGCACGCCTGGTACGAGGCGACCGCCGCCCAGCCCGGCGAGCCGGCGCCGCTGCTCGGCGAGGGCTGCGGCCTGTTCCTCGTCGAGCCCGCCGGCCGCGCCGAGCGCCCGCCGCTGGCGGCCGTGCTGGCCGTCGAGACCCGCGTCGACATCGACGACGACCCGTTCGCCGCGGTCTCCGCCTGCGCCCGCCGCGCCCTGGAGCGGGCCGGTGCCGGCGCCGACGAGGTCTGGGCGGCCGTGCCCTCGGCGGCGCCGAGCGCCGCCGGCCGTGCCGAGCACGAGGCGCTCGCCGCGCTGGTGCCGACCGCGGCACTGGGCCGGGTGCCGTCGATGGAGCTGCTCGGCGACACCAGCGCCGCCTCCGCCTCCTTCCAGATCGCGGCGGTGCTGTCCGTCGCCGCGGCCGACCCGGACTCCCGGGGGCGGATCGCGCTGGTGACCGCCGTGGACCGGGACGGGGCCGTCGCCGCGGCCGTCCTCAGACTGTTCGGGGAGGACGCGTGATCGCGCTGGTCAGTGGTGGGTCCCGGGGCATCGGCCGGGCCGTCGTCCTGCGGCTCGCGCGGGACGGCCACGACGTGTCGTTCTGCTACCGCTCCCGGCAGGACGCCGCCGAGGAGCTCGCCAAGGAGGCCGCCGAGGCGGGCACCCGGGTGCTCGCCGTGCGCTGCGACGTGGCCGACGCCGCCGATGTCCGCGAGTGGTACGCGCGCACCGAACGCGAACTCGGCCCCGTCGACGCCGTCGTCACCTCCGCGGGCATCACCCGCGACCGGCCGCTGGTGCTGATGGGCCAGGAGGACTGGGACGCGGTGCTGCGCACCAACCTCGACGGCGTCTACCACGTGTGCCGCTCCGCCGCGTTCTCGATGAGCAAGCGGCGCACCGGCGTCATCGTCAACCTGTCCTCCGTGGCCGGCATCCACGGCAACACCGGACAGGCGAACTACGCGGCGTCCAAGGCCGGGATCATCGGCTTCACCAAGTCCCTGGCACGGGAGCTGGGCCCGCGGGGCGTGCGCGCCAACGTCGTCGCCCCCGGCCTGATCGAGACCGACATGGTCGGCGGCATGCCCGAGGCCGCCCGCGAACGCCAGCTGAAGAGCGTGCCGCTGGGCCGGCTCGGCCGGGCCGAGGAGGTCGCCGACCTGGTGTCGTTCCTGGTGTCCGACCGGGCCGCGTACATCACCGGATCGGTCGTGGAGATCCACGGGGGCGGCGTCTTCTGATGGGGGAGCAGATGCGGGGCACGGGGGCGGGGACGGCGGTGCAGCGGTACGACGCCGTGGTGGTCGGCAGCGGTGTCGGCGGCCTGGTGACGGCCGGCTACCTGGCCGCCGACGGCCGCCGGGTCCTCGTGCTGGAACAGCACGACGTGGCGGGCGGCAACGCCCACGTCTTCCGCCGCCGGCGCAGGTACGAGTTCGACGTCGGCACCCACTACCTCGGGGACTGCGGCCCGGACGGCCTGCTGCCCGCCGTCCTGTCCGGACTCGGCGTCGCCGGCCGGGTGACGTTCCGGCCGCTGGACAACGAGGGCGGCTTCGACCGGATCATCACGCCGACCGCCGTGGTCGACGTACCGGCCGGCTGGGACCGCTACCGCGAGCGTCTCGCCGCGGCCCTGCCCGCCGAGGCCGACGCCATGCACCGCTTCGTCGACCTCGCCGCGGCCGTGGCCGGCGCCGGCCGGGCCAGCCTGCTCGGCACCCCGATGGTGGAGCTGTTCCGCCGGTCGCCGCAGACCATGCGCTGGAACCGGCGCACGCTCGGCCAGGCCCTGGACCACTGCGGGCTGTCCGCCAAGGGCCGCACCCTGCTCGCCGCGCAGGCCGGCAACTACGGCGCCATGCCCGACGACGTCGGTTTCGCCGAGCACGTCACCATGCTGGACCACTACCTGCGCGGCGCCTACTACCCCGAGGGCGGCGGCCAGGCCCTCGTCGCCGCGTTCGTGGAGGCCCTGGAGGCGTACGGCGGCGAGCTGCGCACCCGCTGCGAGGTGCGGCGCATCCTGATCGAGAAGGGCCGCACCACCGGCGTCGAACTCACCGACGGCACCCGCGTCCTGGCCCCGCTGGTGGTGTCCAACGCCGACTACCGCAACACCGTGCTGAACCTGTGCGGCGGCGAGGAGGCGTTCCCGGCCGACCTGGTCGCCCGGACCCGGGCGGCCACCATGCGGGACGCGGTCGTCGCGGTCTACGTCGCCCTGGACACCGAGTTGCCCGGCCTGCCCAACGCCAACATCTGGTGGCACGCCACGGACGACATGGAGGGCGCGCACGCCGCGATGCTGGAGCACCACGCCCGCACCGGGACCCTGGACCGCATCCCCCAGCTCGCCTTCTCCTTCGCCTCCGTCAAGGACGCCGGCTCGCCCGCGGTGTGCCCGCCCGGGCACAGCAACTTCCAGCTGATGACGATCCTCCCGTCGGGGGAGGGGTTCTGGGGCGCCGGCGGCGGCCCGCTCACCGGCGAACCGTACCGCCGCCGCCCCGCCTACCTGGCCCGCAAGCGGGAGGTCACCGAGCTGGCCCTGGACGCCGCCGAACAGGTCCTCGGCCCGTTCCGGGACCGCATCACCCACGTGGAGACGGCCACCCCGCTCACCAACGAGCGCTACATCCGCGCCGGCGGCGGCTCCCCGTACGGCATGGCCACCTGGGGCGCGGGGCGGCAGCGGCCCGACGTGCGCACCGACATCGAGGGGCTGTACGTGGTGGGTCAGAACACCCGGCACGGCAGCGGCATGGCCGGGGTCGCCGCCGGCGGCATGGCCGCGGTCTCCCACATCCTGGGCCGGCCGCTGCTCCCGGAGGTGTTCGCCGGCACGGTGCTCGGCGACCCGGCGCTGCTGCCCCGGCGCGACGCCGGCTGGGACCCGCTGCGGGTGTCGCGGGGACGGGCCCGGCAGCACGCCAAGGGCCTCGCCCGCATCGGCTGACCGTCCCATCGCCCGCCCCGCATCGGCCGACCGGCCGCCCCGTCACCGCACGCCGGTCGCGCACCGGCCGGCCCCACCTTCCCGAACCCGTATCGGAGCGCTGTTCCCATGACCCCACAAGTGTCCCAGGCCCCTTCCTTCTCCGTGATCTCCGGTGCCCAGGTGCACCAGGTGCTCACCGGCGCGGAGGACGAGGTCGTCTCCACCGTCGAGGCCGCCTACCGGCTGCACGGCGAGGCGCGGACCGTCAACCCGGACTCGTACTTCCTGCGCTTCCCGGACCGGCCGTCCTCCCGGATCATCGCGCTGCCCGCCTCGGTGGGCGGTGACGTCGACGTGCACGGCATCAAGTGGATCTCCAGCTTCCCGGAGAACGTGGCCGCCGGCCTGCCACGCGCCTCGGCCGTCCTCGTCCTCAACGACGCCGAGACCGGCTACCCGTTCGCCTGCCTGGAGTCCTCCATCATCAGCGCCGCGCGCACCGCGGCCTCCGCGGCCCTCGCCGCCGACCGGATCAGCCGGGCGCGCGGTACCCGGCCCACCCGGGTCGGGTTCTTCGGCACCGGCCTGATCGCCCGCTACATACACACCTACCTGGCCGCCGGCGGCTTCGACTTCGACGCCCTCGGCGTGCACGACCTGTCCGCCGAGCACGCCGAGGGCTTCACCGGGTACCTGCGGCGCGCGGCCGGGGACCGGGCGGAGATCACCGTGTACGACAAGCCCGAGGACCTGATCCGCTCCAGCGACCTCGTGGTCTTCGCCACCGTCGCGGGCGAGCCGCACGTGACCGACCCCGGATGGTTCACGCACAACCCGCTGGTGCTGCACGTGTCGCTGCGCGACCTGGCCCCGGAGGTCGTCCTGTCCGCGTGGAACGCGGTCGACGACATCGACCACTGCCTGAAGGCCGGCACCTCGCCCCACCTCGCCGAACAGCTCACCGGCACCCGGGAGTTCCTCGCCGGCACCCTGTTCGACGTGCTGACCGGCGCCATCACCCCGCCCGCCGACCGGCCGGTGGTCTTCTCGCCGTTCGGGCTCGGCGTGCTCGACCTGGCGGTGGCCAAGTACGTCCACGACCGCGTCCGCGAGGCCGACCTGCTGCACACCGTGCCCGGCTTCTTCCACGAACTCAAGCGCTACGGCTGAGCCCGCGCGCGCCGGGGCCGGCCAGGCCCCGGCGCGCGCTGACGAACGGATGACGACCCGCTGACCGAACGGCCGCGCCGCGGGCGACCGCCTTGTCCGGCCCTCCGGCAGCCGCACAGAATCGACGCCATGAGATCTTTCGCCACCCTGGACGAGTTCTCCGCCGCCGTCGGCGAACACCTGGGCCACAGCCCGTGGACGCCGGTGACCCAGGAGCAGGTGGACCAGTTCGCCGGCGCCACCGGCGACCTCCAGTGGATCCACACGGACCCCGAGCGCGCGGCGACCGGGCCGTTCGGCGGCACCATCCTGCACGGTTACATGACCCTGGCCCTGCTGCCCACCATGATGCGTGCCATCTTCGACATCGAGAAGGTCGAGATGGGCGTCAACTTCGGCCTGGACAAGGTGCGTTTCCCGCATCCGGTGCCGGTCGGCTCCCGGGTGCGCGGCGGCGCGAAGCTCACCGGGGTGCGGGAGACGCCGGTCGGCCACCTGGCCGCCGTCCGGATGACGGTGGAGGTCGAGGGGCGGTCCCGGGCCGCCTGCGTGGCCGACACGCTGTCGCTGTTCGTCGGCCCCTGACGGACGCGGGGCCAAGAGGGGTGTTTTTACCACCGATTTCGCCGCCCCCCGGCCACCACAATGAGGGGGCGGGCCCTTCGGCCCACGACGGACGTACGACACCGGCACCGCTCACGGCGGGGCGGGGCGAGGAAGGAGCGGGACGCATGGACGACCGCACGATGCAGCTCGGCGGGGTCCGCCAGCCGGCGGCGATCAGAGGGTTCTCGGTGGCCGCCGGCATGACGGGACTGCGGCGGGCGCTGGCGCTGTGCTGGATGTCGATGGCGGCTTTCGGCCGTTCCCTCGCCGTGTCCGGGGCGATCAGCCTGGTCGGTCCGGGCCTCGGCATGGTGCCGCGGGCCATGGAGGGGGTGCGGTCCCTGGCCGCGCACCAGCGTGAACTGGCGCTGCGCTGGGCCGGCGTGGCGATCCCGGGCCCGCCCGGACCGCTGCCGCCCGCGCCCGCGGGTGCCTCGGGTGCCGTGGCCCGCTACCGCTGGATCATGAGCGACCCGCAGACGCGGCGCGAGTACGTGTGGGTGCTCACCGAACCGCTGGCCGGCGGCTTCCTCGCGTTCTTCCCGCTCGCGCTGATCCTCAGCGGGGCGTGGGGCGTCTTCCTCGCCTTCTTCGGGGTTCCGCTGTCCACCGAGTGGGACGGCCTGTGGTACCAGTTCATCCCGATCGAGGGCCAGGCCACCGCGGTCCTCGCCGGTCTGCTCGGTCTGCTCCAACTGCCGCTGGCCCTGTGGGCGGCCCCGCGCGCGGTGCGCCGGCACGCCCTGTACACGAGGGCGATGCTCGCGCCGAGCGAGAGCGAGCTGATGGCCAGCCGGATCCAGCACCTGGCCGCCACCCGCTCCGACGCGGTGGACACCCAGATGGCCGAGATCCGCCGGATCGAGCGGGACCTGCACGACGGCGCCCAGGCCCGTCTGGTTGCCATGGGCATGACCCTCGACGCGGCAGAGCACCTGCTGGAGACCAACCCCGAGGCCGTCCGCGCCCTGCTCATCGAGGCCCGCCAGTCCTCCTCCGCCGCCCTGGAGGAACTGCGCAACCTGGTCCGCGGCATCCACCCGCCCGTCCTCGCCGACCGCGGACTCGCCGACGCCATCAGGGCGTTGGCCATGGTGTGCCCCGTACGCACCGAGGTCCAGGTCGACCTGCCGGGCCGCCCGGAGATGCCGGTGGAGTCCGCCGCCTACTTCGCCATCTCCGAGATCCTCACGAACGTGGCGAAGCACGCGCGGGCCGACCGGGCCTGGATCGACCTTCGTTACGATCGCGGCATGCTCCACATCACCGTCACCGACGACGGTCACGGCGGTGCCGACGCCTCCCTCGGCACCGGACTGCGGGGCATCGAGCGGCGGCTCGCCACCTTCGACGGCGTGCTGGCCCTGAGCAGCCCGGTCAACGGGCCGACGATGGTGACGATGGAGATCCCGTGCGTATTGTCCTCGCCGAAGACCACTTCCTCCTGAGGGACGGGCTGATCCGCCTGCTCGGGGCCTACGGCCACGACGTGGTGGCCGCCGTGGACAACGGCACCGACCTGCTGGAGGCCCTGGGCAGGGAACAGCCGGACGTCGCCGTCGTCGACGTCCGGCTCCCGCCGAACTTCACCGACGAGGGCCTGCGCGCCGTCCTCGCCGCCCGCAAGGAGAACCCCGACCTGGCGGTCCTCCTGCTCTCCCAGTACGTCGAGCCCCTCTACGCCCGTGAGCTGCTCACCAGCGGCGGCCGGGGCGTCGGCTACATGCTCAAGGACCGCGTCACCAACGGCGCCCAGTTCCTGGACTCCATCCAGCGGGTGGCCGCGGGCGGTACGGCCATGGACCCCGAGGTCATCTCCCAGCTGCTGGTCCGCAAGGAGCGCGACGAGGCCGTCGGCAGCCTCACCGAACGGGAACGCGAGGTGCTCGAACTCCTCGCCCAGGGCCGCTCCAACGCGGGCATCGCGGCAGCCCTGTTCGTCACCGAGAAGGCCGTCGCCAAGCACATCGGCAACATCTTCACCAAGCTCGGCCTGCTCCCGACGGACGGCGACAACCGCCGGGTGCTGGCCGTCCTGACCTATCTCGACCAGTGAGCCGGCGGCCCGGGGGACGCAGCGGGCCGCGCCCCGTCCGTCCGGACGGGACACGGCCCCGGGACACCGGCCCCCCGCGGATCAGTACCGCGGACGGTTGAACCACGCCGTGGCGGCACCGGTGACCATCGACGCCAGGATGATGCCGGCCATGGCCAGCGAGATCAGCCCGAAGAAGGTGGCGGAGCCGTTCGCGCCGTTGACCATGTTGGTGATGCCGCCGAGGATCATCAGACCCGCGTAGACGATCGTGGTGATGCGGATGCCGCTGCCGCCGTTCTTGAACTTCACGCCCAGGAAGATCGACAGCGCGCCCAGGCCCAGCAGCAGCGCCGCGAAGAGGTAGCCCAGACCGGCCAGGCCGTCGGTGCTGTCACCGGAGCCGACGCCGTTGGACACGTCCTGGACGGCACCGACCGCCGCGCCGACGACGAAACCGGCCAGGATCTGGAAGCCGGACAGGATGAACAGCAGCACCCGCGCGGTCTTCATCAGGCCGGGCATCTCCATCGGGAGGCCGTAGCCGTGCTGGTGGAGCGGGGGCGCGGCCGGGTAGCCGTAACCGGGCTGGCCCTGGGGGGCGGCCGGGTAGCCGTAGCCGGGCTGGCCCTGCGGGGGCGGGGGCGGGTATCCGGGCTGCTGGCCCTGCGGCGCGCCGTAGGGGTTGTTCGGGTCGCCAAAGCTCATGGCGGTCTTCCTCCGTTGCGATGCTCAAGTGCGGGGACGACGCGCGGCACGGTGCGGAGGAAAGTTCTACAGATGCGGTCCGTCCCCCCGGTACTGCCCGCGGCACTGTGTGGTCATCGTTCTTTAACGGGCTCTTACTTGTCCAGCCGGATACGTCAGGTGTTGTGCAAGTGCAACATCGCTGATCAAGCTGTGACACCCGGATTCGTCCCCGGGCCGGGTCATCCGCGAGGATGGGACCCATGACCGCCCAGATTCTCGATGGCAAGGCCACCGCAGCCGCGATCAAGTCTGATCTGACCGCCCGCGTGGCGGCGCTGAAGGAGAAGGGCGTCACGCCCGGCCTCGGCACGATCCTGGTCGGGGACGACCCCGGCAGCCAGAAGTACGTCGCCGGCAAGCACCGCGACTGTGCCCAGGTGGGCATCGCCTCCATCCAGCGCGAGCTGCCCGCCACCGCCACCCAGGCGGAGATCGAGGCGGTCGTCCGCGAGCTGAACGAGGACCCGGCCTGCACCGGCTACATCGTCCAGCTGCCGCTGCCCCGGGGCATCGACGAGAACCGCGTCCTGGAACTCATGGACCCGGCCAAGGACGCCGACGGCCTGCACCCGACCAACCTCGGCCGCCTCGTCCTGAACGAGCCGGCCCCGCTGCCCTGCACCCCCAACGGCATCCTCACCCTGCTGCGCGCCCACGGCGTGGAGATCAAGGGCGCCGAGGTCGTGGTCGTCGGCCGCGGTGTCACCATCGGCCGTCCGATGCCGCTGCTGCTGACCCGGCGCAGCGAGAACGCCACCGTGACCCAGTGCCACACCGGCACCCGCGACCTCTCCGCCCACCTGAGGCGGGCCGACATCGTCATCGCCGCGGCCGGCTCCCCGCACCTGATCCGCGCCGAGGACGTCAAGGCGGGCGCGGCCGTCCTCGACGTCGGCGTCTCCCGCGACGCCGACGGCAGGATCGTCGGCGACGTCCACCCGGACGTGGCCGGGGTGGCCGGCTGGATCTCCCCCAACCCCGGCGGCGTCGGCCCGATGACCCGGGCCCTCCTGCTGGTCAACGTGGTCGAGGCGGCGGAGCGCAGTGCCGGCTGAGGACGCCCGCGAGTCCGCGGAACCGACCGTGCGGGACGCGATCAGCGCCCCCGACGCCGAGGGGCGCCCGCGCCGCGTCACCCGCCGCTTCCCGCTGTTCACGCGGGACACCGCCCGGCCGGAGGGCGGCGGCCGGGCCGCGCCCGGCGACGCCCCGGCGCCCGCCCGCCAGTGGCCCCTGCTCGTGGTCCTGTCGGCCGTCGCGCTCGGCCTGCTGCTGACCGCCCTGGACCTGTTCCGGGTCGGCACCCTGCTGATCGGCGCCGCCCTGCTGGCCGGCGCGGTCATACGCTGGGTGCTGCCCAGCGTCGGCATGCTCGCCGTCCGCTCCCGCTTCACGGACATCGCCACCTACGGCGTCCTCGGCCTGGCGATCGTGCTGCTGGCGATGATGGCCCAGCCCAAGCCGTGGCTGGAGATCCCGTTCCTGAAGGACACCCTGCACCTCACGGTCACCAAGTAGCGGCTCCTCGTACGGCAGGTGGCCCGCGTCCCGCACCGGACGCGGGCCACCCGCCGTGTCCCCTGCCGCCGGCACGGCCCGGAGCTGGGATCCTTGGACGTGCGCACGGAACACGGGGGAAGAGGGGAGGAGGGGGAAGCGATGCCTCGCTGGAACACCCTGCCGGAGGAACTGGACCCGCAGATCGGGGAGTTCGTCGAGCGGATGCGGCGGCTCGTCGACCACGGCGGCCTGAGCGTCGTGGAGCTGGCCGACACCACCGGGTACGGCAGGACGTCCTGGGAGCGGTACCTGGCCGGCCGGCTCCTGGCGCCCAAGGGCGCGGTCGTCGCGCTGGCCGAGGTCACCGGCACCCCCACCGCCGACCTGACCGGCCTGTGGGAGCTGGCCGAACGCGCCTGGAGCCGGGCGGAATCGGACCCCGACGACACCGGGCGCGCGAACGGCGCCGCCCCCGCCCGGCCCGCCGCGACGGCGGGCGCGGCCACGGGCACGGGCACCGGCACGTCCACCGGCACCGGCACGGGCACCGGCACCGGCACGGGCACCGGCACCGGCAGGGGCACCGGCACGTCCACCGGCACCGGCACGTCCACGGGCACGGGCACGTCCACCGGCACCGGTCCGGCGTCCGGCGACGGCGCCCGTGTGGGGGCCGGTGCCGCTCCCGCGCCCGGCGCCAACTCCTGGGGGCTGGCGGGATACCTGGGTCCGTCGAAGGCGACCGTCCGCCCGGCGGGCACCCCGGCCGGCCCCACCGGCCCGTCGGCCACCACCGCCCCGGCCCCGGGCGCTCCGCGCACCCCGGCCCCGGCCGCACCGGACGGCATCCCGGGCGCCACCGCCGGGGCCGCCGGCACCACCGCCCCGACCCGGGTCACCCCCATCGGCCTCCCGACCGCGCCGGTCCCCGCGAACACCCCCGCCGGGACACCGGCCCCCCGTGCCGGGCACCCGGCGCCCGGGCGCTCCGGCCCCGCGGAACCGGTGCCCCCGCGCCGGCAGCAGGTGCTGATGTTCTTCGCGGGCATGGCCGGCGTATTCGTCCTCATCGGCGGTGTCTTCCTCCTCACCCACCGGGACGGCGGTCACCGGGGCCAGGACGCGGCCGCCTCCTCCCGGTCCGCCCGCCCCCGGCCGAGCCTGCCGCCGGGCGTGAAGTGCTCCGGTTCCGCGTGCACCGGCAAGGACGCCGAGGCGATGGGGTGCAGCGGCGACCTGGTGACGACCGCCAAGTCCGTCACCCTCGGCACCACCGTCCTGGAGGTCCGCTACAGCAGGACGTGCGGCACGGTCTGGGGCCGGATCACCGGCGGCGCGCCCGGCGACACCGTGCGGCTCACCGTGGGCGGGGTCCGGCAGTCGGGTGACATCACCGCGACCGGGGACACCATCGCGTACACCCCGATGGCCGCCGTACGGGACCCGGCGCGGTCCCGGGCCTGCGCCACGCTCGCCTCCGGGCGGACGGGCTGCACCGACTAGCCGCGCGGACAGAGGCGGAGGACGAAATTCCGCGCCGGTGCGCATGCCCGGGCCGGAACCGGGGCAGGTGTTGCCGTACCCCCACGGGAGTCCGGCACCCCGGTACCCCCCTCGGCGGCCGTCCTCGTTCACCCCCCCTCGAACGGACGGCCGCCTTTTTTCACCCGCTCGCGGGCCCCGCACCGGGTGACGGGCATGCCCGGCGGACCCTGTGGGCTGAGCCACACGGCCCCGTACGTCTCGCATGCCGGATGCGCGATAGCCTGACCGCTGGATCTCTCTTGATGCCAAGAGATCGATCATCCGCCCGGGGCAGGGACGCCCCACCGCCAGCTGTCATACGGAGAACGCCATGACCCGCACTCCCGTGAACGTCACCGTCACCGGCGCGGCCGGCCAGATCGGTTACGCCCTGCTCTTCCGCATCGCCTCCGGCCAGCTGCTCGGCGCGGACGTGCCGGTCAAGCTGCGCCTGCTGGAGATCACCCCGGCGCTGAAGGCGGCCGAGGGCACGGCCATGGAGCTGGACGACTGCGCCTTCCCGCTGCTCCAGGGCATCGACATCACCGACGACCCCAACGTCGCGTTCGACGGCGCCAACGTGGCCCTGCTGGTGGGCGCCCGCCCGCGCACCAAGGGCATGGAGCGCGGCGACCTGCTGGAGGCCAACGGCGGCATCTTCAAGCCGCAGGGCAAGGCCATCAACGACCACGCCGCGGACGACATCAAGGTCCTCGTCGTCGGCAACCCGGCCAACACCAACGCGCTCATCGCGCAGGCCGCCGCGCCGGACGTCCCCGCCGAGCGCTTCACCGCGATGACCCGCCTGGACCACAACCGCGCGCTGACCCAGCTGGCGAAGAAGACCGGCACCGCGGTCGCCGACATCAAGCGCCTCACCATCTGGGGCAACCACTCCGCGACCCAGTACCCGGACATCTTCCACGCCACGGTCGCCGGCAAGAACGCCGCCGAGGCCGTGAACGACGAGAAGTGGCTGGCCGAGGACTTCATCCCGACCGTCGCCAAGCGCGGCGCCGCGATCATCGAGGCGCGGGGCGCGTCCTCCGCCGCCTCCGCCGCCAACGCCGCCATCGACCACGTGCACACCTGGGTCAACGGCACCGCCGAGGGCGACTGGACCTCCATGGGCATCCCCTCGGACGGCTCCTACGGCGTCCCGGAGGGTCTGATCTCCTCCTTCCCCGTCACCACCGAGAACGGCACGTACCGGATCGTCCAGGGCCTGGACATCAACGAGTTCTCCCGCGCCCGCATCGACGCCTCCGTCCAGGAGCTCGTGGAGGAGCGCGAGGCGGTCCGCGGCCTCGGCCTCATCTGATCCGACGTGGTGCGACCCGGCGGTCGTGGGTTATAGTTGATCACGCACCGGCCGCCGGGAAACCGGCACCAGGTGATGCGTTGGTGGTCCAAGGAAAGACGCCCCGCTTCCTGCGGGGAGATGCAGGTGCAAGGCCTGCCCGGCGCTCCACACACGAGATCCCCTCCCGCTCGGCGGGAGGGGATCTCGTCGTTGTCGCACCCAGTGGTCAACCCTCCCGGCGGAGCGCCTCCAGCGCGGCGCGGTCGGTGTCCTCGGAGCGTCCGTTCAGCCGGTGCACGACCACCCACCGTCCGTCCTCTGCCGCCCCGGCGAACACGGACGCGTCCCGGGTGGCGCCGTTGTGCCACCGCAGCGGGCCGGCCGTCTGCCAGCTCACGGCCGGTTCGCCCAGCCGCCGCTCCACCAGCAGCCCCACGACGAGTCCGGCCACGGCGCGCGGGGTCGCCCACAGGCCGCCCGCCGGGAGGATCGCCCCGTTCATCGTCCAGGGCCTGCGCCGCGTGCCGGCGAGGCCGGGGGCGAGCAGCCGCCGTCCGGGGGCGGGATCGGCGCTCACCCCGGTCAGCTCCGCCGGGTGCAGGACGTACGTGTCGAGCAGCTCCTCGTAACCTGCCCCGCCCGCCGCGGCCAGCGCCGCGCCGAGGACGGCGTACCCCAGGTTGGAGTACTCCTCCTCGCCCGGCGGGCGTACGGCGACGGTGTCCATGCCGCGCACCAGCCGCAGCAGTTCGGCCGGGCCGAAGGCCGCGTACGGGTCCCGGCCGCGCAGGCCGGGCGGCAACCGGGGGAGGCCCGAGGTGTGCCGGGCCAGGTTCAGCAGGGTGATCCCGGTGCCGGGCGGCGCCGGCAGCCACCGTTCGACGGGGTCGTCGAGGCGGACCGCGCCCGTCTCGGCCATCCGGGCGAGGAGGGTGCCGGTCAGCGGCTTCGTCAGCGAGCCGATCTGGACGTACCGGTCCACCGCGTGCCCGCCGGTCACCCGGGGCGGCCCCACGCCGGTCAGCACGCAGGTCGGGACACGGAACATGGCACGTCCTTTCGCTCGACACCACATTCTGCGACGCCCCCACCCACCCGTGATCAAGTTCAGGCCACCACCCCCACCCACCGAGGCGCTCACGCCCACCGCTGTCCCTCGGCCCACCGTCGGCTCCACGGTCGACCCCCGGCACCGACGGACCCCGGGCCGGACTCGGCCAGGACGCCCCCGCCCTGTGGCCGACCCCCGGCCGGCGTTCCCCCTCCGGTCACCGGCGTGGACCCGGCCGCCGCCGCGGCACCGGCGGGCCCCCGGCCGTAGGCCCGATCCCGGCCAACGGCTTCCCGGCTCGCCTCTCGTCTTCCGTCCCGCGACCGTCTCCGGCTATCGGCGTGGTTCCCGCCCACCGACCGGCCTTCGTCCGCCGCTGTCCCTCGGCCCACCGTCGGCTCCACGGTCCGCGGCCGGCCTCCCGGCACCGACGGGTCCCGGGCCGCGACTCGCCCAGGGCGCCCGTCCAGCGGCCGGCTCCCGGCTCCCGGCCGACGTTCGCCTTCGCTCACCGGCTCGCCCTCGCCGCAGCTCCGGCCTCCCGGCAGCGGCGAGCCCCGGGCGCGACTTGGCCAGGGCGCTCCCGTCCCTCGGGCGGGCACCCGGTTCGCCGTCGGCCGCTGCTCCGGCTCCGGGGCACCGGCGTGGTCCCGGTCGGTGCGCGGCCTCCCGGCATCAGAACCCCCCGGACGTGGGCGTGGGTCCCGGGCAGTCGGCCGTGGCGCCGGGACCGGTCAGGGCGGGGTCGGTCCCGCGGTGGTCGTCGTCGGTTCGGCCGGTGCCGGTGTTCCCGGGGTGGGGCGGGACGGGCGCGCGGGGGTGCGGTAGCCGGTGACGACCACGGCCGTGGCCAGGAGTACGACCGTGCCGACGACCCGCAGGGCCGGACCCATCCCGTTCGCGAAACCGGTGTGGCCCGCCAGGCCGGTGCCGGCGACGGCGACGCCGAGGGCCGCGCCGATCTCGCGGGCGGAGGTGCCGAGGCCGGAGCCGAGCCCCGCCCGGTGCGGGGGGAGCGACACGACCACGCCGAGGGTGAGCGCCGGCATGGCCAGCCCCGTGCCCGCCGAGATGACCAGCAGCCAGCAGGCGTACAGCGGGTAGGGCGTGTGCGCGTCCGCGGTGGACGCGGCCAGCAGGCCCGCGCCGATCAGGGCGAGCCCGGTGCCGACGACCGGGCGAGGGCGCGCCGACCAGCGGGCCGCGAACTTCGGGACCAGGGCCATGCCGGTGATCAGCGGCACGATCGCGACGCCCGTCGTCGCCGGCCCGAACCCCTTCACCTCTTGGAGGTACTGCGAGTTGACGAAGAACAGCGCGAACAGGCCGAAGAAGCCGGTCGCCAGGCCCAGCGTCGCCGCGCGCAGCCCGGCGGAGCGGAAGACGCGCGGGTCGAACAGCGGGGTCCGGGAGCGCAGGGCGTGGACCGTGAACGCCGTGAGCAGCAGGACGCCCGCCGCGAACGCGGCCAGGACGCGCGCCGAGGTCCAGCCGCGGCCGGGGCCCTCGATGATGCCGAGGAGCACGGCGACCAGGCCGGCCGTGAGCAGCAGCGTGCCGGCCGGGTCCGGGCCGGCCTGCGGGGAGCGGGCCGTGCGCGGGGTGGTCACGGCCACGGCGGCGGCGAGGACGCCGGCCAGCGGGACCATCACGGCGAACAGCGCCCGCCAGGACAGGAACTGGCCGGCCAGCCCGCCGCCGAGGTTGCCGGCCAGGCCGCCCAGCCCGATGGCCAGCGTCCAGGACGCCATCGCCTGGGCGCGGTGTCCGGGGCCGGCCAGGTGCACCAGGATCGACAGGGTCGCGGGGGTGATCAGCGCGGCCCCGGCACCGGACACGCCCCGGCCGGCGATGAGCAGCGCCGGGCCGGGCGCGAGCGCGCTGGTCGCGGCGCCGGCGGCGAACAGGGCCAGCCCGCAGAGCAGGGCGCCCTTGCGGCCGTACCGGTCGCCGAGCGCGCCCGCCGGGATCAGCAGGCCCGCGAAGACGATGACGTACGCGTCGACCGTCCACAGCAGTTCGGTGTGCGAGGGGTGCGGGGTGGACGACGCGAGCTGGGGGATCAGCAGATTGACGGCCGCGACCATGCTCTGCGCGACCAGGACGCAGGCGCACAGGGTCAGCAGGGTCGGGCGTTTCAGGGCGTGCGCGGGCACGGCTCCTCCCGGGAGCTGATGGGTGGTGGGGGACGCGCTCTCACCGTAGGGTCGGCTCCGACCTGCTGACCAGTGCAACCTTCGCAAGGAATACCTGCGCATGACGCAATCCGCGGACCTGGACCTGAACCTGCTGGTGGCGCTCGACGTCCTGCTGGAGGAGGAGAGCGTGCGGGGCGCCGCCCGGCGACTGCACCTGTCCGAGCCGGCCATGAGCCGCACCCTCGGCCGTATCCGCCGGGCGCTCGGCGATCCGGTGCTGGTGCGGGCCGGCCGCCGGATGGTGCCCACCCCGCGCGCCCTCGCCGTACGGGCGGAGGTCGCCGCCGTGGTGGAGCGGGCCCGTGCCGTGTTCGCGCCGGACCGGGACACCGACCCGCGCACGGTCAGCCGGACCTTCACCGTCCTCGGCCACGACGCGATCGCCGCCACCCACGGCGCGGCCCTGTTCGCCCGCGCCGCCCGCGAGGCGCCCGGCATCCGGCTGCGGTTCCTGTCCGAGAGTCACGTGGACGCCCCCTACCTGCGCCAGGGCACCGCCGACCTGGAGGTGGGCGTGATCGACACGACCGCGCCCGAGGTGCACGTGGAGACCGTGTACGAGGACCGCATGCTCGGTGTCGTACGGGCCGGACACCCCTTGCTCGAGGGTGAGTTGACGCCCGAGCGGTTCGCGGGGGAGGCGGGGCACCTGATCGTCTCGCGGCGCGGCCGGTCGCGCGGACCGGTCGACGACGCCTTGGCCGCGCTCGGCCTGGACCGCCGGGTGGTGGGCAGCGTCGGCACCTACCCGGCCTCCCTGTTCGTGCTGCGCGAGACCGATCTGATCGGGCTGGTCAACCAGTGGGGCCGCCCGCTGGCCGACACCCTCGGCCTGGTCACCTTCGAGGTGCCGCTGCCGCTGCCGGCCGTCCCGATCGGCTTCGCCTGGCACCCGCGGCACGACGCCGACCCCGCTCACGCCTGGCTGCGCGGCTGCTTCCGGGAGGCCATGCTCCAGGGCCCGGACACCGGGCGGCCCCACTCCGGCCCGTCCGCCACGCCTGACCCGCGCCCGCCTTTGTGAGCCTTTCAGCCGCCTTTTCCGTGACCCGGCGCACTTTCGGCCACCGATCGCGCATGCGTGGCAGGCGTCTGGGCAGGCGACCGCGGTCCCCGAGCGTGACCTGCGTGTGACACAGGGGCACCGAACAGGAACGGAAGGCGACACCGATCATGGCGGACAGAACGGAACGACACCCCCGGGCGACGATCCACGCGGGCGGCGAGTGGCTGGAATCGGTCTCCGGCGCGACCCGCGAGATCCTGGACCCCGCGGACGCCAGACCCTTCGCCGTGGTCGCGGAGGGCGACGAGAAGGACGCCGAGCGCGCGGTGGCCGCCGCCCGGCAGGCCTTCGATCACGGACCCTGGCCCCGCACCCCGGTCGCCGACCGCGCCGCCCTGCTGCGCCGCGTCGCCGCTCTCCTCGTCCGCGACCGCGAGGAACTCGGCCTGCTGGAGAGCCGGGACGCGGGCAAGACCGTCGAGGAGGGCCGCGTCGACATCGACTGCGTCGCCGACGCCTTCCGCTACTTCGCCGACCTGGTCGCCGCCGAGGCCCCCGGCCGGGTCGTCGACGCGGGCTCGCCCGACATCCACAGCGTGGTCGTCCACGAACCGGTCGGCGTCTGCGCGCTGATCACCCCGTGGAACTACCCGCTCCTCCAGGCCAGCTGGAAGATCGCCCCGGCGCTCGCCGCCGGCAACACCTTCGTGATCAAACCCAGCGAGATCACCCCGATGACCACGATCGCGCTGATCGGACTGCTCGCCGAGGCCGGCCTGCCCGAGGGCGTCGCCAACCTCGTCACCGGCCCCGGCCACACCGTCGGTGCCCGGCTCGCCGAACACCCCGGCGTCGACCTCGTCTCCTTCACCGGTGGCCTCACCAGTGGCGTCAAGGTCGCCCAGGCCGCCGCGCCCGGCGTCAAGAAGGTCGCCCTGGAACTCGGCGGCAAGAACCCCAACGTGGTCTTCGCCGACGCGTGCGCCACCGAGGAGGGCTTCGACACCGCCGTCGACCAGGCCCTGAACGCGGCCTTCATCCACAGCGGCCAGGTCTGCTCGGCCGGCTCCCGGCTCATCGTCGAGGAGTCGGTCCGCGAACGCTTCGTCGCCGAAATCGCCCGCCGCGCCACGAAGATACGCCTGGGCCGCGGCACCGAGGAAGGCGTCGAGTGCGGCCCGCTCGTCTCCGAGCAGCAGCGCGCCAGGACCGAGTCGTACGTCGCCTCCGCGCTCGCGGAGGGCGCGGTGCTGCGCTGCGGCGGGAAGCGGCCCGAGCCCTCGCCGGCCCGCCCGGAGGCCGGCTACTTCTACGAGCCGACCGTCCTCGACGCCTGCCACCGCGAGATGAAGGTCGTCCGCGAGGAGGTGTTCGGCCCGGTCCTCACCGTGGAGACCTTCCGCACCGAGGAGGAGGCCGTGTTCCTCGCCAACGACACCGAGTACGGCCTCGCCGGCGCCGTCTGGACCACCGACCCCGGCCGCGCCCGGCGCGTCGCCGCCCGGCTGCGCCACGGCACCGTCTGGATCAACGACTTCCACCCCTACCTGCCGCAGGCGGAGTGGGGCGGCTTCGGCAGGAGCGGCACCGGCCGCGAACTCGGGCCCGCCGGGCTCGCCGAGTACCGCGAGACCAAGCACGTCTACCAGAACCTGGCGCCCGCGCCGGTCCGCTGGTTCGCCGGCTGAGTCCCCGCCCGACCCCTTCCACACCTCCGGAGCAGCACCCCCATGTCCCAGACCCCCCACCTCTACGACTACGTCGTCATCGGCGGCGGCACCGCGGGCTCCGTCATCGCCTCCCGCCTCACCGAGGACCCGGACGTCACCGTCGCCGTCATCGAGGGCGGCCCGAGCGACGTCGGCCGCGACGACGTCCTCACCCTGCGCCGCTGGATGGGCCTGCTCGGCGGCGAACTCGACTACGACTACCCGACGGTGGAACAGCCCCGCGGCAACTCCCACATCCGGCACAGCCGTGCCCGCGTCCTGGGCGGCTGCTCCTCGCACAACACCCTCATCTCGTTCAAGCCCCTGCCCTCCGACTGGGACGAGTGGGAGGCGGCCGGCGCGAAGGGCTGGGGCGCCACCGCGATGGACGGCTACTTCGACCGCCTCGAGAACAACATCGTCACCGTCGACGAGAAGGACCGGAACGCCATCGCCCGCGACTTCGTCGACGCCGCCCGCTCGGCACTCGGGGTACCCGCGGTCGACGGCTTCAACCGCGCCCCGTTCACCGAGGGCGCCGGCTTCTTCGACCTCGCCTACCACCCCGAGGACAACAAACGCTCCTCCGCCTCCGTGGCCTACCTGCACCCCGTGCTGGACGAGCGCCCCAACCTCCACCTCTTCCTGGAGACCTGGGCGTTCCGGCTGGAGCTGGACGGCACCCGCGCCGAGGGCGTCCACGTGCGCACCGGGGACGGCGAGGAACTGCTGATCAGGGCCCGTCGCGAGGTCGTGGTGTGCGCGGGCGCCGTCGACACCCCGCGGCTGCTGCTGCACTCGGGCATCGGCCCCCGCGAGGACCTCCGGGCGCTCGGCATCCCGGTCGTCCACGACCTGCCCGGTGTCGGCGAGAACCTGCTCGACCACCCCGAGTCGGTGATCGTCTGGGAGACCCACGGACCCATCCCGGACAACTCCGCGATGGACTCCGACGCGGGCCTGTTCGTGCGCCGCGACGCCGGGCACGCGGGCCCGGACCTGATGTTCCACTTCTACCAGATCCCGTTCACCGACAACCCCGAGCGCCTGGGCTACGAACGGCCGCCGTACGGCGTCTCGATGACCCCGAACATCCCCAAGCCGAGGAGCCGCGGCCGGCTCTACCTCACCAGCGCCGACCCGTCCGTCAAGCCCGCCCTGGACTTCCGGTACTTCACCGACGAGGACGACTACGACGCCCGGACCCTCGTCGACGGCATCCGCATCGCCCGTGAGATCGCGGCGGCCGAGCCGCTGGCCGGCTGGCTCAAGCGCGAGGTCTGCCCCGGTCCGGAGGTCGTCGGCGACGAGGAGCTGAGCGAGTACGCGCGCAGGGCCGCGCACACCGTCTACCACCCGGCCGGCACCTGCAAGATGGGCGCCGCCGACGACGAACTGGCCGTGGTCGACCCGTCCTTGAGGATCCGCGGTCTGTCCGGCATTCGCATCGCCGACGCGTCCGTCTTCCCCACCATGACCGCCGTGAACCCGATGATCGGGGTGCTCATGGTCGGGGAGAAGGCCGTCGACCTGATCGGAGGCGATCCCCGATGACTCCCACCGTCCCCACCCGCAAACCGCCCACCGCCGACGCACCCGTCTTCTCGGTCTCCGGCCTGTGGAAGGTGTTCGGGCCCAAGGCCGACCGCGTCCCGGCCGACCCGGAACTGAGCGGGCTGGACCCGGCCGACCTGCGGGCCCGCACCGGCTGCACGGCCGCCGTCCGCGACGTCTCCTTCGACGTCCGCAAGGGCGAGGTCTTCGTGGTCATGGGCCTGTCCGGCTCGGGCAAGTCCACCCTGGTCCGCTGCCTGACCCGGCTGATCGAGCCCACCGCCGGCTCCATCTCCATCGACGGCGAGGACGTTCGCGCGATGGACCGGGCCCGGCTGCGCGAACTGCGCCGCCACCGCGCCGCGATGGTCTTCCAGCACTTCGGCCTGCTCCCGCACCGCACCGTCCTCGACAACGTCGCCTACGGCCTGGAGATCCAGGGCGTCGGCAGGTCCGAACGCCGCGAGCGGGCCGCCGAGTTCGTCGCCAAGGTCGGCCTGGAGGGCATGGAGGGGCGCCGGCCCGACCAGCTCTCCGGCGGTCAGCGCCAGCGGGTGGGCCTCGCCCGGGCCCTGGCCGTGGACCCCGAGGTGCTGCTCTTCGACGAGCCGTTCAGCGCCCTCGACCCGCTGATCCGCCGCGACATGCAGGACGAGGTGGGCCGCCTGCACCGCGAGGAGGGTCGCACGATGGTCTTCATCACCCACGACCTGAACGAGGCCCTGAAGCTCGGCGACCGCATCGCCCTCATGCGCGACGGCCGGGTGGTGCAGCTGGGCACGCCCGAGGAGATCGTGGGATCCCCCGCCGACGACTACGTCCGCGAGTTCGTCCGGGAGGTCCACCGCGAACAGGTGATGACCGTGCGTACGGCGATGCGGCCCGCGTCCGGGCGGGAGGCCGGGAGCGGACCCGCGCTGCGGCCGGAGGCCACGGTGGCGGAGGCGATCGAGGCGGTGGCCAGGGCGGGCGGTCCGGCCCGGGTGATGAACGGGAGCGCCTGCGTGGGCGTGGTCGACCACGAGCAGCTCCTCGGCGTCGTCGCCGGCATACCGACGGCGGCGGACACGGCCGCCGCCCCGGCCGGTGACGCCTCAGACCTCGGTGACCCGTTCGGCGACGCCCCCGGCACCGGCGGCGCCCAAGGCACCGGCACCGGCACCCGCGCCCCGGGCACCGCCGACGCGGCCCCCGGCCCCCGTGCCGCCGGACCCGCGTCCCTCCCCGGCAGGCCGGCACCCGGCAGCCACCGGGCGGCGGACCAGCGGTCCGCCCGTACCGGCCCGGGGACCACGCCCCCGCCCGCCCCCCGCACCAGCCCGGAGGCCGTGTGATGGCGACGGTCACCGCCCCCGCCGCCCGCGCGGGCTTCCCCCGCGCCCTGCGCGGCGGAGCCGCCGGCAAGCTGCTCCTGCTCGCCGTCCTCGCCGCCGTCCTGGCCCCCTGGGCGGCAGGCCGCTGGCCCGGCGCCGCCTGGCCCCACGAACTGACGGTCAGCCTCACCGAGCCCCTCGCCCGGGCCGGCGACTGGGTCATGGACAACCGGGACAGCCACCCCCTGTTCCTCTACTTCTTCGGCTACATCAGCAACGCGATCATCTGGGCCGTCCGCGCCGTCTACCTGACCCTGCTGGCCGCGGGCTGGGCCGGCGTCACCGCGTTCGGCGCGCTCACCGCCTGGCGGCTGGGCGGCGTCCGGCTCGCGGCCGGCACCGGGGTCGCCGTTCTGGCCTGCGGAGCGCTCGGCATGTGGGTGCCGACGATGCAGACCCTCGCCCTGATGGTCGTCGCCGTCCTCGTCTCCGTCGCCGTGGGCGTCGTCCTCGGTGTCGGCGCCGGCCTCTCCGACCGGCTCGACCGCGCCCTGCGCCCGGTGCTGGACACCATGCAGGTGCTCCCCGCGTTCGCCTACCTCCTCCCCGTCGTCCTGGTCTTCGGCATCGGCGTCCCCGCGGCCGTCCTCGCCACCGTGGTCTACGCCGCCCCGCCGATGGCCCGGCTCACCTCGCTGGGCCTGCGCGGCGCCGACCCCGAAGTCCTGGAGGCCGTGGAGTCGCTCGGCTCCACCCGGCGCCAGCGGCTGCTGACCGCCCGTGTCCCGCTGGCCCGCCGGGAACTCCTCCTCGGCCTCAACCAGACGATCATGATGGCGCTGTCCATGGCCGTCATCGCGGCGGTCATCGGCGCCGGTGGCCTCGGCGACCGCGTCTACCAGGCCCTCGCCTCGGTCGACGTCGGCGCCGCCCTCGCGGCCGGCATCCCCATCGTGCTGCTGGCCGTGGTCCTGGACCGCGTCACCGGCGCGGCCGGCACCGGCGCCCCGGCCACCGGCCGGCCCCGCACGATCGGCTGGCCGTACGCCCTCGCGGTCACCGTCGCCGCCGCGCTCGCCGCCCGCCTGCTCGGCGCGCTCGACTGGCCCGCCGGCTGGACGCTGCCCATCGCCGGACCGGTCGACCGCGCCGTCGACTGGATGACCTCCCATCTGTACTCCGGCGTCCCGGTCGTCGGCGGTACGGCCGACTGGGCGGGCCACTTCACCACCTGGGTCCTGAACCCCGTCCGCGACGGCCTCCAGTGGCTGCCCTGGTGGTCGGTGCTGTTCGCCGTCGCCGCCCTGGCCTGGCTGATCGGCACCTGGCGGACCGCGCTGACCGCCGTCCTCGCCATGGCCGCGATCGGTGTGCTCGGCGTGTGGGAGCCGTCCCTGGACACCCTCTCCCAGGTGCTCGCCGCGGTCGCGGTGACCCTGGTGCTGGGCTTCGCCACCGGTATCGCCGCGGCCCGCAGCGACCGGGTCGAGCGGGTCCTGCGGCCCGTGCTGGACGTGTGCCAGACGATGCCGCAGTTCGTGTACCTCATCCCGGTCGTCGCCCTCTTCGGCGTCGGCCGCGCCCCCGCGGTCGCCGCGGCCGTCGTCTACGCCCTGCCGGCCGTCGTCCGGATCACCGCGCAGGGCCTGCGCCAGGTCGACGAGGCAGCGCTGGAGTCCGCGCGCTCCCTCGGCGCGACCGGCCGCCAACAGCTGTGGCAGGTCCAGCTCCCGCTGGCCCGGCGCTCGCTGCTGCTCGCCGTGAACCAGGGCGTCGTCCTGGTGCTGGCCGTCGTCATCATCGGCGGCCTGGTCGGCGGCGGCGCCCTCGGCTACGACGTCGCCTTCGGCCTCGCCCAGGGCGACCTGGCGACCGGGCTGGTCGCCGGCGCGGCGATCGTCTGCCTGGGCCTGATGCTCGACCGGGTCACCCAGCCGACCGAACGACGCGCGAGGAAGGGAGCCTGACGTGCGACGACGTACGACCGCCCTGGCGGGCGCACTCATGCTGCTGACCGCGACCGGCTGCGGCGCCGCCGACATGACGAAGCAGGCCAGCCCGTTCGCGAACGCCCGGGGCGCGAAGACGGTCACGCTGTCCGTGCAGTCCTGGGTGGGCGCGCAGGCCGACGTGGCCGTCGCCCAGTACATCCTCGAACACGAGCTGGGCTACCGCGTCGACACCGTCCAGGTCGACGAGGTCCCCGCGTGGGACGCGCTCAGCCAGGGCCGGGTCGACGCCCTGCTGGAGGACTGGGGCCACCCGGACCAGGAGCGGCGGTACGTCCACGACAAGAGGACGATCGCGCCCGGCGGCGGCCTCGGCGTGACCGGCCACATCGGCTGGTACGTGCCGACCTACCTGGTGAAACAGCACCCGGACATCACGGACTGGAGGAACCTGAACAAGTACGCCTCCCTCTTCCGCACCGCGGAGAGCGGCGGCAAGGGCCAGCTGATGGACGGCTCCCCGTCCTACGTCACCAACGACAAGGCGCTGGTGAAGAACCTGAAGCTGGACTACCAGGTCGTCTTCGCCGGGTCCGAGGCCGCGCAGATCACCCAGATCAAGCAGTTCGCCAAGGAGAAGAAGCCGTTCCTGACCTACTGGTACGCCCCCCAGTGGCTGTTCGAGAAGGTCCCCATGACGGAGGTGAAGCTGCCGCCGTACAAGAAGGGCTGCGACGCGGACACCGCGAAGATCACCTGCGCCTACCCGCACACCCCGCTCCAGAAGTACCTCAACGCCGGCTTCGCGAAGGACGGCGGCCGGGCCGCGGCCTTCCTGAAGAGGTTCCGGTGGACCACCGAGGACCAGAACGAGGTGGCGCTGATGATCGCCGAGCGGAAGATGGCCCCGGCCGAGGCGGCGCGCGAGTGGGTGGACGGCCACCGCGACGTGTGGAAGAAGTGGCTGTCCTGACCCCTCTCAGCCGCGCAGGGAGCGGGCGATCTCGTCCAGTGCGGCGTACGCCCGCCGCTGGAAGCCCGGCCCGAACGTGACCCGGGTGGCCCCGAGTCCGCCGAGTTCGGCGGGCGAGGGGCCGTCCCCGTCCAGCCGGGCCAAGGCGTTCAGCGGGCCCTGGACGCCGGAGCGCAGCAGCGGCAGCACGGCGGGCGGGGCCATGATCGGGTAGACGCAGTCCGCGCCCGCCGCCACGTACGACGCGGCCCGCTCGATGGCCCGCTCGGGGTCGCCGTCGCCGTGCAGGAAGACGTCGATGCGTGCGTTGACGAAGAGCCGGTCCCCGGCGGCCGCGCGGACCTCCGCGAGGTACTCGGCGTGCGCGTGCCGGTCCTCGAGGACCCCGTCGTGCGAGTCCTCGAGGTTGCACCCGACCGCGCCGGCCTCCAGCAGCCGTTCCACCAGCTCCCCGGCCGCCAGCCCGTACCCGCCCTCGACGTCCGCCGACACCGGCACGTCCACCGCCCGCGTGATGCGGGCCACCGCCGCGAACATCTCACCGGCCGGGGTGTGCCCGTCCTCGTACCCGAGCGAGGCGGCGATCCCGGCGCTCGGCGTGGCCAGCGCCGGGAACCCGGCCGCCGCGAACACCCGGGCGCCGGCCGCGTCCCAGGGGCCGGGCAGCACCAGCGGATCGCCCGGCCCGCGCCGGACGTGCAGGGCGCGGAACGCCTCCGCCCGGTTCACCCGTGCTGCCCCGGCCGGTAGTGGCCCGGGGTCATCCTGGTGGTCACGCCGAACCGGTTCCAGGCGTTGATCACCGTGATCGCGGCGATCAGCTGGGCGAGTTCGGCCTCCTCGAAGTGCTCGGCGGCCCGTCCGTACACCTCGTCCGGGACGAAGCCGTCGGTCAGTACGGTGACCGCCTCGGTCAGCTCGATGGCCGCCAGTTCCTTCTCCGTGTAGAAGTGCCGCGACTCCTGCCAGGCGCTGAGCTGCACGATCCGCCCGACGCTCTCCCCGGCCGCGAGGGCGTCCTGGGTGTGCATGTCGAGGCAGAACGCGCAGCGGTTGATCTGGGAGGCGCGGATCTTCACCAGCTCGTACAGCGCCGGGTCCAGGCCCTTCTTCGCGGCGGTCTCCAGTCGGATCATCGCCTTGTAGACCTCGGGTGCGTGCTCGGCCCAGCCCAGCCGCGGGGCTTCCTCGGCGGCGTGGACGCCGCTCTCCTGCGTAGTGCTCATGCCTCGACCCTAGAAGCGGGGCAGCCCGGGAGTATGGTCCATTTCCATGGCAAGACCTTGGGCCACTCTGGGCGTCGACCTGCACCTCGAACCCGCCCGCTCCGGTGGGCTGCGCCGCGGCCTGACCGACGCCCTGCGGGACGCCGTCCGCACCGGCCGCCTCACCCCCGGCACCCGCCTGCCGTCCTCCCGCACCCTCGCCGCCGACCTCGGCGTCGCCCGCAACACCGTCGCCGAGACCTACGCCGACCTGGTCGCCGAGGGCTGGCTCACCGCCCGGCAGGGCTCCGGCACCCGCGTCGCCGCCGGCGTGCCCCACAGCGCCCCGCCCGCCCCCGCCGGCCGCCCCGCGCCCCGCCGCGCCACCCCGGCCCCGGTCCACGACCTCACCCCCGGCTCCCCGGACCTCGCCTCCTTCCCGCGCACCGAATGGCTCCGGGCCGCCCGCCGCGCCCTGGCCACCGCCCCCTTCCAGGCCCTCGGCTACGGCGACCCGCGCGGCCGTCCCGAACTGCGCACCGCCCTCGCCGGCTACCTCGCCCGCGCCCGGGGCGTCCGCGCCACCCCGGAGACCGTCGTGATCACCGCGGGCTTCTCGCACGCCCTGGGCATCCTCGGCAAGGTGCTGCGGGCGCGCGGCGTCGAGGCGGTGGCGGTCGAGTCGTACGGCCTCGACGTGTACTGGCGGCTGCTGGGGAACGCCGGCCTCGCCACGCCCGCGCTGCCCTACGACGAACTCGGCACCGACCCGCGGGCACCGGGCGACGCGGGCGCGGTCCTGCTCACCCCCGCCCACCAGTTCCCCATGGGCACCGCCCTGCACCCCGACCGCCGGGCCGCCGTCGTCGACTGGGCGCGCCGCACCGGCGGACTGGTGCTGGAGGACGACTACGACGGCGAGTTCCGCTACGACCGCCAGCCCGTCGGCGCCCTCCAGGGCCTGGACCCCGACCGGGTCGTCCACCTCGGCACCGCCAGCAAGTCCCTCGCCCCCGGACTGCGCCTGGGATGGATGGTGCTGCCACCGGCCCTGGCCGAGGAGGCGACCGCGGCGAAGGGCCACACCGACACGGTGGGCGCCCTGGACCAGCTCACCCTCGCCGAGTTCCTCACCTCCGGCGCGTACGACCGCCACGTCCGCTCCGCCCGCCTGCGCTACCGGCGCCGCCGCGACGCCCTCGCCGAGGCCGTCGCCGGCCACGCGCCGGGCGTGCGGGTCACGGGCATCGCGGCCGGCCTGCACGCGGTGCTGCGCCTGCCGCCGGGCACGGAACAGCCGGTGGTCCGGGCCGCCGCCCGGCAGGGCCTGGCCCTGCACGGCCTCGCCTTCCACCGCCACCCCCAGGCCCGCGCCACCCCCCTGGACGCCCTGGTCGTCGGCTACGGCACCCCACCGGACAGCGCCTGGGCCGACACCCTGCGCGCCCTGTGCCGGGTACTGCCGTAGGCCCTGCCCGACCATTCGCGACCGCCGCGCGACGCAAGACAGGACCCAGGGACCACGCCGGTCCCGCGTCCTCAGCTCTCCGCCGCCGCCGGTGCCTCGCCGAAGCGGGCCAGCAGCAGGGCTCCCGCCACCGCCACCGCGAAGCCCAGGGCCGCCAGCCAGCCCAGGCCCTCCCGGGTCCGGTCGCCGAGCCAGACCACGCCCACCGCGGCGGGGCCGAGCGTCTCGCCGATGACTATGCCGGCGGTCGCGGTGGTCACCGAGCCCCGCTGGAGGGCCGAGGTGAGCAGCAGGAACGCGGCGCCGCCGCCGAGCAGCAGGGCGTACGTCGCCGGGTTGGTGAGCAGCTCGGCCGGGTGCAGGGAGTCGATCAGCCGGACCGCCACCTCCACCACCCCGAACCCGAACCCCGCGCCGAGCCCCAGGAGCAACGCCCGGGTCCGGCCCGTCAGGCGCCCGCCGGCCGCGCTGAGCAGCAGCACCCCCACCGCCACCGCGACCATCGCGTACCGCAGCCAGCCGGGCCCCTCCCGCTCGCCCTCCGCGCCCGAGGCGAGCCCCAGCAGGGCCAGTCCCGCGCACACCACGCCCACCGCGGCCCACTCGACCCCGCTCAGCCGGACCCGCAGCAGCCGCGCCGCCACCACCGCCGTCACCGCGAGGCTCGCCGCCAGCGCCGCGCCCACCGCGTAGATCGGCAGCGATCGCAGGGCCGCGATCTGGAGCAGGAACCCGAGCCCGTCCAGCGCGAGCCCGGCCAGGTACCGCCACTGCCGCAGCGCCCGCAGCAGCAGCGCGCCGGACCCGCCGTCACCACCGTCCGCGTCGGCGACCGCCGCGCGCGCGGCCACCGCCTGGAGCACCGTCGCCGTACCGAAGCAGACCGCCGCGCCGAGGGCGCACACCATTCCGAGAAGCACGCAGTGACTCTAGGCGAGCGTGGACGCGGGGGTCGCCGGTGCGGGTGCGCACACCGGTCCCTAGGCTGTCGGCCGGAGACAACGGCGGACGGCGGAGACACCACCATGACGGACACACGTCGGCGACTGCGGTCCGGCACGGTCGTCCTCGGCGGGATGGGCCTGCTGGCCGCCGCCCTCACGGCCTGCTCGTCCGAGCCGGACAAGCGCTGCGTCGACCGCGACAGCCACAGCCTCGCCAAGGGCTACAAGGTCGTCTCCGACAAGAACTGCGGGACCGGCGCGACCTCGTCGAGGACGGGCGCGGGGCGGAAGACCGCCGGGAGGTCGCCGCGCGGGTCGGCCGACGCCGCCTGGTACTACGAGGGCGACGAGGAGCACGGCTGGGTCGACGGCGGCTCCTTCACCGAGCCCGGCCGGAGCGGCGGCGGTTCGTCGGACGACGACCACCACGGCAGCGGGGTGCACCGCGGCGGCTTCGGCGGCGGCAAGGGCGGCTCCGGCGGCTGACGGGGACACGAGCATGGAACGCCGCACCATCACCCCGCGCCCAGGCTGGCAGCGCACCGTCGAGGCACAGAGCCTGATCTACCCCCTCACCCGCCACCCCGACGGCTCCCTGCGCCCCTACTGGGACGAGAGCGCCTACTACGTCTTCTCCCCGGACGAGGTCGAGGCGCTGGAGGAGACCGTCGCCGATCTGCACCGCATGTGTCTGGCGGCGGCCGGGCACATCGTGGCCGAGGACCGGTTCGCCGACCTCGGCATCACCGACCCGCGGGTGGCCGCCGCCGTCGCCGAGTCCTGGCACCGCCGGGAGGAACTGCCGTCCGTGTACGGCCGCTTCGACCTGCACTACGACGGCACGGGACCGGCCAGGCTGCTGGAGTACAACGCCGACACCCCGACCTCCCTGGTGGAGGCCGCCGCACCGCAGTGGTTCTGGATGGAGGACCGCTTCCCCGGCGCCGACCAGTGGAACTGCCTGCACGAACGGCTGGTCGACGCCTGGCGCGCCCAGGCCGCGCTCCTGCCGCCCGGCAGCCCCCTGCACTTCGCGCACTCCTCGGCCGACGAGCTCGGCGAGGACCTGATGACGGTCGCCTACCTGAAGGAGACCGCCGAACAGGCCGGCCTGAGAACCGACTGGCTCACCATGGAGGAGATCGGCTGGGACACCCTCTCCGGCCGCTTCGTCGACAACCGGCTCGGCTTCATCCGCGCCCTGTTCAAGCTCTACCCCTGGGAATGGCTCACCACCGACGCCTTCGGCCGGCACGTCCTGGACACCCTGGACAACGGCGGCGGCACCGGCACCACCCTGTGGATCGAACCCGCCTGGAAGATGCTGCTGAGCAACAAGGCCCTGCTGGCGGTCCTCTGGGAGCTGTACCCCGGCCATCGCAATCTCCTGCCCGCCTACCTGGACGGCCCCCGAGAGCTGGCCGCGACCACCGGCTACGTCGCCAAGCCGCTCCTCGGCCGGGAGGGCGAGGGCGTCACCGTGCACGAGCCGGGCGCGCCCGCCGCCGTCCGGGAAGACCCCTGCTGCTACCAGCGGCTCGCGCCCCTGCCCGCCTTCGACGGCAACCACGTCGTCCTCGGCGCCTGGGTCGTCCGGGACGAGCCGGCCGGCCTCGGCCTGCGCGAGTCCGCCGGCCTGATCACCGACGGGTACGCCCGCTTCCTGCCCCACGTGATCCTCTGACCCACCGGGCACCGGGCACCGGGCACCGGGCACCGGGGCCGGCCCGCTCGCTCGCATGGTGGACGCGCACCCGGCGCCGTCCGGTGCGCCGGGTAGGCTGACGAGCGGGCCGTGACTGGCGCGCTTGGGATGGGACGGACCATCGGGGAGCGGTCCGAGCCGGAAAGAGTGCCGTGCGCCTGGGCCGAACGTGAACGCTGTACGCACGCCGTCCGGAGGTCCCGATGCCCGAGAATTCCGCCCCCCTCTCCACCGAGTCCACGGCCTTCCGCGCCGCCCTCGACGTGGTCCGCGCCGTCGAGCCGCGCGTCGCCGACGCCATCGGCCAGGAGGTCGCCGACCAGCGCGAGATGCTGAAGCTGATCGCCTCCGAGAACTACGCCTCCCCGGCGACCCTGCTCGCCATGGGCAACTGGTTCAGCGACAAGTACGCCGAGGGCACCGTCGGCCGCCGCTTCTACGCCGGCTGCCGCAACGTCGACACCGTCGAGTCCCTCGCCGCCGAACACGCCCGCGAGCTGTTCGGCGCCCGCCACGCCTACGTTCAGCCGCATTCCGGCATCGACGCCAACCTCGTCGCCTTCTGGGCCGTCCTCGCCGACCGCGTCGAGGCGCCCTTCCTGGAGCGGACCGGCGTCCGCCAGATCAACGACCTGACCGACGCCGACTGGGCCGAGCTGCGCCGCGCCTTCGGCAACCAGCGCATGCTCGGCATGTCCCTGGACGCCGGCGGCCACCTCACCCACGGCTTCCGCCCGAACATCTCCGGCAAGATGTTCGACCAGCGCTCCTACGGCACCGACCCGGCCACCGGCCTGATCGACTACGACGCCCTGCGCGCCCAGGCCCGCGAGTTCAAGCCGCTGATCATCGTCGCCGGCTACTCCGCCTACCCCCGGCTGGTGGACTTCCGGCGCATGCGGGAGATCGCCGACGAGGTCGGCGCCACCCTCATGGTCGACATGGCGCACTTCGCCGGTCTGGTCGCCGGCAAGGTCCTCACCGGCGACTTCGACCCGGTGCCGCACGCGCAGATCGTCACCACGACCACCCACAAGTCCCTGCGCGGCCCGCGCGGCGGCATGGTGCTGTGCGACGACTCCCTGAAGGACCAGGTCGACCGGGGCTGCCCGATGGTCCTCGGCGGTCCCCTCCCGCACGTCATGGCCGCCAAGGCCGTCGCCCTCGCCGAGGCCCGCCGGCCCGCGTTCCAGGACTACGCCCAGCGGATCGTCGACAACTCCCGCGCGCTCGCCGAGGGCCTGATGCGCCGCGGCGCCACCCTGGTCACGGGCGGCACGGACAACCACCTCAACCTGATCGACGTGGCCACCTCCTACGGCCTCACCGGCCGGCAGGCCGAGGCGGCGCTCCTCGACTCGGGCATCGTCACCAACCGCAACGCCATCCCGGCCGACCCGAACGGGGCCTGGTACACCTCCGGCATCCGCGTCGGCACCCCCGCGCTCACCACCCGCGGCCTGGGCACCGCCGAGATGGACGAGGTGGCCGGGCTGATCGACCGCGTCCTGACCGCCACCGAGCCGGGCACCACCAAGTCCGGCGCCCCCTCGCGCGCCGCCCACGTCCTGGAGGAGAAGGTGGCGCGGGAGATCGCCGGACGCGCCACCGACCTGGTCGCGGGCTTCCCGCTGTACCCGGAGGTCGACCTGGGCTGAGCGGCCCCGGCACCCGCTCGGGGAACCGCGCCGCCGGCCCGTCCCGGCCCGCGGTTCCCCACCGCACCGAAGCTCCCGCACTCTCTGCGACAATGAAAAACATGGCCACTGACCGACCCCGCGTGCTCTCCGGAATCCAGCCCACCGCAGGCTCGTTCCACCTCGGCAACTACCTCGGCGCCGTCCGCCAGTGGGTGGCCCTCCAGGAGTCCCACGACGCGTTCTACATGGTCGTCGACCTGCACGCGATCACGGTGCCGCAGGACCCGGCCGAGCTGCGGGCCAACACCCGCCTCGCCGCCGCCCAGCTGCTCGCCGCCGGCCTGGACCCGGACCGCTGCACGCTGTTCGTGCAGAGCCACGTCCCCGAGCACGCGCAGCTCGCCTGGGTCATGAACTGCCTGACCGGTTTCGGCGAGGCCAGCCGGATGACCCAGTTCAAGGACAAGTCCGCCAGGCAGGGCGCCGACCGCGCCTCCGTCGGCCTGTTCACCTACCCGGTCCTCCAGGTCGCCGACATCCTGCTGTACCAGGCCAACCAGGTGCCCGTCGGCGAGGACCAGCGCCAGCACATCGAGCTGACCCGCGACCTCGCCGAGCGGTTCAACGGCCGCTTCGGCGCGACGTTCACGGTCCCGGAGCCGTACATCCTGCGCGAGACGGCGAAGATCTACGACCTCCAGGACCCGACGGTCAAGATGAGCAAGTCGGCGTCCACGCCGAAGGGCCTCATCAACCTCCTGGACGAGCCGAAGGCCACGGCGAAGAAGGTGAAGAGCGCGGTCACCGACACCGACACGGTGATCCGCTACGACCCCGAGAACAAGCCGGGCGTGTCCAACCTGCTCACCATTGTCTCCACGCTCACCGGCAAGCCGGTCGCCGAGCTGGAGCGGGAGTACGAGGGCAAGATGTACGGCGCGCTCAAGACCGACCTGGCCGAGATCATGGTCGAGTTCGTGACGCCGTTCCGCGAGCGCACCCAGCAGTACCTGGACGACCCCGAGACGCTCGACTCCGTCCTGGCCAAGGGCGCCGAGAAGGCGCGCGCCGTCGCCGCCGAAACACTCGCTCAGACGTACGACCGCGTGGGTTTCCTGCCCGCCAAGCACTGAGGCGCACGACCGCACACATGTCCCGGCGGGCGGAGCGCTGCACATCACTCGCGGTGCGCCTGCCGACGGGACACCCGTGGCCGTACAGTCGATAGCCGACGGCCGGGACGGGACGGCCGGGACGACGACGAACGCGACGAACGCGACGAAGGAGATGACGTGGGGACCGTAACGATCGGCGTGTCGATCGCGGTCCCGGAGCCTCACGGCAGCCTGCTCCAGGAGCGGCGCGCGGGCTTCGGCGACGCCGCGGCTCACGGCATCCCCACGCACGTCACGCTGCTGCCGCCGACCGAGGTGGACGAGGCGGACCTGCCGGCCGTCGACGCGCACCTCGGCGAGGTCGCGGCGGCCGGCCGACCGTTCCCGATGCGGCTGTCCGGCACCGGCACCTTCCGGCCCCTGTCGCCCGTGGTGTACGTCCGGGTCGTCCGGGGCGCCGAGACGTGCGCCCGGCTCCAGAGCCGCGTCCGCGACGCCTCCGGCCCGGTGCCGCGCGAGCTCCAGTTCCCCTACCACCCGCACGTCACGGTGGCCCACGGCATCGACGACGCGGCGATGGACCGCGCCTTCGAGGAGCTGGCGGACTTCGACGCCGAGTGGTCGTGCACCGGCTTCGCGCTCTACGAACAGGGCGCCGACGGGGTGTGGCGCAAGCTGCGCGAGTACACCTTCGGCTCAGCGGTGGTCCCGCCCCAGGCCGGCCACGCGGACGTCGGTCACGGCACGCCGGCCGGCCGCTGACCGTACGCGGCCGGCCCCCCGTCACACCTCCAGCCGGCGGTACAGCGCGCGCGGGGCGTGCCGCAGCGCCCACATCACCGGACGCAGGACCCCCGGCACCCACACCGTCTCCGAGCCCCGGCGCAGGCCGAGTTCGACGGCGGTGGCGACCGCCTCCGGCGTGGTGGAGAGCGTGGACCGGTGCCGTCCGGCCGTGCCCCGGCTCCGCACGGGCCCGGGGCGCACCACCATGACGCGCACACCGGTGCCGTGCAGGGCGTCGCCCAGGCCCTGGGCGAAGACGTCGAGGCCCGCCTTGCTGGAGCCGTAGATGAAGTCGCCGCGTCGGGCGCGTTCGGCGGCCACGGAGGACAGCACGACCAGGCAGCCGTGCCCCTGTGCCTGGAGTGCCTGGCCGGTGACCAGCCCCGCCGAGACGGCCCCGGTGTAGTTGGTCCGGGCGACCCGCACCGCGCGGAGCGGGTCACGTTCGTCGTGGGCCTGGTCGCCGGGGACGCCGAACGCGAACAGCACCATGTCGACCGGGCCCTCGGCGAACACCTTGCCGAGGTCCGTCTCGTGGGACTCGGGGTCGAGCGCGTCGAAGGCGGTGGTGCGCACGTCGGCGCCGAGCGCGCGCAGGCCCTCGGCGGCTGCCTCCAGGGCGGCGGAGGGGCGGCCCGCCAGCCACACCGTGCGGGTACGGCGGGCGATCAGCCGACGCGCGGTGGCCAGCGCGATCTCGGACGTGCCGCCGAGGACGAGCAGGGAACGGGGCGGTGCGGTGGCATCCTTCATGACAGCTGACCGTATCGCCCGCATATGACCGTGTCGGTGAAGAAACGCGGTGTTCACGCTCCCGCGGAGGGGGCATGGTCGGATCATGGACTGGCTGAAGAAGCTCCCCGGCATCGGGCCGGTGGTCACCCGGCTGATGGCGACGCACGCGTGGCGGTCGTACGAGCGGCTGGACCGGGTGAAGTGGACCCGGCTGGCCGCCGCCATGACGTTCGTCAGCTTCGTGGCCCTGTTCCCGCTGCTCACCGTGGCCGCCGCGATCACCGCCGCCACCCTCAGCGCCGGCAGCCAGAAGACGGTCGAACACAAGATCGCCGAGCAGTTCCCGGGCCTCGGCGACCAGCTGGACCTCACCTCCCTGGTGCAGAACGCCGGCACCGTCGGCATCATCGCGGGCGCGGTGCTGCTGTTCACCGGCGTCGGCTGGGTCGGCCAGGTCCGGGACTGCCTGCGCGCGGTCTGGGAGCTCCCGGACCGGGCGGAGAACCCCCTCGTCACCAAGGCCAAGGACGCCGGCATCCTGTTCGGCTTCGGCGGCGCCCTGCTGGTCACCCTCGCCATCTCCACGCTCGCCTCGGCCGCCGTCGGCTGGCTGTCCGGGCAGTTCGGCCTGGCCGAGCACGGCTGGGGCAGCGTCCTGCTCCAGGTCGTCGCGTTCGCCGTCGCCGTCCTCGCCGACTTCCTGGTCCTGCTGTACGTCCTGACGCTGCTGCCCGGGGTCGAGCCGCCGCGCCGCCGCCTGCTGGTCTCCGCGCTCCTCGGGGCGGTCGGCTTCGAACTGCTGAAGCTGCTGCTCAGCGGCTACGTCCAGGGAGTCGCCGCGAAGAGCATGTACGGCGCGTTCGGCGTCCCCGTGGCCCTGCTGCTGTGGATCAACTTCACGGCCAAGCTGGTGCTGTTCTGCGCCTCCTGGACGGCCACGCCCGGCAAGGACAGCGAGGTCAGTGACGTGTCCGACGCCGCATCAGCTCGGGCAGCGGCCACCGGCGGTTGACCAGGAACGCCCCGCCGCCGAGCAGGAGCAGCAGGCCGCCCGCGACGGCCAGCGCGATCCCCGCACCACCGGCCCCCGACCCGGTGGAGGCGCGCACCACCGCCTCGGCACCGGAGACCCCCTTCCCGGCCGCCTGCCCGGCGGACGCGCCGGTGGCCGGCTCCCCGGTGGCCGGCACGGCGTCCTTCGGCGGCACCAGCTCACCCACCGCGTTGACCTTGCCGACCGCCTGGAAACCCCAGTCCAGGAGCCGCGCACCCTCCTTGTAGACCTCGTTGTGCTCGTGCTTCTCCGGGTTCATCACCGTGACCAGCAGCACCTTGCCGCCCCGCTCGGCGACCGCGGTGAGGGTGGCGCCCGCGTGCGTGGTGTTGCCGTTCTTCACCCCGGCGATCCCCGGGTAGACCGGGACGTCGGTGTCGCCGCTCAGCAGCCGGTTGGTGTTCTGGATCGTGGCGGACCCGAACGTGGCCCGCACCGTCGAGCAGTACTCGCGGAAGTCCTTCTTCTGGAGCCCGGACCGGGCGAACAGCGACAGGTCGTACGCCGACGACACCTGCCCCGGGGCATCGTAGCCGTCGGGGGAGACCACGTGCGTGTCCACCGCCTGGAGCCGCTCGGCGTGCTCCTGCATGTCCTGGACGGTCCGCGCGACGCCGCCGTTCATCGCGGCCAGGGTGCGCACCGCGTCGTTGCCCGACCGCAGGAACACCCCGAGCCACAGGTCGTGGACGCTGTAGGTGCGCCCCTCCCGCATCCCCACCACGCTGGAGCCGACGCCCATGCCGGCGAGGTCCGACGCGACGACCGTGTGGTGCGTCCCCCTGGGGAAACGGGGCAGCACGGTGTCGGCGAACAGCATCTTCAGCGTGCTCGCCGGGGGCAGCCGCCAGTGCGCGTTGTGCGCGGCCAGCACCTCCCCCGACTCGGCGTCCGAGACGATCCAGGAACGGGCGGTGAGGTCCTTGGGCAGCACGGGCACACCCGGCGCGAGGTTGACCTGGGTACCGGGCCGGCCCAGCCGGACACCGCCGACCGTGGACATCTCGGCCGGCGGGGTGACCGCCGGGCTCGGCGGGGGGACCGGCGCGGCGAGGGCGGCCGGCGTGGTGACGGACAGGGACAGCAGGGCGGCGGAGGTCACCAGCAGCGGGCGGCGGGCGGTCCTCTTCGGTGCGGGCACGGTCGAGAACGTACCCGTACCGGAACGCGAAGTCCCGTCCGGCGCCCCACCCCCGACACGGAGCCGGACACGGGGCGGCGATACTGGGGACATGAAGCTCAGCCGCCCGGTCTCCTGGTTCCTGCTCGTCTTCGGGGTGTGGAGTTGGGTCATCTGGGTCACTTTCGTCAAGAACCTCGTCAAGGACAGCAGCGGACTCGCCTTCGACGACGGCCACCCGACCGCGTACTTCTGGGTGCACCTGCTGCTGGCGGTCGTCTCCTTCGTATGGGGGACGGTCATCGGAGGCATCGGGTTGCGCGGTCTGCGCGCCCTGCGCCGGACGTCATGACCGGACGCCGCCGCCCCGGGTAAGTTCTTTCCCATCTGGTCAGAAAGCCCTTCCCCGACTGAAACCCGTGTGATTAGGTGAGCCGCGCCGCCTGAGGGGAGGCGGCCGTTTCGCGCTGGGCCAGGGGTTGGGCCCTGCCGGGCCTGGGGAGGGCACCACCGTGCGATCTGTTCGCATGCGCGTAGCCGTGACGTTGCTCTTACTCGCCGTCGCGGGGATCGGTGGCTGGCAGTTACTGCCGTCGCAGGAGTACAAGAACGACACCATCACCGTAGGCACCACCGACGCGGTGACCGCGCTCGACCCGGCCGGCGCCTACGACGCCGGCTCGTGGGCGCTGTACAGCAACGTCTTCCAGTCCCTGCTGACGTTCGAGCCGGGCGGCACCGAGCCGGTGCCGGACGCGGCGAAGGGCTGCGCCTTCACGGGCAGCGGCCTGCGGACCTACCGGTGCACCCTGCGCTCCGGGATCACCTTCCCGAGCGGGCGCGAGATGACGGCCGCGGACGTGAAGTTCTCCTTCGACCGGGTCCGCAGGATCAACGACGACGTCGGCCCGGCTTCCCTGTTCGGCACGCTCGCCTCGGTCACCGCCGACGACGCGCACACCGTCACCTTCCACCTGTCGTCCTCCGACGCCACCTTCCCGCTGAAGGCGGCCACCGGCGCCGGCTCCATCGTGGACCGGGAGAAGTACCCGGCGGGCCGCCTGCGCGAGGACGCCGCCGTCGACGGCACCGGGCCCTACCGGCTGACGGCCTACACCAAGGACCACCGGGCCGACCTCGCGCCGAACACCCACTACAAGGGCTACCTCGGCGCCACCGGCCGCCCGATCGAGCTGCGCTACTACCCCGACTCCGACCGGCTCGACCGCGCCTGGAAGGGCCACCGGGTCGACGTCGCCACGCGGACCCTGCCGCCCCGGGTGCTCTCCGCGCTCAACCCGAGCGACCCCGGGCTGCGGGTCACCGAGTCCGACAGCGCCGAGACCCGCAACCTGTACCTCAACACCCGCGCCGGCTCCCCGCTGCACGACGTACGGGTGCGCCGCGCGCTGGCCTGGCTGGTCGACCGGGAGGAACTGGCGGCGACCGTGTACGAGGGGACCGTCGACCCCCTGTACTCGCTGATCCCGACCGGCATCGTCGGCCACACCACGTCCTTCTTCGACCGCTACCCGGAGCGGAGCACCAGGAAGGCGCGGGACCTGCTCACCGGGGCCGGGGTGAGCCTGCCGGTGCGCTTCACCTTCGGCTACGGCATCGGCCGGGGCGCGAGCGCGGAGGAGGCCAGGGAGCTGAAGAAGCAGCTGGAGGCGACCGGCCTGTTCAAGGTGGAGCTCAAGGGCTACGAGTGGACCGACTTCCAGAAGCGCTGGGCGGCCGGGTCGATCGACGCCTGGGCGGTCGGCTGGGTCGCCGACTACCCCGACCCCGACACCTTCGGCGCCGCGCTCGTCGGCACCGGTTCCACGATGAGCACCGGCTACGGCAACAAGACAGTCGACCGCCTCGTCCTGGACAGCCAGCAGTTCGCCGACCGCGGCCGCGCCGCCAACGACTTCCGCGACATCCAGACCGACGTGGCCGAGGACGTCCCGCTGATCCCGCTGTGGCAGCGCAAGGAGTACGTGGTCAGCACGGAGGACGTGGGCGGCGGCCAGTACCTGACGGACGGCACGGGCGTGTTCCGGTTGTGGCGGCTGGAGTGGATCTGATCCGGCCCGGCTACGGCCGGCCGGCCTCGATGATCCGAGCGACGTCCAGGACGACCTCCGCGCCGATGGAGTCGGGCAGTGTGACGGTCTCACCCGGTGCGTGGACGCGGTGGCTGCTGTACTCGCTCCCGTCCAGGTCCGTGAGCACGTGCAGACGCTGGTGTTTGCGGTCCACGACCACGTAGACCGGGACCTTGGCCTCGGCGTAGGCGGCGACCTTGGTCTTCAGGTCGTCCTTCCAGTTACCGGAGGTGACCTCCAGGACCAGGCGGAAGCAGACCGGGTCGTACGCGCCTCTCTCCACCAGATGGTCTTTGATGTCGGCGTCCACCACGACGAGGTCGGGGATGACGTAGTCGTCGGCGCCGGTCGGCAGCCACAGCCCGACGTTCTGGAGGACCCGGGTTTCCGTGCCGTGCAGTCCTGCGGCGAGGAAGGGGATCATGAGATCCGTCAGGACGATGGCGTGGGGGGCATCCGGTGAAGGGGTCACGAGGAGGTGGCCTCCGACGATCTCGACGCGGTAGCCCGGATGACGCTCCATGATCTCGTCGGCGATGGCCGTGAGGGAGAACGGCTCATCGTCGTGGAAGGGCGGCTGCTCGACGGATGCAGCGGACATCGCGTGCCTCCCAGGGGCTGGTGTCGAGAACAACATCGTAGGCAGAGCGGGGGTCGGACGGCCCCTTTCCACGCGTTCACCCGAAAGTGATCACGCGTCCCGCTTGCGGTCCGGGGACGGGAGTGCCTTCGTCATGCCCGGCAGGAAGTCCGTGAACAGCTCGTGGACCTCCAGGACCAGAGGGCGCAGGACGCGGAAGCGGGCCAAAGACACACCGCGCGCCGTCAACCGGGCGCCCCGCCGGGCCAGGCGGTAGCTGCGCTCGCGGTCCTCCGTGCGGTCGAAGACCCAGTACAGGACCAGACCCATCTGCGCGAGCCACATCAGCTCCGGCAGGACGTCCCGCAGTTCGGGCGCCACCTTGGACTTCGAACCCGCCAGGACCTCCCGGTGCACGCTGATCGCCGCCTCGCGCGCGTGCTCGCTCTCCGGGGAGAAGGGGCTGAGCGGACTGTCGGGGTCGGCGGCGTTCTTGAAGAACTGCACCGCGAACTCGTGGTACGGCCGGGCGATGTCCAGCCACACGGTGAGCACCCCCGCGAGCCGCGCCTCGAAGTCGGTCTCCCGGTCCAGCACCTCCCGGACCGCCGCCCGGTGCTCGGCGGCGATCCGGTCGTAGAACCCCTGGATCAGGTGTTCCTTGCCCTCGAAGTAGTAGTAGGCGTTGCCGACGGAGACACCCGCCTCCGTGGCGATGGCCCGCATCGTCGTCTTGTCGTACCCGCGTTCCTGGAACAACCGCATCGCGGTCTCCAGGATCAGCGCGCGGGTCTGCTCGGACTTGCTGCTCTGGGGGCCGGCCGCACCGGGGCCGTCGTTCTTCGCGGGCACGGTAGGAGCCTAACGAGTGACCTGGCCGCCCCGGCGCCCCGGCTCAGCCGCGCCGGCCCAGCTGGGGGCGCTTGGTGTAGTCCGTGAAGCCCAGGACGTTGCCCCACGGGTCGGCGATCTCCACGGTCCAGCCGGTGGCCCCCTGCGCGACCTCGTCCAGCGGCGCGATCCCCGCGGCGGCCAGCTCCCGTGCCGCCGCCCGCGCGTCCGGCACCTCCAGCCAGATCCGCGCCGACGGCCACGGCGGCGACCGGTGCCCCAGCTGCTCCTCGGCCTGGAGCAGGATGCCCGGGGTCTCGGCGCCGACCTTCAGCAGGGCGAGGCCGCCCTCGTCGAACCGGAAGCCCACGGTGAACCCGGCCCGCTCGTAGTAGGCGACCGCCTCGCCGAGGTCACCGACGGGCAGCAGCACGTTGTCGAGACCGAGCAGTTCGTACGACCCTTCGTCTGACATGTCGTCACACTAGGAGCCCGGCTGCCCGGATGCGAGGAGCCCCACCGCAGCGGATCGCGGTGGGGCTCCCCCGGGTCACGGCGGGACCGTCACTGCGGGAAGGCCGGGAACAGGCCGGTCTCCGAGGCGCCGCCGGTCGTGATGCCGCTCGCGGACGCCCGCAGCAGCACGCTCCTGCGGTACGGGTCGCCGGAGAACAGCAGGTCGGCGTCGCCGTCCCGGTCGAAGTCGCGCAGGCGCACGTTGAGGCCGGCCATCTCGTCCGCCGTGGCGCTGCCCGGCACGCCCGCCGTGGCGCGGGTGAACCACTGGGAGCCGGTGCCGGTCAGGCCCTTGCTCCCGCCGCGCAGGACGTGCACGCCGCCCGCGTTGTGGACCGTGCCGGACTCCTCCTCGGGCACGCCCACGGCGAGGTCCGGGTAGCCGTCGCGGTTGGTGTCGCCGGCGGAGAGGGAGTAGCCGAAACGGTCGTTCTTCGTGGCCGCCGTCGCCACCCCGGCGGTGGACTGCGTCAGGCGGTAGGAGGTGCCCGGGCCGCTCGCGCCGCCGCGCAGGACCACCACGGAACCCGCGCCGCTGTTGTACGGCGTGTCGCTGACGGCGAGGTCCCCGTAGCCGTTCTTGTCGAAGTCGGCGATCACGCCGGTGGCACCGAAGTCCGCCTGCGCGGCGTTGTACGTGGTGTACTTGCCGCGCTTGATGGTCGAGCCGCCCTGCACGAACAACGCGGCCTGCGTCATCCGGCCGTTCTTGTACCCCTGGCCGATCAGGTAGAGGTCGGTGGCCTTGTCCTTGTTCACCTTGCCGGCGACGAGATCGGTCGGCTCCAGCACCTCGGCGCCGCTGGGGCTCACCTCCAGCTTGGTGACGCTGCCCGTCGTACCGGAGCGGGAGAAGCCGCCCCGGTAGACGTAGAGGGTGCCGGTGGCGTCGGTGACGGCCAGGTCCGGCTTGCCGTCGCCGTTGAAGTCGCCGGCGGCGAGGGCCGCGCCGAACGCCGTCCTGGACCGCGCCGAGAGGCGGGTGGCCTGCGTGCCGAGGCCGGTCTTCGAGCCCCACAGAATGGTGACGGCGCCCGCGCCGGCCGTCGTACCGCTCTTCTCGCTGCTGTCGGCCACGGCGAGGTCGGCGTATCCGTCGCCGTTGAGGTCGGCCTGGGCGAGCTGGTTGCCGAAGCTGTCGGCGTAGCCGCCGGCGTCGCCCGCGGTGCCGGGGATGCCGGGGCTGTCCTGGGTGAAGCGGACCGTCTTCGGGCCCGGCCCGGTCGCCGTGCCGTAGGTGACGGTGACCGCGCCGTCCCAGCCGGTGGCGTAGTCGCGGTAGCCGTCGCCGTTGAAGTCGTCGGCGTACTTGGCGGGGCCGGCCGCGGCGGCCGGGCCGGCCGAGAGGGCCAGCAGGCCGCCGGTCAGCGAGGCGGCCGTGGCCGTCGCGAGGGCGACGGCGAGCTTCCTGTGCGTGCGCATGTGTCTCCTTGATCGCGTACACACAGGCAGACCCACGACGCCGCGCGACGGTTGTACGGCGCGGGCCCCGCTCCCGGTCGCGTGACCGGGAGCGGGGCCCGAGGAGCCGCAGAGGTACGGCGGATCAGTAGCGACGCGTGATCAGCGCGCGCTTGACCTCCTGGATCGCCTTCGTGACCTCGATACCGCGCGGGCAGGCGTCCGTGCAGTTGAAGGTCGTGCGGCAGCGCCACACGCCGTCGCGGTCGTTGAGGATCTCCAGGCGCTGCTCGCCCGCGTCGTCACGGCTGTCGAAGATGAACCGGTGGGCGTTGACGATCGCGGCCGGACCGAAGTACTGGCCGTCGTTCCAGAACACCGGGCAGGACGACGTGCACGCGGCGCACAGGATGCACTTGGTGGTGTCGTCGAAGCGCTCGCGGTCCTCGGCGGACTGGAGTCGCTCCCGGGTCGGCTCGTTGGTGTCGTTCGTGATCAGGAACGGCATCACGTCCCGGTACGCCTGGAAGAACGGCTCCATGTCGACGACCAGGTCCTTCAGGACCGTCAGGCCCTTTATGGGCTCGACCGTGATCGGCTTCTCGGGGTTGATGTCCTTGATCAGCGTCTTGCAGGCCAGACGGTTCTTGCCGTTGATCCGCATGGCGTCCGAGCCGCAGATGCCGTGCGCGCACGAGCGGCGGAACGTCAGGCTGCCGTCGACATCCCACTTGATCTTGTGGAGGGCGTCGAGGACACGCTCCTTGGGGTCGATCTCCAGCTGGAAGTCTTCCCAGCTCGCCTCGGCCGAGACCTCCGGGTTGTACCGGCGGACGCGGACGGTGACCGTGATGTAGGGGGAGTCGGCGAAACCGGGCTCGGGCCGGCCGGCCTCGTCCGCCTTGTCCAGAACAGGGGTAGCCATCAGTACTTACGCTCCATCGGCTGGTAGCGGGTCTGGACGACCGGCTTGTAGTCGAGACGGACGGTTTCCGAGCCGTCGGCGCCGACCTCGCGGTACGCCATGGTGTGGCGCATGAAGTTGACGTCGTCGCGGTTCGGGTAGTCCTCGCGGTAGTGACCGCCGCGGGACTCCTTGCGGGCCAGCGCCGACACCGCCATGACCTCGGCCAGGTCGAGCAGGTTGCCCAGCTCGATCGCCTCGAGGAGGTCCGTGTTGAACCGCTTGCCCTTGTCCTGGATCGCCACGTTGCGGTAGCGCTCGCGCAGCTCGGCGATCTTCTCCACGGCCGTCTTGATCGTCTGCTCGGTGCGGAACACCATGACGTTGGCGTCCATGGTCTCCTGGAGCTCGCGGCGCAGCGTGGCCACCCGCTCGCTGCCGGTGGAGTTGCGCAGCCGCTCGATCTGCTCGACGACGAGGGACTCCGGCGCCTCCGGCAGGTCGACGTAGTCGGCCTTCGCGGAGTACTCGGCGGCGGCGATGCCCGCCCGGCGACCGAAGACGTTGATGTCCAGCAGCGAGTTGGTGCCCAGGCGGTTGGCGCCGTGCACGGAGACACAGGCGACCTCGCCGGCCGCGTACAGACCCGGGACGACGGTGGTGTTGTCCGCCAGGACCTCACCCTCGACGTTGGTCGGGATGCCGCCCATCGCGTAGTGCGCGGTCGGCTGGATCGGGATCGGGTCCGTGTAGGGCTCGATGCCGAGGTACGTCCGCGCGAACTCGGTGATGTCCGGGAGCTTGGCGTCCAGCTGCTCCGGCGGCAGGTGGGTCAGGTCCAGGTAGACGTGGTCGCCCTCGGGACCGCAGCCGCGGCCCTCGCGGATCTCCGTGTAGATGGAGCGCGAGACGACGTCACGGGAGGCGAGGTCCTTCATGACCGGCGCGTACTTCTCCATGAAGCGCTCGCCGTCCTTGTTGCGCAGGATGCCGCCCTCACCGCGGGCGCCCTCCGTCAGCAGGATGCCCATGCGCCAGATGCCGGTCGGGTGGAACTGGAAGAACTCCATGTCCTCCAGCGGCAGCCCGCGCCGGTAGACCGCCGCCTGGCCGTCACCGGTCAGCGTGTGGGCGTTCGACGTCACCTTGAAGAACTTGCCGGTGCCGCCCGAGGCGTAGATCACGGCCTTGGCCTGGAAGATGTGGATCTCGCCGGTGGCCAGCTCGTACGCCACCACGCCGGCCGACCGCTTCACACCGTCGACCTCGGCCATCAGCTGGTCGAGGACGTAGAACTCGTTGAAGAACTCCACGCCCTCCTTGACGCAGTTCTGGTACAGCGTCTGGAGGATCATGTGGCCGGTGCGGTCCGCGGCGTAGCAGGACCGGCGGACCGGGGCCTCGCCGTGGTTGCGGCTGTGACCGCCGAAGCGGCGCTGGTCGATGGTGCCGTCCGGGGTCCGGTTGAACGGCAGGCCCATCTTCTCCAGGTCGAGGACGGCGTCGATGGCCTCCTTCGCCAGGATCTCGGCGGCGTCCTGGTCGACCAGGTAGTCACCGCCCTTGACCGTGTCGAAGGTGTGCCACTCCCAGTTGTCCTCCTCCACGTTGGCCAGCGCGGCGGCCATGCCGCCCTGCGCGGCGCCCGTGTGGGAGCGAGTGGGGTAGAGCTTGGTCAGGACCGCGGTGCGGCTGCGCTTCGTCGCCTCGATGGCGGCGCGCATGCCCGCGCCGCCGGCGCCGACGATGACGGTGTCGTACTTGTGGATCTTCATGATTCTCGCAGCCCCGTGCCTAGCGGATGTTCGGGTCGAAGGTGAAGATCACCAGCGTGCCCAGCAGGATGGTGAACACCGTGGCGGTGTAGAGCAGGCCCTTGAGCCACAGGCGGCTGTTGGGCCGCTCGGCGTAGTCGTTGATGACCGTGCGCAGGCCGTTGGCGCCGTGCAGCATCGCCAGCCACAGCATCAGCAGATCCCAGACCTGCCAGAACGGGGACGCCCAGCGGCCGGCCACGAAGGCGAAGCCGATCTTGGAGACACCGCCGTCCAGCACGAGCTGGATCAGCAGGTGGCCGAGGACCAGGACGACCAGCACGATGCCGGACAGGCGCATGAAGACCCACGCCGCCAGCTCGAAGTTGCCGCGGGTCGACTTCGGGGACTTCTTGGTCCGCTTGCGCGGCGCCTCGATCAGCGGAGCCGGGTTGTCGACGGTGTACACGGGGGCACCCTCGACGGGGCCGACCCCGGACGCGGCGGTTTCAGTCGTGACTGAGTTATTCGACATCGGCGGCGTCAGCTCCCAAAGAGGACACGGGCGGCGTGGCCGAGGACCGGGTAGATCGCCCCGGCCATCAGGACGATCCAGACACCCATCACGGCCCAGAACATCTGCTTCTGGTAGCGCGTGCCCTTCGACCAGAAGTCGACGGCGATGACACGCAGGCCGTTGAGCGCGTGGAAGAGGATGGCGGCGACGAGGCCGTACTCCAGCAGCGCGACGATCGGCGTCTTGTACGTGGCTACGACCTTGTCGTAGTCCTCGGGGGAGACACGCACGAGAGCGGTGTCCAGCACATGAACGAACAGGAAGAAGAAAATGAGGACGCCGGTGACTCGGTGAGCCACCCAGGACCACATTCCTTCCCGGCCGCGGTACAGCGTTCCAGCCGGCACGGAAGAACCCTCCGGGAGCGGGGATTAGGGCCGCGCCGGCTTCACTGTCGGTCGGGCCCGGCCGGGTACGGTCCACCGGCCCTAAGCATCGTAGCGAGGCGCCGCGCCGTCGCTGACGGGGGGCCTGGCTGTGTGATCAAACTGGCACGCGGTTGGGCTAGCGGGGAGCCACCCGGGACGCGTGATGCGGTCATTTGCCCGATACGGGGGCGTTCGGGCTGGTCGCGCGGCTTCCGGTGGTCCCGAGGAACTGGCCCAGACGGCCCCGCGCGAGGCGTCGCAGCTCCTCCGCGGCGGTGACCCGTTCCTCCTCGGGATCGTTCGCCAATCGTGACCGGATCGCCTCCAGGACCCGGTCGAGGGCCTCGTCCGGGGGCACGTCGCCGAGATAGATGACGAACCCGTGTCCGAAGCGCGCCTCGTACGCCGCCTGCGCCGCGCCCAGCGCCATGTGCGCCGCCGAGTAGGTGCCGCCGGGCAGCTCCGGCAGTGACTCGCCCGCCAGCGCCTCCGCCAGATCGCCCGGCGACAGGTCGTACGCCGCCTCGTCCGCCGCCGCCAGCAGGGCGTCCACGTCGGGGTACGGGCGGTGGTCCGCGATCCGGCGGGACCAGCGCGCGCTGCGCAGACAGCGCGTGAGGAGGGCGTGGACCTCGTCGGCGGCAGCGGTGTTGAGGGCGTCGAGGGGCGTCGGGAGATACGGCAGACGGTGGGCGGGCAGCGTGGGTCCTCGCGTCACATGCGGTGTGGCAGGGGGTCCTGTGAAAGATGTGGTCAGGTTATCGAGAGTGGTCACGGTGTGTCGCCGTGATGCGTGAATTTCACTCGAACGGAAGAGTTTCCGAACACCTCGATGACCGCTGTGCCGGACGGAGCCGTACGGTGGCAGGGTGACCCAGCACAAGCGCCGGGGAACGGCGCGGCAGGTGATACCGAAGCGGGCGGTGGTGGCCGCCGCGTTCGTCGGGACGGTCGCGCTGGGCACCGGCGTCGGCGTGTGGGCCTCGGACGGCGGTGGCGCGCAGCCCGACCGGAGCGCGCCGCGGCCGTCGGCCGGACGGGTGTCCGGCACGGACCGAACGGCCCCCTCGGCCGCCGACCCCGGCGACAGGGCCGCCGCCTCGGCCGCCCCGACGCCCAGCCGGTCCTACCCGCTGTCGCGGGCCCCGCGCACGATACCCGCGGTCCGCTCCCACACCCCCGCGCGCGGCCCCGGCTGGCGGCCCCGGCACGGGGAGCGGGTGGTGGTGGGCGACCCGAAGCTGGCCGACGAGGGCCGGCTCATAGCCGGGGAGCTCGGGCTGACCTACGCGGGGCGCAAGGGCGCGGGCGACGTCCGGGCCGGGGACGTCCGGCTCACCCTCGGCGGCGGGGGCGGCGGCCAGGAGTCGTACACCCTGACCGTCCACGACGGGCGGGTCGACATCGGCGGGCCGGGCGAGGCCGGGGTCTTCTACGGCACCCGCACCCTGAAGCAGGAGGTCCACGGCGGCGGCACGGCACCGGAGGGCGTCGTCCGGGACCGGCCGGCCAAGCCGGACCGCGGCTTCATGCTCGACATCGCCCGCAAGCCGTTCTCCGAGACCTGGATCGAGGACCGGATACGCGAGCTGGGGGACCTGAAGTTCAACGAGCTGGGACTGCACTTCTCCGACGACCAGGCCTTCCGGATCGAGTCCAGTACCCACCCGGAGATCGTCTCCCCGAACCATCTGACCAAGGCGCAGGTCGAACGGATCGTGGCGCTGGCCGCCGCCCGGCACATCACCGTCGTCCCGGAGATCGACTCGCCGGGGCACCTCGGGGCCGTCATCGCCGCCCACCCCGACCTCCAACTGCGCAACGCGAGCGGCGTCCCCACCAAGGGGGCCGTCGACATCTCCAAGGACGCCTCCGCCCGGATCGTCGACGACCTGCTGAACGAGTACGCGCCGCTGTTCCCGGGCGGCCGGTGGCACCTGGGCGGTGACGAGTACCAGGCGCTCACCGTGCGGGACCCGCAGACCTCCTACCCCCAGCTGGCCGCCGCCGCGCGGCAGGCCCACGGCGCCGGCGGCACCGTCGCCGACCTCACCACCGACTGGCTCAACGACCGTTACGCCACCGTCCGCGCCCACGGCAGGACCGTCCGCGCCTGGAACGACGGCTTCCTCCGGAACACCGCCGTCCAGCCCGATCAGGGGCTCCAGGTCGCCTACTGGACCGGCAAGGAGATCGGCGCCCGGCCACCGGCCGAGTACCTGAGCGCCGGCCGGAAGGTCCTCAACTACAACGACGAGTTCCTCTACTACGTCCTCGGGCAGCCGCAGACCTTTGTCTACCCGACCGGACAGCGCATCTACCAGCAGTGGAACCCGCGGGTGCTGCGCGGCACGACCGCCGTACCGGCCCGCTACGACGCGCAGATCCTCGGCGGCTCGTTCGCCGTCTGGTGCGACCGGGCCGGCGCGCAGACGGAGGGCCAGGTCGCCGCGGGGATCAGGATGCCGCTGCGGGCCACCGTGCAGAAGCTCTGGGACCCGCGCACCCCCGCGCTCTCCTGGGCCGACTTCCGCAAGCTGGCCGACCGACTGGGCTGAGGGCCGGGTGCCCCCGCTCCGGGAGCCGTACGCGCGGTCCGCGGTTGGCCGAAAACCGGCTGATGTGACACTCCCGCGCCGTCGCACGCAGTAAGGGGAAGTGCGGGCTCCGTACCGGTCGGCGCCCTGGCGAGGGGACATTTCATGAGCCTGGTCGAACTGGTCGCACGGGCCGACGCGCGCGGACTGGCCGCCGGCGGATTGGCTTGTACGGATCGGTGTCTGCCGCTGCTCGGCGGCGACGACGAGCTGCTGCGCCCCCTCTGGGCGAACCTCGCCGACGACTCCGACTGGGCCGGGAACCTCAAGAAGGCCCGCGCGGCACTCGGGCCCGTGGAGGCCGCCGGGGTCACCGGGTCCGTCGCGGACGACGCCGCGCGGCTCGTCCGCCGCATGCTGGAGACCGCCCCCGCCGAGCGCACCGCCGAAGCCCTCCGCCCCTGGGCCGACGCCTGCTCGGCCGCCTCGCTGCGCGTCCACCGGCTGCTCGACCCCGCCGCCGACCCGGACGCCGACGGTGCGGGGGACACGGGGGGCCCGTCGCCGCTGGTCGCCGCCGAGCTGCGCCGCCAGACGGCGGTGCTGGAACTCGTCGCCGGACACGGCGCGCACGGCCTGCGCGCGGCGCTGGAGGTGTCCGTCGAGGGCCGTCGCGTACTGCGCGCGGTCGTCTCCCGCCGGGCGCGCGGCGCCGCCGGGCCGGGCGCCTGAGGACGTTTCGTCCCCGTCCCGCGGCGGACCTGCGGCGTTCCCGCGACGTTCGCCGGAACGCCGCGGACCGGGTGACAGAACTCCCGCCCGGCTCGCTCTTCCCTATGTGACGACCCATGCGACGCACCACGCGACAGAGCACGCGACAGGCCGGGCGACGGACCCGTACGGGACGGCGCGGCAGGAGACCAGGCCGCAGGCCGCGGCCAGACCCGTGCGGTGGGCGGCGGACGCGGTGGCCACCCTGCGCGAGGGCGCCCGCGTCCGGCTCGACTACTCGGCGCAGAGCCTGTGGCGCGTCGACCGGATGATCGAGGAGATACGCCGTGAGGGCCCGCCGGACGAGGCCGTCGCGCACGTGCTGCGCGCTCTCGGCGCCTACGCCGGCGAGGTGATCGTCCGCCAGACGGGCGCCGAGTGGTGGGCGAGCGGCGGCGAGCACTGGCTGCGCACCCCCGACGGCCGGCTGTGGGACCCCGTCGACGAGGCCCGCCGCTGCTACGACGGCCACGGCTCGCTCCGGCTGCTGTGCCGCGACGCGACCGCCCGCGGCTGACCGGCCGCCCGCTGTGACACTTCCGTCCGGGCCGACGCTGATGATCGTGGAGGGCGGTGACACGGCCGGGCGTGCCGGACCGTGAGACAGGCGCCACGCAGTGGCCAGGAACTCGGCACGAACGAGGACGGTCTTGGGCCAGGGAGGGGAACCCCGCCGCCCGCAGCCGCGGGACGGGGAGCTGGGCGCGGCCGTCGCGCGGGCCCAGGACGGTGACGAGAGCGCCTTCGCGGTGGCCTACCGGATCGTGCAGCCCGGTCTGCTGGGCTATCTGCGGGGCCTGGTCGGCGAGGACGCCGAGGACGTCGCGTCCGACGCCTGGCTGGAGATCGCCCGGGACATCGGCCGGTTCCGCGGCGACGGCGCCGGCTTCCGCGGCTGGACGGCGACCATCGCCCGGCACCGGGCCCTGGACCACCTGCGCCGCCAGCGGATACGGCCGCGGGCGGCGCAGCTCGGGCAGGACGCCCTGGACCTGCCCGGCGGGCACAGCACGCACGAGCAGGCCCTGGAGTCGCTGTCCACCGCCCGCGCGCTGGAACTGGTGCGGGCGCTGCCCCGCGACCAGGCCGAGGCGGTGCTGCTGCGGGTGGTCGTCGGCCTCGACGGGCCGGCCGCCGCCCGGGTCCTGGGCAAGCGCCCCGGCGCGGTGCGCACGGCCGCGTACCGGGGCCTGCGCCGCCTGGCCCGGCGGCTCGGCGAGCCCCGCCCGGCGGACGGCACCGGCGGTGGTGTGACGGACGGCGACGCCCCGGCGCTGGGGGAGTCGGGATGAACGCCACGGCATGCGGCACGTATGAACGGACGTACGGCGTGTACGGACACGGGTGCGGACACAGGGACGGGAACGGGCATGGCTGAACGGCACAGCGGCGAGGGGCCGCCCGGCCACCGGTCCGCGCACCCCTTCGCCGCCGCCGTCTCCACCCCCGACGCCCCCGGGTTCGAGAGCCGGTTCCGCGCGGCACTGCGCCGGGACGAGGTCGACCCCGAGGCCGAGCGGGGCGCCGTCGCCGCCTTCCGGGCCGCCCGCGCGGCCGGCGCCCACGACGCGCGGACCCGGGCCCGGGACGACTGGCGGCCCGGTCGCCCGCGCCGGGCCCGCCGGTCGTTACGGACCACGCTGTCGCTGGCCCTGGCCAGCCTCACGCTGGGCGGGGTCGCCGTCGCCGCGATCGGCTCCGCCGACTCCGGCCCGCGCCCCGCGCCCCCGTCCCCGGCGGCCCCGGCCGTCTCCGCCGACGCCCGCCCGACCGGGCGCGGGGACACCGGTTCCGCCGGTCCCGTCACCCCGGCACCCGCGCACCCGGCGGCCGCTCGGGACACCCCTGCCCACTGCCGGGCCCACGTCCCGACCGGGAAGCGGGGCGGCGCCCCGGCGCAGGCGGCCCGGCGGCGACCGGTCACCGCGGCGGGCGGTCCCGGAAAGGCCGCCGCCCACTGCGCCGCCCCGACGCCGGGCCCCCGGACCGATCCCCCCGGCAGGTCACGCGCCCGCGCCACCACCGACACGGGGAAGGGCCGGGGCAGCCGGCCCGGCCGGGCGAAGGGCGACAAGAAGGGCCGGGGCACGCACGAGAACGCCAAGCCCGCACCCCCGGCGAAGGGCAAGCGCTAGACCTTGGGCAGGAGGAGGTCGAGATCGATGTCGACCGGGAACGGCACGGGAGTCCTCAGCCGGCCCCGGTGGATGCCGATGGGCACGTAGGTACCGGTCATGGTGTCGAGCTCGTAGGTGTGGACGGCGGGGGACCCGGCCTCGTCCTCGACGCGCCAGAAGTGGGTGATCCCGGCCTGCGCGTACTTGAAGGGTTTGAGCGAGCGGTCGCGGTCGGCCGATTCCTCCGAGACGACCTCGATGACGAGGGCGACGTCGTCGGGTGCGTACCAGGTGCGGTCGGGGTCGTACGCGGCGGTGGTGACCAGGATGTCGGGTTCTGGCCGGCTCTTGCCGTCGAGGCGTACGGTCATCTCGCGCTCGACCTCGAACCCCGTGGGAACCGCCTGCCGTAGGGCGAAGGTCATGTTCTCCACGAGCCGGGAGTGCCAGGACCGCTGTGGCGACAGCATGAAGATCAGGGCTCCGTCGATCAGTTCGGTGTGCCGCGGGGCCTGGGGGAGGTGATCGAGGTCGTCGGCTTCCCAGCCGCTGGGCCGGGGAGGGATCATCCAGTCGGGGAGTTCGGCGGTCACGGCTTCCTCCATGCATTGCCAAGGAGCGGTCGGGGCATCGATCCCGGGCTGATCACATGGACCACGCACCTGGCGTCAGCGTAATTGACTCCGCTCCTCGACGAGTGGCGGTCGCCCCCGTGGCCGCGGACGCTCACGCCCTCTGTCGCCGTCCGGCGTGAGTGGTGGGCCGGGGCGACGGCCGGGGCCGCCACCCCCCACAGGAGAGGCCCCGGCCGTCGCGCGGACGGGCCGCGCACGGCCCGTATTTTCTTCAGCGCCGCACACACGGTTTCTGTCACACCCCGCCACACCTCGGGCACACACCGCCCCGACCCGGCCTCACCCTGCGCACACCCGAGCCCGGTCACGAGTTAGTTGCATCTTCTACAGACGTGGACGGAAGACGGTTTCACGCCGTAACGTGCCTTTCGCGCCGACCGAAGACAGGCGTTAAAGGGAGTGCGGTGCTGGGGGACGACGCGGAGCTGACCGCCGCGGTGCGTGCGGCACAGACCGGTGATGAGACCGCGTTCCGAGCGGTGTACCGCGCGGTGCACCCGCGGCTGCTCGGATACGTGCGCACACTGGTCGGTGATCCGGACGCCGAGGACGTGGCCTCCGAGGCCTGGCTCCAGATCGCCCGCGACCTGGACCGGTTCAGCGGGGACGCCGACCGGTTCCGCGGCTGGGCCGCCCGGATCGCCCGCAACCGCGCGCTGGACCACATACGCATGCGGGGCCGCCGCCCCGCCATCGGCGGCGACGAGACGGAGTTGACCGGCCGGGCCGCCGAGTCCGACACGGCCGGCGAGGCCATCGAGGCCCTGACCACCGACCGCACCCTCTCGCTGATCGCCCGGCTCCCGCAGGACCAGGCCGAGGCGGTCGTCCTGCGCGTGGTCGTCGGCCTGGACGCGAAGACCGCCGCCGAGACGCTCGGCAAGCGCGCCGGCGCAGTCCGTACCGCGGCGCACCGCGGTCTGAAGCGGCTCGCGGAGCTGATCGGCGCCGATCCGGAATCGGCGGGCGGACTCGACGCGCTTCCGCCCCAACGAGAACCACACCGTGGCGCGGTGACGTCCGCAACTGTGACGCATACGCGTACGCGGACGCAGAAGGACATGTGATGGCCGACGAGCAGTACAGGTGGCTCAACCGTGCGACGGCGGACCGCCTACTGCGCGGTGAGACCCCTGAAGCCGTCGATGCTCACGCCCGTGACCAGGCAGAACGCCTTTCCCAGGCGCTCGGCGCGCTGTCCGGGCTGGCCGCGGAGGCCGCCCCCGGCACCGGTGAGCTGCCCGGCGAACAGGCCGCCCTGGCCGCGTTCCGCAAGGCCCGCGAGGCCGCCGACGCCGACCGGGCCGCCACCTCGCCCGCGGCCGACGGCTCCCGCGCGGCGGTGCCCTGTTCCGACGCCGGCCTGGTCCGCATCGGGGCCCGGACCCGTACCGGAATGCCGTCCCGGCGGCCCCGCTGGGGCCGCCCGGTGCGCCTGGCGCTCGCCGCGGCGGTGGCCGCGGGCACGCTCGGCGGTGTCGCCGTCGCCGCCGGGAGCGGAGTGCTGCCCACGCCGTTCGGGGACGAGAAGCCCGGCCCCGCCGCGTCCGTCCCCGCCGACGAGACCTCCGAGGAGCCGCTCACCCCGCCGTCTCCCGGGGCCACACCGGACCACGTGACGGGCACGGGTCCGGGTTCGGGTTCGGCCACGGGCACGCCGGGCGGCAGGCCGGGGGACCGCCGCACCGACGCCTCCGGCGAGTCGTCCGGTCCGGCCGGCGGGACCGACCCGAGCGGCACCCCGGGTTCCGGGGCGCCCTCCGCGACGAACGGCGCCGGGTGGGCCGGCGCCGCCGAGGCCTGCCGGGTCCTGCGGGACGGCCGGGTACTGGACACCGGCCGCAGGCGCGCCCTGGTCGACCTGGCGGGCGGCTCGGCCCGCGTGACCAAGTACTGCAAGGTCGTGCTGGGCGGTACCGGCTCCGGTACCGGCGGCACGGGCGCCGGGAAGACCACCGGCCGGGGCGACGGCGACGGCGACGGCAACGGCAACGGCGGGGACAAGGGCAAGGGCGCCGGCGGGGACAAGGGCGCGGGTGGGGACAAGGACAAAGGCGGGGGCGAGGGCGAGGGGCACGGCGGGGGCAAGGGCCACGCCGGTGGCAGGGGGCATGGGAAGGGCGACGGCGGTGGTACCGGCGGCAAGGGCGGCCGTCACCGCGGTGGCGCCGTCTCCGTCCCCGTTCCCTCCGTCCACGCTCCCGCGGCCCCCTCGCCGACTCCCGCATACACCGCGCCCTGACCGAAGCAACCCCACCTGACCTGCGGTTTCCCTGGCGTCGAAAATTTTTCGGCGCCAGGTGTGACGTTTCTGGACCGTCGTACGCAGTAGAGAGTGAGCCGACTGGTCATCGGCCGTCGCACTGAGCCGGGGTTCCCCCCGTACCCACGGCTCGTGCACCTGGCGCGGGGGGGGGCCCGTGCCCCCCGCCCCCCCCCCCCCCCCCCCCCCCCCCCCCACCCCCCCCCCCCCCCCCCCCCCCCCCCCCCCCCCCCCCCCCCCCCCCCCCCCCCCTA
>NZ_JBIVZV010000003.1:487929-540599 GCF_044759735.1 Streptomyces sp. NPDC100445 | reverse complement strand
TTTTTGCGTGTCTTTGTTTTCTTTTGGTGGTTTGGGTGTGGGGTGCGGGGCGGGGGGGCGGGGGGCCCCCCCCCCCCGGGGGGCGCCGCGGGGCGGGGGGGGGGGCCCCCCCCCCCCCCCCCCCCCCCCCCCCCGCCCCGCAACCTCCTCACCCTCCCGGCCCCCGCCGGCCCCTCCTCGCCCCACTCCCACGACGCTCCCCGCGTGACCGGCGCCGGACCACGGTGCATGGTGAGGGGTAGTGGTCGTACCGCGGAGGCATCATGGCGCGTGAGTCGGAGTCGGGCCTGCCGATCCAGCCGGTCTACGGGCCGGCCGAGCTGACCGGCTGGGACCCCGACGGGAAACTGGGCGTCCCGGGCGCCTATCCCTTCACCCGCGGCGTGTACCCGACCATGTACACCGGCCGTCCCTGGACCGTGCGCCAGTACGCGGGCTTCGGCACGGCCGCGGAGTCCAACGCCCGCTACCGCCGGCTGATCGCCCACGGCACCACCGGTCTCTCCGTCGCCTTCGACCTGCCCACCCAGATGGGCCACGACTCCGACGCGCCCCTCGCGCACGGCGAGGTCGGCCGGGTCGGCGTCGCCATCGACTCGGTCGAGGACATGCGGGCACTGTTCGACGGCATCCCGCTGGACCGCGTCTCGACGTCCATGACGATCAACGCGCCCGCCGCGCTGCTGCTGCTCCTCTACCAGCTGGTGGCCGAGGAGCAGGGCGTCCCGGCGGACAGGCTGACCGGCACCGTGCAGAACGACGTGCTGAAGGAGTACATCGCGCGGGGCACCTACATCTTCCCGCCCCGGCCCTCGCTGAGGCTGACGGCGGACATCTTCCGGTACTGCGCCGCCGAGATCCCGAGGTGGAACACCATCTCGATCTCCGGCTACCACATGGCCGAGGCGGGCGCGAGCCCCGTCCAGGAGATCGCCTTCACCCTCGCCGACGGCATCGAGTACGTCCGCACGGCGATCGCGGCGGGTATGGACGTCGACGGCTTCGCGCCCCGCCTGTCCTTCTTCTTCGTGGCCCGCACGACCCTGCTGGAGGAGGTCGCCAAGTTCCGCGCGGCGCGGCGGATCTGGGCGCGGGTGATGAGGGACGACTTCGGCGCCCGGAACCCGAAGTCGCTGATGCTCCGCTTCCACACGCAGACCGCCGGGGTGCAGCTGACGGCCCAGCAGCCGGAGGTGAACCTGGCCCGCGTCACCGTCCAGGCCCTGGCCGCGATCCTCGGCGGCACCCAGTCCCTGCACACCAACTCCTACGACGAGGCGCTCGCCCTGCCTACCGAGCGCAGCGCCCGGCTGGCGCTGCGGACGCAGCAGGTGCTCGCCCACGAGACGGACGTGACGGCGACGGTGGACCCCTTCGCCGGCTCCTACGCGGTCGAGCGGATGACGGACGACATCGAGGAGGCCGCCCTGGACCTGATGCGGCGGGTGGAGGACATGGGCGGCGCGGAGGCGGCGATCGAGCGGGGTTTCCAGAAGGCCGAGATCGAACGGAACGCGTACCGCATCGCCCGGGAGACCGAGTCAGGCGAGCGGGTCGTCGTCGGCGTCAACCGCTTCCGGCTGGACGAGGAGGAGCCGTACGAGCCGCTGCGGGTCGACCCGGCGATCGAGGCGCGGCAGGCCGAACGGCTGGCCACGCTGCGGGCCGGGCGGGACCGGCGGGCGGTGGACTCGGCACTGGACGCGCTGAAGAAGGCGGCCGAGGGGGAGGACAACGTGCTGTACCCGATGCGGGAGGCGCTGCGCGGCCGGGCGACGGTCGGCGAGGTGTGCGGGGCGCTCCGCCAGGTCTGGGGCAGCCACACACCCCCCGACACCTTCTGAGTCGGACGAGCACGGCGGTCCCGATCGGTCCCGTGGCCCCGGACTGTCCCGGCGCACCCGGTCGTCCCGGACCGTCCTGGGGGTTCCGTGGTCCGGGCGGCCCCAGGGGTCCGGGCGGCCCCAGGGGTCCTGGCGGTCCCGAACCCTCCTGGGGATCCCGGTGGTCCGGGGGCCCCGGTGGTCCCAGACGGGTCGGGCGGTCCCGGACGCGTGGTCAGCGGCCAGGTCCGCCGGACGCCGGGGCGGCGGGTTCCCGGGTGGACGTCGGTGCCCCGGCTTTCTTCAACGCCCTCCTGAGACGGGGACCGAAAGGTTTCTCCACCCACCGGTGGATCAGCCACGCCAGCAGCAGCATGCCGAGCACGGTCACGGCGAGCGTCGGCCACGGCGGCAGGCCCAGTCCCCGGTGCAGCACCCGGATGACGAACCAGCCCAGGTGCTCGTGCACCAGGTAGAACGGGTAGGTCAGCGCGCCCGCCGTGACCAGCCAGGGCCAGGAGGCCCAGCGCGTCCAGCCCAGTGCCACGGCGGCCACCGCCGCGAAGGCGAGGGTGACGATGCCCAGGATGACGTGCGGGTCCCGGTGGAGGCCGCCGTGCGCGCCGGGGTGCCACAGGCCACTGGTGGCGGTGCTCTGCCCGAGCAGCCAGGACACCGCGACGATGCCCCACAGCAGCAGGTCGCTGCCGAAGCGATGGATCAGGTAGAGGGCCAGGCCGCCGACGAAGAAGGGGGCGTACTCCGGCACGAGCAACTGGTCCGTGAGCGCGTTGCCGGAGGTCCGGCTGACCGCCGCCGCCAGCGTCCACAGGCAGCAGAACACCACGACCCGCCGGTAGGTGACGCCGCGTACGACGACGAAGAGGGCGAACAGCGCGTAGAACCGCACCTCGACCCAGAGCGTCCAGCACACGCCGAGGACGCGGGTGACGCCCATCGGCTGCTGGAGCATCGTCAGGTTCACGAGGAACTCGTCCGTGCGCACCGGGTGGACCACGACGGGCAGGACGAAGGCCGCCGCGGTGACCAGGACGAGGGCGACCCAGTAGGCGGGGTAGAGACGCGAGACGCGGGAGCGGAAGAAGTCGCCGAGGGTGCGTCCCCAGCTGCTCATGCAGATGACGAAGCCGCTGATGACGAAGAAGAACTGCACGCCCAGGCAGCCGTAGGCCGCCGCCCGGGACAGGGTCGGGAAGACGTGGTCCGGGCTCTGGTGCCAGGACGCCGAGACCGGGCCGCCGCGGCCGGCGTAGTGGTACAGGCAGACCATCAGGGCGGCCACGAGCCGCAGGCCGTCCAGGGCGAGCAGGCGGCCGCGGTCCTGGCGGCGGCCGGGGACGGGCGGGGCGGGAGCCGTCCCGGGCACCGGCGGAGCGTCGGTGAGCGTGGTGGGCGAAGGAGGCATGATGCTCGGTATCTTCCCGAACAAACGTTGCCTCGCTCGGATATTCATGTGAATTTCCGTGGCACGTCGAGCGGTATTTCCGCCGCGCGGGCACCGTTCACCCGGCCACCCCCGTCCGTCAACCCGTTCTTCTTCTTTCCTTACCGTTCGATTCGCGGGCGGACGGAATCGAGCGTCGTATTCAGCGCCGTACGGTCCGGCGCAGACTGCGCGCTTTGCGCGCCACCCGGCGGACCGTCGCATTGCGCGGAATGAACGCCAGCTGCGCGGGCACCCCGCCGGGCAGGGCGAGCGCGGTCAGCCGCCTGCGCTTGAAATAGCGCAGCGTCCGCTCGTCCAGGTTCCGGCCCAGCCAGCTCTCCGTCTCCGCGCGCAGCCCCGGCAGGATCTTCGGCTGCATCGCGAAGCCCACCGCGCGCACCAGCGCGCCCAGCGTCGCCACGTCCGTGCCCCGGCGCTGCGCGGCGACGGCCGCCCGGTCGGTCAGGTCGGGCAGCAGCGCGTCCACGACGGTCACCGGCACGCGGTTGCTGTTCTCGTACGGCGTCAGTCGCTCCAGCAGCAGCTCGGTGCCCAGTCGGGCGACGGGCAGGCCGTACAGCGCGGAGGCCGTGAGCAGGGCGGTGGAGAAGCAGCCGACGACCAGCGCGGGACGCATCCGTTGGTACAGCACCTCCGCGAGCACCGGAGTGTCCAGGACGGTCAGCTCCACCTCCAGCCGCTCCGCCTCCGCCTCCAGCGAGCGGGTGAAGCGGGCCGGGGCGGACGGGTGCGGCTTGAACACCACTCTGCGGTGTCCGAGCGCGGCCACGCCCCGCACCATCCGCACGTGCAGGTCCTCCTCCTGCTCGGCGGTGAGGATGTCCAGCGCGGACAGGTACTGGCCGAGCAGCAGCGCGGGCTCCGCGATCTCCGGCAGCCCCTCGCCGGAGGCGGCCAGGGCGGCGAGGACCTTGGTGAAGGCGGGCGACGGCACGATCGCGCCGGGCACGCCGAACTCGGTGAGCAGCAGCGGCGCCAGGCCCGGCACCAGGTCCAGGTGCAGGACGCGGTCCACCCGGGTGCCGACCAGCGGGTCGATCTTGTTACGGGTGGGGCCGTAGCTCATCAGGCCGTCGGCGTAGACGGTGACCGGGGCGCCGGTGAAGATCTGCGCGAGCGCCAGCGACGGGTTGACCTGGATCGACTCGACCGCCAGCTCGACGTCGTCGGTGCCGAGCCGCCACTCGTGGCGCAGGTAGCGCTCCCACAGCGGCAGGTCGTCCCCGCGGGGGGACCAGCCGCCCGGGTGGAACGGGAAGATCGCCGCGTTGTACGACACCACGTCGTCGAACCGGTCGCGCAGCACCTCGAACCCCGGCATCTCGTCCAGGGCGGGGGAGGTCTCGGGTGTGGCCGCGTTGTTGCAGACCAGGAGTATGCGCCGGTCGGCCGGGCGGAAGCAGCCGGAGTCGAGGGCGGCGGCGAGCGTGGCCGTGCCGTACAGCGTCGACGCCTGGAAGATCTGGGTGGTCACGCGGCGGCTCCCGCGGGGGTGGGGCGGCGGCGCAGCCGGCGCAACCGGGTGGCGCGCTGGAGGTCCATGGAGTCCAGTGCCTCGTCGAGCACGTCCTGCGGCATGCGCCGCAGGGCGGCGGCGCTCAGGGACTTGAGTTGCTTGGCCACCACGGGCTCGAACCTCTCGATGGATCCCAGGTGATGGGAGATGATCGCGCAGTAGGTGCGAACGGCCTTCGGCAGCAGCGTGCCGGCCTCCCGGTCGGCCGCGGTCTCGGCGACGACCTGGTCGAAGGCGCGGATGAAGTCGAGCTGCCGGACGTCACCGATCTGGGTGAGCGACGAGGCGACCCCGCGCCGGTAGAACACGCCGAGCAGGCCGACCGCGGCGAACGACTCCGCCTCCCGGTGCAGCTTCCAGATCCACGGCCGGTCCTCGGCGGTGCGCAGCCCGTCGGTGAAGTGCAGCAGCCCCTTGTCCACGAGCCGGCGGTGGTAGACGCCCGCCCAGGCGAAGGCGTAGTCCACCGACGTGGAGCGGTCGGCGGGCAGGATCGCCGCGCGCGGGTCCAGCACCGTGTTCCGCCGGCCCACCGGCACCCGGTGCACGCTGCGCGACCGGCCGGTGCACTGCACGTGGTCGGTGCGCAGGAAGTCGCACCCCAGTTCCTCGATGGCGGTGACCAGCCGGTCGAGGTAGCCGGCGGCGAGCCAGTCGTCGCCGTCCAGGAATGTCAGGTACTCGCCGCGCGCCCGGTCGATACCGGTGTTGCGCGCGGTCGCCAGCCCTCCGTTCCGCTCGTGCCGGACCAGGACCGCGCCCGGCAGCTCGCGCTCCGCGTGCGCGAGGATCTCTGGTGTCCCGTCGCGGGAGCAGTCGTCGACGAGAATGAATTCGAAGTCCTCACGCGCATTCGCCTTCAGGCTTCTGAGCGTGTCGGGCGCGTATTGCCGCACGTTGTAGAACGGCACGATGACGGAGAGCTTGACCACGTCAGGGACGTTAGGGCGCGGCCCGTCATTCGTCTTGACCGTCCGCTTGACACCCGGTGAACGGCGCATGGCGAACCTGTGAACCAGGCCTTTTCCGTGCCGGACGGCGGCCCGGTTCCCCATTCGGCGATGTGCTGTTAACCGTTTGTTGCACTCGGGTTGGGCGGGACCTCGAAATGGCTTCCTAGCGTCTTCGGTGTGCCAGCAAGTGCAACGAAGTCACTCCGGGTCGCCGTTCTCGCGGACTCCGACACCCGGTGGAAGTGGGGCGCGCTCACCGCGCGCCGGCTCGCTCCGCCGGCTGCCGAGGTCCGGCTCGACGGCTACCTCCTGCGAGGGCGCGCCACCCCGACCGCCCGCCAGCTGACCGAGATCGGCGTCCCCGCGGACTCCCTCCGCGAGGTCACCGCCGTCGAGTTCCTGCGGGCGATGACCGAGGACCCGGGCGAGCCGTACGACGTCCTCGTCCTCGCCCTGGTCGGCGGCGGCGTGCAGGCCGTACTGCACGGGCTGAGGAACGCCTGGGGCGCCGGGAGGCGGCCCGTCGTCGTCACCGGGTACGTCGGTGTCGTCTACGAGAAGCTCGCCGACGGGCTGCTGCTGCGGCACGGCGCGGACCTCGTCCTCGCCAACTCCCGCCACGACGCGGAGCGGTTCCGGGCCGTGTACGAGGGGGTCGGGGCGGACGCCTCGGCCATCACGGAGGTCGCGCTGCCCTTCCTCGGCGGCGCCCCGCACACCGGCGGGGGCGAGCCCCGCACCGTCGTGTTCGCCGCTCAGCCGTCCGTCCCGGACAACCGCCGGGACCGCGCCTACCTGCTCGACCGGCTCATCGGGCACGCCCGCAGGCACCCGGACCGCGAGGTGCTGCTCAAACTGCGCTCCCGGCCCGGCGAACACACCACCCACATCGAGGAAGTGCCGTACCAGAAGCTGGCCCAGGGCATCGACCTGCCCGCCAACCTGCGCCTGGTGTACGGGCACATGGGGGACGTGCTGGACCGTACCGACCTGCTGGTCACGGTCAGCTCCACGGCCGCTCTGGAGGCCCTGCACCGCCGGGTGCCGACGGCCGTCCTCACCGACCTCGGGGTGCGCGAGGCGCTCGGCAACCACCACTTCACCGGCTCCGGCTGCCTCGCCTCCTGGAACCAGCTCGACGCCGGGCACCTGCCGGTGCCGGACGAGGAATGGGTGGCCCGGCAGGGCGTCGCCGCCGGCGAGGAGTCGTACGCCACCGCGTTCGACGCGGCCCGCGCGCGCATCGCCGAGCTGCTGGACCGCTCGGGCCGGCTGCCCCCGCTGAACCCCTACTACACCCCCGAGACCGCGCCCGGCTACCTGCCGGGCATCCTCGCCCGCCACCACCTCGGCCCCGACGGCGCCCCGCTGCCCGGCGCGCCCGCCGCCGACAGGGCGCCCGGACCCGTCCGGCAGATCGTGCGCCGGGCGGCGCGCGGCGCCTACCGGCACGGCGTCCAGCGGGTCGCCCCGGTGATCCGGCGGATGGGCGAGCTGTGACCTCTTCCCAAGGAGTAGACCCCATGTCCCACTCGGAAGCGGGCCCGGGAACCCCGGTCCGCCGGGTGCTCGCGGTGATCCCCGCGCGCGGCGGCTCCAAGGGCGTCCCCGCGAAGAACCTCGCCCCCGTCGGCGGTGTCCCGCTGGTGGCGCGCGCGGTGCGCGAGTGCCGGGCGGCCCGGCTGGTCACCGACGTCGTCGTCTCCACCGACGACCGGGCCATCGCCACCGCGGCCCGCGAGGCCGGCGCCGAGGTGGTGCTGCGGCCCGCCGCCATCGCCGGCGACACGGCCACCTCCGAGGCCGCCGTCCTGCACGCCGTGGACACCCACGAGGCACTGCACGGTGCCCCCGTCGACGTGGTGCTCCTGGTGCAGTGCACCAGCCCCTTCCTGGTCCGTGAGGACATCGACGGCGTGGCCGCCGCCGTCGCCGAGGACGGCGCCGACACCGCGGTCACCGTCGCCCCCTTCCACGGCTTCGTCTGGCGCGACGGCGACGGTGACGGGGCCGGCGAGGGCGACGGGGCCGGCGCGGCAGCCGCCGGCGGCCACGGCGTCAACCACGACAAGTCCTTCCGCCCCCGCCGCCAGGACCGCCCCCAGGACCTGCTGGAGACCGGCGCCGCCTACGCGATGGACGTGGCCGGTTTCCGCGAGCACCGGCACCGCTTCTTCGGCCGCACCGAGCTGGTCCGCACCGACCCGGCCCGGGTGCTGGAGATCGACGACCCGCACGACCTGGCCCGCGCCCGCGCCCTCGCCCCGCTGTTCGACGCGGACCGGCCCGGCGCGCTGCCGACCGCCGACGACATCGACGCGGTCGTACTCGACTTCGACGGCACCCAGACCGACGACCGGGTGCTGATCGACTCCGACGGACGGGAGTTCGTCGCCGTGCACCGCGGCGACGGCCTCGGCGTCGCCGCCCTCCGCAGGAGCGGGCTGCGGATGCTGATCCTGTCCACGGAACAGAACCCGGTCGTCGCCGCCCGCGCACGCAAGCTGCGCATCCCCGTGCTGCACGGCATCGACCGCAAGGACCTCGCGCTGAAGCAGTGGTGCGAGGAGCAGGGCATCGCGCCGGAGCGCGTGCTCTACGTCGGCAACGACGTCAACGACCTCCCGTGCTTCGCCCTCGTCGGCTGGCCCGTGGCGGTCGCGAGCGCCCACGACGTCGTACGCGGCGCCGCACGCGCGGTCACCACCGTTCCCGGCGGTGACGGCGCGATCCGGGAGATCGCCAGCTGGATCCTCGGCCCCTCTCTCGATTCCCTCCCCAAGTAAGGAACACCCTGATGAGCACCAACTCCCGTATGCGCACCTTCGGTTCCCGCGAGGCCGGCCCCGGCCGCCCCGTCTACATCACCGGTGAGATCGGCATCAACCACAACGGTGAGCTGGAGAACGCCCTCAAGCTGATCGACGTGGCCGCCGAGGCCGGCTGCGACGCCGTGAAGTTCCAGAAGCGCACCCCGGAGATCTGCACCCCGCGCGACCAGTGGGACATCGAGCGCGACACCCCCTGGGGGCGGATGACCTACATCGACTACCGCCACCGCGTGGAGTTCGGCGAGGACGAGTACCGCCGGATCGACGAGTACTGCAAGGAGAAGGGGATCGCCTGGTTCGCCTCCCCGTGGGACACCGAGGCCGTCGCCTTCCTGGAGAAGTTCGACGTCCCCGCCCACAAGGTGGCCAGCGCCTCCCTGACCGACGACGAGCTGCTGCGCGCCCTGCGCGCCACCGGCCGCACCGTCATCCTCTCCACCGGCATGTCCACCCCGAGGCAGATCCGCCACGCGGTCGAGGTCCTCGGCTCGGACAACATCCTTCTCTGCCACGCCACCTCCACCTACCCGGCCAAGGCCGAGGAGCTGAACCTCCGCGTGATCAACACGCTGGAGAAGGAGTACCCGAACGTCCCGATCGGCTACTCCGGCCACGAGACCGGCCTCCAGACCACGCTGGCCGCCGTCGCCCTCGGCGCCGCCTTCGTCGAGCGCCACATCACCCTGGACCGCGCCATGTGGGGCTCCGACCAGGCCGCCTCCGTCGAGCCGCAGGGCCTGACCCGCCTGGTCCGCGACATCCGCACCATCGAGGCCTCCCTCGGCGACGGCGTCAAGAAGGTCTACGACTCCGAGCTGGGCCCCATGAAGAAGCTGCGCCGCGTCGCCGGCGCCGTCGCCGAGGCGGAGATCGCCGCGGCCGCGGGCGAGCCGGTCTCGGTCTGACCGCCCTGACCGCCTTACTGCCCTACGACGGGACGGTCGTACGCACGATGAGCCCCCGCGCCGGTCGCACCGGCCACCCCGCCCAGACGCTCGCCTTCGTGGAGAGCCCGGTACAGCTGCTGAACGTACTGGAGTGGGCCCACGCCCACGGCCCGCACGGCGCCGCCGGGCGGGACCGGCCGGGCCCGGCCGGCGCGCAGCTCACCCTCGTCGTCCTGTCCCCGACCGACCCCATGACCCGGGGCCAGCTGCGCCGCATGGCCGACCTGGCCCGGGACGAGGGGTACCGGGTGCGCTGGGAGGAGGCGCGGGGCGGCACCACCGCCCCCTTCCACACCATCGGCGGCCTCGCCGGCCCGCTGCGCCGCGCCGAGCGGATCGTGATGGGCGACCCCTTCTCCCGCTACGTCCAGCTCCTGCTGACCATCACCCGCGCCCGCGACCTCGTGGTCGTGGACGACGGCACCGCGACGATGGAGTTCGTCGCCCAGCTCGCCCGCGGGGAGCGGCTGGTCCGCTGGCACCGCAAGGGCGGCCGTCCCGGCGCCCGGGACCTGCTCTTCGCGCCCGTGTCGTCCTCCGCCCGCCGCCGGCTCACCCCCGGCGGGCGCCGCCGAGTCGAGGTGTTCTCCTCCATGCCGGTGACCGAGGCCCCGGACGGTGTCGCCGTCACCGCCAACGACTTCGCCTGGACCCGCGCCCGCTTCGGCCCGCCCCGGCTCACCCGGGGCGCGGACCTGGTCGGCACATCCCTGGTGGAGACCGGCGTCGTCGACGGCGACCGCTACCTGACGGCCGTCCGCGACCTGGCCGCGGCCCACGGCGCCACCCGCTACTTCGCCCACCGCCGCGAGAGCGCCGCCAAACTGCACCGGCTGGCCACCGAGACCGGCCTGGAGGTCGTCCGCCCCGACCTCCCGCTGGAGCTGATCGCCCGGCGCGGCCCGATCGGCCGTACCGTCCTCAGCTTCCCGTCGACGGTCGTCCACACCCTCCCGCTGGCCCTGGCCGGCACCGGCGTCCGCGTCGCGGTCTGCGACATCGACCCCAGCTGGCTCACCGACACCGCCTCCCCCCGCGCCCAGGGCTTCCTCTCCGGCGTCACAGGCACAGCCCGAAACATCCACCGCCTCCCGGCCACGGGACAGGCGTAGCCCCCAAGCGATTTGATTTTCCCCCTCACCCGTGGCGAGCATGGCGGATGCCGGCGGGGGATGCCGGCAACGGGGAAACGGGGAGGACCAGACGTATGGCCTGGGACGAGTGGGAGCACTTGAAAGCGGACGCGGCGGCCCGCGGCTCCACCCACACGCAGTTGAATCATGTGCCGATGGATCCGGGTGGCAGCGGTGCATCCGGGAAGCTGAAGTCGGACAAGAAGACCTGGACGAAGGCCGGTGAGGACACCCGGGGCCTCCGGGGCGACATCGGCAAGGCGCTGGGCAAGCTGGACGACGGGCAGGCGGGGCTCGGCGACACCGCGGGCTGCCTTTCCGCGGCGGCGCAGGAAGAGCTGTACGAGTCGTGGAAGAAGTACGTCGGTGACGTGCGGAGCCGTGCCGGCGAACTCGGTGGGGTGATGGAGCGGTCCGGACACGACCTGGCGAAGACGGACGGCGACGTCAAGGCAGAGCTGGACAAGCTGCGGATCAAGTACCAGGACACCGAGGCCGTCGGCGGCCGGGCGAAGGGCCGGTGACGGGCGGGTCATGGACATCGCGACGCTGAAGGCCCTCAAGCCCACGGAGTATCAGCAGGCCGCCGACGGGTATCGCGCTACGAGCGACATGGCGAGCACCGCGAAGGACGAGGTCGAGAACCGGATCTCCGCCAGCATTCGTAACCAGCTCAGGGGTGATGCGGCGGACGCTGCCCTGCGGGAACTGAAGGAGCTGGGGAAGAACTTCCACTACATCCAGACCGAGTGCGCGCTGGCCGCCACGGCATTGAACGGTTTCGCCTTCGACATGGCCGCGGCCAGGAAGAAGCTGGAGGCGGCGCTCGAGGACGCGCAGGCGGCCGGCTGCACGGTGGGCGCGGACGGGTCGGTGTCGTTTCCCGCCGGCGGCAAGGAGACCGACGGGAAGGTGCCCGAGGGCGGCACCGTGTCGCCGTCGTCCAGCACGACCGACCCGACGGCGGCGGCGATCGAACGCCAGGCCGTGAACATGCACCCGAACCCGAACTTCGGCAAAGCCGTCGGATTCGCGAACCGTATCGGCGACGCGGTGCGGGAGGCCACGGAGGCGGACGCCAAGTGGGCACCGAAGCTGCGGACGCTGAAGGCCGACGACGATCTGGTGGTCTCCGACCGGGACTGGGCGGATGTGAAGTCGGACCAGGACGCAGTGGGCGACGCCGGCAAGAAGTACCTGGCCTCTCTTCCGCAGCCACCCAGGGACGGCAGCCCGAAGGACAACGCGGCGTGGTGGAAGGGGCTGGACGACGGGCAGAGGTCGGCCTACATCTCCCTGCACCCCGACTCCGTGGGGGCCATGGACGGCCTGCCCTCCACGGTCCGCGACGAGGCCAACCGTGTGGTCCTCGACGAGACCCGGGCCCGCTACCAGCTGGAACTCGACTCCCTGCCGAAGCAGCCCATGAACGAGTGGACCTACATAGCCTCCAACGGCTGGGCCTCCAAGGTGCACACCGACGAATACATGGACTGGTACAACAAGTACGGCGAGCGCTACGACCACCTCACCAAGGCGCTCAACGGCATGAAGAGCATCCAGGAGCGCTTCGACAAGACCGGTGAGCGGGGGCTCCCCGAGGCCTACCTGCTGGGATTCAGCGCCGATGACGACGGCCGCGCGATCGTGGCCAACGGAAACCCGGACACCGCGGACCACCAGGCCGTCTACGTGCCCGGTACGACGTCGGACCTGAACGGTATCGGCGGCAACATCAACCGGATGGCCGATGTCTGGCGCCGGGCCGACAACGAGGCCGATGGCAAGGCCGTCTCCACGATCACCTGGCTCGGCTACGACGCACCGGACGATGTCGTCAAGGACGCACCGTTCGAGCATTACGCCTATGACGGTGCTCCGGCCTTCAATAAGTTCCTGGACGGACTCGAAGCGTCACACACCGGTGACACGCCCCCGCACCGGACCCTGATCGGCCATTCGTACGGATCGACCCTGATCGGCGCCGCCGCTCAGAAGGGCACGCTCAACGCGGACGACATCATCTTCGCCGGCAGTCCCGGCGTCAAAGTGTCGGGCGCTGACGAGTTGGACGTTCCCAAGGGGCACGTGTGGAACGAGGAGGGTGGCTCGGACCCGGTTCCGGACATCGGCCGCTACGGCCATGGCGGTGACGGCTTCGTCATCCCGAGCGACCCGGACTTCGGCGCGAATCAGATGGTGACGGACACGCATGGCCACGGTGGGTACTGGAACGCCGGCTCCAAGAGCCTGTTGAACCAGGCGCTGGTCGTCGTCGGTAGGGGCGACGACGTGAAGCTGAAGCCGCAGCCCGATACCTTCGACCCGCCCGGTTACTGGGCGCGTGTGAAGTAGGAGAGACACCCTGACATGAAGATCAGACTGAGCACCTTCGCGGTCGCCCTGCCCCTCGTACTCACCACCCTCACCGGATGCGGCATGACTGACAAAGAGACCGACGACGTCCCTTCCGCCGGTACCAGCACCTCTAGTGACGCCGCCGACGCGTTGGAGAAGATATCCAGCGGCATCTACGACCTGATCGAGGTCAAGGGCAAAGCCTCCGACAGCCGCGCGGGCGTGGAGGAGTGTCCCGGCAAGGACAGCGACACGTACTTCAAGGTGTTCCACCCGTGGAGCTTCTACCCCACGTCGCCCAGCGATCTCGACGCTGCCATGGAACAGCTCAAGGAACGACTGCCGAAGCACGGCTGGAAGATCGTCGAGTACGGGCCGGACACCAGCAGGAACAGGAACATCGTCCTGATCGCCGACAACGACGCGGAGAAGGCCGGCGTGCACATCGCCAAGATGCCGAAGAGAGAGCGGCCCAAGCTCGACCTGACTGTCGTCTCCGGTTGCTACAAGGTGCCCGAAGGCCAGAAGGTCGAGTACTTCTAGCGACTGCGCGTGGACTCGCCCCGTCGCGCCGGAACGGCGGCCCCTCGGCCGGTGGGCCGTCCGGGGGTCCGGTTTGTGGACATGGCGCGCGTGAGACCCGTGAGGCGTGGTATGCGTGGAAGGAGGAAAAAGATGTCCTACCCAACAGAGTCCGCCGCCATGCGCCCGACGGTCAGATTTTATCCCCCTAACGGGCTGAACTTTTGTTGAACAAGGGGTAGTTGACCGGCCGGGCGTCCTACCCTTCAGAGGGTGAAGCAATTGATGTCCTCAGAGTCCGAGGCCGGCCTCCCGGGCGATGTGCTCCCCGGCGTGCTGAGCGAGTCCCTGCACGCCGAACTGGTCGCGTTCCGGCGCGACTTGCACATGCACCCGGAGCTGGGCAACCAGGAGTTCCGCACGACCGCCGCGATCAAGGAGCGGCTGGAGCGGGCCGGTCTGCGACCCCGTGTCCTCGCCACCGGAACCGGACTCGTCTGTGACATCGGGCTCACACACGGTGAGCGACCGGCCGTACCCCTGCTCGCGCTCCGCGCCGACATCGACGCCCTGCCCATCCCGGACACCAAGGCGGACTGCGCCTACCGGTCGACCGTGCCCGACCGGGCGCACGCCTGCGGCCACGACGTCCACACGACCGTCGTCCTCGGCGCCGGCCTCGTCCTCGCCGACCTGCACGCCAAGGACCTGCTGCCCCGCCCGGTGCGCCTGATCTTCCAGCCCGCCGAGGAGGTCCTGCCCGGCGGCGCCCTGAGCGCCATCGAGGACGGCGCGCTGACCGACGTGGGTCGCATCCTCGCCGTGCACTGCGACCCCCGGGTGGACGCCGGGCGGATCGGCCTTCGGCACGGCGCGATCACCAGCGCCTGCGACCGGCTGGAGATCGCGCTGGACGGCTCCGGCGGCCACACCGCCCGCCCCCACCTGACCACCGACCTGGTCACCGCCGCCGCCCGGGTCGCCGTCGACGTGCCCGCGCTGATCGCCCGCCGGGTCGACACCCGCGCCGGTCTGGCCCTCACCTGGGGCCGTATCGAGTCGGGCCACGCCCCGAACGTGATCCCGCAGCACGCCGAGCTGTCCGGCACCGTGCGCTGCCTGGACCTGGAGGCGTGGCGGCAGGCGCCCGACATCGTGCACGCGGCCATCGACGAGGTCGCCACGCTGCACCGGGCCAAGTCAGAGATCAACTACGTGCGCGGGGTGCCGCCCGTCGTCAACGACCGGGAGTCCACCGAGGTGCTGCGCCGCGCCATGGTCGCCCGGCGCGGCATGAAGGCCGTGGAGAGCACCGAGCAGAGTCTCGGCGGCGAGGACTTCTCCTGGTACCTGGAGCACGTGCCCGGCGCGATGGCCCGCCTCGGGGTGCGCCGGCCCGGCGAGCGCACGGTGCGTGACCTGCACCAGGGCGATTTCGACGCCGACGAGTACGCGATCACGGTGGGCGTGGAGATGTTCACCGCGGCGGCCTTCCTGGACATGGGCACGGCCCGGGGCTGAGTCCCCGGCGGGTGGGTCGGCTCCCCCGGGGGCCGTCCCCCGGCCCGGCGCAACACGGATACAAGCCAATCGTGCACGGTGCGCGACACGGGCGTGACAGGGCCGCGAGCGCGAGTTCAGGCACTGTTTGCCTCGAATCGATAACGGCTTCGCGAGAGGTGTTTTTCTGACATCTACGCGCGTTACGATGCCGCGAAGCCGACGCCGAAGGGGCGTACCGGCTGGAGCGCCGACACGGTGCTCACATCAAGCGCCGACATGGCGCTCAGGTCAGGTGAAGGAGCCTTCCCGTGCGCCGGGTAGCCAAGCTTTCCGCTGCGTGTATCGCGTCCGCAGCACTCGCAATGACTGCCACAGCCTGTGGCAGCACCTCCTCCGACAACGACAGCCCGTCGTCCTCCGGTGACGGCAAGGGCGTCAAGATCGGCCTCGCGTTCGACGTCGGCGGCCGTGGTGACCGCTCCTTCAACGACTCCGCCGCGCGCGGTGCCGACCAGGCGAAGAAGGAGTTCGGCGGCGGTATCAAGGAGCTGACCGCCAAGACCTCGGACACCGAGGCCGACCGCGAGCAGCGCCTGTCCGACCTGGCGGAGGCCGGCTACAACCCCGTCGTGGGTGTCGGCTACGCCTACGCCGCCTCCATGGCCAAGGTCGCGGCGAAGTACCCGAAGACCAGCTTCGGCATCGTCGACTCGGTCGTGGACGCCAAGAACGTCGACAGCATCAACTTCACCGAGGAGCAGGGCTCCTACCTCGCCGGTGTCGCCGCCGCGCTGAAGACCAAGTCGAAGCACGTCGGCTTCGTCGGCGGTGTCGACGTCCCGCTGATCAAGAAGTTCGAGGCGGGCTACGTCCAGGGCGTCAAGGACACGAACTCCAAGATCAAGGTCGACACCCAGTACCTGTCGCACGGCTCGGACACCTCCGGCTTCGCCAGCCCCGACAAGGGCAAGGAGGCCGCGCAGGGCATGCTGGACAACGGCGCCGACGTCATCTACACGGCGGCCGGCTCCTCCGGCAACGGCGCGATCGAGGCCGTCAGCGGCAAGAAGGGCGCCTGGGCCATCGGCGTCGACTCGGACCAGTACAACATCCCGGGTCTGGCCAAGTACAAGCAGTCGATCCTGACCTCCATGGTCAAGAACGTCGACGTCGGCGTCTACGACTTCATCAAGTCCGTCCACGACGGCAAGCCGCTGACCGGCACCAACAGCTACTCGCTGGCCAAGGACGGCGTGAAGCTGGCCACCAGCGGCGGCTTCATCGGCGACATCCAGGCCAAGCTGGACGCCGCGAAGAAGAAGATCGTCGACGGCTCGATCAAGGTCAAGACCACCCCGTGACCTGACGGGTCCCACCGGACTCGAGGCTCGGCGCGGGGGCACCTCCCGGAGCCCCCGGCCGAGCCATAACAATGTGTCAACTCTACGCGTGTAGCACGGAGTTGCCGCGCTAGCGTCGCCGACGCCTGCCCCCTCCCCGCAGCCCCTTTCCCCGAGGAGAGTGCGCCATCAACGCGTCCAGCCCTCCCGCTGCCGTCGAACTGCGCGGCATCACCAAGCGTTTCCCCGGCGTCGTCGCCAACCGCGACATCGACATCACGGTCCGCACGGGCACCGTCCACGCCCTGTGCGGTGAGAACGGCGCCGGCAAGTCCACCCTGATGAAGATCCTCTACGGCATGCAGCAGCCGGACGAGGGCACCATCACGGTCGCCGGCGAACAGGTCGTCCTCAGCAACCCCGGCGACGCCATCGCCCGCGGCATCGGCATGGTGCACCAGCACTTCATGCTCGCCGACAACCTCACCGTGCTGGAGAACGTCGTCCTCGGCGCGGAGAAGCTGCACGGCATCGGGGGCAAGGCACGCGCCAGGATCACCGAGATCTCCGACGCCTACGGGCTCGGCGTCCGGCCCGACGCCCTGGTCGAGGAGCTCGGCGTCGCCGACCGCCAGCGCGTGGAGATCCTCAAGGTCCTCTACCGCGGTGCCCGCACCCTCATCCTGGACGAGCCCACCGCCGTCCTGGTGCCGCAGGAGGTCGACGCCCTCTTCGCCAACCTGCGCGAGCTGAAGGCCGAGGGCCTCACCGTCATCTTCATCTCCCACAAGCTGGGCGAGGTGCTCTCCGTCGCCGACGAGATCACCGTCATCCGCCGCGGCACCACCGTCGGCACGGTCGAGCCGAAGGGCACCACTCCCCGGCAGCTCGCCGAGCTGATGGTCGGCAGCGAGCTGCCCACGCCGGAGACCGAGGAGTCCACGGTCACCGAGGTGCCGATGCTGACGCTGGACGGCGTGCACCTCACCCAGACCGACCTCGACGGCGTCGAGCGCGTCATCCTGGACGAGATCTCCCTGACCATCCACAAGGGGGAGGTCCTGGGCATCGCCGGTGTGGAGGGCAACGGCCAGTCCGAGCTGGTCGAGGCCATCATGGGCATGCGCCGGCCCGACGCCGGCGTGATCACCCTCGACGGCACCGACATCTCGCAGTCGCCCACCCGCGACCGCCGCGAGGGCGGCATCGGCTACATCCCCGAGGACCGCCACCGCCACGGCCTGCTCCTGGAAGCACCGCTGTGGGAGAACCGCATACTCGGCCACGTCACCGAGCGGCCCAACTCGCGCGGCGGACTGCTCGACCCCAAGGCGGCCCGCGCCGACACCCAGCGCATCGTCGAGGCCTATGACGTGCGCACCCCCGGCATCGACGTCACGGCGGCCTCGCTGTCCGGCGGCAACCAGCAGAAGCTGATCGTCGGCCGCGAGATGAGCCACCACCCCAAGCTGCTGATCGCCGCCCACCCCACCCGCGGTGTGGACGTCGGCGCGCAGGCGGCGATCTGGGACCACATCCGCGAGGCCCGCCGTGAGGGCCTGGCCGTGCTGCTGATCTCCGCCGACCTCGACGAGCTGATCGGCCTCTCCGACACGCTGCGGGTGATGTACCGCGGCCGCCTGGTCGCCGACGCCGACCCCGCCACGATCACCCCCGAAGAGCTGGGCTCCGCCATGACGGGTGCGGCCACCGGGCACCTGGAGCACACAGAGGACGCCGCGCGATGAAGAAGCTGACCTCACGGATCGACAAGGAGCGGATGCTCCTCGGGATCGCGGCGCCGCTGCTGGCGGTCGTCGCCGCGCTCGTCGTCACCGCCCTGGTGATAGCCGCGACCGGCAAGAACCCCGGTCCCGCCTTCCACGACATGATGACCTACGGCTTCGCCAGCGACAGCCAGGTCTTCATCCTGAACAAGGCGACCACCTACTACCTCGCGGGTGTCGCGGTGGCCATCGGCTTCCGCATGAACCTGTTCAACATCGGTGTCGACGGCCAGTACCGGCTCGCCGCGTTCGTCGCCGCCGTCCTCGGCGGGGCGCTCACCGTGCCCGGCTGGCTCGCCATCCCCCTGATCATCATCTGCGCCATGGCGACCGGCGCCCTGTGGGCGGCCATCGCCGGCGTCCTGAAGGTGACCCGCGGGGTCAGCGAGGTCATCGCGACCATCATGCTGAACTCGATCGCCACCGCGATCATCGGCTACCTGCTCCAGCCCGGCAAGCTCGGCCAGCTCGACGAGGCGGGCACCCTCGTCTCCACCAAGCCGCTGCCGTCGTCGGCGCACTTCTTCAACTTCGACACCGGTCCCGCCGGCGTCCTGGACGGCTTCATCGTCGTCGCCGTGGTCGTCGGCCTCGCGTACTGGTTCGTGCTCGGCCGCACCCGGTTCGGCTTCGACCTGCGCACCGTGGGCCAGTCCGAGAGCGCCGCCTCCGCGAGCGGTGTCTCGGTGAAGAAGATGATCGCCACCAGCATGATCATCTCTGGTGCGGTGGCCGGTCTGATCGGCATGCCGACGCTGCTGAACGAGAGCCACCAGTACGACAACAGCTTCCCCAACGGCATCGGCTTCACCGGCATCGCCATCGCGCTGCTCGGCCGCAACAACCCGATCGGCATCGCGCTCGGCGCGCTGCTCTGGGGCTTCCTGGAGCGCACCACCAACCACCTGGAGTTCCAGGGCTACGACAAGGAGATCCTCGGCGTCATCCAGGGCGTCATCGTCCTCTGCGTCGTGATCGCCTACGAGGTCGTACGGCGCTACGGCCTCAAGCGCCAGCAGCAGAAGGTGGGCGCCGAACTGGCCGCCCAGGCCGCCGCGACGAAGAAGCAGGAGGTGGCGCGATGACTGCCACGATGACCGACGCGCCGCCGCCGGCGGCCCCCAGGACGGCGGGCGCCCCCCGGCGCTCCGGCCGCCCCCTGGGCATGACCCTCATGATCGTCGCGGGTGCGCTGCTGCTCCTCGCCGCGGTCCGCGTGATCACCGGCGCCGACCAGCTCGACTCCGCCGGACAGGTCGCCGCCGCCCTCGCCCTCGCCGTCCCGATCGGCCTCGCCGGTCTCGCCGGCCTGTGGTCCGAGCGGGCCGGTGTCGTCAACATCGGCCTCGAGGGCATGATGATCCTCGGCACCTTCGGCGCCGGCTGGATCGGCTGGCAGTCCAGCCCCTGGCTGGGCCTGCTGTGCGGCATCGGCTTCGGTGTCCTCGGCGGCCTGGTGCACGCCGTCGCCACCGTCACCTTCGGCGTCGACCACATCGTCTCCGGTGTCGCCGTCAACCTGCTCGCGCTCGGCGCCACCCAGTACCTCGCCAAGCTGTTCTTCGCCGGTGGCCACGCGGCCGACGCGGGCGGCAACCCCAAGCAGTCCCCGCCCGCGGACTCGCTGCCCGACGTCACCCTCCCCGGACTCTCGGACGCCCTCGCGTCGGTCGAGAAGCACCACTGGTTCCTGGTCTCCGACCTGGCCGGCATCCTCGGCGGCCTGATCACCAACCTGTCCGTGGTGACGGTCCTGGCCGCGCTGCTGTTCGTCGGCAGCTGGTGGCTGCTGTGGCACACCCCGTTCGGACTGCGGCTGCGCTCCTGCGGCGAGAACCCGACCGCCGCGGAGTCGCTCGGCGTCAACGTCTACCGCTACAAGTACGCGGCCGTCGCCGTCTCCGGCGGTCTCGCCGGCCTCGGCGGCGCGTTCCTCGCGCTGGTCACCTCGCACACCTACCTGGAGGGCCAGACCGGGGGCCGCGGCTACATCGGCCTCGCCGCCATGATCTTCGGCAACTGGCGTCCCGGTGGTCTCGCGATGGGCGCGGGCCTGTTCGGCTACTCCGACGCGCTCCAGCTGCGCAACGGCGGCGTCACCGTCCACGCCCTGCTCCTGCTGCTGGTCGTCCTGCTGGCGCTGCTCGCCGGGTGGAAGCTGTACAAGAAGGCGCTGTGGCAGGGCGTGATCAGTGCCGTCATGGCCGCGCTGGTCCTCGTCTGGTACCTGCTGACCGACGAGGTCCCCAGCGACTTCGTGGGCGCCACCCCGTACGTCGTCACCCTGCTGGTGCTGTCGCTGTCGGCGCAGCGCCTGCGGATGCCGAAGGCGGACGGCATGCGGTACCGGAAGGGTCAGGGCAAGTGACGCGGGAAGCAGCCGACTTCGACTGGGAGGCGCTGCGCGCCGAGGCGCGGGAGGCCATGTCCCACGCCTACGCCCCCTACTCCGGCTACCCGGTCGGCGTGGCCGCCCTGGTCGACGACGGCCGCACGGTCACCGGCTGCAACGTCGAGAACGCCTCCTACGGCATCGGCCTGTGCGCCGAGTGCGGCCTGGTCTCCCAGCTCCAGCGCACCGGCGGTGGCCGGCTCACGCACTTCACCTGCGTGGACGGCACCGGCGCCCTGCTGGTCCCGTGCGGCCGCTGCCGCCAGCTGCTCTACGAGTTCGGCGGCCCCGACCTGCTGCTGGACACCCCCGCGGGAGTCCTCCCGCTCGCCGAGATGCTGCCCCAGGCCTTCGGCCCGGACCATCTCACCAAGTAACTCCCGTACGGCCCCCCTGACCCGCTCAGGGGGGCCGTGCACTTCGCACCTCCCGGAAGGAAGCCATCAGCCATGGCCATGGACGTCATCTCCGTCATCCGCACCAAGCGGGACCGCGGTGAGCTGAGCGACGAGCAGATCGACTGGGTCATCGACGCGTACACCCGCGGCGAGGTCGCCGACGAGCAGATGTCCGCGCTCGCCATGGCGATCCTGATCAACGGCATGAACCGCCGCGAGATCGCCCGCTGGACCGCGGCCATGATCGCCTCCGGTGAGCGCATGGACTTCGCCGCGCTGTCCCGCCCGACGGCGGACAAGCACTCCACGGGTGGCGTCGGCGACAAGATCACCCTGCCGCTGGCCCCGCTGGTCGCGGCCTGCGGTGCCGCGGTGCCCCAGCTCTCGGGCCGCGGTCTCGGCCACACCGGCGGCACCCTGGACAAGCTGGAGTCGATCCCCGGCTGGCGCGCCCTGCTCTCCAACGAGGAGATGCTGCACGTCCTGGACACCACGGGAGCGGTGATCTGCGCGGCCGGCGACGGCCTGGCCCCCGCGGACAAGAAGCTGTACGCCCTGCGGGACGTGACCGGCACGGTCGAGGCGATCCCGCTGATCGCCTCCTCGATCATGTCGAAGAAGATCGCCGAGGGCACCGGCAGCCTGGTCCTGGACGTGAAGGTCGGCACGGGCGCCTTCATGAAGACGCTGGCCGACGCCCGCGAGCTGGCGTCCACGATGGTCGGCCTCGGCACGGACCACGGCGTGCGGACGGTGGCCCTCCTCACCGACATGTCCACCCCCCTCGGCCTCACCGCGGGCAACGCCCTGGAGGTCCGTGAGTCGGTCGAGGTCCTGGCGGGCGGCGGCCCGGCGGACGTCGTGGAGCTGACGGTCGCCCTGGCCCGCGAGATGCTCGACGCCGCCGGCATCAAGGACGCGGACCCGGCGAAGGCCCTGGCCGACGGCTCCGCGATGGACGTGTGGCGCCGGATGATCGCGGCCCAGGGCGGCGACCCGGACGCCGAGCTGCCCACCTCCAAGGAGCAGCACGTCATCAAGGCGCCCTCCTCCGGCGTGCTGACCCGCCTCGACGCCTACGACATCGGCATCGCCGCCTGGCGCCTGGGCGCCGGCCGTGCCCGCAAGGAGGACCCGGTGCAGGCGGCGGCGGGCGTCGAGCTGCACGCCAAGCCCGGCGACACGGTGACCGAGGGCCAGCCGCTCCTCACCCTCCACACGGACACTCCCGAGCGCTTCGACTACGCGCTCCAGGCGGTGACGGGCTCGTACGACATCGCGGCGCCCGGCACCGACTTCACGGCGACGCCGGTGGTGCTGGAGCGCATCGCCTGACGGACGTCTGACCCCCTTCGGGTGAACGGGACCGGTGAACCTCCGCCGGTCCCGTTCGGCATGCTGGGATCGGTGACGCCCCGATTGGAGACCGCCGTGAGCGCACTCACCGTGAGCCAGGACCCCGACCAGAACTGGGACCGGACGCTGGCCGTCGCCGTGCCGTCGCGTCTGGGGATGCTCATCCCGGACCTCGTGGTGACTCCTGTGCAGGACCGTCCGGAAGCCGACTCCCACATCCCCGCCGCCCTCGCCGAACTCGTCGTGGAGGTGACCTCCAGGTCCGACGCCCGGCACGACCGCGTCAGCAAGCCCGCCGCCTACGCCACCGCCGGCATCCCGCTCCACCTCCTCATCGACCGCTGGGCCCCGGGAGGTCCGACCGCGACGCTGTACGGCGAGCCGAAGGGCGAGGTCTACCGGGTGCTCTCCGCGGTGAAGCTCGGGGACCCCATCGCGCTGCCGGAGCCGTTCGCGATCACCGTGGACACCGGCGAGTTCCCCGTGGACCGACCGCCCGCCTCTCAGCCCAGCACCGTCGCCACCCCCACCATCACCGGTACCGACACCACCGTCGAGAGCAGGATCGACTCGCGGGCCAGGGACTCGGCCACGCGGTAGCGGCTGGCGTAGGTGAAGAGGTTCTGAGCGGCCGGGAGGGCCGCGGTGACCACGACGTCCAGCAGGGGCGCGCCGCGCAGTCCGAAGACGGCCGTCGCCAGTGTCCAGGCGACCAGCGGCTGACCCACCGACTTCAGTGCCACCGAGAGCAGGACCGGGTACCGGTCCCGGCCCCGGCCGGGGGCCGCGCTCCCGTGCAGCGACATGCCGAACGCCAACAGGGCCGCCGGGACGGACATGTGCCCGATCAGGGTGAGGGGATTCATCAGCGGCCCGGGGAGCGGCCGGCCCACCGCCGACACCACCACCCCGGACAGGGAGCCGAGGGCTATCGGATTGCGCAGCGGGGTCAGCAGGCGCCGCCACACCGTGCCCGCGTCGTCGGCTCCGGACAGGTCCAGGACCGTCAGGGCCACGGGGGTCACCAGGACGACCTGGAAGAGCAGCACCGGCGCCACCAGGGACGCGTCGCCCAGCACGTAGGCGGCGATGGGGATACCGAGGTTGCCCGAGTTGACGTAGCCGGAGCACAGCGCGCCGATCGTCGTGCGGCCCACCTCCCAGCCCCGCAGCACCCCGATCACCACGAAGACCCCGCTGACCGCGGCCGTGCTGAGGGCCGTCACCAGCAGCCGGCTGGAGAAGAGGGCGGAGAGGTCGGCGCGCGCGAGGGTGGTGAAGAGGAGCGCCGGACCCGCGACCGTGAAGGCCAACCTGGTCAGCACCTCGCCGCCCTGCTCGCCGAGCGTCCCGCGCCGCCCGAGCAGGTAGCCCACCCCGATGACGACCGCGATCACCGCGAACCCGCTCAGCACCCCCACCACGAACCTCACCCTCACGGGTGAACGCCCGACCGGTCAATGTGATCTCCGGCTACTCCCGCCGTCCGGGGCCGCGCGCCCGCTCGTGCCGGCGCGCGATGAGTTCCGGCCGGTCCGTGGGTCTAAGTGGCGTGGATGCCGAGACCCCAGCCGTTCTTGTGCTGCCCTGGCCCGTCGGCCGTGACGAGGTGAGCGGGCTCTGTAGCGACGTGCGGGCGCTGCTGGCCGACGGCGGCGGGGGACACGTCGTCTGTGACGTGGGCGGGCTCGGACCACCGGGGCTGGCCGCCGTCGATCTGCTGGCGCGGCTGGAGCTGGCCGCCCGCCGGGCCGGTGGGCGGATCTCGCTGCGGGGCGCCGCCCCCGCGCTACACGCCCTGCTGGACCTCGTCGGGCTCCGCTTCCAGGTGGAGGGGCAGTCCGAACAGGGGGAACCAGCGCCCGGTGTCGAGGAAGCAGTGGAAACCGGTGATCCGGCCGTCTGAGATCTCCAGCACCTGCACCGCCCACGGGGTGAACCCGCCGCTCTCCGGGTCCGGCTTGTAGTGCGCGAAGCCCGGCAGGCCGTTGGCCCGCACCGGCAGCAGTCGGGAACCGGCACAGGAGGCGCCGATGGTGGTCATGAAACCGGTGATGTCGGCGGTGCCGCGCAGCCACAGGTCGAACGGCGGCATCGTCATGACGGCGTCCTCGTGGAGCAGTGCCGTCAGCGCCGCCATGTCGTACCCCTCGAACGCCTTGACGTAGCGCTCCAGGAGCTTTTGCTGCTCCTCGTCCAGCGGGTCGGACACCGCGCCCTCGGCGCCCGCGTCGGCGCGCTCCGCGAGCGTGGCCCGGGCCCGCTGCAAGGCGCTGTTGACCGAGGCGACCGTGGTGTCGAGCAGTTCGGCGACCTCGCTCGCCCGCCAGGCCAGCACCTCGCGCAGGATCAGCACCGCCCGCTGCTTGGCAGGCAGCCGCTGGAGGGCGGCCATGAAGGCGAGCCGGACGGACTCCTTGGCGACGGCTGCCTCGGCCGGGTCGTCCGTCGTGGGCAGCACGCGCGCGTCCGGCATGGGCTCCAGCCAGGTGTTGTCCGGGCGCGGCGTGAGCGCGGCCCGGGCGAGCGGGGTCGACTCGGTCAGGTCCATGGGACGCGCCCGTCTGTTGCCCGCCGCCAGCATGTCCAGGCACACGTTGGTCGCGATCCGGTACAGCCACGACCGCAGCGAGGACCGGCCCTCGAACTTGGCGTGGCTGCGCCAGGCCCGCACCAGGGTGTCCTGCACCGCGTCCTCGGCCTCGAAGGAGGAACCGAGCATCCGGTAGCAGTACCCGGTCAGCTCGGTCCGGTGCTTCTCCAGTGCGACGTCCAGGTCCGCCGTCGCCGTGCTGTCGCCCATCGTCCACCCACCCCTGTGGCCGTCCTGTCCGCGCGTCGTCGCGCCCCAGCATCTGGAAGCTACCGCAGCGCACTGACAATGGCCCACCGAGTCGGGGAAACGCCTGCTCAGCGAGGGGTGGCCGGCTCCCGGCGGGCCGCCGTCCGGGCCGCCCGGCTGCCGAGCACGGTGATCGCGACGACGCCGAGGACCGCGAGGAGTCCGACGCCGACCGTGCCGGACCAGCCGTTCGCGCGGAACGCCACCGCGCCGACCGTGCTGCCGACGCTGGAGCCGATGTAGTAGGCGGACTGGTACAGCGCCGACGCCTGGGCGCGGCCGTGGGTGGCCGTCCGGCTGACCGCCGAGGAGGCGACCGCGTGCCCGGCGAAGAACCCGGCCGTGATCAGCACCAGGCCCAGCAGCACCAGCGGCAGGGACGCGGCCAGGGAGAGCAGCAGACCCGCCGCCGTCGTGCCGCCCGCCAGGTAGAGCGAGCCGCGGCGGCCGAACCGGCCCACCAGCCGGCCCGCGGTGGACGCAGAGACCGTGCCCACCAGGTAGACCAGGAAGATCGAGCCCACGATGCCCTGCGGCAGCCCGAACGGCTCGGCCGTCAGCCGGTATCCGATCACCGTGTACACGCCGCCGAACACCGTCATGAACAGCGCGCCGATCGCGTACAGGCGTCGCAGCAGCGGGTCGGCGAGGTGGCCGCGGACCGTGCCGAGCAGCACCCGCGGGCGCAGCGAACCCGCCGTGAAGTGCCGCGGGGCGGGCAGCAGCAGCCGGAACGCCACCGCGCACCCGACCGCGAGCGCCCCGATCACGCCGACCGAGACCCGCCACCCCCACTCCTGCGCGACCCAGCCGGTGATCACGCGGCCGCTCATCCCGCCGACGCTGTTGCCCGCCACGAACAGACCGATCGCGGTGACCAGCGCCTTCGGCCGCACCTCCTCCGCCAGGTACGCCTGCGCGGAGGCCGGGACCCCGGCGAGCGCGGCACCCTGCACCGCCCGCAGCACGACGAGCGCACCGAGCGAGGGCGCGAAGGGCACCAGCATCCCGACCGTGACGGCGACGGCCAACGAGGCCGTCATCACCGTACGGCGGCCGAACCGCTCCGACAGGGCGCTCATGGGCAGCACGAACAGGGCCAGGCCACCGGTCGCGGCGGCCACCGTCCAGCTCGCCTCGCTCGCCTCGACGCCGAACTCCCCGGAGATCAGCGGCAGCAGGGCCTGGGTGGAGTAGAGGAGGGCGAAGGTCGCGACCCCGGCGAGGAACAGGGCGAGGCTCATCCGGCGGTAGCCGGGGCCGCCCGGGGTCAGCCGGGAGTCGGCACCGGAGGCCGCGGCGGGAGCGGGGGCGGGGGGAGGGACGGGGGAGGCGGCGTCCACGCCGGTGGACGCCGGGGTACTGGCGGGAGACATGCCTCGACCGTAGGACCACCCCTCTCATGCGTCCAATGCATGGAATCGCCATAATCGTTCCCATGGCGCATCAGCGGAGGTCACCGGGGCGGCTGTCACCGTCCGGTGACACAGAAGACATGGCGGAGACGGTACGGCTGCTGGCGCCCCGCCTCGCCCACTTCGCCGGCGTGGCCCGCACCGAGCACGTCACCCGGGCCGCGCGGGAGATGAACGTCCCCCAGTCCACGCTGTCCCGGGCGATGGCCCGTCTGGAGCAGGACCTGGGCGTCGACCTGTTCGCCCGCCACGGCCGCACGGTCTCCCTCACCACCGCCGGCCGCACCTTCCTCGCCGCCGTCGAGCGGGCCCTCGCGGAGGTCGGCCGGGCCGCCGGGGAGATCCGCGCGGACGCCGACCCGGCCACCGGCAAGGTCGCCTTCGGCTTCCTGCACACCATGGGCGCCGAGACCGTGCCCGGCCTGCTGCACGCCTTCCGCGCCGACCACCCGCGCGTCCGCTTCAGCCTGGTGCAGAACTACGGCGAGGCGATGCTGGAGCGGCTGCGCGCCGGTGAGCTGGACCTCTGCCTCACCTCGCCCGTCCCCGACGCCCCCGACCTCGTCGCCCGCCGCCTGGACGAGCAGAAGCTGCGCCTGGTCGTCCCCGCCGACCACCGGCTCGCCGGCCGGCGCCGCGTCCGCCTCGCCGAGGCGGCGGACGACACCTTCGTCACCCTGGAGCCCGGCTACGGCCTGCGGCGGATCACGGACGACCTGTGCCGCGAGGCCGGCTTCGCACCCCGGGTCGCCTTCGAGGGCGAGGAGGCGGAGACGCTGCGGGGACTGGTGGCGGCGGGGCTGGGGGTGGCACTCCTGCCGCCGCCGACCGTCCCGCGTCCCGGGGTGGTGGAACTGACGGTCACGGCGCCGCGGGCGGCCCGCGAGATCGGCGTGGCCTGGCTGGCTGACCGACCGGACACCCCGCCCGTGGCGGCCTTCAAGAAGTTCCTGCTCTCCCGGCGGGGCAGCCTGCTGCCCTGACCCGGGCCGGCGAGGGGCCCGCTGCCGGGCGCCGCGGCCCGCACCGGCTCACCGCCGCAACGACCTGCCGAACCCGGCCGCCAGCGGCATCCGCAGGCCGATCGGCGGCGGCGCGGCCAGCGCGTCCTCCACCGGCCGCGACACCCGGCGGCCCAGCAGGGCGCCGAGCACGAAGTCCACGCCCAGGCTGACCACTTCGGACCGGTGGCCGTGCAGACCGTGCCCGTCGGAGTGGACCTCGAACCGGCACACCTCCCGGTTCGCCTTCTTGGCCCGCGCCGCGAACCGGAACGACAGCTCGGGGTCGGTGCGTTCGTCGTTCGTGCCGTGCACGATCAGTACCCGGCGCCCGGCCAGTTGCCGCACCGGCTCGGGGGGCGCGGCGACGTCGTCCTCCGGCAGCCACGGGGCCAGCGCGACCACGGAGTTGACGGCCTCGTGCCCCCCGGCCCGCAGCGCCGCCCGCCCGCCCATGTCCACGCCGACCAGGCAGACCGGCACGTCCCCGTACCGGCGCACGACCTCGTCGGCGGCCCAGCCGGCGTCCGCCGCCAGATGCGCCTCGCTGCCGTTCCACCCCCGGTAGCGGTACTGGACGGGGTGGACGGCCAGGCCCTCCGTCCGGCCGGCGCGGGCGAACGCCCGGCCCAGGGCGTGGACCAGGGTCAGCGCTCGGACGGGGGACGGCCGGCGGGCGGACACCTCCTCCCCGCCGGGCAGCAGCAGCACCGCCGCGCCCACCGACGCCGGCTCCGGGCCGACCGCCTTTCCCAGCCCGGCCGTTCGGGCCGGAATCGCTTGCTGTCCCATGACAGAACAGTGTCAGAAGGCGCGGTGTACGAAACCCGTACGTGCGGTCACCGTTGCGTATCGACGGAAAAGCAACGGCGACCGGCTGCCGCGCGCCCCCCTCCCTCTACGCGCGTAGGAGTTAGAGTGCGGAAATGACGAGCCAGACTGCACCGACGGGGGCCGTCCCGGCGGCCATCCCGGTACACGTTCCGACGCCGGACCAGATCCGGCGGGCGCCCAAGGTGGTCCTGCACGACCATCTCGACGGCGGGTTGCGCCCGGGGACCGTCGTAGAACTCGCCCGCGAGACGGGCTACGAGGGACTTCCCGACACCGACCCCGGGAAGCTGGGGACCTGGTTCCACGAGGCCGCCGACTCCGGGTCGCTGGAACGGTACCTGGAGACCTTCCGGCACACCGTCGGCGTCATGCAGACCCGGGACGCCCTGGTCCGGGTCGCCCGCGAGTGCGCCGAGGACCTCGCCGAGGACGGGGTCGTCTACGCCGAGGTGCGGTACGCGCCGGAGCAGCACCTCGACCGGGGACTGACCCTGGAGCAGGTCGTGGAGGCCGTGAACGAGGGGTTCCGGCAGGGGGAGCGGCTTGCCCGGGAGAACGGCCGGCGGATCCGGGTCGGCGCGCTGCTGACCGCGATGCGGCACGCGGCCCGCTCCCTGGAGATCGCCGAACTGGCCAACCGGCACCGGGACTCGGGCGTCGTCGGCTTCGACATCGCCGGTGCCGAGGCCGGTTACCCGCCCACCCGGCACCTGGACGCCTTCGAGTACCTGAAGCGGGAGAACAACCACTTCACGATCCACGCCGGTGAGGCGTTCGGACTGCCGTCCATCTGGCAGGCGTTGCAGTGGTGCGGCGCCGACCGGCTCGGGCACGGGGTGCGGATCATCGACGACATCGAGGTCCGCGAGGACGGCTCGGTCGTCCTCGGCCGCCTCGCCTCCTACGTGCGCGACAAGCGCGTCCCGTTGGAGCTGTGCCCCAGCTCCAACCTCCAGACCGGCGCCGCGTCCTCCTACGCCGAGCACCCGATCGGGCTGCTGCGCCGGCTGCACTTCCGGGCCACCGTGAACACCGACAACCGACTGATGTCGCACACCACGATGAGCCGGGAGTTCGAGCACCTCGTCGAGGCGTTCGGTTACACGCTGGACGACCTCCAGTGGTTCTCCGTCAATGCGATGAAATCAGCGTTCATCCCTTTCGATGAACGACTCGCGATGATCAATGACGTCGTCAAGCCCGGATATGCCGAGCTGAAATCCGAATGGCTGTTCCAGCAGACCGCGTCGACCAGCGGTTCCACCGGTATGCCGGGGTAGGCGCGGCCGGTTCGCCGACCCGGAATGCGGACACGTCTCGAGGAAGTGCCCGCATTTCGGTGTTTGCGGTGCATTCGCCGGCGTGTTTAGGTCGGGGACCGCTCGGATCGTTCGTGATCCCCGTCTCCGCATTCAAGGACGCCATCACCATGAAGCAGTCTGCTGCCAAGACCCTGGGCGTCGCCGCCCTCGGTGCCGCCGTCGCCGCCGTGGGCGCGGGCACGGCCAACGCGGCCCCGGCCACCCCGGACGCCGGCCAGACCCTGAAGACCGTCACCACGGCCCTGCCGCCGGAGCAGCTCGTCGACGCCCTCCCCGACAGCGGCGCGGTGAAGCTGCTCAAGCCGCTGGCCAAGGCCGGTGTCGCCGCCGGGGTCCCGGCCGCCGGCAAGGGCGTGGCCGCGGCCCAGCCGGTCGTCGGCAGCGTCCTCGCCAAGGGTCCGGCCGGGCCGGTCAGCGGTCTGCTCGGCGGGCTGCCGCTCAAGGGCCTGCCCACGCACGGCGTGCCGGTCAACGGCATCCCGCTCGGCTGAGGCCGGCCTCCGCACGACGCGGGCGGGGCGCTCCGGCGGGTCCGGGAGCGCCCCCGTGGTGTGCTCGCCCCCGCCTCCGCACCGCCGGTTCACCAGGCGGTACGGGGGCCGTTCTCCGCGGGCAGCAGGACCCACAGCGCTATGTAGAGCACGAACTGCGGGCCCGGCAGCAGGCAGGACAGCAGGAAGATCACCCGCATCGTCGTCGCGGAGGTGCCGAAGCGCCGGGCCAGCGCGGCGCACACTCCGCCGATCACGCGGCCGTGGGTGGGGCGGGCAAGGGCGCTCATGAGGACTCCTCCGTGGTCGCCGGACCGTTCCCGGACCGGGGGGCGGGGCCGCCCGGACGGCGTCCCCCACTGATCTCCACGGTAGGCGGACCAAGGGGACGAAGCGTCCCTCTACGGGGCGATCCCGACCCTGGGAATCGTCGGGGTACGCCCCTGAGAGAACTCCTCCTGGACGGTGACCGGCGGTCCGGCCGCAGCCGGCTCCCGCACACCGCGCCGCCGCAGCACGGCACGCGCCGCCGGTACGACGGCCAGGTGGGCCAGGGCGACCCCCGCCGTGTTCAGCAGCAGCGAGTCGACATCGACGACGCGGCCCGGCACTCCCGTCTGGAGCAGCGCGATGCCGAGGGAGACCAGGGTGCCCGTCGCGGCCGTACGCACCAGTGACGCCGAGGGGGACACGGTCAGCCTGCCGTGCGCCATCGGCAGCAGCACCCCCAGCGGGGCGAGCAGCGCGAGCCCCTCCCCGAGCGGTCGCGCGGCCCGCGGCCAGCCCAGCGCGAGGTCGGCGCGGATGCCGGCCAGCGGACGCAGGTTGGGGGGCATCACCCAGGGGACGTCCAGGGGGCGCAGCATCAGCCAGGCGACGAGGCCGAGGTGTGCGACGAGGAGGACACCTCCCGTCACACGGATGCGGATCGCGGCGCTGCCGCCGATGGAGCCTTGACGCTGCACGACCCCCTAGACGCCGGGCCGGGTCCACTTGGTTCCGCGCCGCAAACATCCCACCCGTGACCCCGCCCGCGCCCCGCACCGGGCCACAGCGTGTCACGCGGCGCCGGCATCACCCCGGAGGCATCCTGTGGGCACCTGTGATCACGGGGACAGCCGACGAGAAGGGGCCGGTCATGCCGTCCGAGGGCGTTACGGTCGTAGCTCTCCTGGCGGATCCGGACGCGCCGACGGAGATCGCGCGGCGCATGGCCCGACCGCTCGCCACGCGGCTCGGCGAGCGGTCGGGCGGGGGGCGACGGTTCGACGTGCGGGTGATCAGTGAGCCCTTCACCTCGGGGACCGAGGAGCCGCCCACGCTGGTGCGCCGGATCATGGACCGTGCGAGCGAGGAGGACTGGGACGTCGTCGTGGCCCTGACCGACCTCCCGCTGCACTCGCACGGGCACAAGCTCGTCGTGGAGCTGAGCCACGAAGCAGGCATGGCGTTGCTGTCACTCCCGTCCCTGGGTGGCTGGCGCCTTCAGACGCGGGCCGCCCGGGCCGTGGAGGAGGCCGTGCTCGACCTGGCCGGTTCCCGGGCGGGCGGCGCCGAGGGCCCGGCGGGCGGCCGGTCGCTGCCGGGCCCCTTCGCCGGTCGCTTCGCGCCCGTCCGTCCGGGGCCCGTCGACGAGGACGAGACCGCCGACCTGCGGTACGTCGTCAGCGGGCCGCGCGGTTACCTCAGGGTGCTCGCCGGCATGGTCCGCGCCAACCGGCCGTGGCGGCTGGTACCGGGCCTGTCGAAAGCCCTGGCCGCCGCGCTCGCCACGGGGGCCGTCGCCACCGTGAACTCCACCCTCTGGAGCCTGTCCGAGGCCCTGAGCACGGCGCGCCTCACGATCGCCATGGTGGGCTCGGTGGCCCTCATGATCGGCTGGCTGATCGTGGACGCGCACCTGTGGCACCGGTCGGCGCGGGTCTCGCCGGAGGCCAGGAAGAGGACGGCGCTCTACAACGCCTCGACGGTCCTGACCGTGGGCATCGGCGTACTCGTCTGCTACGCCGGCCTGCTGCTCGTCAACGTGGTGTGGGCGCTCTTCATCCTCAACGACCGGGTGTTCGCCTCCATGACACGCACCCCGCTGCACGCCACGGAGTACTGGACGCTGTCCTGGTTCGTCGCGTCGATCGCCACGGTGGGCGGTGCCCTGGGATCGGGTCTGGAGAGCGGCGAGGCGATCCGGGCGGCCGCCTACTCCAAACGCGAACAGGAGCGTCGTCGCGTGCTCCACGACGACGACGGCGCCGACGACTAATCCGGACCACCGGGCGCCGGTACGCGGCGGTTTTGCGTCGGGGGCGGCGGATACCCGGGCCCCACGCTGCCGGAGCGCCGATGCTCCGCATGGTGGACCGGCGGCGGCACCACCGTTCCATCCGAGCCGGGTGGACGGCCCGCAGAGGCGTGCCGGAGTCATGGACCTGCCGTGAGAACTCCCGGGAGTCAGGCTCGTAGTGCCGTCTCCAGCACCGGTGAACCGCGGTCCTGCCGCCGCGGCACCAAGGGGAGCGATCATGAAGGCAGCGGTATACGAAGGTCCGCGGACGGTCACGGTGAAGGACGTGCCGGACGCGAAGATCGAACATCCTTGCGACATCATCGTCAAGATCACCGCCACCAACATCTGCGGTTCGGACCTGCACATGTACGAGGGCCGCACCTCGTTCGAATCCGGCCGCACCCTGGGACACGAGAACATGGGCCAGGTCGTGGAGGTCGGCTCGGCCGTCCGCAAGGTCCAGGTCGGCGAGTACGTGGTCCTGCCCTTCAACATCGCCTGCGGCTTCTGCAAGCAGTGCGAGCGGGGTCTGACCAACTACTGCCTGACCATGCAGCCGGAACCGGCCCTCGCCGGAGCCGCGTTCGGGTTCGCCGACATGGGCCCCTACCAGGGCGGACAGGCGGAACTGCTGCGCGTGCCCTACGGCGACTTCAACGCGCTGCGGCTGGGCGAGGACGCCGCCGAACGGCAGACCGACTACGTGATGCTCGCCGACATCTTCCCCACCGGCTACCACGCCACCGAGATGGCCCACGTCGAACCGGGCGACCAGACCATCGTCTTCGGGGCCGGACCCGTCGGGCTGATGGCGACCTACTCCGCGCTCCTCAAGGGCGCCGGCCGCGTCTGGGTGGCGGACCACCAGCCCGACCGGCTGCGCAAGGCGGAGGAGATCGGGGCCATCCCGATCAACACCGCCGAGCAGGATCCGTCGGAGGTCGTCAAGGAGGCCACCCTCGGTCTGGGTGCCGACAACGGCTGCGAGTGTGTCGGCTACCAGGCACATGATCCCCAGGGACACGAGGACGCCAGCCTCACGCTCAACGGACTGATCGACTCGGTCAGGTTCACGGGCGACATCGGGGTGGTGGGTGTGTTCCTGCCCGAGGACCCCGGCGGTGCCGAGGCCCAGGGGGAGCTGGAGGCGCACGGCAAGGTGCCGATCGACTTCGGCATGATGTGGTTCAAGGGCCAGCACATGGGGACGGGGCAGGCGCCGGTGAAGAAGTACAACCGGGCGCTGCGGGATCTGATCGCCGGCGGGAAGGCGAAGCCGAGCTTCGTCGTCTCCCACGAGCTCAGCCTGGACGAGGCTCCCATGGCCTACGAGCACTTCGACGCCCGTGACGAGGGCTGGACCAAGGTGGTCCTGCACCCCGACGGACACGGCAACGGCCACAAGAGCTGAGGAACGAGAGGGCCGCCGCCCCGCCCGCTCCCCCCGGACCGGTCCGGGGGGAGCGGGGTGACCTCCCCGGTCGGACGGCGGCCCCCGCCTTCCCCTCACCGCACTTCACCTCATGTGAGGAGCACCCATGAAGACAGACACCGATTCCACCTCCCGCCTCCGGCACGATCCGCTCGTCCGCGGCCTCGGCTGGGCCAGCGTGCTCCTCGGCGTGCCCCAGGTCGTCGCCCCGGCGGGCTTCGCCCGGGTCCTGGGCGTCGGCGACAGCTCCCGGCAGCGCCTGGCCACGACGGCCGTCGGCGTGCGCGAGCTGGGGGCGGCGGCCGGGCTGCTGGGACGGCCGCACCCCGCCTGGCTCTGGAGCCGCGTCGGTGGTGACCTGATGGACCTGGGGATGCTGGCCCGGGCCCTGAGGAACCACGACGGCCGCGGCCTCGGCCGTACCGTCGCCGCGACCGCCGCGGTCACCGCCATCGCCGCCACGGACGTCTACGCGGCCGTCACCCGCACCTCCGGAAGGTCCCCCATGGAACTGACCGCGTCCACCACCGTCGTGGAGACCCCGGAGGAGGTCTACCGCCTCTGGAGCGACCTGGAGCGACTGCCGGACTTCATGGCGCACCTGGAGGAGGTGCGCGTCACCGGCCCGGGCACCAGTCACTGGCGGGCGAGCGCGCCGTTCGGCAGGACGGTCGAATGGGACGCCGAGACCACGCAGGACGTCCCCGGCCGGGTGATCGCCTGGCGGTCGGTGGACGGCGCCGACATCGACAACTCCGGCGAGGTCCGCCTGGTGCCCGCCCCCGGCGGCCGCGGCACCGAGATCCGGGTGAAGCTGCGCTACGCCCTGCCCGGCGGGGCGCTGGGCAAGGCCGCGGCGCGCTACTTCGGCGAGGAACCGCACCAGCAGCTGGACGACGACCTCCGCCGCTTCAAGCAGATCGTGGAGGTCGGCGAGGTCGTCCGCTCCGAGGGCGCGCCCGGCGGCAAGCGGGCCCGCGGCGAGTTCCCGCAGCACCCGGCCCGGCCGCTGACCGAGGACGAACTGAAGGAGGCCCTGGCATGAAGGCGAACTGCTGGACCGGACGCAACTCCGTCGAGGTGCTCGACGTCCCCGACCCGTCGATCCTGAACAGCCGCGACGCCATCGTGAAGATCACCTCGACGGCGATCTGCGGCTCCGACCTCCACCTGCTCGACGGCTACGTCCCCACCATGGAGAAGGGGGACATCATGGGCCACGAGTTCATGGGGGAGATCGTCGAGGTCGGCCCCGGCGTCAGCGACAAACTGCGCGTCGGCGACCGGGTCGTCGTCCCCTTCCCCATCGCCTGTGGCTCCTGTGCGGCCTGCCGCGCGGAGTTGTACTCGTGCTGCGAGAACACCAACCCCAACGCGGGCATCTCGGAGAAGTTGTTCGGCCACCCCACCGCCGGCATCTACGGCTACTCCCATCTCACCGGTGGCTTCGCCGGCGGTCAGGCCGAGTACGCCCGCGTGGTGCTCGCCGACGCCAACGTCCTGAAGATCGGGCCGGAGCTCACCGACGAGCAGGTGCTGTTCCTGTCCGACATCCTGCCGACCGGGTACATGGGCGCCGACATGTGCGACATCCAGGAAGGCGACGTCGTCGCCGTCTGGGGCGCCGGGCCGGTCGGCCAGTTCGCGATGGACAGCGCCCGGGTGCTGGGCGCGGAGAAGGTCATCGCGATCGACAAGGAGACCTACCGGCTGGACATGGCCGCCGCCGAGGGCTACACGACCATCGACTTCGAGGACGTCGACGTACGGTCGGCCCTGCTGGACCTCACCGGCGGCCGGGGTCCCGACAAGTGCATCGACGCGGTCGGCCTGGAGGCCACGCACGGCGCCTCCCACGTCCACCTCTACGACCGCGCGAAGCAGGCGGTCCGCTCCGAGACCGACCGGCCGCACGCCCTGCGCCAGGCGATCATGTCCTGCCGGAGCGGCGGCGTGGTGTCGGTCATCGGCGTCTACGGCGGGCTGATCGACAAGTTCCCGGCGGGTGCCTGGATGAACCGGTCCCTGACCCTGCGCACCGGGCAGTGCCACGTCCACAAGTACATGAAGCCACTGCTGGAGAAGATCGAGCAGGGCCTGCTCGACCCCACCCGGGTCATCACCCACCGGTTGCCCCTGAGCGAGGCACCGACCGGCTACGACCTGTTCAAGAACAAGAAGGACCGCTGCGAGAAGGTCGTCCTCACGCCCTGACCGCCGCCCCGCCGCCCCGCCGACCCGAGCACGGACCGCCTAGTGGTCCGTGATCGGGGTGGACGGGGGACGGGTCGCTCCCGGGTGGTCGCGGACGTCGTCCGTGCACTCGTAGCGGCGGAGTGGGCCCCCGTCCGGTCCGCCCAGGACGACCGAGCCGTCGCCCTCCGTCGCCGCCGAGTCGGACAGGGTGCACACCAGCTGGGCGACGGCGTAGGAGGTGAGGCGGGACGGCGGCGTGCTCAGCCGGAGCGTTTCGTCGGGGTCCTTCGGGGCGGGCCCGCTGACGCCGAGACCGCCCGGCACCCGGGTGGTGTAGCCGGCGGAGCGCTCCGCCGCCGACGGTGACGCGGCCAGCTGGTCCAGCAGTCCCTGGGCCACCATCACCCGGCGCCGGGCGTCCGGGGTGCCGTCGGGCACCCGGACGGTCCGGTCGACGGCGACCAGGGACGCCCCGCACAGCAGGAAGACCTGCACCGGCACCCCGTGCGAGGACTGCGTGGACAGGTCGGGGCCGGCCAGCGAGCACTGCACCCCGGACGGTGCCGCGCCGAAGTCGGTCGGCACCTCTGTGGCCCGGATGCCGCAGCCGGTCAGGAGCGCGCCCAGGAGGGGCAGCGCCAGCAGGCGTCGTACGGTCGTCATGACCCCTCCGTTCCCGTGCGGCCGGTGCCGGTGCCGGCAGCGGTGTCCTCGGCGCCCTCGGCGTCGTCCTCGGCGAGGGCGGCGGGGTCCTGCGGCAGCCGCAGCGTGAACACGGCGCCGCCGTCGGGCGAGTTGGCGGCGGTGATCCCGCCGCCGTGGATCTGGGCGTTCTCCAGGGCGATGGACAGGCCCAGGCCGCTGCCCTCGGAGCGCGGCCGGGAGGCACTCGCCTTGTAGAAGCGGTCGAAGACGTGCGGCAGGACGTCCTCCGGGATGCCGGGCCCGTGGTCGCGGACCTGGATCACGACGGCGTCGTCCGCCTTGCGCACCGACACCCGCACCGGCGAGCCGCCGTGCTTGAGGGCGTTGCCGATGAGGTTGGCGAGGATGACGTCCAGGCGGCGCGGGTCGATGCGGGCGTGCAGGCCGCGCTCGGCGTCGAGTTCGACCGCGTCGAGCCAGGCCCGGGCGTCGATGCAGGCGGTGATCTGGTCGGCGAGGTCGACATCGTCCAGGACCAGCCGGGCGGTGCCCGCGTCGAAGCGGGTGACCTCCATCAGGTTCTCCACCAGGTCGTTCAGCCGCCGGGTCTCGCTGACCACGAGCCGGACGGCGGGCTCCACCATCGGGTCGATGCCCCCCGCCTCCGACTCCAGCTCCTCCTCCAGCACCTCAGTGACGGCGGTGATGGCGGTCAGCGGGGTCCGCAGTTCGTGGCTCATGTCGGCGACGAACCGCCGGGAGGCGTCGTCCCGCGCGGCCATCTCCGCGACCCGCTTCTCCAGCGCCTCGGCCGCCTGGTTGAACGTCCTGGACAGGTCGGCGAGTTCGTCGGTGCCGGAGACCTGGAGCCGGGTGTCCAGCCGGCCCTCGCCGAGCCGCCCCGCGGCCACGCCGAGCCGGTGCACCGGCTTCAGCACGGTCGTCGCGGCGGCCTGCGCGAGCAGCGCCGCGCCGATCAGCGCCAGTCCGGTGGCGATGCCCAGCGACCAGGCCAGCGAGTTGAGGTCCTTGGCCTCCGGCTCCAGGGACTTCGCCATGTAGCCGGTGGTGCCGCCGCCGATGACGCGCGTGCCGGCCACCAGATAGGGCGTGCCGCGGTCCACGACCCGCTGCCAGTACAGGTGGTACGGCTCCTTGTTGGTGTCGGTCACCGGCTGGCGCCTGGTCACGGCCGCGCGCAGCGAGGCCGGTACGTCCTCCAGCGCGAAGCCGTTGATGCCGCCGGAGGTGCCGTACACCTTCTTGCCGGTGGCGTCCGCGGCGACCAGCAGCACGCTGAACCGCTGGCTGCTCGCCCCCATCTGCCCGGCCGCCCGCTGGAGCTGGTCCTGGGTGGGGTGTTCGGGCAGCGCGCCGGCCCGGTTCTGCATCTCCTGCCGGAAGTCGCGCAGCACCGCGTCCTGGGCGCGGGTCAGGACGGCCTCCCGGTTGAGCCAGTAGGCGATCCCCGACGCGGACACCGCGGCGGTGAGCGCGACCAGGCCGAACACCAGCACCAGCCGCAGCCGGAGACTGGTGAGCCTCAGCCGCGACAGACCTCCGCGCCGCCCCGCGGCCCAGCCGCGCAGCCCCCCGTGCGTGCCCGTCACTGAGGGGCGTCCAGGCGGTAGCCGACACCGCGGACGGTGCGGATCAGCGTCGGGGACGACGGCACGTCCTCGACCTTGGCCCGCAGCCGCTGCACACACGCGTCCACCAGGCGGGAGTCGCCCAGGTAGTCGTGCTCCCACACCAGCCGCAGCAACTGCTGCCGGGACAGCGCCTGACCGGGCCGCCGGCTCAGCTCCAGCAGCAGCCGCAGCTCGGTCGGGGTCAACTGGAGGTCCTCGCCGTTCTTGGTGACGGTCATCGCAGACCGGTCGATGACGAGGCTGCCGAACGACGCGGAGTCGCTGGACTCGCGCTCCCCGCGGCGCAGCACGGCCCGGATCCGGGCGTCGAGCACCCGCCCCTGCACCGGCTTGACGACGTAGTCGTCGGCGCCGGACTCCAGCCCGACCACGACGTCGATGTCGTCGCTGCGCGCGGTCAGCAGGATGATCGGCAGCTGGTCGGTGCGCCGGATGCGGCGGCACACCTCGAACCCGTCGATGCCGGGCAGCATCACGTCCAGCACGATCAGGTCCGGGCGCTGCTCACGCAGCAGCTTCAGACCGTCCTCGCCGCTGGCAGCGGTGGCGACCCGGTGACCCTGGCGTGTCAGGGACAGCTCCAGGGCCGTACGGATGGCGTCGTCGTCCTCGATCAGCAACAGGGAAGGCACGGGCTCATTCTGGCCCATGGACGGGGTGTCCCACACCCGTCGGCACCCCTTCCTCCCCGGCGCGACCACCTGTGCGCACGCTGTCACCGCACCGGGAGGGGCCCCTGTGACAGGTCTGTGACAGTCGACGGACACGGCGATGAAGGTCCCCCGGCAGTCTTTTGGTCACGGGCAGGGGCCACCGGCCACAACCGGCCCGGTACGACCGAGTCACCGGAAGTCCACCACGGGGAGCGCGAGATGAACACGCTGCACGGCATGAGCACGAGCGCAGTGGTCACGCGTCTGCACGACGTGCACCGGGGACCGGAGAAGGCCGGTGCCGGTACGGGCACCTCCCTGCTCGAGCGCGCTCGCGAGCTCGGGGGAGGGCGGGGATGCGCCCGCACCGGCACGGGGCGTCAGCACACCGGGCTCATGACGGTGGTTGACGCGCACACGGGGGAGACGCACGGGGGAGAGGCGTACGGGGAGGACCCGGGGGAGCGTCGCTCGCTGTCGGAGGCGGAGTTCACCGCCTACGTCCAGGAGCGCCGCGCCTCCCTGTACGCCACCGCCTACCACCTGACCGGGGACCGCTTCGAGGCCGAGGACCTGCTCCAGAGCGCGCTGTTCTCGACGTACCGGGCGTGGGAACGGATCAGCGACAAGGCGGCGGTCGGCGGATACCTCCGCCGCACCATGACCAACCTGCACATCAGCGCCTGGCGGCGCCGCAAGCTCAACGAGTACCCGACCGAGGAACTGCCGGAGACGCCCGGCGAGACGGACGCGATGCGCGGCACCGAGCTGCGCGCGGTCCTCTGGCAGGCGCTGGCCCGGCTGCCCGAACTCCAGCGCACCATGCTGGTCCTGCGCTACTACGAGGGCCGCACCGACCCGGAGATCGCGGAGATACTCGGCATCAGCGTCGGCACGGTGAAGTCCAGCATCTGGCGGTCGCTGCGCCGGCTGCGCGAGGACGAGGTCCTCAGCTTCGGCCGTGACGAGGAGCACGCCTTCGGCGAACTGGTCGCCTGAGCAAGGGCGACCGGACCGGCGGGGGAGAACCGGGGACCACTGGGGGGTGGGCCACGGGGGACACGGGGGAGCGACAGGAGCGGGACCGGTGGCCGGGGGGTCCGACCGGTCCCGCTCCCGTCGTGTCAGGGGCGGACGGCTCTCACGCCGCCGTCCGCTGCCGTGTCCGCGGGCCCACCGCCGCTGCCCCGAGCCGGCCCAGCGCCTCGTCCCGGTCGCAGGGGTGCGCGCCCAGGGACACCTGGCGGGCGACGATCGAGCGTTCCGCGCGCATCAGGCGCCAGCCGCGGCGCAGCAGGAACGGCACCGACTTGCGGCCCTCCCGCAGATCGCGCAGGAAGCGGCGCCGGAACGTGGTGAACGGGCCCCGGGTCAGGCACAGGGCGTCCGCGAGCACGCCCCGTTCCCGGCAGCGGTCGACGATCTCCGCGGCGAACACGCCCTCCGCGATGAACAGCGGCATCCCGTCGGTGCGCAGCGTCTCCTCGCCGGTACGGGCGCTCAGCGCGATGTCGTACACCGGCACCGGGGTCGACCCCGTGGCGCACAGCCGGACGACGGCCTCGACGGCGGCGTCCGCGTCCCAGGAGTCCGGGTGGTCCCAGTCGATGTCGGAACTCCCGGCCACCAGCGGCAGCGTCGGGTCGTCGGCCTCCTTGTAGAAGTCGTCCAGGCGCAGGACGGGGAGCCCGGAACGGGCGGCGACGAGTGACTTGCCCGAGCCCGAGGGGCCGCAGAGCAGCACGACTTGGGCGGGGACCGGGAGATGAAGGCTCACGGAACACCAGTTTGACCCATGGGGAGCGCCCTGCCGACCCCGCGGGTCGGCTTTTGAGCGTGAGACGCGCCTCAACTACCCTACGTGTCGACAGCCTCACCCTGCGCACCAGAAGGTGGCACCAGCGATGGCCCGACACACCTCCCACCAGCATTCCGCCGCGAAGCGCGTCCTGATCGCCCTGGCGACCGCCGGAGCGGCCCTGGGCGCGGGGGCGGCGACGGCCTCCGCCGACTCGATCCCGGCCGTGGGCCTCACCTACCGGCCCGTGGACCTCGGCAACGTCGACCCGCAGGCCGGCACGCACGCCGCGACGGGCATCCTCGGCTACGTCACCGGTCCGGTCGCCGGTCTCAAGCCCAACCCGCTGGCGGGCACCGGCGTGGACCCGCTGGACAACGGCGTGGGCACCCAGCTCGCCGACTTCCGGCCCCTCACGTCCAAGGCGCTGACGGGCCCGCTGGCCCAGGCCCCGTCGATCGGCAGCATCCCGGTGGTGGGCCAGGTACTGGGCGTGCTGGGCCACTGACGGTGGCCCCGGGGGCCCGTGCGGGGCAATGGGGCGGGCCGGGCGGGACGCCGGCGGTGCCCCGTCGCGTCCCGTCCGGCCCGCTCACCCCGGGTACGTCAGTACGACGAACCGGACGCGCCCAGTGATCCCGTCGGGTGCCAGACGGTCTTGGTCTCCAGGAAGGCCGCCAGCCGCTCGGTCCCCGGGGTCCGGGAATGGTCCACAGGCTGTGGACGCAGGACCCGCTTGAGGTTGTCCGCCGCCGCGACCTCCAGCTCCCTCGCCAGCTCCGCGTCGGCACCCGCGAGGTCGATCGCGTTGACGTCCTGGTGCGCGGCCAGCGGCGCGGCGATCTCCGCCGTACGGCCGGACAGGATGTTGACCACGCCGCCCGGGACGTCGGAGGTGGCCAGCACCTCGGCCAGGGACAACGCGGGCAGCGGGGCCTTCTCGGAGGCCACCACGACCGCGGTGTTGCCGGTGGCGATCACCGGGGCCAGCACCGAGACCAGGCCGAGGAACGACGACTCCTGCGGGGCCAGGACGGCGACCACGCCCGTCGGCTCGGGCGAGGAGAGGTTGAAGTACGGGCCCGCGACCGGGTTGGCGCCGCCGAGCACCTGGGCGATCTTGTCGGTCCAGCCGGCGTACCAGACCCAGCGGTCCACCGCGGCGTCCACCTGCTCGGCGGCCGCGGACTTCGACAGGCCCTCCGCGTCGGCGACCTCGCGGACGAACTGCCCCCGGCGGCCCTCCAGCATCTCCGCCACGCGGTACAGGACCTGGCCCCGGTTGTAGGCGGTCGCGCCGGACCAGCCGCCGAACGCCTTGCGCGCGGCCACGACCGCGTCCCGGGCGTCCTTGCGGGAGGACTGCGGAGCGTTGGCCAGCCACTTGCCCTTCGAGTCCGTCACCTCGTACACCCGGCCGCTCTCGGAACGCGGGAACTTCCCGCCGACGTACAGCTTGTAGGTCTTGAAGACGCTCAGACGGTTGTGATCAGACATCGAGGTACGCCTCCAGGCCGTGACGGCCGCCCTCGCGACCGAAGCCCGACTCCTTGTAACCGCCGAACGGCGAGGTCGGGTCGAACTTGTTGAACGTGTTGGACCAGACGACACCGGCGCGCAGCTTGCCGGCGACGGCCAGGATGCGGGAGCCCTTCTCGGACCAGATGCCCGCCGACAGGCCGTACTGCGTGTTGTTCGCCTTGGCGACCGCCTCGTCGGGCGTGCGGAAGGTCAGCACCGACAGCACCGGGCCGAAGATCTCGTCGCGGGCGATGGTGTGCGCCTGCGTGACGTTCGTGAACAGCGTCGGCGCGAACCAGTAACCGGCGGACGGCAGTTCACAGGCCGGGGACCAGCGCTCGGCGCCCTCCGCCTCGCCCCGCTCGGTCAGGGCGGTGATCCGGGCGAGCTGCTCGGCGGAGTTGATCGCGCCGATGTCGGTGTTCTTGTCCAGCGGGTCGCCGAGGCGGAGCGTGGACAGGCGCCGCTTGAGGGAGTCCAGCAGCTCCTCCTGGACCGACTCCTGCACCAGCAGGCGGGAGCCCGCGCAGCAGACCTGGCCCTGGTTGAAGAAGATGCCGGTCACGATGCCCTCGACGGCCTGGTCGAGCGGGGCGTCGTCGAAGACGATGTTGGCGCCCTTGCCGCCCAGTTCGAGGGTGAGCTTCTTGCGCGTGCCGGCGACGGTCCGCGCGATCTCCTTGCCGACGGCGGTCGAACCGGTGAAGGCGACCTTGTTCACGTCGGGGTGCGCGACGAGCGCGGCGCCCGCGTCGCCGTAGCCCGGGAGGATGTTCACGACACCCTTGGGCAGGCCCGCCTGGCGGCAGATGTCCGCGAAGAACAGCGCGGAGAGCGGGGTGGTCTCCGCCGGCTTCAGCACGACGGTGTTGCCGGTCGCGAGCGCCGGGGCGATCTTCCACGCCAGCATCAGCAGCGGGAAGTTCCACGGGATGACCTGGCCGGCCACGCCCAGCGGCTTCGGCACGGCACCGAACCCGGCGTGCTCCAGCTTGTCCGCCCAGCCCGCGTAGTAGAAGAAGTGCGCGGCGACCAGCGGGAGGTCCGCGTCGCGGGTCTCCCTGATCGGCTTGCCGTTGTCCAGCGTCTCCAGGACGGCCAGCTCGCGGCTGCGCTCCTGGATGATGCGGGCGATGCGGAACAGGTACTTGGCGCGCTCGGAGCCCGGCAGCGCCGACCACTTCTCGAACGCCGCGCGGGCCGCCCGGACGGCCCGGTCCACGTCCTCGGCACCCGCCCGGGCGACCTCGGACAGCACCTCCTCAGTGGCCGGCGAGACGGTCTTGAACACCTTGCCGTCGGCCGCCTCGACGAACTCGCCGTCGATGAACAGGCCGTAGGAGGGGGCGATGTCGACGACGGAGCGGGACTCGGGCGCCGGTGCGTACTCGAATGCGGTAGACCGCTTCTCGATGGTCATGGTGATCAGTCCACCGTTACGTAGTCGGGGCCGGAGTAACGGCCGGTGGCCAGCTTCTGCCGCTGCATCAGCAGGTCGTTCAGGAGGGAGGAGGCGCCGAAGCGGAACCAGTGGTTGTCCAGCCAGTCCGCGCCGGCCGTCTCGTTGACGAGGACGAGGAACTTGACGGCGTCCTTGGAGGTGCGGATGCCGCCGGCCGGCTTCACACCGACCTGGACCCCGGTCTGGGCGCGGAAGTCCCGTACGGCCTCCAGCATCAGCAGCGTGTTGGCCGGCGTGGCGTTGACCGCGACCTTGCCCGTGGAGGTCTTGATGAAGTCCGCGCCCGCGAGCATGCCGAGCCAGGAGGCGCGGCGGATGTTGTCGTACGTCGACAGCTCGCCGGTCTCGAAGATCACCTTGAGCCGGGCGTCCGTCCCGCAGACCTCCCGCACGGCGACGATCTCGTCGTACACCTTCAGGTACCGGCCCGCGAGGAACGCGCCCCGGTCGATGACCATGTCGATCTCGTCGGCACCGGCGGCGACGGCGTCCCGCACGTCGGCCAGCTTCACGTCGAGCGCGGCACGGCCGGCCGGGAAGGCGGTGGCCACCGAGGCGACCTTCACGCCGGAACCGGCGACGGCCTCCTTGGCGGCGGCCACCATGTCGGGATAGACGCAGACCGCGGCCGTGGCCGGGGCCGTCCGGTCCGTGGGGTCGGGATGGACCGCCTTCGCGCCGAGCGCCCGGACCTTGCCCGGGGTGTCCGCGCCTTCCAGCGTCGTCAGGTCGACCATCGAGATGGCGAGGTCGATGGCGTACGCCTTCGCGGCGGCCTTGATCGAACGGGTGCCGAGCGACGCGGCGCGTGCCTCCAGGCCGACCGCGTCCACGCCGGGCAGCCCGTGCAGGAAGCGGCGCAGCGTGCTGTCGGACGCGGTGACGTCGGCGAGGGGGCTACCTCCCGGGCGGTCGGCAGTGGGCGACTGTGCGGTGGATGCAGTACGGGGCATGGTCACCAGACGAGCATATCTACGCGCGTAGCGGCTGTACACCCCCGCCCCCTCGGCAGCATTCCCGTGCCGCCGCGCGGATCACGGAACGGCCCCGGACGCCGGGCGCGTGACCGCGTCGCGGCCCTGTCGGGCAGAATCGGGGCCATGACCACCCCCGACCACCCGTCCCCCGCGTCACAGCCGCCGGCACCCGCCGTCAAGGACCGGGTCTACCGCTCGCCCCTGGCGCTCACGGGCGGTGCGCTGCTGCTCGTGGTCGTGCTCTGGCTGGGCTTCGACGCGCTGTTCAAGGGCCAAGGCCGGACCCCCTGGCTGGCGCTGGCCGCGATGATCCTGGTCCTGCCGCTGCTGATCGCGTTCACGCTCCGCCCGGCGGTCTTCGCCAACGACGACCGGCTGCGCGTCCGCAACCCCTTCCGGATCATCACCCTGCCCTGGGGCGAGGTCGCCGGCCTGCGCTCCGGCTTCACCAACGAGGTCGTCACCAGGTCCGGCGCCAAGTACCAGCTGTGGGCCGTCCCCGTCTCCCTGCGGGCCCGCAAGAAGGCGGCCCACCGCCAGCGCCGGGCGGCGGCGGACGCGGCGCGCGGCATCACGCCGGGCGGCTCCGGCGGTGGGGGACTCGCGCCGAGCGGCTTCGGCTTCGGCGGGTTCAGCCTGCGCGGCGGCGAGACCGGGCCCGCCCGGGCGGAGACCGACCAGATCATGGACGACCTGAACGAGATCCGGGAGCGGCGCGCGGAGGCCGACCAGGCCCAGGGCGAGCCCACGGTCCGCTGGGCGTACGAGGTGGCCGCACCGGCGGTGGCGGGCGCCGTCCTGCTGGCGATCCTGCTGCTGGTCGGCTGAGCGCCACCGCCCCGCTGCTGCGACGGCAGGCCGGTCGCGGGAGGCACGGCGAGAGGGCCGCAGGGTAGGACCAGGGCTTATCCCTCGACCGTGGCACCGGAACCGGACGGCGGGCGGCCCCTCTCGGCAGCGGGGCCGAGCGCATGCCGCGACTCGCGCAGCCCCTTGAGGAGGCCGTCGGCGCGGATCACCGCCCTCTGTCCCGGTCCGGGTGTGTCCGACCGTGGTGGGCGGTGCCGGGCGGTGGGGTGGGCCGTGCCGGGTGGGGGGCCTTTTCCATCGGGGCGGACGCGGGCTGGGTCCCGTCGGGCGTGGCCGGCGTGCATGCCGTGAGGCGCGTAGCCCCTTGAGGGGGCCGTCGGCGCGGATGACCGTTCTCGGCCTGGGTTCGGGTGTGTCCGACCGTGGTGGGCGGTGGGGCGGGGCTTTTCGGCCGGGTGGGCGGTGACTGGGTCCCGTCGGGCGGGGCCGGAGCGCATGCCGCGACTCGCGTAGCCCCTTGAGGGGGCCGTCGGTGCGGATCACCGCCCTCTGTCCCGGTCCGCCCCGCTCGACCGTGGTGGGCGGTGCCGGGCGGTGGGGTGGGCCTTCTGGAGCAGGGGGACGGTGACTGGGTCCCGTCGGGCGTGGCCGGAGGGCGTGCCGCGACTCGCGCAGCCCCTTGAGGGGGCCGTCGGTGCGGATCACCGCCCTCTGTCCCGGTCCGGGCGCGCTCGACCGTGGTGGGCGGTGCCGGGCGGTGGGGTGGGCCTTCTGGAGCAGGGGGACGGTGACCGGGTCCCGTCGGGCGTGGCCGGAGGGCGTGCCGTGAGGCGCGTAGCCCTCTGCGCCCGGGCGGTGCGGGACAGCGGGGCGGGGTCGTGTCGGTGGCTGTCCGCCCGGGGGGGGAGGGCGCGCTGGGGGGCGCGTGCTCCTCCGCCCCGGGCAGGGGTGGGCCGGGGGCGGTCAGATGCCGGCGGCTGCCGAGAGGTCGCGCCGGACGGCGGTCAGCAGCTCGGTCGCGCGGGCGCGGGCGGCCGGCAGGCCGGCGTGGTCCGCGACCGGTACGACGACCTCCAGGTAGCACTTCAGCTTCGGTTCCGTGCCGCTGGGCCGGACGATGACGCGGGCGCCGGTGAGGGTGTAGCGCAGGCCGTCGGTGGGCGGCAGCCGGTCCGTGCCGAGGCTGAGGTCCTCGGCCCGGGTGACGGGCAGGCCGGCCAGCTCGGCCGGCGGCCGCTCCCGCAGCCGGCGCATCGCGTCGGCGATCAGCGAGAGGTCCTTCACCCGGACCGACAGCTGGTCGGTGGCGTGCAGGCCGTGTTCGACGGCCAGGTCGTCCAGGAGGTCGAGCAGCGTGCGGCCCTCCTCCTTGAGCGCGGACGCCAGCTCGGTGATGAGCAGCGCGGCGGTGATGCCGTCCTTGTCGCGCACGCCCTCGGGGTCCACGCAGTAGCCGAGGGCCTCCTCGTAGCCGTAGCGCAGGCCGTCGACGCGGGCGATCCACTTGAAGCCGGTCAGCGTCTCCTCGTACGGCAGCCCCGCCTTCCCGGCGATCCGGCCGAGCAGGGAGGAGGAGACGATCGACTCGGCGAATGTGCCCCGCGCGCCGCGGCGGACCAGGTGGGCGGCGAGCAGGGCGCCGACCTCGTCGCCGCGCAGCATGCGCCAGTCGCCGCCGTCCCGTACGGCCACCGCGCAGCGGTCCGCGTCCGGGTCGTTGGCGATGACCAGGTCCGGATCGGTGGCGCGGGCCCGGGCGAACGCCAGGTCCATCGCGCCCGGCTCCTCCGGGTTGGGGAACGCGACGGTCGGGAAGTCCGGGTCCGGGTCGGCCTGCTCGGCGACCAGCACCGGCTCGGGGAACCCGGCGCGGGCGAAGGCGGCGAGCAGGACGTCCTTGCCGACGCCGTGCATCGCCGTGTAGACGGTGCGGGCGGTGCGCGGGGAGCCGGCGCCCAGGACGGCGTCCGTACGGGCCAGGTAGGCGTCCAGGACGGCGTCGTCCAGGGTCTGCCAGCCGGACTCCGGACGCGGTACGTCGCGCAGCGAGGCGATCGCGTCGATCTCGGCGGCGATCTCCGCGTCGGCGGGCGGGACGATCTGGGAGCCGTCGCCGAGGTACACCTTGTAGCCGTTGTCCCGGGGCGGGTTGTGGCTGGCGGTGACCTCCACGCCCGCGACCGCGCCCAGGTGCCGTACGGCGAACGCCAGCACGGGCGTCGGGAGGGGACGCGGGAGCACGGCCGCGCGCAGGCCGGCGCCGGTCATCACGGCGGCGGTGTCGCGGGCGAAGTCGGCGGACCTGTGGCGGGCGTCGTAGCCGATGACGACCAGTCCGCCGGAGTGGCCGTTCTTCTTCAGGTACGCGGCGAGGCCCGCGGCGGCGCGGATGACGACGCTGCGGTTCATACGCATCGGACCGGCGCCCAGCTCGCCCCGCAGGCCGGCGGTGCCGAACTGGAGCGTGCCGCTGAAGCGGGCGGACAGTTCCGCCGTGTCACCGGTCTCGATCAGCTTGGCCAGTTCGTCGCGGGTCTCCGCGTCGGGGTCCTCGGCGAGCCATGCCTCGGCCCGGGCGATGAGATCGTCGTGCACCTTGGGATCAACCTCTCCTAGTCTCCGCCGGGGGCCGCGCCCCCGGACAGCCGTTCGCCCACCGCCCCACCCGACCGGGTCGGCTGAGAGGTGGGCGGATGAGCCGGACGGCGCTTACAGCTTGCCCAGTACCTGGCCCAGCAGCTGGCCCATCCGGGCGGCCGAGTCACGGCCGGCCTGGAGGACCTCCTCGTGGTTGAGGGGCTCGCCCGTCATGCCCGCGGCGAGGTTGGTCACCAGGGAGATGCCGAGCACCTCGGCGCCGGCCTCGCGGGCGGCGATGGCCTCCAGGACCGTGGACATGCCGACCAGGTCCGCGCCGATGACGCGGGCCATGCGGATCTCGGCCGGGGTCTCGTAGTGCGGGCCGGGGAACTGGGCGTAGACGCCCTCCTCCAGCGTGGAGTCGATCTCCTTGCACAGGGCGCGCAGGCGGGGCGAGTAGAGGTCCGTCAGGTCGACGAAGTTCGCGCCGACGATCGGGGAGGTCGCCGTCAGGTTGATGTGATCGCTGATCAGCACCGGCTGGCCGGGGCGCATGCCCTCGCGCAGGCCACCGCAGCCGTTGGTCAGGACGATGGTCTTGCAGCCGGCGGCGACGGCGGTGCGCACCCCGTGGGCGACGGCGGCGACGCCCCGGCCCTCGTAGTAGTGGGTGCGGCCCAGGAAGACCAGGGCCCGCTTGTCACCGAAGATGTACGAGCGGACCTTGCCGCCGTGCCCCTCGACGGCCGGCGGCGGGAAGCCGGGCAGCTCGGTGACCTGGAACTCGGCGTCGGGTGCGCCCAGCGCGTCGACGGCCGGAGCCCAGCCGGAGCCCATCACGAGGGCGACGTCGTGGGTCTCGGCACCGGTCAGCGCGCGCAGGCGCGCGGCGGCGGCGTCGGCGGCGGCGTAGGGATCGCCCTGGATTGCGTCCGGAAGGAGAGATGCGTTCACGCCGTCGAGGGTAACCGGTCTTCGCCTACGCGCGTAGATGACAGACCCCACGGGAATGCTTTCGTTGTCTTGTCGTTTTCCACGAGAGGACGGAAGAAAGGGGCAGGACGCCCGGAAAAGGGGAAAAGGGGCGGCTCAGCAGGGGCGCTTGCGGAGTTCCATCACATAGTCGTGCGGGGCCCCGGCCGACTCCGCCGCGTCCGCGATCTCGCCGAGGTAGCGCGCGGAGGGCAGGCCGCCCTCGTAGCCGTCCAGGACGTAGGCCCACGCCGGCTCCTCGCCGTCCAGGGTGTGGGCGCGCACGCGGGTGCGCCGGTAGATGCCGAGGCCGACGCCCTCCCACCGGTCGAGCGACTCCTCGTCCATGGGCGCGAGGTCGTACAGGCCGACGAAGACCTGCGCCAGCGGGTCCTCGACCAGGGTGGCCAGCGCGCCCTCCCAGCCCAGCTGCTCGCCGCCGAAGGTCAGCCGCCAGCCGTTCAGCCAGCCGGTGGCGCGCAGCGGGGAGTGCGGGGCGCGGCGGGACATCAGCCGCGCGTCGAGGTTGCCGGCGTACGCGGCATAGAGCGCCATGGACAGAGCGTACGGCAGCCGCACCGGGCGCCTCCCGCGCCCCGGGAACACATCCGTGACGCCCCGGGGCAGTCGCACCTTGAAGCGTGCGGGACAATGGGGTACGTGACTCGGATCGTGATCATCGGTGGCGGACCCGGCGGATACGAGGCGGCCCTGGTGGCCGCCCAGCTCGGCGCGGAGGTGACCGTCGTCGACTGCGACGGTCTGGGCGGAGCGTCGGTCCTGACCGACTGCGTGCCGTCGAAGACCCTAATCGCGACGGCCGAGGTGATGACCACCTTCGACTCCTCCTACGAGGAGCTGGGCATCATCGTCGCCGACGACACCCCGCCGCTGGAGCAGGCGGCCCGGGTGGTCGGCGTCGACCTCGGCAAGGTCAATCGCCGGGTGAAGCGCCTCGCGCTCGCCCAGTCCCACGACATCACCGCCTCCGTCACCCGGGCCGGCGCCCGGGTCATGCGCGGACGCGGCCGGCTGGACGGCATGCAGTCCCTCGACGGGTCCCGCAAGGTCGTCGTCAGCACCGCCGACGGCACCGAGGAGACCCTCACCGCCGACGCCGTCCTGATCGCCACCGGCGGTCACCCGCGCGAGCTGCCCGACGCCCAGCCCGACGGCGAGCGCATCCTGAACTGGACGCAGGTCTACGACCTCACCGAGCTGCCGGAAGAGCTGATCGTGGTCGGCTCCGGCGTGACCGGCGCGGAGTTCGCGGGCGCCTACCAGGCCCTCGGCTCCAAGGTCACCCTGGTGTCCTCCCGGGACCGGGTGCTGCCCGGCGAGGACCCGGACGCCGCCGCCGTCCTCGAGGATGTCTTCCGGCGCCGCGGCATGAACGTCATGGCCCGCTCCCGCGCGCAGTCCGCCAAGCGCGTCGGCGACCGGGTCGAGGTGACGCTCGCCGACGGCCGGGTCATCACCGGCTCCCACTGCCTGATGGCCGTCGGCGCCATCCCGAACAGCGCCGGGCTCGGCCTGGAGGAGGCCGGCGTCAAGCTGCGCGAGTCCGGGCACATCTGGACCGACAAGGTGTCCAGGACGACCGCTCCCGGCGTCTACGCGGCCGGTGACGTGACGGGGGTGTTCGCCCTCGCCTCCGTCGCCGCCATGCAGGGACGCATCGCCATGTACCACTTCCTGGGCGACGCGGTCACCCCGCTGAACCTGAAGACGGTGTCCTCCAACGTCTTCACCGACCCCGAGATCGCCACCGTCGGCTACACGCAGGCCGACGTCGACGCGGGCAAGATCGACGCCCGGGTCGTGAAGCTGCCCCTCCTGCGCAACCCGCGCGCGAAGATGCAGGGCATCCGGGACGGCTTCGTGAAGATCTTCTGCCGGCCGGGCACGGGCATCGTCGTCGGCGGCGTGGTCGTGGCGCCGCGCGCCTCGGAACTCATCCACCCCATCTCGATCGCCGTCGACAACAATCTGACCGTCGAGCAGATCGCGAAGGCGTTCACGGTGTACCCGTCCCTGTCCGGGTCGATCGCCGAGGTCGCGCGGCAGCTGCACACGCGCAAGGCGGGCGCCGAGGCCTGACCGGCCGCCGGACCGGGGCGCCGCCGGTCACGAAGAGTCGTGGCCTGTGCGAACGGCATAGTCGGGGCGGATAGGCCCTATATCACTTCCGCCCCCACCATGCGAACAACTTCTGTTATTCGGCGCATACTGCTGAAACCAGACGGTCGCTGGGGTTACTGTCAGTTTCGTGTTCGCTGCTGAACGTCGCCAATTGATCCTCGAAATGGTGCGAGCGAACGGTGCGGTGTCGCTCCGTGAACTCGCCCGCGTCGTCCAGACCTCCGAAGTGACCGTACGGCGGGACGTGCGCGCACTGGAGGCAGAAGGACTCCTCGACCGCCGGCACGGCGGTGCGGTACTGCCGGGCGGTTTCACGCGGGAGTCCGGCTTTCCGCAGAAATCCCATCTCGCGACGGCCGAGAAGACGGCCATCGCCGACCTCGCCGCGGGCCTCGTCGAAGAGGGCGAGGCCATCGTGGTCGGCGCGGGTACCACCACGCAGGAGCTGGCCCGACGGCTCGCGCGGGTGCCCGGACTGACCGTCGTCACCAACTCCCTGCTGGTGGCGCAAGCCCTCGCCCACGCCAACCGGGTGGAGGTCGTGATGACCGGAGGCACCCTGCGCGGGTCCAACTACGCCCTGGTCGGCTCCGGCGCCGAACAGTCCCTCCAGGGGCTGCGCGTCTCCCGGGCCTTCCTGTCCGGGAGCGGGCTCACCGCCGAGCGCGGGCTGTCCACGTCCAACATGCTCTCGGCCTCCGTCGACCGGGCACTCGTGCAGGCCGCCGCCGAAGTCGTCGTCCTCGCCGACCACACCAAACTCGGCACGGACACCATGTTCCAGACCGTGCCGACGGACCTCATCACCCGCCTGGTCACCGACGAGCCGCCACCGCACGACGACCGCGCCGCCACGGAGCTCCAGGCGCTGGCCGACCAGGGGGTGCAGATCGCCGTCACCGGGGCGAGCGGGAACCCGGGGGGTGATCCGGGGCCCTCGGCGCGGCGCGCTCCCCTGCCGGGGCCCAGGCGAGGCCACGTGCCGCTCCGCTCCGCGGGGCTGGGGGAGCAACCAGCCGGGCCCGACCGCGGCCGGGTCGCCGACCTACGCCGCCGATAACCACCCGACCGGTCCGGGGTCCCCGCGGCCGGCTCCGCCTGTCACGCGCTCACCGGCCGGCGGCACGGCCCGTCGGCAACCCCAGCGGGCTCCCGCCGCACGCCCCGGGTCCTGCGTTCGGCACGCGCCCGCGGCCGCCCCACCTGCCGCACGCAGGTGCCGCCGTGCGCAGCCGGTGGGTGCACTGCCTGCCGGTGCCCTTCGGCGGGTCGCGCCGTACGCCAGTACGCCCCCCGGGGGCAGGTGCCGCTCCT